>CAZMHI010000006.1:0-116734 GCA_964566055.1 uncultured Rhodospirillaceae bacterium
GTTTTAGAATATTGGCGCTTTCAGCATCAGTGCAGGGCGCAAAGTGATAAGAAATCAGTACAATTTTTTCAGGGTCCCAGACGCCGACGCCAAGTTTTTCCATGGCTGGTTTGACCCGGCGAGGGCCGCCACTATCGTGGATCATCGCCAGATCAACAGCACAGGTGACAATATCGCCAACCTGAACGCTCTCCTGTCCGGCCGACTTTGCAATTATTTTTTCAGCAGTGGTTTGGCCCATTAAAATACGCAGTCCTGGCTTTTATTTTTGACGCCTGAGTGTGGTTTAACTGAGCAGTCTGGTCAATCGCAGATTGTTCGATTGGCGCGCCAATAGTTTTGCTGGCGTTGGTTTTTTAAATAGAATTATACTACGGGGTCTTGCGGAGGGAAAAAGATGGCAAAAAAACCGCCTTTATCGATTAGTCACGCCGGCTTTCATGTCTTTGATATGGCGCGAATGGTAGAGTTCTTTACCACGGTCTATGGTTTTCACATTGCTGATCATGGCTCGTACCAGGAAACCGAGGAAATTACTTTTCTCTGTACCGATCCTTCTGACCATCACCAGCTGGTGCTCTATTCTGGTCGCACCAAATCCGATGAGGAGGTGCATTACAACCATATTTCCTTTCGGGCCGATTCGCTGGCTCGGTTGCGCAGTATCCATGCTGCCCTGACCGGATACCCCGGCGTCACGCGCATCAGTACCATCGTCCATGGTAATGCCTGGTCAGTTTATTGTTTCGATCCGGAAGGCAATCGCACCGAAGTCTTTATCGACACGCCCTGGCATGTTGCCCAGCCCTTCGGCGTGCCGTTCGATTTGTCGCTGAGCGATGAGGAGATATACAATTGGACGGCGGAGCTGCTCAAAGATAATGAAACAGTCGTGCCGTTTGATAAATGGCGCGCTAGCCGGGCTAAAGAATGGGAACTTCAGTAAATCGAGCCCACCCTTCACATCTAATTTTTAACATTTGGATATCTGTTAAGGAGAAAATCCATGACGCGTTTTTTTAACCCTGAGACCATCTGCCAGCCCTTTAATCCCTATACCCATGGCGCTGAGATCGAACCCGGCTCCCGCCTGGTCTATTTTGCCGGTCAGGTCGGCGCCGATATCAATGGTGACGTGCCCCCGGGCTTTGAAGATCAAACTCGCGGCACTTATCAAAATATCGAAGCTATTTTAAAAGACGCTGATATGGATTTAAGCAATCTGGTCAAGCTCACCACTTTTTTGACCGACCGGGAAAACCTGCCGAGGATGCGCGATGTGCGGAAGGAAATGCTGGGGGATCATAAGCCCGCCCATACATTATTGATTGTTGCCGGCTTGGCCTATCCGGAGTTTCTCATCGAAGTTGAAGGCTTTGCGGCGGCACCCGCATAGCTTATTCAATATCGATATCGACATTTTTTGCCGCCATCAATATGCTGTAAGTACAGCCTATAAAAAATAAGCAGGGGAATGCTCTTACATGTTTGAAGCCTTATGGACCGGTCTGCAGCTGGTTTTTGAATGGCCATCGATTGGGTTCCTGATGCTGGGTGCGGTATTGGGTATCTGGATCGGTGCAGTGCCCGGGCTTGGCGGAATTATCGGTCTCGTCCTCTTGCTGCCATTTACCTTTGGAATGGAGCCGGTACCAGCGCTAGCCTTACTGCTGGGTCTTTGGACGGTCACCACGACCAGTGACACCATTGCCTCGGTGATGCTGGGCATTCCCGGAACCGCCGCCTCTCAAGCGACCATTCTTGATGGTTATCCCTTGGCGCAGCAGGGGCACGCCGCCCGCGCCTTTGGCGCTGCCTTTACCGTTTCGGCTTTCGGAGGTGTTTTCGGCGCCATGATTTTGGCTTTTTCCCTGCCGATTATTGCACCTTTGATCCTGTCTTTTCGCTCGCCGGAGCTTTTTATGCTCGGCATGTTGGGCCTCACCATGGTCGGCACTTTAAGTGGCTCATCAGTTTTAAAAGGCCTGGTCGCGGCGATGCTTGGCCTGATGCTGGGTTTCATTGGTATGGCGGAAACTGTTGCCGTGCCACGCTACACTTTTCAGGCCGTGTACCTGTTGGATGAATTGCCGATTATTCCTGTCGTGCTTGGCCTGTTTGCCTTGCCGGAGCTCCTGGAGCTTGCCGTTCGGAATGTTTCAATTTCACGCATTCCAAAAGATCAAACAGAGGGCGGCGGCATTATGGATGGAGTGCGGGATGCTTTCAAATATTGGTGGCTGGCGCTCAGATGCAGCTTTATCGGTACCTATATCGGTATGCTGCCGGGACTTGGCGCTTCAATCGTTGACTGGGTGGCTTATGGTCATGCGGTACAAAGCACCAAAGACAATCCGCGCTTTGGCCGGGGTGATATCCGCGGCGTCATCGCACCGGAAGCCGCCAACAACGCGATCAAAGGCGGCGCCCTGGTGCCGACGGTGGCCTTTGGTATACCGGGCAGCCTCGGTACGGCCATTCTTTTAGGTGCCTTGGTGGTCCAAGGGCTCAGGCCGGGCCCGGAAATGCTTGAAGATAATTTGCATATTACATTTTCCCTGGTCTGGATGATCGTCACTGCCAATGTAGTGGTTGCGATATTGTTGATGTTCCTCGCCAAGCAGGTAGCCAAAATTGCCTTCGTCCCCGGTCATTTGATCGTCCCGGGCGTTATCATGTTTGTCTTTATGGGCTCCTGGCTCGGTGGTTCTTCGATGGGGGATTGGATCACCTGCCTGACCATGGGAATTATCGGCTTTGTCATGAAGCGAGGGGGCTGGCCGCGGCCACCGCTGATCTTGGCGCTCATCCTCGGTAATATTTTGGAAAACACCTTTCAGATCAGCATGCGGGTCGGCGAAGGCTGGGGCTGGCTGAACCGCCCCATCGTTATTATTATCCTGGTGCTGATCGTACTCACGCTTATTTTTGCCGTAAGCGGCATCGTCAAAAGAAAACAGCAGCAGGCGAGACAGACAGAAGCATCGCCCACAGATGCCGATGCCGAAGATGAAGGCGGGGAGGGCAGCGAAAAAAATCCGCTGATCTCACTGCCTTTTGCCATAATTATGGCGGTGATGTTTGTTTGGGCGGGGATTGAGGCCCAGCCCTGGGATGAAGAGGTTAAACAATTCCCGGTCACAATCGCCTTTCCTGCGGCGCTGCTGACCATTGCCATCATATTTCACGATACGCGCGCTTTGCTGGTTGAGCGGGTCAAGGCCGCCAGTTGGAGGCGTGTGTATCAGAAATCCTCGGAACAAGCCGTGCTTGGACGTTCGGCGATATTTTTCGGCTATTTGATTGCGTTGATTTTAATCTCTTTGGTGATCGGCCAGAAACTCGCCTTGGGCCTCTTTATCGGCATCTATTTATGGCGCTGGGGTAAGTATTCACCCCGCCTTTCGATTGCCTACGCGATCGGCGGCTGGGCCTTTATCGTCGGCTTTTATGATCAAATTATGAATTTGCTGTTTCACCGGTCAATATTGCATAGCTGGGCCTACCCGAAGCTGCCCGACTGGCTGCCGCCATTCTTGTTTTAACGTTAGGCGATTGATTGGGTTTTGCGGTCATAGCCGGCAAGCTCAAAGACTTTATCGACGGCTTGGGTAAGCTGATTTTTCTTATCTGCCACTTCGTTTTTCGCCAATTTCATCTGGCCGTCTTGTTTGACGAGCTCGCCACCGATCATGACGGTATCAACGCTGGAGCGGTCAGCAAACAGCACCACCGTATTGACCGGATCATGGATCGGCTCCAGGCAGAGATCATCCATTTTGAGCATCACCAGATCGGCTTTCTTACCTGGTGTGATTGAACCAATACGGTCTTCCATTTGCAGCGCCCGGGCTCCGGCGATGGTTGCCCATTCAAGCGCTTCATAGGGGCTGGTTGCTAATTTCTCGACCGGCATGTGATCGTTTACTTCTTCCCGGCAATCAATGGCGTGCTGAAACTGTAGGGCAAAACGCATGACATGAAACATGTCACTGGCAACGAAGACATCCGTGTCCGAGCCGAGCGACACCTGATCACCGAGCTTTTTAACCCGTCCACAAAGGGGATCAGCTTTGGCAGACTGGGCTTCAACCGTGGGTGTCGCCGTAACGGTCACTCCGTGATCGATCAGCATTTTCAGCTCGTCATCTTCGAGATAATTGCCGTGCACGATGTTGTGATCCGGCCCGAGTAAGCCCGCCTCGGCCACCGGATAGAAACCTTCTTTAACTTTCCGGTTTTTGCGGTTCCAGGTGTGGGAGCTAGAAACCAAGCCAAACTCGCGGGCTAAGGCAAAATCTTCCATCATGACTTCTTTGATGGAATTTTCCGGACCCAAAATGGCCATGCCGAGCGTTATCAGCGCGTCATCGCTGGTGAGCCGGGTTTTTCTTAAGCGCTCAATTTCCGAGCGTGGATGCGGAATTTCAGAGAAATGCTTCTCGCCTTCTTTCTGTCTCGGTTTAACCGTGCCATGGGCAAACATCGCCCGAATACCGGATTCTTCCAAGGCATCAATGGCGCCATCGGTATGTTCCGGCGTTGCATTGACATGGCACCAATCCATAATGGTAGTTGTCCCTGCATTCATCTGTCCCCAGGCACCGACTAGATTGCCGAGATAGGTCGCTTCAGGCGTGTAAACTTCAGCCACGCCATGATGAATATTTTTCTGATAATCAACCGAGGTCCAATTGCCGGCGATGCCGCGTAAACCAGTTTGCCAGGTATGCAGGTGGGCATTGATCAGACCGGGGATAATGATTGAGCCGCTGGCATCAATTGTCTCTGCATCCGTAGCTTCAATGTCATGCCCAATTTCAAGAATGCTGTCGTCGCCGATCAAAATATCGGCGTTCTCAAGGATACCCAAAGACGAGTCCATGGAAATCACCGTGCTGTTTCTAACGAGTTTTTTCCCCATGAGCGCTCCCTCTTTGAAAATAACCTGCCGGTAATTCACTTCGATACTACTCTATAGTGCTTACTTTAACACATGCCGGTTCACAACCGCTGGCCAACTAAATTGTGATAATTGGCCCTGTCATTGAATTGGTGCAAATTTATAAATTATGTTATTAAATGAGTAATAAAAATCAAACAGGGAGAAAATATGATGAAATATCTTCGACTTATGGGGGTAACCCTAACCGCTATGGCTTTTGCCCTGGCTGGATATCTGGCGCCAAACTCAGCAGCTGCTCAATATTATAAAGGCAAAACCATCACGGTTGTTGTCGGTCTGGGACCATCCTCCGGTGGCACCACCTTGGCCCGGCTGATCGGCAGGCATATGTCCAAAAGCATCGCCGGCAATCCGAAAATTGTGATTAAAAACATGCCGGGTGGCGCTTTGTTAAAAGCGCATAATTTTGTTCATGCCAAAGCACCTAAAGACGGCACAGTGGTTTATTATGGTCCGCGGCAACCGCTCGGTGAATTGATTGGTATGCCGGGCATGAATTTTAAATATAAAGATTTTACTGTGCTTGGTGGCGTTCAGGTGGCCGATCTGGTTAATTATGTCAGGACCGATGTTGTCGCCGGCGGCCTCAAAAGCGGTGCAGATTTGGTCAAAGCCAAATCCGTTATTTTCGGCGGCATTAGTCCCCGCACCATTCGAGTTCTCGCCACCATGATCCAAATGGATTTGCTGGGCGTGAATTTCCGTCTGATTCCGGGCTATCGCGGCAGTGGAAAATTACGCGCTGCCGTGCTGAACGGTGAAGTTCATATGGGTAACGACGCTGCTCATGCGTATCTTAATCGCGTGGTGCCCACCATGGTCAAAAAAGGCGTGGTCAAAGCGGCCTGGCAAGTGCCGTCGATGGATGCCAAAGGCAATCTGGTGAAAAGCCCGCTCTTGCCTAACATGCAAAGCTTCAGCGAAGTTTATAAGCAGGTTCACGGCAAAGCGCCGTCCGGTATTAAGTGGGAAGCTGTTAAAAATCTGGTTAAGTTCGGTCAAACCGTCCAGCACATGTATTTTGGCCCTCCCGGCATGAACGGGGATGCGGTCAAAGCCTTCCGGGCTGCCTTTATCCCGGCCATGACCAGTGCGGCTTATAAGGCGGATGCCAAAAAGACAGCCAAATATGTGCCGACCGGTATTCACCATAGCCGCGCTTCCGAAGTCTTGTCGGCAAATCAAGCAACACCGCCGGAAGTGGTTAAGTTCCTTAAAGGCTATGTCGCCAAACATTCTAAAAAGAAAAAATAGACGAGCTAATTGTTATACTCAGAATTGGGGAGTTCCAGTATTGGAGCTCCCTTTTTTATTTGCTTGATCAGACTACATAGCTAAGATCAGCGCCACTCTAAGAGCTAAATATTTCCAGGGGGAATTATGAACAAACTGCCTCTAACCTTGGCAATCGACGACTACGACCACGTCCGTGATCTGGTAAACGGTACGATCGAGCCTGAAGGCATCGATCTCAATTGCCTGATATTCGATGTCGAGGAAACTTTTTTCCGCTTTGCTCAATCCTATGAATGGGAGGTTTCCGAACTTTCCCTGGCCAAGTTCTGTTCCCTGAGATCGCAGGATGATCCACCCATTGTCGGCATCCCGGTCTTTATCTCCCGCATGTTCCGGCATTCGGCCTTTTATATTCGGGGAGATGGCAATATTAAAACCTCGGCGGATCTAAAAGGCGGGCGCATTGGTGTGCCCGAATGGACCCAGACCGCAACCGTTTATGCCCGGGGCTGGCTGCACCATGAAGGCGGCGCCAAATTGGACGAGGTTGACTGGGTACAGGCAGGTGTCAATGAACCGGGCCGGCTGGAAATGGGTAAAATCAATGTACCGGAAGGGGTGAAAATCACGCCGGTCAGTGATCGCTCACTGACGGATATGCTGCTTGAGGGCGAGATTGATGCGATGATCTCTGCCCGCCCGCCGGATGCTTTTTTATCCAGTGACAGCAAAATGGTCCGCTTGATCCCAGACTACCCTGAAATTGAGCGCGACTATTTCAAGCGCACCGGCGTTTATCCGATCATGCATACGATTGCGATCAAACGGGATGTCTATGAGCAAAACCGCTGGATTGCGATGAATTTGATGACCGCCTTCGAGCAAGCAAAAGCAAATATGGTTAAGCGATTGTCGGATATTACCGCATCCCGCATCCCCTTTCCCTGGATGCCGGACCAATTTCAGCAGATGAAGCAAGAATTTTTTCCAGATCATGACTACTGGCCTTATGGCATTGAGGGCAGCCGCCAAACCCTGGAAACATTTCTGGCCTATTGTGATGAGCAGGGCGTCACCAAACGCAAGATGACGCCGGAAGAACTTTTTGTGCCCGAAACGCAGAAAGTGTTTAAGGTTTAGTTCACTCCCCCGCCTTATCCAAATAACTCGGCAGGTAGGTTTCAGGCGGTGCGCCTCCGGCGGCGCGGCGGGCTAAAGCCTGCTCAACCGTTTCCGCTTCCTCGGCGATTTTGAGCCCGAGTTTGCGGTCGGTCGGGCCGGGGCCGAAGAGGTCCGGCGGCGGCAGGGTGGAGGCTGGGAAATGCGCGATGTTATCCGCGCCTTTTGGCTTTTTGCTGGGATCAATCATCGGCCGGTTCACGCCTTCAGCCGCGACGGTATAATTTTCCGGATCATAGCGGAAGGATTTTTCGCCCATCACTTCCAGATCGAGCCACCATTTCTTTTCATCAACCGGATTGCCCTGGCCGAGCTTATCGTCCATCCAGATCGCCAGCGGCGCCAGCACCGGTTTCAGCCACATCGCATTGACGCCGAGCCAGCTGCCGACCTGATGCAATAGCGGGCCGTCCCAGGTGGTATCCTTGCTGAGCGGGCAGACCTTGACGCAGCGCCCGCAGGCCGAGCCTTTCATATTGGTCGAGCGGTACATGGTGCAGCGCTCGCTATCAGGCTTCCAGGTTTCATAGCCGTTAAAGATCACCTTGTCGCCATACGGGATGGCGCCGCAGGGGCATTCGCGGGCGCATTTGAAGCAGCTTGAGCAGAATTTCTGCACACCGAAGTCAATCGGCTTGTCCGGTGTCAGCGGCATATCAGTGGTCAGCACCGCGGTCTTGAAGCGCATGCCCAAAAACGGATTAATGGCGCTTTCACCAATGCGGCTTTGCTCACCGCAGCCGGCTGCCAGAACGACCGGCACATGCAGGACATGGCTGTCGAGATTGCTATGGGCGCGGGCGCCATATCCCATTTGCCGGATCATTTCCGCCATCACACCGACGATCTCGCCGCCCCGCAAATAAGCCCGCATCGATTGCGAGCCGGAAATCCAGTCATTTCCGCTGGCCCCTAAAAAAGTCTCATAGCCCTGATCGATCAGCACCACCAGGCCATATTTATGGTAAGGCTCGATCGGCTGGCCGCGTTTGTCGTGGGAGTACCAGCAATAATCGGGCATTTCACAAATACCGGTGATCACCGAGCCCATATAGTGGCTGAGCGCTTTGAGGGCCTTACTATTATCGCTGCCGTTATCACTGTCGGGCGCGGTGGTGGCGGCGGTCTGGCCATCCTGCAAGGGCTTGATGGCCCAGCTTGGCCGGACGATACCTTGCGATACCGGGTGTTTTTGCGACCAGCGGTCGGCCTGACGTTTGGCCTTGTCGCTAAGATCGCCCAAAGCTGTCCGCATATACATATTGGCGCGGCTCGGCACGCGCGGTACTTCATCATCGAAAACTTCGGTGGTCAGCCGGTCAACGCGCTTCAGGGTTTCAACCGGGTAGGGGCCGAGATGAGAGGGGCGCTTCTTGACGCGCCAGCGCTCCAAACCTGAGACGGCGCCTGTGAGGCCGAGCTGATAACTAAGGTCACGGCCATTACGGGCCGAACTATGGAGCGGCAAATCAGTGGCGAGGGCATAGTCCGTCGTGACCACGGCAACTGCGAACTTGTCATCGACATAGGGGTTGATTAACTGATTGCCATCCCTGACCGCCAGCCCCGCCAAGACGGTCACCATATCCAGATCGATGTCGGTTGCGCCGGTCCAGTGGACACAGCTTTGAAAACCCATCGAGGAAATCTGGCCGCTGTTATCAATCGCGATTTCAGCGGCGCGGAGAGTGGCCAAAAGATGTTCGTTACCGGCGGTCCAGGCGGCAGCGATATTATCCGCATCAATTGGGTTGCTGTATTCAACCAGCACGACGACGGCATGGGTGTGGGAGGGGTTTGCGTTCTCGAGCCAGGCATTCCCGGGTAGCTCACAAATCCCCATCATTGAGGCATCAAGAAAATAGCCGGCGCCTTTGATGTCCTGGCTGCGACGCGCTAGTTCATCCGGCACCGGTGCTTTTTTGGCAAAAGGTTCTGGCTGCCGCAATTTTTCAAAAGCGTCCAGATGAACGTTCGTGGCGGTGACGAGATAGCTGTTTGAACCGGTCGGCATGGTGCCAGCAGCAGCAGCCGTGCGGGCGGATTCTGTCTCAATGACGGCGGCATCACGGCGCAGTCTTTCCAGCGGGTACGGACCGAGCTCAACCGGCCGGGTGCGGCGTTTGTTATTCAACATTGGCTTTCCTCACATCTGATCGCATTGCGCGCTTATTGCCTGAGCGTTAGAATAATGATATCATATGATATTAATTTTTGCCAGAGGAAAAATCCTGATGCCCAATGCAGCAACTTCAGCAACTCAGCCGGGACAGGGCGATCATGTCCTAACGCTTTGTCATATGCTGGCCAATCGGATCGGCAAAGTGTTTGCATCTGAGTTGGAACGCCGGGATTTAACCGTTGCTGAATGGCGGGTGTTATTATCCTTGGCGCAGTATCAAAATGCTTCGGGCAAGGAAATCACCGACCGCTGGGCCATGGACAAAATGGCGGTTAACCGGGCGATCAGGAATTTGGAACTGCGCGGGTTGATTAAGAAAACGCGCAGTCAAAAAGACCGCCGCACGATTAATTTGGCACTCACCGTAGCTGGCCGGAAAATCTATGATGAGCTGGTGCCGATGGCCAATGATCGCTACCACGCGCTCTTGTCGGGTCTCGATAAAAAAGAAGAAAAACAGTTGCGTCAGACCTTGCTCAAATTAATCACTCATACGGATTCACTTATTGACTAATCGGCGTTAACATTCCCAGTATTAAGTCTGTGATCACCGGGGAATGTAATTAACATGTCGCGATCTGACTACCGCCGCTATGTGCCGACGCCTGAGACGGCGAAAGCGCGTGGCGAAACGGCCCGTCAGCACGCCGAAAATATGCTAAAAATTCCGCTGATCCAAGACATTCTGGCTGGCTGGCAGGAAATGTTCGCGGAGCCTTTCAAAGGTCTCACCATAGACGGTTCCACCATTCCAAATCTTTTTAACTTGGCCCCGGAGGGTGCACCGGTCGAACCCGCCATCATCGCCGCCAATCATTTGCTTACTGAATTAACACCAGAACAAAAAGCCAATGCGGTTTTTGACCTGCGCTCAAAGCAATGGCGTAACTGGCAAAATACTGAAATATATTTGGAAGATTACGGGCTCAGACTGGCCGAAGTAACTGACACCGTGCTGGAGGCTATTCTAGAAGTTATGCGCGCCAGTTTGAGCGCCAATGGTTTCGAGAAAACCCGCGGTGTCATGAAGCTCAACGGCTTCTTGGGTGATCTGGTAAAAAGTCCGGCCATCTTGGGTGAATTTACTTATCTCTTTAATCTGTTCGGCACACCGTCAGCAAGCGAGCCCTGGGGCTGGCAGATTTTTGGCCATCACCTAGCCTTGAATTGTGTGTTTATCGGCGGTCAGATGACCGTCACACCGACCTTTATGGGGGGCGAGCCCTGTACCGCCGACACCGGTCCTTTGAAAGGTCTCAGCATTTTCGAAGATGAAGAGCGCCTTGGCCTCGAACTGATGCGCTCGTTTTCTGAGGACCAGCAAGCCCAGGCTTTGATTGCTAATTCGATGGTCGGCGGTGATCTGCCGGAAGGCCGGCGTATCCATCATGACGGGCTGCATCTCGGCGGCGCCTATTGTGACAACCGGATTGTGCCGTATGAAGGTTTGCGGGGCCAAGATTTTACCAAGCTGCAGCGCCGCAATTTACTGGATTTGGTCGAAGAATATCTTAGTACTCTGCCGGAGGGTCCTCTCGCTGCCCGGATGAGCGATGTCGAGCGTCACTTCGATGAGACGCATTTTTGCTGGATTGGACCCCGCGACAATGACAGCGCCTTCTACTATCGCATCCAAAGCCCGGTAACCCTGATCGAGTTTGATCACCATGCCGGTGTGTTTCTAACCAACCCGACACCGATGAATTTCCACGTCCATACGTTAGTCAGGACTCCGAACGGCAATGATTTTGGCGTTGACCTTATTCGCCAGCACTACGAAAATGCTCCTCATCACAAAGAACACCATAAAAATCACCTGGGAGAGCATCACTTTCACGGGGAGTAACAAGAATAGGGGAGGCAAACCATGCTTGGCAAAATGATGGATATGCCGCTGACGATCACCTCGCTGATCCAGCACGCGGCACAGTTTCACGGCGATACGGAAATAGTTTCACGCAGTATTGAAGGCCCGATTCACCGTTATACCTATAGCGACGCTTATCAGCGCGCGCAGAAATTGGCGAACGCGTTTATTGAATTGGGTGTGCAGCCGGGTGACCGGATCGCCACCTTGGCCTGGAACGGCTATCGGCATTTTGAGCTTTATTTTGCCATCTCCGGCATTGGTGCCGTTTGTCACACCATCAATCCCCGTTTGTTCGGCGACCAGATTGCCTACATCATCAATCATGCTCAGGATAAAATTATATTTGTTGATTTGAGCTTTGTTCCGGTCTTGGAGGGCATCAAGGATAAAATCGATAGCTCGGTGAAAATCGTCATCATGACGGATCAGGCAAATCTGCCGGATTGCGAATTAGACGATGTTTTAGTTTATGAGGATTTGCTGGCCGGTCAGGCCGACCACCATGACTGGCCGGAGTTAGACGAAAATACGGCATCGTCATTGTGTTACAGCTCAGGCACGACCGGCAATCCTAAAGGCGTTTTGTTCAGCCACAGATCGACCGTGCTGCATGCCTGGGCGGCGTGTGCGAAAGATACGCTCGGGATATCCGGCCAAGATGCGGTCTTGCCGGTGGTGCCGATGTTCCATGTTAATGCCTGGGGCATCCCTTATGCCAGTGCTATGGCCGGGGCAAAGTTGGTTTTTCCCGGCGCTGGTATGGATGGCGCTTCGGTTTATGAATTGTTCGATACGGAAGAGGTCACCTTTACTGCCGGTGTGCCGACGGTTTGGTTGCTGTTGCTGCAATATCTGCAGGAAAGCGGCAATAAGCTGCCGCATTTGGAGCGTATGGTGGTGGGAGGCGCTGCCCTGCCACCGTCAATCATCGAAGCTTTTGAAAATGACTATGACTGTGACTGTATCCAGGCTTGGGGTATGACCGAGATGAGTCCGCTTGGCACCGTCGGCTATTTGAAGCGAAATATGAAAGATTTGAGCGCTGAAGAAAAAATGTCATACAAGGTCAAACAGGGCCGGGGGGTCTACGGTGTTGAGATGAAAATCGTCGATGATGACGGCAACGAACTGCCGCGTAACGGCCAAGATTTCGGCGAGCTTCTGGTGCGTGGACCGTGGATTACCAATGGCTATTATAACGATGACGAAGCCACGGCTGAATGCTTTGATGATGATGGCTGGCTCCGCACGGGTGACGTCTGCACCATTGATGACCGCGGTTTCATGCAGATCGTTGACCGCTCGAAAGATGTTATTAAATCCGGCGGTGAGTGGATCAGCTCAATCGAGCTTGAAAACATCGCTGTCGGTCACGCCGATATTGCCGAGGCCGCCGTGATCGGCATCGCCCATCCTAAATGGGATGAGCGGCCGCTGCTGATCTGCGTCAAAGCTGAAGGCGCAGAAGTTACGGGTGACAAGGTGCTTGAATTCTTTAAAGGCAAAGTGGCTGATTGGTGGGTTCCCAATGAAGTCGCTTTCGTCGACGAGTTGCCACATACGGCGACAGGCAAACTTTTGAAGACAGAGCTCAGGAAAACATTCGCCGATCACACCTTCGCTGAATAAGTTGCCTTTACGGCAGTATTGGTGATGATCGGAGCCTATATATTCAACATAATTAAAATTCGGGGAGAAGTGTAAATGTCAGAACAAATGATCAAAGTGACTGCTGAGGATGGGCATTCTTATGATGCCTTTCGGGCTACGCCGGATGGCGATGTAAAAGGCGGCCTGGTTGTTCTGCAGGAAATTTTCGGCATGACGGATCAGCTCAAAAATGTCACCCGATCCTGGGCAGCGGATGGCTATGATACTATCCTGCCGGCGATGTATGACCGCATTAAGCCAAACAGCGTGGTCGATTTTGACGATATGGAAAGCGCGCAAGGCATGATGAAGCAATTCGATCCCGATGGAGTAACCGCGGATATTCGCGCTGCCGTGGCTGCTGTTGATGGCGGCAAGGGGGTTTCGGTAGTTGGCTTTTGCTGGGGTGGTGGTGCGGCCATGCGGATGGCGAGCACGCTCGATTTGACTGGCGCGATTTCATATTATGGCACCATGCTGGCCAACAATGCCGCGGGAGGCGCCAATTGCGCGACCTTGTTCCACTTCGGAGAAACCGATCAGCATTCACCGCCGGAAATCATTGAAGGCGTTAAGCAAAATATTCCGGATGCAGAATCCTACGTCTATGATGCGGGTCATGCTTTTGCCAATGACGCCAGGCCGAACTTTTATGTTGAAGATGCAGCACTTTTAGCGCGCCAGCGAAGTCTTGAATTTTTAGACCGCCTTCATGGTGCGTAAGGTCTGATGGCTGAGAATGAGGCAGGACCTTATAAGTCCTGCCAACCACCCGATCCGAATCCCAAAAAACCTCAGGTGACGTTGCCGCCCGGGGCCTGTGATGCGCATTGCCACATCTTCGGGCCCGGTGATATTTTTCCTTATCACCCGACCCGTTCCTATACGCCACCCGATGCGTCGCGCCAAACCTTGAAAAAGCTGCATGATTTTTTAGGCATTGAACGTGCGGTGATTGTTCAAGCGAGTTGCCACGGTCCCGACAATACGGCGCTGCTGGATGCAATTGCCCACAGTAACGGCAAATATCGCGGCGTTTGCCATATCGATGAAAGTTACGGCGGAAAGGAACTGCAAGCGCTGCATGAAGGCGGTGTACGCGGCGTACGTTTTAATTTCGTCAAGCATTTGGGCGGCGCACCGGATATTGATTTTCTGCGGCAGACCGTCGATGCCATTCGTGATCTGGGCTGGCATTTGGTGTTGCATTTTGATGCCGCTGATTTGCTCGAGTACAAAGCACTTCTCGGCGAGTTGAACATACCGATTGTGATTGATCATATGGGCCGACCGGTAGCAGCCGAGGGCGTTGGGCAAGCGCCGTTTCAGATTTTGCTCGAATTTATGAAAAATGAAAATTATTGGGTCAAGGTTTGCGGCTCTGAGCGGATATCCTCAACTGGCGCGCCGTTTCACGATTCCGTGCCGTTTGCTCAGGCACTGCTGGACGTGGCGCCTGACCGAGTTATTTGGGGCACGGATTTCCCACACCCAAATATCAAAGGTGATATGCCGAACGATGGTGATCTGGTAAATTTACTGGCATTAATTGCACCGGATGAGAATCAACGGCAAAAGATACTGGTTGATAATCCGGCGAGACTCTACGGCTTTGAAGGCTAGTTAACATGCAGAAATCAATTCCCTGCACGATGATGCGAGGTGGTACCTCGAAAGGGGCATATTTTCTCAAATCTGACCTGCCGGCAGATGAGGCTGAGCGGGATCACGTCTTGCTGTCGGTAATGGGTTCGCCCGATGACCGGCAAATCGATGGCCTCGGGGGCGCCAATCCGCTGACTAGTAAAGTCGCCATCGTCAGCAAATCAGAAGAGCCTGATGTCGATATCGATTATTTGTTTGCTCAAGTCGTTGTCGATCAGCCGGTCGTTGGCTATGGTCAGAACTGCGGCAACATCCTGGCGGGTGTTGGCCAGTTTGCCATCGAAAAAGGATTGATAAAAGCCGGCTCTCCAACTACGGAAGTCACGGTCTTGATGGTCAATAGCGGCGATAAAGCTATCGTCACCGTACCAACACCTGGCGGTGAGGTGAGCTATGAAGGTGACGCTGAAATCGATGGAGTGCCGGGAAGTGCAGCACCCGTACCATTAAATTTTCTCGATACTGCCGGCTCGCTTTGTGGCGCTTTGCTGCCGACTGGCAATTTTGTTGATGAGATAGATGGTGTCGAGATCACCTGCATCGATAATGGCATGCCGGTGGTGGTGATGCGGGCAGCAGATTTCGGCTTAGCGGGCACGGAAACTGTCGAGCAACTGGAGGCCAATGGAGAATTAAAGCAACGTTTGGAAAGCATTCGATTGCAGGTTGGGCCGATGATGAACCTCGGCGACGTTATCGAGAAAACTGTGCCCAAAATGACGCTGTTATCTGCACCTAAAAGCGGCGGTGTTATTTCCACCCGATCTTTTATCCCCCATCGCTGTCATTCAACAATTGGTGTCTTCGCAGCCGTGACCGTGGCGACGGCGTGTTTGATTCCGGGTACGGTGGCGGCTGATCTTGTGGGAGATAAAAGTGCTGTGGGATCGACATTGGGTATAGAGCATCCAAGCGGCGTCCTGGCTGTCGATATCGAGATTGAGCAAAGTGATGGCGAGATCGTGCTCAAGCGTTCCGGATTTATGCGCACGGCCCGTAAACTTTATGAAGGCCAGGTTTTTATCTCTGACTGAAAGACTAATATAGGATGACAAAAATTGCCTTTATCGGCTTTGGTGAGGCGGCCGGACTAATGACCGATGGTTTGGCAGAGGCCGGGGCTGAGGTTACAGCGACCTATGATATTCTCATCAACAATCCTGATAAGGCCGAGGCGCATAAAGAAAAAGCCAGCAGCAAAGGCGTGATCGCGGCTGGTGATGCCGGGCAGGCAGTTCAAGCGGCTGATATTGTTATTTCGGCTGTAACCTCAAAAGAAATATTGGTGGCCGCAAAAAACGTTGCCCCGCATTTAACTACTGGCCAATATTTTATGGATATCAATTCAGCCTCACCCGAAGCTAAGCGGGAAGCGGCTGGCGCGATAGAGGCAAGCGGCGCTGATTTTGTTGAAGCCGCGGTGATGGATCTGGTGCCGCCGCATGGTCATAAAGTGCCAATGTTGCTGGCAGGGGCTAAGGCAGAGGTACTGGCAGAGATATTGAGCGCTTATGGCATGAATATTAAAGCCATCGGTACGGAGATCGGCAATGCATCAGCCGTCAAAATGGTACGCAGTGTTTTCATGAAGGGCTTTTCGGCGATCCTGCTGGAAAGTCTGGTTTCAGCGCATAAATTAAACGCCGCAGATGCCGTACTCGAGTCTCTCCAGGTCACCTATCCTCAGATGAATTGGAAAGAGCTCGCGAGCAAATCAATGAGCCGCCTTATCCAGCATTCTAAGCGCCAGTCCGAAGAAATGAGTTCTGTCGCGGCAACGCTGGAGGAGTTGGGTATAGAGCCCATTACCGCCAAGGCGACGGGTGCTCGACTTGGCTGGCTTGCCGAATTAGGATTGGATGAGGTTTTAGACAGCCTGCCGGAAACTTATGATGAGTTATTGAAAATTATTGAACAACATAGTCAAAAAGCGTGACCAGCCAGCCAAACCAATCCACCCAAACTAATATTCTCCTCGGCATTCTTTTAACCATTGCCGCTGGCAGCTCGATGGCCATAATGGATGCAATCAGCAAACATTTGACCGGCTCGTTCAATGTCGTACAGGTGCTGTGGAGCCGTTACTTTTTTCACACGATTATTGTTGTTGTTTATCTTTTGGCGACCCGCTCACGCTCGGTATTTAAATCCAACCGGCCGGTGATCCAGCTACAACGCTCCTTTGCACTATTTGCCGCAACAGCTGCGATGTATACCTCCCTGGTTTATCTGCCCCTGGCGGATGCCGCGGCCGTTCAGCACGTCGCCCCAGTATTGGTGACGATCATATCAGCGATATTTTTAGGTGAGAAAGTCGGCCTCAGGCGCTTTGGCGCCGTGGTTGCAGGTTTTGTCGGTGTGTTGATTATTATTCAGCCGGGCGCGGATTTTAAATTACCCACCTTACTGCCCTTAATCACGGCTTTTATGCTGGCGATTTTTCTAATTCAGACCAAAACCCTGCAGGATCAGGATGACGCCTATACGACGTTATTTTACTCTACGGTCGTGGGCGTGGTTGTTTTTATCGTAATCGTGCCGTTTGTCTGGCGGCAGCCGACGCTGAGCGAATTTTTATTGATGTGCGTTCAGGGCAGTCTCGGCGCAATCGGTCATCTGGCGCTGATCAAAGGCTTCAAATATGCCTCTGCCTCGGTGCTGGCGCCGTTTCTATATTCGCAGTTATTAGTTTCGGTGATCCTCAGCGTTACATTCCTCGCCGATCCGCTAACCATCATGATGCTCGCCGGTGCCAGCCTCATTGTTGCCAGCGGTATTTATATCTGGCACCGCGAAGTCTATTTGGCAGAACATCGTAAATAACGAAATAAAGTGTACCTGGTACACTTTTCAGCTACTTAAAATAAATTGTCTTAGCTGTTGGATCGAAACCGACGACGGCGATATCGCCTGGTTTCAAATCGACTTTCTGTTGGAATTTATACTGGGCACCTTTGCCAGTTTCCGCTTCATATAACTGCACCAGAATGTTGTGGGTGCCGGCTTGAATGGGGAAGCGCTCATAAAATAACGAGCGCCCGTCATTGGCGAGACCTGATGGTTCCGAGGCGGCGTTAAAGACCGTTTTGCCATCAATCTTAAGTTGGATGGTGACCGGATGGCGCTCACGCGGGCAATCCATGAGTTTCCGCGCCGTCTTCGGAATGTTGCGCTGATGATCGCTGGTACGCTCCTTGCAGGGATGCATGCGTTGCCCGGGGTGGCTGATGGCAAGCTTTACCAATGCCTGATCATCACCAAACGGGTGATAGGTCGGCTGACTGGCAAAATACCCAATCACCAGCGCGAAGGCGAAATAGGCAAAACCTTGGCCTAGAATATCGAGGATGCGCTTCATTCGGCGGCCTCCTGCCCGGGCTTGCCGTCGATATGAGGCAGTTGCCGAAGATGCTCGGTAAAGCTGGCGATCTCATCCTCAAGCTTAGCTCCATCGGTCACTGCTCCCCAGCAGGTCCAAACTCGTTCCCTGGGCACTCGCTCCCTTAGATAAGGATCACGTTCACCGGTTAGCCGTTGCTCAGTCCAATTGATACCGAAGCGGTGGTAGCAATCGCCTTCCCGGCAACCTGTCAGCAGCACGCCATCCGCTTTGTCGCGCATTAGAATATAATCGATAAAGGAAGGCGGCAGCATACCGATACAGGGCAGGCGGGTAACAACGACATTGGCGTCTTTGATTTGGTTAACATCAATACCAAAATCACAGCCATAGATAATGATCCGGGGTGTGCCTGGAGGCAGAATTTCCGGCAGCTTAGCAAGAGAGGCATCGGTGTCGGCTCGCAACTCAGTCAGGCGGAAGTGCGGCAGATCAATCCCCGTCACCAGCATGTCGGCACTTCTGAACGGTGTCGAGGTGGGGCAGGCGCCAACACAGATACCACAAGAAGTACAAATATCCGGGTCAACCGAGGCAATGGATGGATAAGGCCGGCCATCTGTTCTTGGCTGCATGGTAACCGCGCCAAATGGGCAATCGGCATAACATCTCGAACAGCCATTGCAGTTTAAATTATCAACCTCAGCGGCTTCTTTGATTTTGAGGCTTGGCATCCAGGGCAGCCAGCAGATGAAAATGGAAAGAGTTATGGCGATGAGCCAAAGTGCGCCGGCGCCCCACATGTCAAACAACGGGTAGGCGAGGGCGTAATACCAATCGAGATCTACTGAAGTGACAACTTTATCCAGATTGGCCGGACCATGGCTAATGGCTGGTTTTACCAAAGACAAAGCCAACAGCATAAGCAGGGTGCCGATGGCCAGGCCGCGCGGCGGATTGATGCGGGGCCGGCTGATCTTAACGACATGAACAAAGCAGGCGATCAGCAGGAATAGTGGGATGGCGATATGCAGGAACAGCAGTAGCGAGAACATGCGGTCGCTGAAACTCTCAGGTGTTAGGAAATTGTTGGCCAGCGGCTCACCAAAGATACCGAGCCAATCCAGCCACTCAGCCGAAGCGATCATGAGATATTGCGCAAGTTCATCCCAAACCAGCCAATAGCCGCCAATGCCTGAGGCATAAAGCAGCCAGATTATCGGCACACCGGAAACCCAGGTAAACCAGCGGACACCGCGATAGCGGTCCATGATGAATTCGCGACCCAAATGAATGAATGTCGTCACCACCATGGCATCAGAGGCATAGCGGTGAAAGCTGCGCATGATGCCGCCAGCATACCATTGATCATTGGTCATGCTTTCAACCGATTGAAAGGCCCCACTGACACTGGTTTCAAAGAAGATATAGACATAGATGCCACTGACCGCGACGATCCAGAAAAAATAAAACGACAAGGCGCCAAGATGACGCAACGGGTTCCATTCCGGACCAAAAGGGCGGTCGAACCAACCTTCAAATTTCAGCAGGACTGCTTGAAGGGGGCGCTGAATATTTTTGAGCATATTGCTTTAAATCTTTATATCGTCGAGCCGTTCGATGTCTCGGGGTGTTGATCGGCGGACTTAAACCACAAGCGCCAGATATTTTTAACCAGGAAACTGCCGACCAATAAAAGGACAACAGCGCTGAGGAACATACCGATAAAAAATGAATAATCAAACCGGTATTTACCGGCATAAGGGTCGTAGATAGTACAGAATAATTTTACTTGGTTAAGCAGAGAATCAAAACTCGTCAACGACTTAGCGGTGCCGAGCAGCAATTGCTTGAGCGGCTCGGTAAGCCGTGTGGCGTCAAAGTCCTGGCCATAAATCTGCGCATAGACTTCACCCTTGGCATCAATCAGTGTGGTTTGGGTGAGGTGGTCGAAACCTTTGGGTGACGTGAAATAGATGAAACCGGTATCGGCGGAGAGCCGTTCGACAACATCTGGTTTGCCGCTCAATACCTGCCAGTTTGCATCACCGACGTCTTGTTGCTTGGCAAATGACTTCATGGCCTGCGGCGTATCTCGAAGTGTGTCGAAACCAACTGAGATAACATTAAAATCTGCACTGCCGAGAGCCTCGCGAGCATCTTTGACGGCAGCCATCAAATTTTGAGTCATCATTGGGCAGGTATGGGCGCAGCTTGAATAAACCATGCTGAGAATTAGTGGTTTGCCCAGATATTGACGGAGATTAACAACTTTATTTTCCGTGCTGAAAAATTTGTAGTTGCCAACAGTTTTACCGATCGCGGATTGACTGTAATTGTAGGCGGCTTGGGGCTCGAACTTGGCTGCACCTGGAAATGATTCCTTAGTGAATGTTCTGGCTGAACCATTTGCTAATTTTGGTGCTGCGGTTTTACCATCTTCGTGCGCTACGACAGGCGTTACCGCAATAAGGCTCATTACAATTAGAATAATGATAACCAGTAAACCGCTTAATTTCTGAGCCTGTAAAATCATGTGTGTTCCCAAATTTTTTATTAAATTTTTAGAGAGAATTCCGGCGGACGGGTAGGATCGCCCGCCGGATTTCTAGATAGAGGTCTGCTAACTGAGACCCCAAGTAGAAGCTAGGAACTTCCAATTAACAAAGAAGTACAGCACAAACACGGCCAGGAATATCAAGGCTAATGTGAACGTGCCAGGTACCTCGGCAACACCGGCGCTACCATGTGCAGTCATTGCAGATGGTGTTTCAGCAGGAGTTGGTTCTGGTGCGGCTTCTGCAGCAGCAGGTACGTCGTCGCGTTTTTTGCCCCATAGCAGGGAGCCGACAATCACGACTACGAACATCACGCCGCCGATCGTTGCGATAACCGCAAAGACGCCGTTGATGCCCATCATCAGATGCGCCAGTGCCGGATGATCAAACTTGATCGCAGCATCAGCATAAGTGATGTCCCAATGACGACGGGAAATACCCAAGGTACCAGCGCCCATCATTGCGAGCGAGATACCGGCAACGCCTAAGCCGAAGAAGTATGGCTGCCATTTAGCCCAACCCGGCAAGACGAGTTCACGCCGGAAGAGGACTGGCACCAGCCAATAGGTGATCGCCATAAACGCCAGGGTCGTACCCGCGGCAACGGTGCCGTGGAAGTGACCCGGTACATAGAGCGTATTGTGGACGATGATATTGACCTGTTCTTGGCCCATGATCACGCCGGTAATACCACCCAGCACACCAAACAACACCAAGGAGATGAACATGCCCGAGAACACCGGGTTACCCCAAGGTGCTTTACGGAGCCATTCAAACATACCATTGGTGAAGCCTTTTTTACGTTGAGCGGCTTCGATGGCGCCTGGTACGGTCAGACCGTGAATCATACTGGCCATCACTGCGAGATAGAGCAAATAGCTGGTATTAACGATCTTCCATTCCGAACTTAAGCCTGGTTCCACCAGAAGATGGTGAGCCGAAGCCAGTTGCAGGAACAGGATGTACATCAGGAAGGCAAAGCGGCTGACTTTTTCTGACAGCGGTTTAGCACCGAACAGAATAGCTGCAATGGCGTACCAGACCGCGATATGAGCGGCGACGTTGATTTGCTGGGAGGAGTGACCCATGGCCCACCAAATAACTTTGTACATCAATGGATCGATGTAAGCGATCAAGCCAACAGACCAAAGGAATGTCGGGATCAAGATCACGGCGCCCGAGGCAATGGTGAAAACAGCGATAATAGCTGCTGTCATGGCGCCAAAGGTAACCAGCGGGATTGAGCCTTCATAGGTTTTTTCTGCTTTGGCGACAACCAAGGTAGCAAAGAAAACCGCACAGCCGCACAAAGCACCGACTGCAAAGACAATGATGCCAACATAGAACAACGGATCGGCTTGCATTGGCACGTAAGATGTGAACATCACGTTCGATTCACCTTGCAGCACGATGACAACCGTCAACAATGCACCGATTGTCATTAGCCAATAGCCAAGCCAGGCCAGTTTAGGCAGCGCCAATCTTACATTCAGCAATATTGATGAGGCAAAATAAAGCAGGGCCATCTCAAAGTAGATGATCCAAACCAGCAAAATGACAATGCCATGGGCGGTCAGCGCCATGTAGAAATCATCAGCGCCTAAGATATGGAGTTCAGGCCATCTGGTTAAGGCAACAAGAAAGCCAAGCAAACCACCAATAGCCAAAAAGACAACGGAGGTAACGGCATTCCACTTAATTAGTTTTTCGCCAGCGAGATCGACTTTAAAGCCGGTGTCGGGGCAAATACGATAAGGACTAGTCATAATCTGTTTCCCCTACTTGCTGTCTTTGACATAAATTTTGCCGACCATGGTGTGGTGACCGGAGCCGCAAAATTCGTTACAGATAACGCCAAATTCACCCGTGCTGGTTGGTGTGATTGTCACCACCATGTCGTAATTCGGATGAACTTGCAGATTGATATTCTCAGGTTGCAGAGAAAAGCCGTGCTGGTAGTCCAAGGAAGACAAATGCAGACGGTAGCTCTTACCTTTCTCGAGTTCCAAAATTGGCCACCAGTCCCACAAACGGCCCAGCATATAAATGTCGCTGCCAGCTGGTGGTTTAACTACCGGGACATCGTTTTCACCCTCGGTTCTTACCGTATATTTCTTGGCAAAAGCCTCAGTTTTTTCAGCAAATTTATCGGCGGTTATCTTATACGCCTCGTTTGACATATTCTGGTCGCCTGTCAGATGCCAATACGGCATCATGAAAAACATGATCAGGCCCCAGATAAACGCAATAGTAACCCAAAGCACTTCGGTTTTTTCAACCGGCTTTGACCACCATATGCGATCTTCAGGAGGAAAAATTGACATAGTTATTACCTCTTAAATGTAAATCGGATATTTGATTAATTTGAACATGAAGCCCGTCGGCTCTATTTAGCGAGCGGAATGGCTGTGATTTCGATTATTCCCCAGATGATGTAAACCACCGTCGGAAGAGCTACGCCTAGAAACAAAAGTAAGAAATGATTGTCCAAAAGCCGCTGCATGAACGGGATGTCCGCATCTGATGCAGCAGGTGATGGTTGATCTGAAGGTGTCATAATTGGTCCCCTTTAATGAGATTTCTCCAACGACCCGCTTGATCAAACTCGATAATTCGATCAGACGAATCGCGCACCTCATCAGGAAACCATAGCTAAGACCGGTTGTCCTTAACCTCGGTCAATAATGAAAAATCGCAGAAAACTGCGGTTTAATTGGTTCGTTAAAAAAATCGAATGCCATTTTGACGTAGATCAAAAGCAAATTGCGAAATTCGGTATAAGATAGCGGAATTGGAACATGTAATTTCTGGAGAATTTGTGGTTATGCACGATAGTGATCGGCACTATTTTAACCAACATCCTTTGTTCAGTCAGATTGACGACGAATCATTAGATCGAATCATTGCCGGCAGTTCTGCCACCGATTATGCCAAGGGTCAGACCATTTTTCATCGCGGTGATCCAGCCGATGTTTTCTATTTCGTGCTCGAAGGCTGGGTTAAAGTCTATCGCAGTACCGCCGAAGGTGATGAAGCCATCGTCCACATCTTTAGCGCTGGCGACACCATTGCTGAAGCTGTAGCCTTTGCTGGCAAAAATTATCCGGTTAGTGCACAAGCGGTGGAAAATTCCCGGGTTGTGCCAATCCTGACCAAACGTCTGGTCGCCGAATTGTCGCGGTCCCCGGAACTCGCCTTGTCAATAATGGGATCTTTGTCGATGCAACTCCACAGCATGGTAACCGAGATCGAACAGTTGAAAACCCGCACGGCAACGCAACGGGTCTGCGATTTCTTCATTCGGCGTTGCGCCGTTGATGAGGGGCCTGCTGTTATTTCACTGCCTTATGACAAAGTGATCATTGCTTCCCGCCTTGGCATGAAACCCGAAAGTCTATCCCGCATTCTAAATCGCCTTAGAAAGATAGGTGTGAAAACCGAAAGCGGTCGGGTGGCGATTGCTGACGTTGATGCTCTAATTCGTTTTTGCGACGGCGAGTCACTAATTTCTCTGACCGGCTAGCCTAGCTTTTCCCTATTATTTTTTTAAGTGAGCTTGATTGATGCCAATTTGGGCAGCACAATCGATGCTATTTCGCGGGCAGCGAGTCCGCTTTTAATAAAAATAATGTCTCCCGGGACTCAAAATTCGAACAAGGAACATAGCAATGCTAAAGACAGGTAAGGAACATCTCGAAGGTCTCAGAGATGGCCGCGCGGTCTACATCGGCAAAGAAAAAGTTGATGACGTCACCACTCACCCGGCATTTAAAAATGCAGCGCAAACCGTAGCCGATTTGTACGATATCAAACACGATCCGGAACACCGGGACATCATGTCCTTTGAAGAAGACGGCGAACGCTATTCGATGTGGTTCCTGCGCGCCAAAAGCCAGGATGATCTCCGCCAGCGCACTAAAGCGCACAAAAAGATCGCTGATCTGTCATGTGGCTTGTTTGGCCGTTCCCCCGATCATGTCTCGAGCTTTGTCACCGGCATGTCGACCCATCCTACAGCATTCGATTCCGATGAAAACAAGTTCGGCGATAATTTAATGGGCTATTACGAACATATGCGCAAAAACGATATTTTTGCGACTTATGCCGTGCTGCCGCCGCAAGCTGCGCGCAATCCTGAATTTTACGAATCACAGAACCTCCCGGTGCCGACGCTAAGGGTTATCCGCGAGGATGATGATGGTGTGGTCATGTCGGGCATGAAAATGCTGGCGACCAGTGCCGTCTTTTGCGATGAGATTTGGGTCGGCAATTTATTGCCGCTGGCGCCAAATCAGTTGAAGGAATCGATAACCTGTGCGATCCCGTGCAATGCCGAAGGGCTATCGCTCTGGATGCGTCAGCCAATTTCGCTCAATGCCAATAATGAATTCGATAGTCCGTTAACTTGGAAATATGACGAGACCGATGTGCTGGTTATGTGCGACGAAGTTAAAGTGCCATGGGAGAAAATATTTGTCATGGATGACACTGTCCGGTCGCGCGGCGTCTATACGGATACGCCCGGGCATTGTTATGGCAATCATCAGTCAAACGTCCGCTTTTGGTCAAAAATGCAGTTGATCTTGGGTCTTTGTTCTAAAGTAACTAAAGCCAGTGGCGCTGATGAAATACCGGTGGTGCGCGAGACCATCGGCCGTATGGCGGCCCTTGAGGCAACCCTTGCAGGCATGATCCACGGCCAAATTGAGGCCGCCGAAGAGTGGCCAGAAGGTTTTAGAACATATAACCGCCGGATGATGTATGCAGCGCTTAATTGGTGCACCGAAAGCCACTCGCAAATCGTTGATGTTTTACGCGAGCTGTGCGGTGGCGGCGTGTTCCAAATGCCTGCCAGCGTTGATGTTATGCATGATGCTGAGCTGAAGGCGGATTTCGAGAAATATTTTCAAACCCCGCAACTGGACGCCCTTGAGCGCATGAAATTGTTCCGGCTGGCTTGGGATTTTGTCGGCTCTGAATTTGCCGGGCGGCAGCAGCAATATGAGAAGTTTTATGCCGGTGCATCTTTCATCGTGCGCAGCCATTCTCACCGTGAAGCAGATTGGGACTTTTTTGATGGCATTGTTGACAATATCATGGCGGATTACGACGTGCCGGAACTGGATTAAGCAGCTTTATAACAATCAATAAAATGTGGGTTTTAAGGCCTTTTCATTGCGCCCCCACCTTTGTATCGTAAAAATTCCCAGGGAAGGTATAAGACGGTATGGAAAGATCGTTTCACAAGGAAATCGAACAGCTTCGCCAAGGAGATAACGGCAAGTTTCAGGGCGAAGGTATTCTCGCCGTCACTAAGGCTATCCTGCAATCCGGCGTTGGCTATGTCGGTGGCTATCAAGGTGCACCGGTCTCGCATTTGTTAGATGTACTGGTTCAGGCAAAAGATCTTATGGCCGAGCTCGGTGTCCATGTCGAAGCAAACTCCAATGAAGCGTCGGCCGCCGCCATGCTGGGCGCATCGATTAACTATCCCATTCGCGGCGCGGTTACCTGGAAATCAATTGTCGGTACCAATGTTGCTTCTGATGCGTTGTCTAATCTGGCAAGCCCCGGAGTTAAAGGCGGCGCCATGATTATTTCAGGCGAGGATACCGGCGAAGGCGCCAGTGTAATCCAGGAACGTACTCACGCTTTTGCCATGAAATCTTCTTTGTGGCTGCTGGACCCAAGGCCCGATCTCCAGTGCATGGTCGATATGGTGGAAAACGGCTTTCAGTTGTCGGAAGTTAGCAACACGCCGGTGATTTTGGGTCTCCGCATCCGGGCCTGTCATGTGCAAGGGGATTTTACGACCAAGAATAATCAAAAGTCTCCAATTAACACCATCGACAAAGCCGATGATCCTGCGATGTTTGAATATGATCGCTTGGCCCATCCACCGGCGACCTATGCCCAGGAAAAAAAGAAAGTTGAAGAACGTTTGCCGGCGGCGCAGAAATTTATTCAAGACCGCGAACTCAACGAGTTTTTTGATGGCCGCTATAATAATCTTGGTATCATCCTCCAGGGCGGGCTTTTCAATACCTTGGTTAATCGCCTGAATGTCTTAGGATTGGGTGATCAGTTTGGGAATTCCGACATTCCGTTGATGGTGCTGAATGTCACCCATCCCCTGGTGCCGGATCAAATTACCGAATTTTGCGCCGGTAAGGATGCGGTCATGGTGCTGGAGGAGGGTAATCCTGAATTCATCGAGCACCAAATTAACACCCTGCTGAGGAAGTCTGATATTCAAACACGCATTTTCGGCAAAGACATTTTTCCGACTGGCGGTGAATACAATGCCGAAGTGATCACCAAAGGTCTGGTCGATTTCCTGGGCGAAGTGGAGCCTTTGGCGATTGATCAGGAGGCGCTCCGCGATAAAGCCGCCCAATTGTTCAATGATAAAGAAGCTGGCCAAGAGGTTATGGATATTCCTTTACCGCCTCGCCCGCCGGGTTTCTGTACCGGCTGCCCTGAGCGCCCGGTCTTCACGGCAATTAAAATGCTTAAAGAGGAAATTGGCGACATCCATATTGCTGCTGATATTGGCTGTCATGCTTTCGCGACTTACGCGCCGTTTAGCATGGGCAACTCGATTTTGGGTTATGGTATGGGGCTCGCCAGCGCTTCGGCGGTGGGTCCAATGCTCAAAAAGCGCACAATCAGTATCATGGGCGATGGCGGCTTTTGGCATAACGGCCTGCAATCCGGCGTGCTGTCGAATTTGTTCAATGAAGGCGATGGTCTGCTGATCATCATGCAAAACGGCTATGCCTCGGCAACCGGTCAGCAATATATCCCATCCTCGACGGCCGGATCAGACACCACACCGATGACCAGTGAGATCGAGCAGACCCTCAAGGCGCTGGGCGTTAAGTGGCTTCGAACCGTGCGTACTTACGGCGTGAGCCGGATGCTTGATACGTTACGAGAAGCCATGACGACCGAACAAAAAGGTCTCAAAGTCATCATCGCCGACAGTGAGTGTATGCTGGCCCGGCAACGCCGCATCAAGGGTGAAAATGCCGAAAAGCTTAAACGGGGCGCCGAGGTTATTCTGCCGCGCTTTGGCGTTGATGAAGAAATTTGTACCGGCGATCATTCATGTATTCGTTTGTCCGGCTGTCCGTCTTTAAGCATTGCTGACAATTCCGATCCACTTCGCGATGAGCCGGTTACGCAAGTGATCGACAGCTGCGTCGGCTGTGGGCTCTGCGGTGAAGTTGCGCATGCGGCGCAACTCTGCCCGTCTTTCTACCGGGCCGAGCGCGTTCAAAATGCGGGGGCTTTCGCTAAAATGATGGCGGGGGTTCGCAACAGCGTTATCGGCTGGCTGGCCGGATCGGAGCGTCCCTTATGAGTGACGCCAAGACAGTTAAAATTCTGATCTGCGCCATGGGCGGTGAAGGCGGCGGCGTGCTGATGAACTGGATCGTTAATGCGGCCTGGCGCAAAGGTTATCCAGTGCAGGCAACTTCGGTGCCGGGTGTCGCTCAGCGTACCGGGGCGACGACCTATTATATTGAACTGCTGCCCGAAGCTTTGCCACCCGGTGCTGCAAAGCCCGTCTTTGCGCTTATCCCAACCGCTGGTGAAGTCGATGTTTTGGTGGCAACTGAAGCCGCCGAAGCCGCGCGGGCAGCCGGCAATGGATTTATTTCGCCCAACCGCACGCATTTAATTGCCTCGACGTCCCGGGTTTACTTGATGCCAGAAAAAATGGCGATGACCGATGGCCGGGTTGATAACGATGAGCTTGCCGCTGTCATGGCGAAAAGTGCTCATAAATCTGTGCTGTTTGATGCCAACGCCGCTGCCAAAGAAGCCGGCGCCATCGTCAACGCGATTATGCTGGGTGCGGTTGCCGCAACCGGTGTTATTGGTATTGAGCTTGATGATTTTATCGCTGCCATCACGGATGAAGGTAAGGCGGTCTCCTCTAATATTGCAGGTCTTCGAAGCGGCTATGCGATTGCCAACGGGCAATCAGACAGAGAAGATCAGCCGGACAATGTCGTTGCCATTTCTGAAGCCGGTACCCGATCAGAATTTCCAGACAGCGTTCAGCCAGTCTTGGATCACGCTATAAAGCGGCTGGCTGATTATCAAAATAATGCTCATGTAGCGAGCTATCTCGCACGGCTCGAAATTTTCAAAGACCGTGATCCCAATTTGCTGGAAGTGGTTGCCAAGCAATTAGCGCTACGGATGTCATATGAAGATATTATCCGCGTGGCCCAGGCCAAAATTCGCGCTGAACGTTTTAAACGCATTAGAAATGAAACCAGTGCTGAGGCGAATGATGTCGTCATTGTCACCGAGTTTTTTAAACCTGGCGTCGCTGAAATCAGTGATCTCTTGCCAAGTGGTTTGGCGAAAAGCCTCATCGCCTGGGGTGAGAAAAATAACAAAATGGATAATTTTGGTTTTGGTATGGAGGTGAAGACCTCGACCATAACAGGATTCCTGAAGCTTTGGTTCCTGGCCAAGCTAAAATGGTGGCGACCGAAATCCTATCGTTGGCAAGTTGAGCACGCCAATATTGAGGATTGGCTTGAATTAATGGAGTCGGCGTCTGCGCTTAACGTAAATTTTGCCATCGAAGTGGCAGAATTGGCCCGGCTGATCAAAGGCTATGGCAGTACTCATCGCCGGGGCATGCGCAATTATTCCCGTATTGTAGAAGAATATGTGCGGCCTCTGATAGCGACGGGTGCGGTTTCAAGCGAGGCAACTGAGCAGTTGAGACTTGCGCGCGATGCTGCCACCTCAGATCCGGATGGCGCCGCCTTAAATAAATTATTGTCGGAAATTCAGTCTCCCGGAACGATCGCCGCTGAGTAACTTCACAATACTCTCACCCTGAAGTGATTTGGCTTCCAGCCTACAACTCTTTATCCACGCCTTTATGTTTGAAAATTCCCTTCCAAATTTTTTGCCCTGGCTGGTGATGTTGGCCTATGGCGTAATCGTTTGGCAGTTCGCACCCAAGCGGGTTTCGATCAAAGGCTTCTTTACTGGTGCTGATGATAAAGCAGGTGTCAAAGGATCGGCCCCCGGTCTATGGCTTCTCGTTGCCAGTGCGGCGATCTCTTGGATATTTGCGAAATCCATCGCCAATGCAGCCAGTCTTGCGCAGGCTTTTGGTCTCTCGGGCTCAATTGGGTATGCCTTTTACTATTTTAGTTTTCTGGTTGCCGGCATAGTCATCTATATCATCCGGACCAAGGGTGGCGATCAATCGCTGCCGGCTTTTTTGATCCGCAAATATGGCACTCTCTGCGCCAAGCTTTTCATCGCCGCAATTGCGATCCGCCTGTTTAACGAAGTGTGGTCAAATACCAAAGTCGTTGGCCTCTATTTTGGCGCCGAAGGCAGCGCTGGTTATTGGGTGGCGGTGGCCGCTGTCACCGGCTTTACGGTATATTATTCATGGCGGGCCGGTCTGCGCGGCAGTCTGCTGACCGATGGCGGGCAGATGATCCTAGCCTCGGTTTTGCTCGTTGGTCTCTTGTTATTCATTATGCCGGAATTTGCCGCCCGTGGCTTACCCCGATTCCCGGAGGCCGCGAGTATGGCGGGTTGGACCTTTGCCGGGCTCGCTTTGGTACAGGCCTTTAGCTATCCGTTTCATGATCCGGTGCTGACTGACCGAGGCTTTATTACCTCTCCCAGGACCATGCTCAAGGGATTTATCCTGGCAGGCTTAATCGGCGGCAGTTTTATTTTTCTCTTTGGTTTTGTCGGTATTTATGGCGCCCTCGAGGGCTTAGGCGGCAATCCATCCTTGGCAGTGCCGGCAAGCTTCGGCCTTACCATGCTGTTGATTGTTAATGCGATTATGATGACAAGTGCTGGTTCAACACTCGATTCGACTTTTGCCAGTACAGCTAAATTAACAGCGCGTGACTGGTTTGACGCAAAAGACACACCGACTGAAGGTCAACTTACAACCGGCCGGAAAGCCGTTATCATTATCGCTGTGCTGGGTAATCTGCCGTTGTTTAGCCTGTATCTCGGCTCGGAAGTTGGCCCGGCGGTCATTGCCGCAACGACGATCAGCGGCACCATGGTGATGGGGCTGGCGCCGATTTTCATCCTCGCTTTTCTGCCTGGGGCCGGGCGCTGGAGTTTCCATCTCGCCTTTTGGCCGGGTATTATTTTCGGGATTATTATGACCTTGGAAGGGGCTATAGGCTTGCAGATTGTGCCTGCTTGGATCGATATTGGCGTCGGCAAATATGCAGATGATCTTGGCGTTAATCTCTGGGGCGTTGGTATTTGCACGATCGGATTTTTAGCCGGTTGTGCAATTGAGCTGATAATCCCCAAAAAGAGTTTGGTCGCGACCCCCGCTTAAGCTAAAACCGCACTATGTGTGGAATTGCAGGGATCTTAAGAACTGCCGGCGAGCAGCCCGTAGACCGCTCCATTTTGGCAGCGATGAACCAGTCAATGGCGCATCGGGGCCCGGATGGTGACGGAATATGGCTGTCAGCGGATCAGCAAGTTGGGCTCGGTCATCGCCGTCTCTCAATCATTGATCTTTCGAATGATGCCGACCAGCCGATGGCCAACTCGGATGGCTCTGTTATCGTCACTTACAATGGCGAGATTTATAATCATGCGGCGCTTCGCCAGGAACTAGAGGCTGCGGGTTATCAATTCGCCACTGATCATTCTGATACCGAGGTGCTGGTGCATGGTTTTCAGGAATGGGGCATTGCCGAATTACTGCCGCGCCTTGAGGGTATGTTTGCTTTTGCCGTTTGGGAGGAAGCAAAAAAGAAATTGACCGTTGCCAGGGACCGGGTGGGTATCAAGCCGGTTTATATTACCAAGCGTGATGGCTGGTTTTTGTTTGCTTCAGAAATTAAAGGCTTGCTGTGTCATCCCGCCGTGCCGCGAAGGGTCGGTAAGTTGGCACTCTATCACTATCTAACGTATCTGACGACGCCAGCCCCGCTCACCATGTTTGACGGTATCTATAAATTGCCGGCCTCGACTTATATGGAGATTGACCAGGCTGGAAACATCACGTCTGAGCGTTACTGGGATGCAGTGCCGGGGAAAAGCGGTATTGATAGTGAACTGTCCAGCTTAAGCGAAGCGGCACAAGAGGATTACTTCATTGAAGGCGTCCGCAGCCGCCTAAACGAGGCTGTTGAGAAACGCATGATGTCGGATGTGCCCTATGGGGCTTTTCTATCTGGTGGTATCGACTCGTCTGTCAATGTCGCGCTGATGGATCGTTTTACCGATGAGCCGGTAAATACCTTTACGGTCGGTTTCAAAGACCATGAACATCTTAACGAACTCACTTATGCCACCAAAGTCGCCAAGCTTTTTAACACCAATCATCACGAAGTGCTGGTTGGTGAGGATGATATGGTTGGTTATCTCGACGATCTTATTCACCATCAGGATGAGCCGCTGGCCGATTGGGTCTGCATCCCGTTGCATTTCGTCTCCAAGCTGGCGGCGGAAGCGGGCGTTAAAGTCATCCAAGTCGGGGAGGGCTCTGACGAGCAATTTTGCGGCTATAACAGTTACATGATGTATCTCAAATTACATCAGCATTGCTATGGGCCGTTTCAGAAGTTTCTGCCGAAACCGTTGCAGCGCGTGGCGGCCGGCGCGGCGCAGGGGATTGCCCGTTTAAAACCAAGCTTTGGCCTTTATGCCGATGCGGTCGAGCGCGCTGCCAATGACCAGGAAGCTTTTTGGAGCGGCGCCATCGCTTTTTGGGAATCGCAAAAGAAAGATATCTTGCCAGCGATGGGCTTGGAGCTGCCACATGGTGCAGTGGAGATGGTCGAGGCTGGTCTTTTATCTGACGATATTTTGGTGCCGGATAGTTTCGCCGTTGCCAACGATACTTTGTCTGAATTTGATCGCGCGCATCATGGTCGGGATCAGCTGACGAGAATGATCCACAACGAATTTCGCCTCCGCTTGCCGGAACTGTTGTTGATGCGGGTCGATAAAATTACCATGGCGCAATCGCTGGAGGCCCGCGTGCCGTTTTTGGATCATACCTTGGCCGAGTTCACCATGGATATGCCGCAAAGCGCTAAAATCAAGAACGGTGTGGCGAAGTACATACTCAAAAAATCTGTCGAAGGCATCATTCCAGACGATGTGATTTATCGTAAAAAAATGGGCTTCAATGCGCCGATGGCAGAATGGTTACGAGGCGATTTCGGCGCCAAGGCCCAAGCTGGGATTTTAAATTCACCCTTGCTTGATCAAATTGGCTTTGACCGTGACCAGGTTGCGGGTCTTATCTCAGATCACCGTCAAGGCCGCCGTGATACTTCACTAATGGTTTGGGTGCTCTACAATCTGACCGCCTGGCATTCTCATTGGATTGAAGCTTAGATACTTCGTCTACTGGTCACCAAGGCCAGGCCAAGACACAAAAATTGTGTGGCGATCCACCAGCTCTGCCAGATGCCAAAACTGATAAAACTAAAAACCAATAGCGAGATAACGACGCCAAAAACAGATGGATCTGTATGAAGGTTCTCCAGTTTTCTAATAAATAGCCAGCCAAAAACAGCGACGATTACTGCCCCCGTCGCACCGAGCTCGAGCCATATCTGAAGGGCGGCATTATGGGGATGGAGCGGCAAAAATGACTCTTTAAAAAGAACGATCTTTTTACTCTCCGGCGTGTTCACTTTGAGGGTATATTTTTCACCACCTCTAGGAATTTTCCGGGCCGTATTCATCCCCCAGCCGAGGAACGGTTTTTCAAATATTTTTTGAGTAGTAAACTGCCAAATTATCAATCGGCTGGTCGCTGAATTGGGCAGCTTTAAATCATAGGATTGCTGGCCAATTTCCTGAACGTTTTTACTAGCAGTAAACTGATGGACGAAAAACGGAGCGCCGACGATTAATATTATGAAGGTACTCGCGACCAATAAGCTGGCAAATTTTCGGTGAAAACGGGCGATACTGATGCCGATCCCGGCAGTGATAATGGCGATAAGGGCTGTTGAGGAGGAGAAACGAAAAACCAAATATATCGTTAGAACAATAAATAACGCTGTTCCAAAGAATTGCCTCCTTTGCAGCAATACTGACAGTATAGGCCATAGAAGGATCGTCAAAATAACTATGCCATTTCTCAAAAACGCTTCGACATTAATGCCGCCCGTTTGTGGATTAATAACTTCCCACCACGGCAAACCGCGGCTAAATCTAGTGAGCCAGGCACCGGTTACAGATTCAAATAAAAGCAAAGCGATAGCTATTGCGGCTCCCCAGATTAGTAATCTTTCGCCTATCTTGCGCGCTGAATGGGGGACATAATTTATTTCGCTCAAAGTGAAAACACCCAAGCCAAAAAGTGCAATGAGAGGCAGAATTAATTTGCTGCCGAGGCTTTGGTCAAAGCTCCACAACAAACTGATTGCTACCCAAATCAGTAAGACAGAAAAGGCTATTACCGGCATTTTCGGTAACGAAAATTTACGATCCTTATCGGTAACATTCAGTGTAAATAAAGCCAGCGCCAATATCACAAATAACGGCGCCATCGCTTTTGAAGAGAATATGGCTATCGGTAGGATTAGAAATGTTGTTAAGCCGATGGCAAGTTTTCGTAAACCGTCTTTAGTTTGCCACCTAAGCATCAGCCGCGCCGTCAGTTTTATTTATTACGTTTAAGAATATTTCTTCTAATATTTTTGCCTGTGTTTCCCAGGTATGTTCTTTTAATCCGCGATCCGCTTCAATACTAATTTGACCTGTTTTTAAGCTTTGATCTAGCGCCTCCGAAATTTGCTCTGGGTTATTGCAAGATAATAACGGCACGTTGGTAGATCGGGTAATTTCAATCGCTTCATCCGTTTCGTGCGGGTAGCAAATTAATGGCCGTCCGGCCGATAGCATTTCTATTGTTTTGTGGTGAAAAGTGAGATTGCTTTTAATGTATAAATTAGCAATTGCGCGGCGATGAATCTGTCTTAATTCTTCGAGCGGGATGAAGCCTATGATTTCAACTGGGCAAATTATTGATAATTCTGCCGTCGCGGCAGCAACTTCATTCGAATCTTGTCCGGCGTATATAAAGCGAACCTTAGCCTGTTTTTCTTCAGGTAATCCCATGAGCCAAGACTGCACCCCCAGCAATAATTGATTCAGCACCTGTTGGTCATAGATAGCGCCGGTGAGACTAATGGTGATTTCATCTATATTTGGTGGTGCCGAGATCGCCAATTGGGCCGCTGAAAATCCGCTATAGATAACGGAAGCTTCTCTGCCAAAATATTTTTGTACATCAGCAACATGAAATTTTGAAAAAGCCGTCATGGCAGCACTGTCACTAAAATAATTAGCAAGATACTTTCGAAAAATTGCCGGGATGAAATTTTGCCAAGGGTCTTTAGCATCAGCCACCCACGGGCATTTTGCTGCCTGAGCAATGTCGCGGGCGATATTCCAGCAATCAGTGTTGCCAAAGGTCGCCCAAACCAAATCCGGCTTAAAATGTTGGACGATAGACGGAATGTAGCTCTGACAACTGGCCCGCCAATTGCTAAAAACGCCATGATGTCTGAGGTAATACCAGACAACGACCAGCTGCCTCAGGCCCCACGGTAAAGTCCGAGCGCGCAAACTTTTTATTAACGGATGGCCTGTTGGCTCACTCGCCAAGTTTAGCGGTGCGCTAAAATCGTGATCTTGAATAGCCCGGCCTGCCTGACCAGGAGTTATTTCAGCCGGTTGGCCACTTAAAGTTTCGGTTAGTAAAATTACTTTATGACCGAGACCAGTTAAGGTATTGGCAAATTCCCTCATTCTAGTGGCGCAGACATGCGGCGTATCGGGATGACAATGATTGATCAATACAAAGCGCATCAAGCCGCTCCTTCAAAAACGGCAATTTTCTTAGCTGAATTGATCCTGTCTAGAAAATGAATGCGCCAAGCCTGTTCTATGACAGGCCGCCACAACATACTGGCGAGGTGGGTCTCACCGGCACTAAATCGATCCAGCACCGATATCCACCAGTTTTTGCGCCACATTCCGGAATTTTCAAACTCTTGGCCATTGATGATTTCACGAACATGTTCACCCAATGAGCTCTTAAACCAGGCAGCTTGAGGCGGCACAAAACCTTGTTTGTTCCAGCGTGTTCTAAGTGGTTCAGGAAGAGTTCTTTTCATTGCTCCGCGTAGGAGGCGTTTGGTTTCCGCTCCGCCCATTAAAAATTCCGGCGGCAGAGAAAAGGTAAACTCGGCTAAGCGATGATCGCAAAACGGCAGACGAACTTCACGTGAATGAGCCATTGAATTACGATCACCATAACGCATAAGCACCGGTAAATGAGTGTAGAGCATTTCCTGATACAAAACCCCGGCCAACGGATGAAAGGAACGCGTTCCGCTCGGAGGTGGCGGCAGATTTGCGAATAATTTAGTGGCATAATCTTTTGTCAGGCCAAAAGAAAAGTCGCTGCCTTTGCCGGTTAAGCCGGCCAATAAATGCCGCAAGCCACGGGGCAGGCGACTTTTTGCGGCTTGAGATTTTGTCAGCAAACCTAGCGGATAACGCTCTTCAATTTTAGTACGTTCACTGCTTGCATTTGTTTTGAGGCTGGCGAGATAATTCTCGAAATATTGTTCATACCCCCCTAAAAGCTCATCGCCACCTTGCCCATCCAGCAACACTGTAATGCCGGCCTCCTTGGCGAGGCGAAATACGCACCATTGGGCATATTGGCTGGAACTGCCGACTGGAAGCTCGTTGTGCCACATAAAGTCAGCAAGCTCTGCCTGAAAATTCTCAACATTTGGTTCAATGACGTGGGGGGTAGAGTGCGTATGATCTATAATTTTTTCCGCCCACGGCCACTCATCGGCGTCTGAATTTGGAAAACGTCCCGTGAACACGTCGTAGGGCTCATTGTTGCCACGGAGCTGCCGGGCGATGCAGACGATCGAGCTGGAATCCAGTCCGCCTGACAGACAGGAACCTAGGGGCACGTCGCTGCGCATACGTAACTTGATCGCATCTTCAAAGAGTTCCCGAAAATGATTTTGCGCATCCTGTTCGCTCAGTCGAGCGAAATTGTTATCAGGCTCGATATCCCAATAACGTTGAATTTGATATTCTAAGCTATGGCAATCCAAAGTCAGGCTGTGGCCCGGTGGTATTTGTTTTATATCGTCGAAGACGGTCTGGATATCGTCATCCAGGCCTCGAGTCGGATGATAAAGAAAGCGCAATATGCGGTCCTGTTCAAAATGACTGCCGACATAATTTAGGCTCAATAAAGCTTTATATTCCGACGCAAAGGCAAAACATTCATTGTTGCTGTGAAATAAGAAAGGCTTTTCGCCAAATCTATCGCGGGCACAAAAAAGGTGCTGCCGATTGGCGTCATATATAGCAAAGGCAAACATGCCGTTCAATTTGCCTAATACGTCTTCGCCCCAGGTCTGGTAGGCTTTGAGCAACACTTCGGTATCTGAAGATGTTTCAAGCTCAACACCTGCCGCTATTAGTTCTGCACCGATTTCAAGGTAATTATATATTTCGCCGTTATAGGTAATTACCTGAGAACCCGCTGCCATCGGCTGATGACCGGCACTGCTGGTGTCAATAATTGAAAGCCGTTGATGGCCAAAAACAACAGTTCCGTCTTCGGATTCCCATATTCCTGAATCATCTGGCCCGCGGTGCTGTTGCAAAAAGTTCATGTGTTCGATGGCGCTAGAATTGACGCGTCGATTACCTATGATTCCCGCTATGCCGCACATATTCTTTTGCTTCCTAGAATCATTTTACCAGGCTTCTCTCTATTTTAGGTCAGTAACTTTCGGCAGACGTCGATTACATCTTCTGGTTTGATCGATAGAATGGATGAACCTGCAGTTCGAAAGCCTGCTTTGTTACTTACATTATCCGTCATTTCCCACGGATAAAATATATGATGATTGTCACCTTGAGGAAACCATACACCTGGTTTTGCGCGAGCACTAAAAAGAGCCACGCAGGGAGTTTTCATCAAAGTGGCTAGATGCATCGGACCGCTATCATGACCCAAAAAAAATACTGCCTGCTTCATCGCCAAAGCGCTAAGACGCGGATTGGTTTTGCCGCATAGATTTAGTACCGGGCCACCCCAGTTTTGAGCGAGGCCGGATGTTCGCTCACCTTCATCTTCGGCTCCAATTAGCATAAGTCCTAGGGAAGGACGAATTGATGTCAGACTTTCTAAGACGCGGCCCCAGTTTAAATCACCCCAATCTTTATCGGGCAACTTGCCACCAATACTGAACGCGATATACGGGGTATTAGTGAAATTATCGGCAATTATCTTGTCAGCTTGATTTTGTTCATCGGCGTTAAAATTAATTTCCACCTTATCTGGCCAAGGTAACCCAACAGCACGCAATTGCCGTTCGCTTTCTGATTCCCAAAGTTTTTCCGATTTGACTTGGTACTCGCGAATCGATTGGGCAAAAGGCATAGCCACAATGTTATTTATGCCGCAAATTTTAAAAAATAATAGTTCTTTTACCAGTGAAACTAGGGATGAGGGCTCTGACAGGTAGATCAATTTGTCAGGAGACCATAACTTTATGGCAGACTTAACTTGCAACATCGACGAAAAGCCGCCACCACCCGGCGGCAGGGAGAAGTATTCCGAAATCAATTCAGTACGGCCTAAAATCGATTCTATATGGGCGGCTCGTCCCATAACCGGCGCATTGGTTAATATCGCAAGTTCTGCTTCGGGTGAGTGATTGCGAATACCTAGAAGCGCCGGCAAGGATACCACCGCATCACCGATACTACCGCGCCGAAAAATTAAAATTCTTTGAACCATAAAGTCTATATTTGGTGTTGGAGGGAATCTACTATATATCAAATTTACTAATTGCTAGCATGGCTTTATTATCACGGCAAATTTCTAAATCCTAGGGTTGTGGCATAGATTGAGAGACAATGGAGTGTGATGAGTCGAAAATTCCTAAAGAGTGACAGCCTGCGGGTATTGGTCAACGGTATTCATGCTAAAAGCGGCGGCGGCGTTACCTATTTACGTAATATTTTGCCGCTGTTGGCCGAAGATACTGAATTGGAGATTCATCTGTTTCTGCATCGGGATCAATTCGAGTTGTTTGGCGTATTGGATGAACGTATCCGCGTCCATCTGCTAAATTTCAAAAATGGTTTTTTTTCCAACCTTTTTTGGGAGCAGTTCGCCTTGCCAATTTTGGCTAAAATTATGTCAGTGGATGTTACTGTCTCACCGGCAAATTATGGTCCTTTGGCAGCACCCGCTCAGATAATAATGTTACGTAATTCTTTAGCCGTTGCCGGTAAGGAAACCCGGCCTATCAAGCGCCTTTATTGGGGTGGTTTAACCCTGATGACAGCGCTCTCCTTACTGACCTGCCGCCGTGCTATCGCTGTTTCAGATTATGCCCGCAAAGCCCTGACCTTTGGGCTAGGTGAGCGCTTCCAGAAAAAAGTTACGGTCGTACATCATGGTGTCGGCGAAAGATTTAAAGCTGATGCTGATATCGAACGGCAAAACTATCTTCTGGCGGTATCCGATATCTATGTTCAAAAAAATTTGCATACTCTCGTTCAGGCATTTGCAATAGTAAGAGAAAAATTTCCGGATGTTATTTTAAAAATAGCCGGCAAGGCAATTGACCAAGGATATCTGCAAGAGATCAAACAAGTCCTAGAATATAATAATTTGACCGACGTAGTTGAATTTTTGGGCGAAAAAAACGCTGATGAATTGTTGATCTTGTATCAAAAGTGCAAATTGTTTGTTTTTCCGTCTACCGTTGAAACCTTTGGCAACCCTTTGGTTGAGGCGATGGCCTGCGGTGCACCCATTGTTTCATCGAATACTGCTGCGATGCCGGAAATTCTGGGCGAGGCAGGACATTATTTTGATCCGCTAAACGTCAACGATATGGCTAAGCAAATTATTGCTTTGCTAGAAAATGAAGAAGATAGATATGAATTGAGTAAAAGAGCCTATCAACGGGCACATTTGTTTTCGCGGGAAGCTACTGCAGCGCAGACAGTAGAAGTTATTAAATCCGTTGTGCCGGAACGCTATACCCAAATCTCTCCTAACCGGTTACAGACTTCATCGTGACAACAAAACTTTTCTATTTTGTCAGTCATCCAATTCAATATCAGGCACCCCTGTTGCGGCGGATTGCTGCCGAACCAAAGATCGATCTTGAAGTAATATTTGAAGCCGATTTCTCTTCAAACAGCTATTTTGATCAGGGTTTTGGCGTCGATGTAAATTGGGATATACCCTTGAGAGAGGGTTATAACAGCCGTTTAATGAGCGAAATAGAAATTAATCAACTGATTAAAAATGCTGATGTGATGTGGTTTCATGGTTGGCAAAGCCGCAAGTTTAAACGGCTTCTAAAAGTGGCAAATCGTATAGGTACTCCGATTTTAATGCGAGGAGAAAATTGGGCGGGGGCAATGCCTGATGGCAAAGGGTTATTGGGATTATTGAAACGCCGCTACCTCAATAAAATTTTCTCCAAATGTGATGCGTTTTTGGCAATCGGTAGCGCTAACCGTCGATACTATTTAGATCACGGTATTTCCCAAGACAAAATTTTTAATATGCCATATGCGATAGACAATTCTTTTTTTGCCGAGGGTAGTGTAGACACCTCACCTTCAGAATTTCGTCAGGAATTAGGTCTAGAGGTGGGGCAGAAAATTGTCCTATTTGCCGGCAAATTGACGGCAAGGAAAAAGCCGGATGTTTTGCTCTCTGCTTGGCGGCAAACCGATTGGAATGATCAAAAACGACCAGCCTTGGTATTTGTTGGTGACGGTGAGTTGAAGCAGTCTCTCAAGGCGGCAGCTGATCAATTGCCCTATCGGCAGGATATTTATTTTACCGGCTTTCGTAATCAAACGGAATTGCCGGCAATATATAAGGCGGCGGATATTTTCGTTTTAAGTTCTGAAAAAGAACCTTGGGGATTGGCGATAAACGAAGCTATGGCTTGTGGCACAGCGGTTATTGCCTCTGATCAATGTGGCGCGGTTTTTGACCTTTTAGATGAAGAGACGGGCGTTGTTGTCAAAGCCGGAGACGATGCCGATTTGGCTGCTGCGTTAAGCAAGGCGCTGGAACGGTCTGACGAAATGGGCGAGGCTGCCCAACGTCGCGTATCTAGCTGGGATTTTGAGGCCGATATATTGGGGCTTAAAGCGGCATTGGATTTTGTTCAATGACGCTGCCTTCTATATTGTTTGTGGGTCAAACCGTTGCCGGTTCCAGAACAAAGCAACGGATTGAGGCGTTTAAAAATTTGGGCTGCCAAGTAGATGTTGTATCGACCAATTTACCGGGCACGAGTTACGAGGATAAACCGAGTTTAACAACCCGCCTTCGTTACCGCCTACGTTATCCTGCTGATGAGGCCGGTGCAGGAAACCAAATTTTAGCAATATTGAGTGATAACCAATTCGATATTTTGTGGCTCGAACGTGCGATTGAAATTGGGGCAAAAACTCTTCGGAGGGTTAAGCAACTAAATCCAAAAATTAAAATCGTTTGGTATGCAGAAGATGACATGATGAATCCATTGCATCGGACCCGGCAGGTGGAAGCAGCAATGCCCTTTTATGATTTATGGGTGACGACTAAATCGTTCAATGCTGACTCAAGTGAAGTGCCGACCTTCGGTGTAAAAAACATATTGTTCGTTAATAATTCCTATGACCCTACTCTCCATCAGCCGATCGATCTAAGCGATAATGATAGGTTTAATTTTGGCTCGGAGGTGAGCTTTGTCGGCACTTACGAAAAAGACCGGGCGGATAGTCTGGTGTTTCTAGCTCAACAAGGTGTACCGGTAAGAGTATGGGGAAATGGCTGGGCTGACTACCAGGATAAAGAGCCTGGCCTCTTAGTTGAAGGCCGTCCGGCTTATGATGATGAGTATGTCAAAGTAATTTGTTCAAGCAAAATTAATCTCTGTTTTCTGCGCAAAGAAAATCGTGATCTTCAAACTTGCCGTTCAATTGAGATTCCCGCCAGCGGAGGGTTTATGCTACATGAACGTAATGCCGAAATGGCAGGCATTCTTAAGGAAGATAAAGAAGCAGCCTATTTCGTTAGTGATCAAGAGCTATTTGAGCAATGTAAAAAGTGGTTGTCGGATTTCACGGCGCGGAAAACTGTCGCAAAAAATGGGTTTGAAAAAGTGACAAAAGGTTCTTTTAGCCATGATGATCGTTTGCGGGAAATACTTGATGCCGCAGATCAGGTAGGGACAGAATGAGAGTTCTCGTTAATGCCCTGTCGGCGCGAAAAGGCGGTATTGTCACCTACACCAATAACCTTCTTCAGGCATTTGTAAAACGTGGTATCGACATAAATGTCGCCGTATCCGAAGATTATGAAACCGATTTTGAGGATTCAATTAGTAGACTTAATGTTGCCAGATTTTCGCCTTTACAAAGGTTGATTTGGGAACAGACGTCGTGGCGGAAATTTGTCAAAAACTATAATCCTGACATTCTGTTTTCATCGGCCAATTTCGGTCTGCTTAACTGTCCGGTAAAACAAATTTTATTGCTGCGCGAGGGAGGGTTGTTTGATCCTTTTTATCTCGCCAATATGACGGCGCCTCTAGGAGTATGGAACGGCGTTAACCGTTATTTCCGCCGTCGCCTAATGCTTCTTTCGGCGATGACGGCCGATCAAATTATTACTCCAACGGAAGCTATGCGCGATATGATCTCCTTATGGCATCCGGAGATTACAGAGAAGTGCAGCGTCAATCCGTATGGCACCATTAATGAAGCATTTAAACCCGAACCCGACCAGCGACAATGGCGTGAAGAGGGTGTCTGCAGGTTGATTTATGTTTCGGTTTATTACCCCCATAAAGTCCCACGGCTGCTGTGTCAGGCCGTTGATCAGTTAAGTGAGGTAGGCTTTGAAAGTCATGCAACAATAACAATGGCGACAAGCGAATTCGCCGATATGTTAGGCAGTGATTTGGATGAAATTATTGTCAATGATGCTGCTCAGCGTGGTATTGTTTCACTGGGAAATTACAAATATGAGGCTCTGCCGGAATTGTATCGCTCGCAAGATGTGTTTGTTTTTCCTTCAGTTTCAGAAACTTTTGGCCATCCTATGGCCGAAGCCATGAGCAGCGGGCTGCCGGTAGTAGCTGCAGATACGCCGGTTAATCGTGAAATCTGCGGCGATGCTGCGCTGTATTTTGAACCATTTTCGGTAACAAAGTTGGCAGATTGTATCCAGCAATTGGATAGCGATAAGAAATTGCGGGAAAGTCTGCCAAAAATCGGACGTCAGCGGGCACTTGAGAAATTCGGCTGGGAGGATCACGTCGACCGTTTGATTGAAACGATGGAAAATATGCTGAGCGAGCAGGCCTGAAATTTATGAGTGAACAAGAGCCGGACCCGTTAAAAATTGTTGTTTCGGTACATGGCCGGTGGCATGGCTTTGATTTGGCGGACGGGCTGCATCAGCGGGGATATCTGGCTCGATTGTTAACGACCTATCCGGCGTCTGTGGCGGCAAAAAACTTACCCTTGGGCGTGCCGCTGATGACCGCACCCTGGCTTGAATTGCGCCGCCGGTTTTATGATAAATTTCGGCTGGGACCTAAGCCTGATCTGGCGATCGCCAAAGCCTTTGGCAGATTTGCCTCCCGTCATGCCGTTGGCCATGTTGATGTGCTGGTCGGATGGAGCTCAGCGACATTGGAAGCCATTTCACCCGTCCATGGACTTGGCGCGAAAGTGGTGATTGAGAGAGGCTCCAGCCATATTGCCCACCAAACTAAAATTCTAGTTGAGGCCTATCAGGAGTTTGGGCTGAATTTTGCCGGCACCCATCCGGAGATGATTGCGCGTGAAGAACAGGAATATGCCGCCGCCGATGCGATTGCCGTGCCGACCCAGTTCGCCGCCTCGACTTTTGCCGCGCGGGGCTTAGGTGAAAAACTAATCGTCAATCCCTATGGTGTCGATCTGACACGTTTTTCGCTGTCTGCCGAGCCAAACCAAAACCCCAAGCCACGCATCCTGTTTGTCGGCAGTATCGGTATCCGCAAAGGCGTGCCGTGGTTGCTGCAGGCCTTTGGAGGTCTTGCAGATATCGCTGAGATGCATCTCATTGGCCCGGTGGAGAAGGGATTCGAGAAAGTCTTGGCTCAATTTAGTCTGGACGGTGTAACGCTAAGAGGAGCGCTTGCTTCAGAGCAAATACCGGCTGAACTGCAGGCCGCCGATATCTTTTGCCTGCCCTCGCTGGAGGAAGGTTTTCCGTTGTCTTTGTTGCAGGCTATGGCCAGTGGATTACCGATCATCACCACCGAGGAAGCTGGGGCTGAGGATATCATCGAGCCGGGTGTCGAAGGGCTAATCGTACCGTCTAAAGATAGTGTTAGCCTAACCGAAGCACTTGGCCAGCTCGCGAATAACGCCGAGCAACGCCGCCACATGAGTATCGCAGCCCGCCGCCGGGTTGAACAGGGCTTCGGCTGGGATGATTATATTGACCGCGCAATTGCGTCCTATCATGCATTGGCAGCAACGACATAACGGCTGGGATCAACACCGGCTGCCTTGAAGGTCTGATAAAGCTCGTCCTTCAAGGCATCCTGCATTAATGCGCGCGGGATAATCATCTCGCCTTGTCTTAAAGAAGCAATCTCGGTATCGCCACGACGCCCCAGATTAGCAAGCCGGCCAATTTGCCCGCGCATATCAAGTTTACGGCTGTGGTCTTGTTTATATGATTTTCGCTTAGCCAGCCGCTGATTTAAATTTCTAGTGGCTAAATTGACCATTTTTACTGGTGAAATGCTGAGACCATCATAAAGCGTGTTCACCCGGGCGCGTGCCAGAACGCCTGCCGGAATACCATCGCTGAGGCTTATCAGCACCTTAGGGTCTTTTGCCAGTTTATTAAGCCGCTGGGAGACCATAACCAAGGTATCGGCCTGGTTGCTCAACAACTGACCATACATCAAATTAAGGAGCGGGGTGGGCACAATGCCCAGTCTTAAGATATAATCATCTTCGATGCGCTGGCGGATTTCGTCACTTTGCTCTTCGTCTAAGGAGGAGTTGAAGATTTCATAATGCGCGTTGGCAGCCTCGCGATGTTCAGGGATATTGGCATCTAATTGATTGCCAGCATGTAAAATCTGGCGTGTCATCTCGGCGAGGTCCAATTGTTTCTGCCGGGCGGCCAGATAATCGGCTAATTGTCCCTTCATAAATTCCATTTCGCGCTCATTGATCAGGTCGTCATAGAACGCTTGCGCGATCATGCGGTGCGACGCCGTGCCGGCATCAAGGGCGGCAGCAAATTCACCTTTAAATAATAATCGTTCCTGCACCTCGGCGATAAACTCTAACTGCTCCAGACGTTCTTGTTCGAGTTTTCTGTCTTCCGCCGCCGCCTCCTTGGAGAATTCGATAAGTCCGGCATAACGCTCTTTGTCTGCCTCACTTTCGATCCACTGATTAAAGCCAGGATCATGCAACATTTCCTCTCCTATCTCGGGATCGATATTCGTCGCCCCATAGAGAGCCGCGCGAACGAGTTCTGCCCGGAAAGATCGTAGACGCTCATCTATCGCTGCCTGGACAACGCCGCTATGGGCGAGACGCGTAAGCGCCTCTTCGCCGGAGGTCATGTAAGCCTCGGCATTTTCCGGATAAAGCTCGGCGAGATTGGTATATTTGGTCAGCAGAGCTTCAGTGCTCATGGCGCGGTCACCGGCGCGGCCGGCCTGCTCGTCGCGGATGGCGCGGTTGAGATAGCGCTCGGAAACATCGGTTAGAACCTGTCGTAACGCATCCCGGCTTCGGTCATCCGGCGCTTGGTCCAAAAAAGGTTTAAACTCCGCCTCATAAGTGGCGGCCAGGTTTTCGGTAAATTTATGTGCGGTGCCGGCTTGCATCTCGTCCAGGGCCGTATCGTAGATATCCCGGAAGCGCAGCTCAATTGGCGCGCGCTGGGCCAGGAGAAAATCAAGCAGATCTAATTTGTCGATGAGCGTCGGTTCTGCAGCGGTAAAATTGTCATGATTTTTCGTTAGCTTTATGTTCATGATATGTATCCTATTTTTTCTGGTATACTCTCTAGGATATAAAAGTTTTGCTCGACTACAACGGAATTCGACATAGAGAACCAAATAATTTTATAACCCTCTGAAATCATGCAGTTAAATATGTCAATTTTTGTCTATATTGACGGTTTTATGGTGATTAAATTCCAACTTTTTACAGGTAATACGGGAAAGAATTTGAGTAAATGGCATTTTTGAACATTCTGCCAACGGTTGCCCACCCGGTTGTTTCATTTTTTTTTCCTCAACCATTGATTTTGGCCCTCTGGTCCCGGCATAGTAGGAGGATGGAGAGAAAGATTTTAATCACTGTGTTATTTATTTTGTTGGTTTGTGTGCCACGGTGGGGAATTGCCGCGGATGTATCTAAAGTTCCGGCTTTAACCCGTGGCATCCAGGCTTATGAGCAGGGGCGTTATCGGGAATCCTATGATCTATTGGCGCCGCTGGCCAATAAAGATAACCCCTTGGCGACGTTTTATTTGGGCTATTTCTATGGCCGGGGCTTGATTGTTGAGCGGAATGATCACCAAGCTAGAAAGCAATTTATTGGTGGAATAGGTAATTTTGAAAGACAGTGGGGTGAATTATATTCTGTACCTTACGATCTGAAAATGGCCAAAATGTTTCAGGATGGCACCATCCTCGATAAAAATCCTATGGGCGCTTTTATGATTTTTAGTGAACTTGAATTTCATGGTCATCCCGAGGGTACCTATCAAAGAGCTCATGCGTTTGAGGTCGGTTCACCCCCAAAACAGAACTATAAAATTGCGATTAAGCTTTATCGAAAAGCCGCTGAGATGGATTATGCCCCAGCGATGACCGCTTTGGCACGGCTGATTTTATTCGGGTTTGGCATGGAGCCGGATTACGATGTCGCCATGGAATGGGCCCATAAGGCGATCGTTCTGGGTGACAAAGAGGCGGAGCTTTTGATTAAATACGCCCAGTCGGTTAATGGCAGCTATAAAATTCTGGGATTAAACTTAACACGTCTTGCTATTGAGACTGTAAAAAAACATGATCCCTCCTTATTGTCGCGGGCACAGGAAAATTATGATTTTGTCTATCAAGCTCTTACACCCAATGAAATTCGCCTCGCGGAGGAATATTTTCCTCTGTACCGGAAACTCAAGCAAATATGGGACAAGCGACGGAAACTCTGGTTTGATGGTTAATCATCCTCGATTAGCCGATTAATCGTTGAAATTGTATTTCGTGGATCAACGGTTGGTTCCGTTAGCGCCTTGAGGTCATCAATTTTATTCTGAATATCATTGACCAGATGATAATTACCCCTATTGGCGGCATTAATCATGTGATTTTCCAAATCTGAAATCACTCCTTTTGCCTCGGATTTGGCTTCCATAAGTGACATTTTAGAAATCGTATCAGTTGTTCCTCTAACTCCCGAAGCAGTCGTCCCAAGTAAGTCGCTGGCCTTACCTTTGCCACCGCCCAAGGTTCTTCCCTCCGCATCAGCAATGATATCGCGCGGAGACAGCGCAAAGATTTGTCCGATGCGATCCTGGATTTGATCTCCTTTTTGTATGTCTTTTGCTGCATTCTTATCCGCAATTGCGCCGACATTATCCGTAGTAATCATGTTGAAAGAATCACCGAGTCCTCTTGGCATATCACCCCTCAGGCTTTCGATTTCAGCCATGCGGGCGTCTTTTTCACCTTTTGGCATACTATTGTTGAATTGGAGACTCCGATACTCCTGCGCCAGATTATAGATATCGCCCTGCACCGTTTCGGGCAAATCGCTTAAGTTCATCGGGAAGCCGTGCTCATCAGTGTAGTCGGTAAACTGACCCGGCAGGCTGGAGCCGACCCAGTCAAAGCCGTCAAGGGAAACCGCTTTGTCATCCTCCTCCAGCGTATCGTCACCACCACTGCCGGTGAGGGTTTGATTATCGGCCTTTTGGCCATAGTCCCCATCGCCGTAATAATCGGGTAAATCGCTGCCTTCCTGATCAGCATCAGCTCTCGAACTTTTACTGGGACCCGGATCAGTGCCGAGGCGGCCGACGCCGAGATAGTCGGTGATCTCGTTGAGCTGGTCGAGGTTGGAGAGCTGGTTAAATGGCACCGAGGTGCCGGCTGGTGCATCCGAAGGGGTAAACGAGCGGCCGGGCTCCGACAGCGCCGCCTGGGCGATATTACCGGCATTTGAGATGGTGCTGTTGGGGTCTTCGTACCCGCCCGCGGTATATTGACTGCTGCCGCCGCCGTCACCATTAGGATCACCTCCCAAGTCCCAGCCCGGATTAAAGTCGGGCCCGTAGCTGGCGGTATAGTCATAGCCATAATTAGCCGTGCTGTAAGGGCTTGTGTCCGTGTTTGTGGCCGCCGCCGACGACATGGAGACACCCTCCGTTGCGTCAGATTGAGAATAGGTGGAGAAATCCGCTGTGCTTGCGGTGTTTGCTGCTGGCGAATTTGCATCCGGTCCGGCGAAATTATCCGCTACGGCATTCAACGCTGCCCCGAAATTGGAGGCGGCTGTATTTGCCGCTTGCTCGGCTTCTTGATCCGCTTTGGCAGCGGCGAATGTATCGGCGACCTCCTGATTGCTGGGTGTGGCGTAGTCAGGGCCGTAGGTCGCTGAATTACCCACCGCGCTGTAAGTGTCGCCGCCCGAAAAATCAGTGCTAAAACCTAGATCATAATCGCCATCAAAACCTAAATCATAGCTATGGCCAGAATCCTGGTTAGAATCCGGGCCAGACTCCCAGCCGGCAACCTCATTGGCGCCGAAGTCGAATTCTTCGCCAATCCCCTGGCCGATGGTATGGCCTTTGGATTGGCTTTTAGATTGGTCTTTTTCGGCATTGCCTTGATTGTCGTTAGGATCGCCGGGATTGCCCGATCCCGGCCCATAGAGATAATTTTCATCTTCTTCAGCGGTCTTGCCATTGCCGATTAAATCGGTGGTGGCACGGTAATGAGCGTCAGCGCGGCCTCCAGGGGTATTGGTAAAACCTGGAACGCCATTGACCGTATAGGTACCGGTTTTAGTGTCATATGTCGTTCCTTTTGGCCAACCCGGATATTTCTCATTCAACTCACGTTCGTACGGCGTTAGCGTTGGGTCTGGATCGGCTGGTTTGCCATCACCTGTTTTACCTTGGTCGGGGTTAGGATTATTTTTCCCTTTATTGTTAGAAGCATCATCCGGCTCGCCAGCGCCCTGCCAACCCGGGTCTCCTTCCGTGCCGGGGTCATCGTCCATCCAGCCTGGGTCATCAAAATAATACTCCCTGAGCCCGGTCTTCGGATTGATCGAGTCATCCCGGCCGCCGACGATATAGCGGCCGATGTCGAGGCCGCGCCGGGCAAAGATTTTCTCAAGCTTGGCAAACAGCTTGGGCGTCATGATGTCGGGCGGCACCACCATCTCGCCTACGGTGAGATGGGCCAGCTCGGGGCTGTTCATCTGGCCGTTGGTATTAGCGGCATTCTTAAGGAAGCTGGTGAGTTGTTGTGAATTGTAGCGGGGCATCGGGTGGTCTTCCTGGTTGTGAGTTTTACATCACACTCAAAAGTAGCCAGGCTTGACTCGTTTGCAACGGAATTCGGTATTATTGCTCGGCGGGTGGGTTTAAGTTATTGAATCAACGAAGAAAAACCCCGGAAAAAATTTCGGGAACAGGCAAAAAGGCGGTTTGAAATTCCAACTCAAAAACATTGGAAATTGGAATTTCAGGCCCCTATTTTAAGCGATATTTTCGAGGAACCACTGATAAGTAGTGGCCAGTCCGCCTTCAAGCGTTGTCGTTGACGTCCAGCCGAGGCCTTGCATTCGCGTCGGGTCGAGCAATTTACGCGGTGAGCCATCGGGCTTCGACGTATCAAATTCCAACTCGCCCTCGAAACCGACAACCTTAGCGATGAGTTCTGCGAGCTCTTTGATCGTCACTTCCTCGCCGGTGCCCATATTGACGTGAATGGCGCCGCTATAATGTTTGATCAAATGGACCAGCGCATCGGCGCAATCATCAACGTGGAGGAATTCTCGGTAAACTTTGCCGGAGCCCCATATCGGCATGGTCTTGTCGCCGTTGATTTTAGCGAGATGGGCTTTGTGCATCAGCGCCGGGATAACATGACTGCTTTCAAGCTCGAAATTATCGCCGGGCCCGTACAGATTGTTGGGCTGGGCTGAGATATAGTCACAGCCATATTGCTGGCGATAAGCCTCACACATTTTAATACCGGCGATTTTGGCGATGGCATACCACTCATTGGTCGGCTCAAGCGGCCCGGTCAGCAGAGCTTCTTCGGCCATCGGTTGGGCGGCCTCGCGCGGATAGATACAGGCTGAGCCTAAAAACAATAGTTTCTCGACGTTGTTTTGGTGAGATGCGTGGATGATGTTGCTCTCAATGGCGATATTATTATAGATGAACTCCGCCGGGCGGGTAGAATTGGCGAGAATGCCGCCGACCGTGGCGGCAGCGATAACCACAACATCAGGCTTATGGGCGGCCAGCCATTGCTTGACAGCGGCTTGGTCGATGAGATCAAGTTCACTGTGGCCGGGGGTCAAAATTTCACAGTCTTCACTGGCCAATCTGCGCACCGTGGCGCCACCGACCATGCCAGAGGCGCCGGCAACCCAGACTTTTTTACCAGCTAGTTTGAAGGCTTCGGCGAGTTTAATATCGGCGGGGCTACTATCCATCGCCACCATTCCGCATTAATTCAAGATCACTTTTCACCATGTCGCTGACCAGTTCAGAGAAGGGTGTGGTGTGCTGCCAGCCGAGCTTTTCCCGGGCCTTCGAAGGATCACCCAGCAGGGTTTCAACTTCGGTCGGGCGGAAATAGCGGGGATCGATTTCAACCAGCACATCACCGCTGGCCTCATCGATTCCTTGCTCCTCGATACCGCTGCCGCGCCAGACTATTTTGCGGCCGATCTCAGCGAAAGACAATTCAACAAATTCCCGCACCGAATGCTGTTCGCCGGTCGCCAGCACATAATCATCCGGCTCATCCTGCTGCAGAATGCGCCACATGCCTTCGACGTAATCCTTGGCATGGCCCCAATCTCTAAGCGCATCGATATTGCCGAGATACAGCTTGTTTTCGAGGCCAAGCTCAATGGCCGCAACAGCGCGGGTGATTTTGCGGGTGACAAAAGTCTCACCGCGGATCGGGCTCTCATGGTTAAACAGAATACCGTTCGAGGCGTGCATGCCATAGGCTTCGCGGTAATTAACCGTGATCCAGTAGCCATAGAGCTTGGCGGCGGCATAGGGGCTCCTCGGGTGAAAGGGCGTTGTTTCCGATTGCGGCGTCTCGACGACTTTGCCGTAAAGCTCGGAAGTCGAAGCCTGATAAAACCGGGCGGTTTTTTCGAGGCCTAAAATCCTAATGGCTTCAAGCATGCGCAAGGTGCCGATGCCGTCCGAATTGGCGGTATATTCAGCCGTCTCAAAACTCACCTGGACATGGCTTTGTGCCGCTAGATTATAAATTTCATCCGGCTGAACCGCCTGGACGAGACGGATCAAATTGGTGGCATCGGTCATATCGCCGTAATGCATGAAAAAATTGGTGCCTTCGATGTGGGGATCGGTGTAGAGATGATCGACGCGGCCGGTGTTAAACGATGACGAGCGGCGCTTGATGCCGTGAACCTCATAGCCCTTGGTCAGCAATAACTCGGCGAGATAGGCGCCATCTTGTCCGGTAACACCGGTGATAAATGCTTTTTTCTTTGTCTTATTTTTTTCCTGGGCCAAATTTAATACTCCCAATTACGAAATTATATTTACATCCGCCAAATGCCGCGGGTATCAATAACTTTCTTGCCGTCAAGAGCCGCTGTCTGATTTATATCTTTAAATTCCCGGTGGTCCGTCAATAAAAGCACCGTCTCGGCATTCTGCACAGCTTTTTCAAAAGGTAAAAGTGTTACATTTTTATGTTCTGCCAGGGAAGCCGGCAGCTCAGTTATATTTGGTTCCGCCACAAATATTTCACCCGCGTGCATGCCGGCCAGTTTTTTGACAATTGCCATGGCCGGACTTTCCCGCAAATCATCAATATCGGCCTTATAGGCAAGTCCAAGACAGGCAATGGAGGACTCAGATGGTGCTGCTTCAAGAGTGCGCTCGATCACCCAGTCTGGTTTGCCGTCATTGACCCGGCGGGAGGCTTGGATGAGGGGCGTTTGTTCAGCAGCCGAATCGACAATAAACCAGGGATCAACGGCAATACAATGGCCGCCGACACCGGGGCCTGGCTTTAATATTTCGACCCTGGGGTGCAGATTGGCGAGACCAATCATCTCCCAGACATTGATATCCAGCTTATCGCAGACCAGCGACATTTCATTGGCGAAGGCAATATTGGTGTCACGGTAGGCGTTCTCGGCGAGTTTGACCAATTCCGCTGTCTGTGCATTGGTCAAATGACAGGAGCCATTAACGAAATGGCTATAAAGATCGCGTGCGCGCTGGCTGCACATATCGGAAAGCCCGCCAATCACCCGGTCATTATCTACCAGCTCGATCAGGACGCGGCCTGGCAGTACACGCTCCGGGCTGTGGGCGATATTGATATCGGGATCGCTATTGTCTGATGCGGGAAAGCTTAGATCGGGCCGGGCTTCCGCCAGCCATTCGGCTATTTGCGCTGTCGTACCAACCGGTGAAGTCGATTCCAGCACCACCAGATTGCCTTTGACGAGTACCGGCGCCAGCGCTTTCGTGGCCTGCTCCAGGTAAGTCAGATCGGGTTTGTTGTCTGCTTTAAACGGCGTCGGTACAGCGATGATAAAAGCATCTGCCGGTTCCGGCGAGGTGGCGGCGCTAAGTTTTCCTAAACTGACAGCGCTTCGGACCAATATATCCAAATCCGGCTCGACGATATGAATGTCGCCTTGATTAATGGTCTCAACTGTATCGCTATTTACATCGACACCAAGGACATCAATGCCGCGATTGGCGATAACCGCAGCGGTGGGCAGGCCGACATAGCCCAAACCGATAACCGAAACTTTGTTAAACTCAACTGTCACGCAGCAACTCCGATACAATTCGCTCACTCGCTTTGCCGTCGCCGTAGGGGTTATGCGCCTGCGACATTGTGCGGTAGTGATCTTGGTTATCCAGCAAAGCTAAGGTTTCTTCTACTATTTTCCCTTCATCCGTGCCAACAAGTTTGACCGTGCCGGCTTCAACCGCTTCCGGCCGTTCGGTGACATCACGCATTACCAGCACCGGCTTACCGAGCGAGGGCGCTTCTTCCTGAATGCCACCCGAATCGGTGATCACCAGATGTGCCGCCTTCATCAAATAGACAAAGGGCAGATAGTCCAGTGGTTCAATCAGCTGAACATTAGCGAGACTTCCGAGCAGACGATTGACCGGCTCCTGAACGTTGGGATTGAGATGAACCGGATAGATGATCTGCACATCTTCACGCGCCGCCACTTGGGCGAGAGCCCGGCAAATGCGCTCAAAGCCATCGCCAAAATTCTCGCGGCGGTGACCGGTGACAAGAATTAGTTGTTTGGTTTTATCAAGTTCCGGCACATCTGAGGCGGCCTGATCATTGATGGCGGTATCGCTATCGAGCCGCTCGCAAATTTGCAGCAGAGCATCGATGACCGTATTGCCGGTAACGATGATGCCGGCCTGCGGGGCACCGCTGGTCAGCAGATTTTGCTCAGCCGATTTTGTCGGCGCGAAATGCAAATCCGTAATCGTATCGGTCAGCCGCCGGTTCATCTCTTCCGGCCAGGGCGCGTAATTATCACCGGTGCGTAAGCCGGCCTCGACATGGCCAACAGAAATTTTTTGATAAAAAGCTGCCAGGGCGGCGACAAAACTCGTCGTCGTGTCACCATGTACCAGAACCCGGTCCGGCTGATATTCATTTAACACCCGCTCCAGCCCTTGGAGGGCGGTGGTGGTGATATGCATCAAGTCTTGATTTTTAGCCATGATATCGAGATCGAATTCAGGCTTAATATCAAACAGAGTGAGCACTTGATCGAGCATATCGCGATGCTGCGCAGTGACGCAGACGGCGTGCTCAATGCTGTTTTCAGCTTCGAGCGCCTTTACCACGGGCGCCATTTTAATCGCTTCCGGCCGGGTGCCAAATATTGAGAGTATTTTCACCAATTCTGCCTAGTGTAATTCAAGTTTCGAAAGTCTAAATTTTCCAATATATAGAGTGAATAAAGTGCTCCCGTACTAATCGCAAGGGCGATTCTGTTTGGAAAGTCATTGAATCATAACTATTTTTTCAATTAAGTTCTATTGTTTGAATAATTATAAGCCGCTAAGTTTTATAAGCCCTGCCTAATTCTGGCTATTTTTGCGGGGTAGGGTATCGGGATGAAAATTCGGTTGATGAAAAAAATATTGCTGATTCTTGGCATGTTGGCCGTCGGGATGGGTTCCGCCCGCGCTGAAACCGGCTTTCTTGGTCTTGAAGTTCAAGGTTTTGATAAAAAAGTAGCCAAAATCCTGGGCCAGATCGATCAAAACGGCGTCTTGGTTAAAAATGTCGCCATTGGTGAAGCGGGCGCTATTGCAGGTTTTCGCCGCGGTGATCTGATCATCGAATTTAACCGCCAGAAAATTAGAAATTTCGATGCCTTGTTGAAGCAAGTCATCAAAACCAAACCAGGGCAGAAAATCCCGGTGACGGTAAAACGCAACGGCCGCACGGTGAAACTGCAATTGCAATCGGGTAGGCGTCCGGCTTCTTGGAAAGTCGCCAAAGGGGCTTTCGCCAATTATCCTGATATCGGCATCACTGTTTCCAGCATTACTAAGAAAGTGCGGGAACGGTTTGCCCTTCGCTGGGACTCAATCGGGATTGTCGTCACTTTGGTTGATAGCAAAAGTAAAGTTGTCGCCACTGGGTTAAAACCTGGTGATGTAATCGTACAGGCTAATCTCAAAGAAATTTGGCAGCCAAAACAGCTGACAAAAATTATTACCGCAGCGAAAAATAGTGGTAAATCGGAAATCTTAATTCTAATCGAAAGCCCGCACGGTCTCCGCTATTCCCTGCTGCCTCTCAAAAAATAGTTGTAGTAGTAGCCTCTAGCCTTTGCGTGCCTGGGCGACGAGGTTTTTAAAGGTCGCCATATCAGCGGCGCCAGGGTAAATCTGATTACCGATAATAAAGCCCGGTGTGCCGGTGATCCCCAAACGTTGGGCGAGCTCTCGATTGCCGTTAATAATTTGGCTGATCTTGGTTGAGTGCATATCTTTTTTCAATCGCTTCGTGTCGAGGCCAAACTTTTTCGCCATCCGCATGATCCGGCTTTCTGAAAAGCCGCCGCGTGCATTAATAAATTCGGCGTGTAACTCGACATATTTTGATTTGTCTTGAAGCCAGGAGGCCAGGGCAGCGCGGGCCGCAAGTTCTGATTGCGGTGATAGAATAGGGAACTCTTTGAAGACGTAGCGGATATTTTTATCTTCTTCGAGGAGTTTTTTGACCGTCGGAAAAACCCGTTTGCAGAAACCGCAATTGTAGTCGAAAAACTCGACAATGGTGACATCGCCTTTGGGATTGCCGCCAATTGGTGAAGTCGGGTCATTATAAATCATCTCCCGATAGGTCACGAGGTTCTTTAAACCCCGCTCTCGCTCTTGCTGGCGATCCCGAGCCTGCATAGCGCGGATGGACTCGATGATTATTTCCGGATTTTCGCGCAAATAGTCACCGATAATTTTCTCAATTTCTTTTTTTTGTGTGGTGTTAAATGGTGTAGTCGAACTTTGCGCTTGTACTTTGGAGGTTAGGCCAATTGAAGCAGCCAGTAAGCAGAAGCCGGTGATGGTCAAAAATTCTAAAATGCTCTTTTTCATAAATAATGACTCATGTTTCAATTTCTCTCCCTGTTTTCTACAAGAGAGAGTGTGGTCATTGCACGCAAAATTGAATCAATTCACGCAAATGTAATAGCAGCAATTATTTAGACAGCACGAAATCAGCGAAAGCGGCGCTGGTTGGAATAGCACTTTTTCGGGTGGCGAAACCGGCAAACATAATTCGAACTTGATCAAATTCGTCTTTCGGCCAGAGGCGCTTATAAAGCTGGGCGAGGTCGATATTCTCCGTATGCCACTTATCGGTATTATCGATGCCGCCACGAGCAATATATTTTGGCAATTTGGCAGAGTGTTCAATGGTGCCGCGAAGGAGGCCATTGCGATGCCAAATGATTGAAATGGCACGATCAAACGGTGGCGTAATTTTACCGAGGTAAACCATCGGCTGGCTGCCCCAACTGCCGCTTTTAGGGTCACCGCCATGAAAACCAATAATCAGACGAATCGGAAATTCTTCACCTTGGAAAGAGGGCACATTCCACGACCAGCTTAAATATGGAGCTGCCAGCAAGCTGGCTCGCGTGCGTTTGGCGAATAGATATCTATGAGAGCCCGCAGAAATGTTTAACGCAGGTGAGCCATCAATGCGCTCAATGCTAAGACGGCTCGTCAAAAAAGCTGATTTATCCAATCCGTCGACAAACCATTCCTCCGGCAAATTTGTTTTCGTTAAAGCAGAGGAGGGGCCGAATATTTCGAGATAGCCTTCCGGGCTGATGCTCTTGGTGGGAATAGCACAGCTTGAAACCAGTAAGATGATTGCTATTCCAAATAGCTTTGGGGAATTAGCTGGCATACCACTCTTGGCCTATTTCTTGTTCTTTAAATTTCCCTGAGCTGCCGTAACAATATCTTCGGCCCGCAGCCAATCAGGTGAGCCGCGTTTTAACAGTTTTTTTGCCCGCTCAGCGATGCCGATAGCGTCGCGGAAGCGCCCTTGCAAAATTGCTTCTTCCGCTAATGCCCGCGAGCTTTTGCCCATTTTACCGAGTCGCCCGTAAGCAATACCAAGCTGGCGCCAGACTGAAGGCCGCTCTGCATCCCGATCAACAGAATAGAGTAAATTCTCAACGGCTTGCATAAGTAGCCCCCGGTTTTTGACGTCAACGCCGGACATTTCTATTTGAGCGTGGGCCAGCTGGGCTTTCAATATCGCTGAGTTTGGCAGCAAATCGACAGATTTCTGATAGGATGGCAGTGCCAGTTCAAGCTTGCCGTTCTCAAAATAAATTTGACCTTTAAGCTCATGGTAATAGGCATCATTGGGGAATTTGGCGATAAGTGTATCAATTAGGCCGATCGCTTTTTTAAGATTGGGTTGACGGTAATAGGCGATAGATCGGGCGTATAGGGCATCCAGCGAATTGTTGCCTTCAGGATAGGCCTGCAGCGTCCGCGCCAAGCCTTGGGTAAAACCGATTAATTTTGCCTTCATGCGGGCGTGACTCACGCGTGAAGATTCTGGGATCGGTTTATCGGCCAAGCGCGATTGTTCCAGGTGATGGCGTAGCGAATCAATACGGTCCCGAGTTAGTGGGTGTGTGCGCACATAGGGGTCTTGGTTGCGGGCGCTTAATAATTCCTGATCCTCCAGCACTTCCATAAATTCAAGCAAACCCTGGGCCGATTGTCCGGTGCGATCCAAAAATCGTAAACCAGCGCGATCTGCAGCTGATTCCTGGGTGCGACTAAAACTTAAATATTGTTTTACACCTATTTGGCTGCCCAATTGTATCGCCGCGGCGCCGGCATCGGGCCGACCTGCGATGATCGCCGCTCCACCCAATAGATAGCCCAGCATCACCGCCGCCGAGACGTCTTTCTGGGCGGTTGCCGCCTTAATAAGATGGCCGCCGGATATATGGCCTATTTCGTGAGCCAGCACGCCGATGATTTGGCCGGCATTTTGGCTTTTCATAAGGAGCCCGGTATTGATAAATATTTGCTGGCCAGCGGCAACGAATGCATTGAGCGTGTTGTCATTTACGATATGAATGCGTATGGATGATGGTTCAAGCCCGGCAGCTTCTAATAGTGGCGTTGCATAGCTGCGAATGGTATTTTCAATTTCGGCGTCACGGATCATTGAAATGGCTTTGGCATCAGCGCGGGACGGCAAAATGATAGTTACTGAGCCAAGAAATAAGATGAGCAAAGAGAAGACGAATAAGTAGATGCGGTATTTCAATAGTTTAGCCCCATATCTGCGCTTTTGTATTGATAAAGCATATAGGCAAGGTAGTTCTCGTAAACCCCGGCGTCAAATCACTGGTGGTTTAACGGCCAATTTGACTCGAAAATTATTGAGTTGTGCTTCGCTTTTAGGGTTAGCCGCCATCCTGACAGCTTGTGGCGGCCCCAAGGAAAAACTCGGATCTGAAGGGCATGTGCTGGGCTTTATCGGCGGCGTCGCAGCGGATGAACCGCGCGCCGTATTGGAAGGCCAAAAAATATTATCAGCTGGCGGTCATGCTGCAGATGCGGCGACAGCAGTATATTTTACCTTGGCCGCAACTTTGCCGTCGAAGGCCAGTTTGGGCGGCGGCGGTGTGTGCATGGTCCATGATCGCAAAACCAAGAAAATTGAGGCGCTGGATTTTTTGAGCCGTATACCGGGCACTATTCCAGCCTCTGCCTCCCGGCCTAGTGCTGTACCTGGAAATCCGCTTGGCATATTCGCCCTCCACACCCGCTATGGCCGCTTTCAGTGGGCTCAGCTGGTTTCAATCGGTGAAAAATTGGCACGCTTTGGAACGCAGGCTTCGCGCTCGTTAATTACTGATTTAAAACCGGTTGCGGGAGCCTTGGTTGCTGATCAGGGGGCTCGTAAGGTCTTTCTTCAGGCGAATGGTCAGGTTATTGGCGAAGGCAATTTCATGCGGCAAATAGATTTGGCGGGAACCTTGTCTAATCTCCGCGCTAAGGGACCCGCTGATTTTTATCAAGGTAAATTTGCCCGCCTGCTGGTTGAAGGTGTGCGCCATGCCGGAGGCTCATTATCACTCGAAGATTTGCGCGCCTTTAAACCCCAATGGAAAACACCATTGGTGAAAAAATTCGGCTTTCATCAGGTTCATTTCATGCCGCCACCTGCTTCCGGTGGCTTGGTTGCGGCACAGATGTTCGGCATGCTGGAAGAAGGCGATCTATTTGAAGATGCTTCGGCGGCAGAAAAATATCATGTACTGGCTGAAACGGCGTTGCGTTCTTACGGTGACCGTGAGGCGTGGTTGCGGGATAATTTTTCGATTGCCCATCCGACAGAGACGCTTATTTCAGACCGCCATTTAGAGAATTTAATCAGTAATTACCGGGCCAACCGTCATCTTTCGCCGCGGGCTTTTCAGCCCCCACCGAAGCAGCGCGCAGAGAATGCCTCGGCGACCAGCTTCGTTGTCGTTGACCGGGAAGGTTCAGCGGTCGCTTGTGCTTTTACCATGAATAATAATTTCGGTACTGGCAGGATGGCGCGGGGGACTGGAATCGTATTGGCGGCAGCACCGACAAGTCGCGGGAAGGGGCCAACAGCGCTCGGGCCAGTAATGGTGCACAACAGGAACTCGGAAACCTTATTTTTCGTCGGTGCGGCGGCGGGTGGAATCGCAGCGCCAACTGCCCTTATGAACGTCTTTGCCCGCTCTGTGCTGGCAAATGAAAAACTTAATCGGGCGATGACTGCGAGCCGTATTCATCATGGCGGGGCGCCGGATATTACCTTCCATGAGCCGAATTTACCAAAATCGATTACCGCCTATCTCCGGGAGCGCGGTCATCAGGTTGCCGCGACGCCGGTTCTTGGATTGGTGAATGCCGTTTCATGCCCTGGCGGATTGCCGCGTGATCCCGGAAGTTGCACAATAATGTCCGACCCCCGTGGCAGCGGCTTGGCTGCCAGTGCGAGCGAGTAAAGTATGACGCTGAAAATAGCCGAGCGGGGCGTTATTCCGCCCTTTATCGTCATGGATGTGATGAGCGCCGCCAATGAGCGGGCTGCCAGCGGCAAAGATGTCTTGCATCTTGAAGTCGGTCAACCCAGCACCTCGGCGCCTAAAGCCGTGCTTGAGGCGGCTAAGCAAGTTTTGGAGACAGATTTACTCGGCTATACCGATGCCCTTGGGGTGCCGCCACTGCGCGAACGTCTGGCATCCTATTATCAGGACTATTATGGCATCACCGTGCCGATGGAGCGGATTATTGTTACGACCGGATCATCTGGCGCATTTATGCTTTCATTTTTGGCGTCATTTGATCATGGAGACAAAGTCGGGCTCGCTACGCCAAGCTATCCGGCTTACAAGAATATCCTCCGCGCCCTCGGTGTTGAAATCATTGATATCCCGGTTGGGCCTGATACTGCATTCCAGCCGACAGCGGAAATTTTGGCTGATTTGGGTGTTCAGCTTGATGGCTTGATTGTTGCCAGCCCGTCTAACCCAACCGGTAGTATGCTGTCAGCCGAGGCGCTCGAAGATAATGTCCAGTGGTGCGATGCTAACAGTGTACGCCTGATATCCGATGAGATTTACCATGGCATCACCTATGGCGGGAAAGCGAGCACAGCACTTTCTTTCGGTGACAATGCTATCATCGTGAATAGCTTTTCAAAATACTTTTCGATGACCGGCTGGCGTTTGGGCTGGATGATCGTGCCGGAAAATATGATTAGAGCAGCCGAATGTCTGGCTCAAAATTTGTTCATATCACCGCCGACATTATCCCAATTGGCGACAATTTCAGTCTTTGATTGTTTTGATGAATTAGATGCCAATGTGGCGCGCTACGCCGAAAACAGGGCATTGCTGCTGGAGGAATTGCCCAAAGCTGGTCTCGATCAATTGGCCCCATCGGATGGCGCCTTTTACATTTATGCCGATGTGACGCGATTCACCAATGACAGCCAGGCTTTTTGTCAAAAAGTACTTGCTGAAACCGGAGTGGCCATCACGCCCGGTGTCGATTTTGATACCGAACGCGGCTCACAATTTGTCAGATTTTCGTATGCCGGCGCTACTGCCGATATGGCAGCGGCGGCGGATCGTCTTGGTGAATTTCTTAGCGATTAACTGCCGGTTATTTTATCCCACCAGCCGCCGCGATTACTGCCTGCGTCATCTTCACCAGCATCTCCAACCACCGTTACGTTCGGATTATAAGATGGTTCGCTCGACTCCGCTTGCTCAGCCGCGGCAGGCGCCTCCGGTTCAGGATCGGCAACCGGTTCTGCAACGGCTTCATTTGGCTCTATCGGTTCAGGCTGGGCCGGTTCAACAGCCACAGGTTCAGGCGCATCCTCTGATTTGATTTTATTGTCAGACTTGTCGTCGCCCTTAGCAGCAGCGGCTTTCTTGCGGCGAACCCGACGGCGGCGTTTTGGCTTTTCTTCTTTATCTTTAGCATCCACCTCAGATTTCTGATTGGTTTTTTGATCCGCCTTCTTATCTTTCGGCTTATCTTCCGGCGTTTTTGCCTCAGATTCTTCAACCGCTGCACCGCTATCTTCAGCAGTGCTTTCGCCTGTTGATTCGCTGTTATTCTCACCAGTATTTTCGCTGCTAGCCTCGGTGCGCCTGTTGCGGCGGCGTCCGCCACGACGGCCACGGCGGCGGCGTGCCGGCTTATCTGATTTTTCTTCATCTTCCTGAGCAGTTTCAGAGGGAGCACTATCACCAGTCTCGCTCTGCTCTGCAGCAGCAGCTTGATCTTCAGTTAATTTCGCCGCGCCTTCATCGTCGTCACGGTTACGGCGCCTTGAGCGGCGACGGCGTTTTCTCTTGGGCTGATCTTCCGCTGTCTCATCCGCTTCTGGGCTTGAGGCTCGGCCTCGTGTTTTGGCATCCGCATTTGCCTGCTTGTTGGTAACCGTACGATTGATATTAAAGTCAGGTGGAATTAAACCATCATCAGCCATAATGGCGACTTTGATCTCAAACTTTTGTTCAATCTCGGCGACGGCGTCGCGTTTTTCATTGAGGATATAAAGAGCTACCTGAGAATGGACGAACACTTCCATTTCCTTGGCGCGCTGGCGGGCGCCTTCTTCTTCAATACCGCGCAGCACATGAAGCGCAGTCGATTCAATAGAGCGGCGAATACCGGAACCGCCGCAATGCGGGCAAACTTCGGTCATCGTCTCGGTGATGCTTGGGCGCAGACGTTGGCGGGACAGTTCAAGCAGACCAAAGGGCGAGATGCGGCCAATCTGGATACGGGCACGATCTTTGCGCATGGCTTCTTTGAGCCGGCGTTCAACCGAAGTCTGATTACGATGAACTTCCATATCAATAAAGTCGATCACTACAAGGCCGGCCAAATCACGCAAGCGTAATTGTCGGGCAACTTCAGTGGCGGCTTCAAGATTGGTTTTAAGCGCAGTTTCTTCAATATTGCGCCCACGTGTCGCCCGGCCTGAGTTAACGTCCACTGCGACCAAAGCTTCGGTGATATTAATCACAATATAACCACCGGATTTCAGCTGTACATTTGGGCTGTTCATGGTTTCAAGCTGACTCTCAATATGAAACCGGTTAAACAGCGGCACGGTGGTGTCTTTATAGGGCTGGACTTTTTTAGCGTGGCTCGGGATCAGCATTTTCATGAGATCCTTAGCCGTGCGGTAGCCGTCGTCACCCTCGACAATTACTTCATCAACGTCGCGGCTATAGTGATCGCGTACGGCCCGCTTAATGATGCTTGCTTCTTCATGGATCATCGCTGGGGCAGTGGATTCTAAAGTCAAATCGCGCACGCCGCTCCACAATTTAATGAGATACTCATAATCACGTTTTATCTCAGCCTTGCTGCGGTCTGCACCGGCAGTTCTGACGATCACGGCCATGCCATCAGGTATGTCGAAATCGGAAATAATTGTTTTGAGGCGTTTGCGGTCGCTGCCATTAGCTATTTTTCGGGAAATTCCGCCACCTTTGCCAGTATTGGGCATCAACACGCAATAGCGTCCGGCCAATGACATATAGGTCGTTAGCGCCGCACCTTTGTTGCCGCGTTCTTCTTTGACGACCTGCACCAGTAAAATCTGGCGGCGTTTGATGACTTCCTGAATTTTATAGCGTTTCGCCGGGAAGAACTTGCGGCGCGTTTCAACTTCATCGATGTCATCGCCACCGACGGTTTCTACTGTTTTCCCGTTATTTTCTTCGTCTTCGCCATTCTCTTCGTCGATATCAAAATCAGCACCGTCAGTTTCGGCGGTAGCGGATTCTTCAGCCAGCAATTCTTCCCGATCAGCGACTGGGATTTGATAGTAATCGGGATGAATTTCACTAAAGGCGAGGAAGCCGTGGCGATTTCCACCATAGTCGACAAACGCTGCTTGGAGAGACGGCTCAACTCGCGTGACTTTAGCGAGATAAATATTGCCCTTTAATTGACGCCGGGCAGCTGATTCAACATCAAGTTCTTCGAGTTGGTTCCCGTCCATGACCGCGACCCGGATTTCCTCCGGGTGGGCGGCATCGATTAACATTCTTTTGGTTGCCATTTACTTGTAAACTCCGAATATGCGAACGCACCCGATCAGCTCGATCCATAATGTGCCGCATAATATTTTGAGAAAAGCTTGTGGCGCCGACGGACAGACCAACACGAGACGGCACAGCGTTCGTCATCATAACGAACGGTAATGCTAATGTGTTAACTGTACGGGCTGCTCTCACAAGCATGGAAAAATCCAATATCATTGCACTTATTAATTTAATTCATTTGACGCTCACGAGGAAGAATAAACCGGACTTTCCTTCGCTATTACATACAGGCCATGCGTCAAATCGTTGACCCGATTTTTTCCGGTATTTATTAACATAACGGTAGGAAATTGGTTCGACAATCACATTTAGAATAATTTTTATTATTTGTTTGCGGATTTCAGGGTTTCAAGGGCCGGTTTATGGTCTATATATCCGCCAGAAATTTGACTATTTGAGTTATTTAAAGACTGCTGTGAAATCATGGTAAACGCACTTAGGAAGCGGTATTGAGCATATTTTCATACATCTATCGGAAAGCAAATCTTAGTTTGATTACGAATCTTTGTGGTCGCCTGATGCCTAGCGTAATTGTGATCGCAATATGTACGCTGAATTTGGGGATAACAAAGGCAATAGCAGCTGCACCAACTGCAACAGATATCAGAATTGGCTCACATGCCGACAAAACCAGATTTGTCATCGATATCTCAGACGACGTTAAATTTAAGGTTTTTACGCTGTCTGATCCCTATCGTGTGGTGATAGATCTGCCCGAAATCGGCTGGCGTCTGCCCAGCAACGTCATGGCCCGCAAAACCGGCGTTATTGATAAGTTTCGCTACGGTCTGTTTAGCGCCGGCCTGTCACGGGTCGTGCTTGATGTTCAGAAGCCAGTGAAAATTAAAGCAGCCTTTATGCTGCCGCCAGCCGAAGGGAAGCGCTATCGCCTGGTGCTCGATTTGGCGCCAACCACGCAGGCCAAATATATGGCGGCTCTCCGGCCACCAACAACCGTTCGTCAGCAATCAGACCCTGCGATACCACCTGAAGTATCGTCCGGTATTTTACCGCCTGGACGAAAACCGACAAAAACTGCCATTAAAAAACATGTGATTGTAATCGATCCTGGACATGGCGGCATTGATCCAGGCTCAACCAGTGGACGGGTGTTTGAGAAGCATATTACGCTGGCAGCGGCGCGGGCGATCAAATCTCATTTGGAAGCGAGAGGAAACTATAAAGTCCACCTGACCCGGCAAAAAGACAGTTTCATCCGCTTGCGCCGCCGCATCGCCATTGCCCGCGCTCATCAGGCCGAATTGTTTATCTCACTGCATGCCGATGCAATTAGAAACAAACGCATTCGGGGATTATCGGTTTATACGCTGTCAGAAAAAGCATCGGATAAAGAGGCGGCGGAACTGGCGGAAAAGGAGAATAAAGCAGATCTCATCGCTGGCATGGATTTGTCCACTGAATCGAAGGAAGTCACCAATATTCTGATTGATCTCGCCCAACGGGAAACCATGAACGAATCGGCTCTCTTCGCCGCGGAATTGGTCAAACATATCCGCAAAGTTTCCAAAACTCTGTCCAATGCCCATCGTTTCGCCGGCTTTGCGGTGTTGAAAGCGCCGGACGTACCCTCGATTCTTATTGAAATGGGATTTTTGTCCAACCGGGCTGACGAGCAGGCGCTACGCAGTAAAAAATACCGGGCCAATTTAGCCCGCGCCATTGGCCAGGCAGTTGATGAATATTTCTCCCGCAATCAGCAGGTTCAGCGGTAACCAGGTGATTATCGATTTGCCTCTTGCGATCTGCCATAAACCCGCCATATTGTTCCCGTAATTCCCTGTTTCATTGATGATGGCACTCTAGGCAAACGATGCTTCGGACACTCACAATTATATTAAGCTTGTTGGTACTGGTCGCCTTTGCCGGCGTTGGTGGCGGTGTCTATGTTTTTTATAAATTTGGGCGCGGTCTGCCGGATTATAAACAGCTCGCAGATTATGAGCCGCCAGTGATGACCCGGGTTCATGCCGGCGATGGCCGTCTGCTTGCCGAATATGCTGAGCAGAAACGCGTCTTCGTGCCGCAAGCCGCTATGCCGCGAATGGTGGTGAAGGCTTTCCTGTCAGCGGAAGATAAAAACTTTTATTATCACCCGGGCATTGATCCGCTGGGCATTGCCCGCGCTGTCGTGACCAATATAAAAAATATCGCTTCCGGACGGCGGCTGGTTGGTGCCTCGACCATCACCCAACAGGTGGCTAAAAATTTTTTACTGTCATCTGATGTGACCATTGAGCGTAAAGTCAAGGAAGCCATCCTGGCCTTTAGGATCGAGCGTGCGCTTGAGAAAAATCGCATTCTAGAGCTCTACCTCAATGAGATTTATTTAGGCTTTGGCTCTTACGGAGTGGCGGCGGCAGCGCTTAATTATTTCAACAAATCTTTGGATACCCTGACAATTGCCGAAGCGGCTTTTTTGGCGGCTTTGCCGAAAGCGCCCAACAATTATAATCCGTTCAGGCATCCCAAGGCCGCCCGGGGCCGCCGTGACTGGGTGATCGGGCGAATGCTCGAAGACGGGGTTATTACCGGTAAGGATGCCAGGATTGCAAAGCTAACACCCTTGATTACCCGTAAGCGTCAGGAAACCGAATATGTTAAGGCTGACTATTTTGCCGAAGAAGTACGCCGCGAGTTGGCAGGCCGCTATGGCGAGACCAATCTCTATCGTGGCGGCTTAGTTGTCCGGACAACGCTCAATCCGCATTATCAACGGATCGCGGATCGTGCCTTGCGGAACGGTCTGGTGGCCTATGACCGCCGTCATGGCTGGCGCGGCCCGATCACCAATATAGATCCGTCGCTGGATTGGTTGGGCGCTTTAGCCAAAGTAAAATCTCCGCCGGAACTGGGCGGGGAGCAAAACCCCTGGCGTTTGGCGGTGGTGCGGGAATTGCTGCCCGAGCGTGCTGATATTGGCCTGATTGATGGCCGTGTCGGTTCTATTCCCTTGGGTGAAATGAAGTGGGCGCGGCCCTGGCTTAAAGGTGAGCTACTGGGCAAACGAGTTAAATTGCCGTCGGATGTCTTGCAGAAAGGTGACGTTATCGCGGTCGAGCAAATATTTGAAACCAAAGACGGTAAAGCCTATCCCGACAATACATTTGTGCTTCGTCAATTGCCTGAAATTGAAGGTGCGCTTGTTGCGCTCGATCCTCATACGGGAAGAATTCTGGCTATGTCTGGCGGATTTTCATACCAGCGCAGCCAATTTAACCGGGTCATTCAAGCGAGACGTCAGCCCGGCTCAGCCTTCAAGCCCTTTGTTTATTTGGCGGCGCTTGATAAAGGCTTTACGCCGTCTTCGCTGATCCTTGATGCGCCCTTCGTGATCGACCAGGGTCCCGGCCTGCCGAAATGGCGGCCCGCCAACTATACGAAGAAATTCTACGGTCCCAGCACGATGCGCCTCGGACTTGAGAAATCACGAAATTTGATGACGGTGCGATTGGCGCAAACCATCGGCATAGAGACGATCACCAATTATGCTCAACGCTTTGGTATTGTCAAAAATATGCCGAAGCAGCTGTCGATGTCTTTGGGTGCCGGTGAAACAACACTGCTAAGATTGACGGCGGCTTATGCCATGCTGGTTAATGGCGGTAAAAAAATAACGCCAACTTTGATTGATCGCATTCAGGACCGTCACGGCAAAACTGTTTTTAAACATGATCCCCGCAGTTGCAAAAAATGCCGTACTGCTGTTTGGACCAGGCTTTTGGTGCCTGAGGTGCCGGATCACCGTGAACAGGTTGCCAATCCAGCCAGCGCCTATCAAATGGTGTCGATGCTGGAAGGTGTTGTCCAGCGGGGTACGGGACGGCGCATGCGCGATCTTGGCAAACCTTTGGCCGGTAAAACCGGCACGACCAACCAGGCCTTGGATACCTGGTTTTTAGGCTTCTCGCCCGATTTGGCGATTGGCGTATTTTCCGGGTTTGACACGCCGCGCTCTCTTGGTAAGCGGGAACAGGGCGCCAGCGTTTCGGCCCCGATCTTCAAAGATTTTGTTAAAGGCGCTCTCGCCGATAAACCGGCCATTCCCTTTCGCATTCCGCCCGGTATCCGTCTCGTTCGGGTTGATGCGGTGACAGGCCGGCCCGCCCGCCCGGGTGATAAACGCGTTATTCTGGAGGCCTTCAAGCCGGGTACCGTGCCGACCGGACAGGAACAGGTATTGGATGGCTCGGAAGAAACACCGACCTCACTGCCAACCTCAGGTACCGGCGGTCTGTATTAATTTCAATTTCCATTTTAGCTGATTTTTCCTATTATATTGGCAAATCGCACCAAGCAAAGCGATGTCAGGGAAGTGGAATAGATCATGAAAAAAGAGCTCAATGAACGCTTAACGCAAGTCGGGCCAGGCACACCAATGGGTGAACTCTTTCGCCGGTTCTGGCTGCCGGCATTATTAACGTCAGAACTTAACGGTCCCGATGAGGAGCCGGTACCGCTCAGAATACTGGGCGAAGACCTCGTCGCCTTTAGGGATACCGATGGCCGCCTGGGTGTGCTGGACGCCCATTGCCCGCACCGGCAGGCGTCGCTGTCTTATGGCCGCAATGAAGAATGCGGGCTTAGATGTATTTATCATGGCTGGAAATTTGACGTTGATGGCAATTGTGTCGATATCCCGTCAGAACCGGCAGCCAGTCAAAAAATAAAAGATAAAATCAAGATTACGTCTTATCCGGCCCTTGAGCGTGGTGGTGCGATTTGGATTTATATGGGGCCAAACGAAAATCAGCCGCCCTTTCCTGAATTTGAGTGGGCACGTTTTCCCAGCGACCAAAGTGCTGCAATCAAGCGCTTTCAGCCTTGTAACTACGCTCAGGCCTTGGAAGGCGGCATCGATTCAGCTCATATTTCCTTTTTGCATCGGGATTTTCCTGCGGCTGATGGATCAAATTCAGGCCCCAATAATGTTCATGGCAAATTCGCCAGCGAGTGCCGTAATCCGGAATTCAGCGTTAATGAAACAGACTATGGTCTGCAGATTATAGCCAAACGCGCCCTCGAAGACATTGACGACGTATATTATCGCGTCACGCAATTCATGGTGCCGTGTTTTCAAATGATCCCGCCAATTCTGATGGAAGGCAGATTGAAAACCAATCCGACGACGGGCAATGTCTGGGTGCCGATTGATGACTATAATACCTGGAATTGGGGCTTTACCTCGGATGACCAAGCCCTAACCGAACATCAGCAAAAACTCCTTGGCCCGGAAGGTATTTGGGGTGATTTGGATGAGAATTATCACGCCCTGCAAAACCCCTCCAACCGCTATATGTTCGATCTGGAACGTCAGCGCAAAATGAATTTTTCAGGCATTCAGGGCGTGCGTAATCAAGACGCCGCTGTGGTTGAGAGCATGGGACCGATTGTTGATAGGACCAAAGAACATCTCGGCCATTCCGATAGCGGAATTGCTATGTTCCGGCGTTTAATGCTGCGTTTGGCGGATGATTTGGCAGATGGTAAGGAACCGGAAGCTGCCCAACGAGCCGAAGCCTTCAATATTCGCTCGGTTTCTATAATTCTAGATAAGAACGAGGAACTTCAGGACGTACTCCCGAAAGCAGCGGCCGGAGAACCGATTGAGGCCAAAGCCGCAGAATAGTCATATGACGGTTTTCCGATCTAAAAAATAGTTACTTTACTCGCTATATGAGGGTATAACCTAGCCCCTCGGTTGTTTTAATTATATGGTATACCGAGGGTGATACATGCCGTAGAGCATGCTGACGTGGAGGCCTAAGTTGGGATCTGTAGAAAGTCTCTATCTTTACAAACTAGCCCGCGATAAGTCGCCGGCAGGCCAGCGGGACTTTGCCAAATCCATTTCCGATGTATTCCTCGAACACTATCCGTCCCTGACTAAACGCGAACGTCATCTGATGTACGACATCCTGCAGCAAACGGTGCATCAGGCCGAAATGGGTTTGCGCCAGAGTGTCGCCGAACGTCTTTCCCAGACTTCGGGGGTGCCGCGCGAGCTTGCTAAACTATTGGCCAATGATGAAATCGAAGTAGCCTTCCCAATATTGTCGATGAGTGACGCACTGTTGGACGAAGATCTAATCGAAATTATTCATAATCGCTCGGTCGAGCATCAGTTGGCCGTCACCAAGCGTCCGACAGTGAGTGAACAGGTTTCCGAGGCAATTGTTGAGCACGGTGAAGAAGACGTGATCCGCAGCCTTTTGCTCAATCCCAATTCAAAAATATCCAGTGCTACCGTGGAATATCTGGTTGAAGAATCGAAACGGCTAACCTCGCTTCAAGAACCCATAATACGGCGTGAAGATCTCGATCCGGTGCTCGTTGAACGTATGTTTACCTGGGTTTCATCTGCCTTACGATTGTACATTTTGGACAATTACGAACTCGATCCGGATTTCGTCAATAATGTGATCGCGGAAGCAGCAGAAGACGTAAAAAAGGCCAAACCCAAGAAACCACAGAAACGAGCGCCAGAAGAACGATTGGTCGAAGAACTTGAAGAAGACGGTTTGTTGGAGCCCGAAATAATGGTGCGGATTTTGGAAGACGGCGATGTGCGTCTCTTTGTTTCCATGTTTCAAAATTATACCGGCCTCTCCGACAATATGATCATGGAAATGTTGCAGGATCGTGATGGTACTGGACTGGCAATCGCGTGTAAGGCGGCTCATCTGGAAAAACCGATATTTTCCTCGATTTATGCCCATAGCTATAAGGCCAAGCGAGGCGGCGTAAAAATCCGGCGTCAGGAGATTAACAAAATGCTTGGGCGCTATGATCTTATGTCCGAACAAGCGGCTGAAAAAGTCGTTGGCCGCTGGCATGAAAATGTCGCTTACAAAGAAGCCATCCGCGAGTTAGAGCTCTAATCCTGCGTTATTCCAACTTTTGCGATCACGAAATTATTATCCCCAGTAGAATTGTGTAATTTTCTGTACCCGTGTTAGTCTTCGGCGTTAAAAAATAAAAATAACAGTTCATTTGGAACAACAGTGGGGATTTACAATGAAAAATATTCGATTTTTATTGTCTGGTTTGGCGCTGGCAACTTCTGTCGCGCTAACTGGAACATTCGCTTTTGAAGCTCATGCCGCTTCTTTTTACGAAGGTAAGACGCTCAACATATTAACCGGTTCCCGGGCTGGTGGTGGCGCTGATACAACGCTGCGCGTCATGAGCAAATATTTGACCAAATACATTCCCGGTCATCCCAAAATCGTCGTTAAAAACCTGCCAGGTGCAGGTGGGCAGAAGCCTTGGAATCTGCTGTATGAGAAATCCAAAAACGATGGGCTGACGATTATATTCAGCGCCTGGAATCCGGTCGGACGAGTTACCAAGTCGAAAGGTTTGCGGGCTGATTATACCAAAATGCCGTTTATTGGCGGCGCTAATTTCACCCGCATGAGTTATGTCAGTACTGAAGGCCGCGGCGTTAAAACCCGGGAAGCCCTCATGCAGGCGAAAAACATCAAGCTTGGTGGCAACCGGCCCACCAGTATTCTCGACCTTTCGATCCGCCTGAGCCTTGATCTTTTGGGCGTGCCCTATCGTTATGTGCCAGGCCTCAACCCGCCCAAAGCCTACCGTGCTTTGCGCGGCGGAGAAGTTGATCTGACCACGGTGGGGATTAATTTCTACCGTAACCGGGTTGAAAAAAGCATGGTGAAAACCGGCAAAGTTATTCCGCTGTTTTATTATCCGGCGGTGACGGCTGACGGCAAGCTCAAACCCTCTCATATCAAAGACATGCCGAGCATCTATGACTACTTTAAGCAAGTGAAGGGCGGCAAAGAGCCCGCTGGTCCGGCTTGGGAAGCGCTGAAATGGATCAACATTGTTACCGGCAATATGATCTATACTTCTTTTGGAGCTCCGGGTACGCCAGCTTCGAAAATTGCTGATCTCCGCACCGGATTTAACAAAATGAAAGCCGATCCAGAGTATCACAAGGAAAGCCTTAAAATTATTGGCGCACCGATCGATTTTGTCAGTGTGGCTGAAGGCGAGGCGATTGTGAATTCCGTTGATGGCATCAAGCCTGAAATTGTTACTTACCTTAAGAAATTTCTCAAAGGCGGCAAAAAGCGGAAAAAGAAAAAATAGTCCAATCAGAAAACGATATTTTTTTGCTGAGGCAGGAGCTCAACTTCCTGCCTCTTTTTTTAATCGCTCTTGCAGGTGAGAAGCGAACCGGATACAACCCGCTTCAACCTTTAAAATATAAGAAAGACTCTTTCCCATGCGCGCCGAGATCGAGAGCCAAGTCAGCGAGATTGAGCAGTCTATCGAACTGCTGAGGAGGCGACTTTGACTATGACAAAGCTGTCAGGCGTGTCGACGAGCTAAACGCGCTCGCTGAAGACCCGAAATTCTGGGACGATCCCACCAAAGCACAAGGACTGATGCGCGAGCGCACCAAGCTTGAAACTGGCGTCAATTCGGTTGATGAGATCACCAGTGAACTGAACGATAATGTCGAGTTGTTGGAACTTGGTGAGGCTGAAGACGATCAAGAATTTGTCAAGGAAGCCGAAGAAGCGATCTCGGCTCTTAATGGCAAAGTCGAAAAAGCCCGTATACAGGCGCTGCTATCCGGCGAAGCCGACGGCAATGATTGTTATCTCGAAATTCATCCGGGCGCCGGCGGCACCGAAGCACAGGACTGGGCTTCTATCATGCTGCGCATGTACACAAGATGGGCTGAAAGCCATGGCTATAAGCTGGAGTGGCTCGAAGAAAGCGCCGGCGAGGAAGCTGGTATAAAATCGGTGACGCTTAGAGTTAATGGTACAGATGCTTATGGTTGGCTCAAAACCGAAAGCGGTGTCCATCGTCTGGTGCGCATATCTCCCTTTGATTCTAGCGCCCGCCGTCATACCAGTTTTGCCTCGGTCTGGATTTACCCGGTGATCGACGAAAACATAGAAGTTGAGGTCGAAGAGAAAGATTTGCGCGTTGATACCTACCGGGCGTCCGGCGCCGGAGGGCAGCATGTTAATAAAACCGACTCAGCCATTCGGATCACGCATATACCGACCGGCATTGTGGTGCAGTGTCAGAACGACCGCTCGCAGCACCGCAACCGCGCTGCCGCTTACGATATGTTGCGGGCCCGGCTTTATGAAGTTGAGCTGCAAAAGCGCGAGGATGAAGCGCAAGCCGAGCATGATGCCAAGACCGACATTGGCTGGGGTCATCAAATTCGCTCTTATGTGTTGCAGCCCTATCAGATGGTCAAAGACCTCCGCACCGAAGTAGAGACGTCGAACACCCAGGCGGTACTCGATGGTGATCTTGATGACTTTATGGCAGCAGCATTAGCGGCTCGGATTGAGGGTGGGTAGTCAACTCGCCGCAATCGGCTCGTAATACTCAGCACTAAAACCGGCTTGTTCACGGGCTGCAGTGGCGAAGGGCGGTTTGAGCTGGCCTTTAAAATGTTTTTTCACCAGAGCTTGATAGGTTTCTGCCGGTTCTAATTTCTGTTGGTCGCAAACATAGTTGAACCAGCGCACCCCGGCGGCGACGTGGGTGATTTCTTCTTCAGCAATGACCGCCATAATTTCAGCGGCGTGATCATCGCCTACTTCTCGTAATTTAGCGATGGTTGGTGGGGTGGTATCCAGCCCACGCGCTTCCAGCACCATCGGCACGATGGCCAGGCGGGCCAGGAGATCATGCGAGGTATCTTCTGCGGCTTGCCAAAGACCATCATGAGCAGGGAAATCACCATAGGCCGCACCGTAATAGGTTAAATAGTTTTCCAGTAAGCTAAAGTGCCGGGCTTCATCGACGGCGACGCCAATCCAGTCTGTGTAAAATCCCCGTGGCAGATCGTAATTAGTAAAGCGGGCGACAATGTCCCAGGCCAGATCAATGGCGTTTAATTCGATATGGGCAATCGCGTGAACCAGAGCGATGCGGCCCTTGTCACCCCGCGCATTGCGTTTCGGCATATCTCTTGGTGGCAGCAATTCAGGCTGGGCAGGACGGGCCGGGCGATCAGGCGGACGGACGTCTCCAATATCAGTAATAGAACCATCAAACCAAAGCCCCGCAATCTCACCGGTAAGAGATATTTTCTCCGCCACTGACGGTTCCTTTAAAACCGAGCAGGCAGCGGCGCTGAGTGAGGACATATTTGGCACCTGGACATCCTGTCTTTTGCTTTTAAACTGGTGCTCTCATATTAGATGAGCATCAATGCGTCTAGAGAAATTATCGGGGGACACATGGCGAACAATGATGAGCGCTTAAATCAGGTGGCTGACGAACATGAAATAGATAGCGTGCTTTCAGCCTGGGGATTTGCCCGTGACTGCGGCGATTGGGATATTTTGAGCAACTGCTTTCAGCCGGATGCGGAGATTAATATCTCCTGGTTCTCAGGACCGGCAGCTGAGTTTGTTGAGCGCTCTAAAGGTATGTTGGCTGATTTTAAGCCGGGAGAGCACGGCAAACATCAGATCGGCCGGGCGCGCATAAATGTAGATGGCAAACGCGCTACCAGCGAATGTCATGTCGAGTTATTACGCCGGGTCGTTGGCGATCCATTTGATTTTGACGCCGTTACCTGGGGCCGCTTCTTTGATCTCTTTGAGAAACGTGAAGATGGCGTCTGGCGTATCTTCCGCCGCACCATGGTCTATGAAAAAGACCGTATGGATCCGGTTAATCCGGCAGATGTGCCAGCTGGTTATTTCGAGGCGATGGATCTCTCACAGTATCCCCCGGCTTGTAAAATACTCTGCTTCCGGCTCAGTCTGATCGGACGCGCACCTATGGACAACATCATTCAAGCCGGCAGTGACGGTGAAGCGCAGCTCAAAAAGGATGCCAAAAGCTGGTTAATGGGCAGTGATATTGCTTAAGGTTCGCCAATAATATCCTGGTAAACTTGATAGGCGGAATCAGCTGTTTCTTTCATGTGAATTTTGAGCGCATCAATGTCGGAGCAGCCCCCCGCTTCAGCCAGAGCCTGGGCGAGGGCAGCCGGCACTTCGTGTTCACGTTCCGGCTGGAAATAACCTTCGATGGTCAGCCGCAACATGCCTTGTACCGTTTGCCACAGCTTTAAAGCGTTAGCCAAGGTGTCGGCGTGATTATCATCCAACAATTTCATGCCACACAGATTTTGAATCGCCTGACCAGTATTGGCCGATAAAATATCTGGATACTGGTGGGCGTTTTTGAGTTGCAGGTATTGAACCGTGAATTCGATATCGACCAAACCGCCACGGATATATTTTACTTCCCAGATGAAATCTGAATGGTGTTCTTTGTCGATACGATGCCGCATCTCTTGGACATCTTGAAGCAGCGTCTCAGGATCACGGGATTTGGTCAGCGTGTTACAAATTTCATCTTCGACTTCTCTTGTTAGCTGAGGCGTGCCGCTTATTACGCGTGCCCGTGACAAAGCCATATGCTCCCAGGTCCAGGATTTCTCCCGGTGATATTGCACAAAGGCGGAAAAATGTGAGGCGATGGGCCCGGCATTTCCGGAAGGACGCAAGCGCATATCGACTTCATAAAGCGTGCCTTCGGCAGTTGGCGCAGTAATGGCATTGATCAGACGTTGACTGAGCCTGGCGAAATACTGGCTCGGGTGTAACGGGCGCTCACCATCAGATTGCTCAGCGTTGTCATCGTGGCGGTATATAAAAATTAGATCGAGATCGGATGATGGCGTCATTTCCCGCCCGCCAACTTTTCCAAGCGCCAGGATAGCCCATTCTCTCCCCTCAACCCTGCCGTGGCTTATCTCGAACTCCCTGCCAACGTGTTTAATCAAATGTTGAATTGAGATTTCGGCAATGTTGCTGTAGGCAATTCCAAATTCCTGCCAGTTGGCGTGATGGCGCAATGCCTGAATGCCAATCTGCAACCTTTTATCATTCGCCCACCGCCGTACGATATCAAGTGCATCTTCAATATTCCCGGACGGTTTTAAAGCTATACCGAGTTCTTCATCCATATTGTCGGCATCTGGCAGACGTTCGAAGAAATCTTCCTGCAATACGCTATCCAAAACACCGGGATTGCGGCCCAAATGTTCGGCTAACCTGGGCGCGCTGCCCATGACTTCAGCCACCAAATTCAGCAGCGTTGGATGAGCATGAAACATTGAAAATAATTGAATACCCGCGGGCAGGGCAGCCAAGAAATCATCAAATTTTCTGAAGGCAGTATCGGGTTCCGGCGTTTCGCCAAAAGCTTTAAGTATAACTGGAACGAGCTCAGTTAAAATCTGTTGGGCGCGGGTGCTGCTGGTGGCGCGGTAGCGGCCATGATGCCACGAGCGTATAGTCTCGGCGATGATTTCCGGTAGGGCAAATCCAATTGACTTAATGGTATTCAAGGTTTCGGGGTCATCATCGGCGCCGGTGAATATCAGATTGCCTTTAATCTCATCGGTTCCGTCGAGGCGCGGTGCGTCTTCAAACAATTCGGCGTAATGCGCCTCAACACAATTCAAATGCCGGAGCAGTTCTGCTCGAAAGGCGTCACCGTTTTCATAGCCGAGAAATACTGCAATTTGTCCAATGCCATCTGCATCACTCGGTAAATCATGCGTTTGCTGGTCATCTACCATCTGCAGCCTATGCTCAACCCGGCGCAGGTACCAATAAGAATTAATCAGCTCGTCGGCGGTTTCTTGAGAAATTTGCCCAGCCGTAGCCAAGCCATTTAAAGAATCGCTAGTCGGCGCCGTGCGAAGTTCAGGTAGACGCCCTCCCCAAATGAGTTGCTGGGTCTGGGCGAAAAATTCCACTTCCCGAATTCCACCTCGGCCTAATTTGACATTGTGGCCTTCAACGGCAATTTCGGCACCGCCCCGATGAGCGTTAATCTGCCGCTTGATCGAGTGAACATCCTGGATGGAGGCGAAATCGAGATATTTACGCCAGATAAAAGGCCGCAACCTCTCCAGAAAATCCAGTCCGGTTTTAATAACGCCAGCGATGGGGCGTGCTTTGATCATCGCTGCGCGTTCCCAGTTCTGGCCGATACTTTCATAATAGGTTTCGGCCGCGAGAACGGATATTGCCGGCGGTGTCGAGCCGGGATCGGGTCTCAGCCGCAGATCAGTTCTAAAGACGTAACCGTCGGCCGTACGTTCAGAGAGTATTTTTACCAGATCACGGGCCAGCCGGATGAAGCCCTTGGCTAGCTGATCCGGCTCATCTGTCTCAATGACGTCCGGATCAAAGAATATTATCAGGTCGATATCGCTGGAGTAATTTAATTCGTGACCACCTAATTTACCCATGCCAAGAACAATCAGTCCGGAACCGTCACCGGGATTATGTTCATCGGGTAATTTAAGAAATTTCTTCGCCGCCATATTTTGCAGCAAGTGATTGATCGCATATTGGACACCGAGATCGCTAAACCGGCTCAGCGCTTGAGTAATTTCGGGGCCGTCCCACATTTCCGCAATATCTGCCGCCGCGATAGTAAGAGCGGCTCGCTTGCGGTTGATACGCAGGAACTGCATAACGTCAGAATCAGCCGAATTTTCTGGTATTTTGGAAAGTTCTTGTTCAATTTTTTTGAAACTTGCCTCTGGACCCGCCATAATCAGTTCAACAAAGAAGACAGGATCAGTGATCGCGCATTGGCTCAGAAAAGGGCTGTTGCCAAACAGGGCATTTAAAAAAGGGCGATACTCGTTATCGGATGTAATGGCTTTAATTTTTGAAATGAAGGTATCGTTACCGGTCTCTTCAGAAACTTCGATCAAACGCTCAATGCCAAGATCGGCGCGATCCCGGGATGCCGGTGCGGGCAAATTGATCGCATTGGTAAAAAAAGTCATATGATGCATTTCAAATTGCTGTCAGATATAGCAGACTGCGTTATGAGGGAGAGGTGGTCAAGTTGTTGCAATGAAAGACAGAAATTTACAATCTGTCGGCCACGAATGGAGTTAGATAATTGATCAGGCGGACGTTCCGCAGCATTGTCCAGCTAATAGGTATTTTAGGACTCGGTTTTGCCGTTTTCGTTGGCGTCCTGGTGTGGCGATTGACAACAGGCCCAATTTCCCTTGGCTTCCTAACGCCTTATTTTGAAACTGCCCTAAAAGCAGAAAACAGCCAAGTTGATATCAAACTTGAAGATACCATCCTGACTTGGGCCGGCTGGGACCAAAGCCTGGATATTCGTTTGCGAGGCGCCAAAGCATTTGGACCTGATGGTAAGGTTCTAGCGGAAATCCCGGAACTGGCCGTTTCCTTAAGCGGTTCCGCCCTGATGAAAGGCGAGTTGGCGCCGCGCAGTTTAACAATATTTGGCCCCAGCCTGAATATCATTCGCACCGAGGCGGGTAAATTGGAGCTAGGTCTGGCAGATGTATCCTCATCCAGCAGCGCCAGTCCGCAGGATATATCGCGTCAGATTATCGGCGAATTACTTTTACCTCCTGACCTAAAGCGTCCACTCGGTTATCTCCGCCAAATTAATATCGTTGGCGGCAATGTTACGGTCGATGATCACGAACTTGGAGTGAAGTGGCTGGCCCCGGAGACCGATATTGCTTTGGTGCGGGAAGGTGAGAAAGTATCGCTTTCGGCCGAATTAGCATTAACGGCCAGTGGAGCAGACAACCGTAATACGGCCGCCTTTACCCTGATGGGTGAATATGATTTACCAAAGAAAGAAGCCAAAATCACTTTAGGTTTTGCCGATCTAAATCCCGTTATTTTTGCGCCATTGTCAAAAAAACTGAAATTACTAAAAAGCTTCAATCTACCGTTGAGCGGTACTTTGGATACTGTCATCTTAACAGATGGTGAAATTCAAAAGTTTGAATTTAATCTGACGAGTTCCGAAGGCCGGATCGCCTCTGCCGATCCAGTTAAGATTGATCTAGCCGTTCGGGCTTCGAAAATTCGGGGTGACTATGATCAGACAGCCGGGAGGCTCAATATCCAGGAATTGGTCTTGGAACTTGGCCCGGATGGAAGCTTAAGACTACCGGCACCAATTAATCATGAATGGCCGCTACAAAAGATCACGCTAGCAGGCGCCTACGATTCTGAATTTGACCGCCTTGAGTTAGAAAAAATTAGACTGGATTCTACCGGGCCTACTTTGGAAGCGTCTGCGACCGTGCAGGAAATTGGTGGAAATATTTCCTTTGAACTTGGCGGTGAAGCAAGAAATCTCAAAATTGATCAAGCTGAGGAATTATGGCCCAAAGATTGGGGCGGTGTCGTGCGAGACTGGATCGTGAATAATTTATCGGAAGGTTTTGCACCGGTCGCTCATGCCCGGGTGACTGGCCGCTATAGCAAAACAAAAGGAGTTGAGATTATCTCGCTCCTTGGCGACATGGACATTCGAAATCTCACAGCTGATTATTTCGCGCCGATGCCTAAAGCGACGAAAGGTTCAGGGCGGGCGAAATTCGATCGCAAGCGGTTTGAAATTGATATCACTCACGGGGAATCAGGTAATCTAAAACTAAGAAAAGGCCGTGTTGTTTTCACCGGCCTCGATCAAGTCGATCAGTTCCTGGATGCCCGGCTGGAAATAGACGGTCCATTGGGATCGGTTCTTAAAACCATTGATAGTAAACCATTGGAATTTGCCAAGACAATTGGCGTTCCATCGACCGATGCAAAAGGAAATGTCTCCACTCAGATCAATTTAAACTTCTTGATTGAGCGGAAAATGACAGCCGAAACTGTCACCGCCTCCGCTGAGGCGGTCCTTAAAAATGTCGCTGTACCCAAAATTGCCCTTGATCTGGATTTAAACCAAGCCAATTTGGTGCTAAATGCCGATAACAAAGGAATGACGGTCAAAGGAGACGGTCTGCTCGGTGGCGTAAAAACCAGTATAAACTGGCGTGAGAATTTTACCGACCAAAGTGAATTCCGGCGCCAATACAAACTAAAATCGAGCATCAGTGACCGCGCCTGGCGGGAGAAGCTGAAGCTGGATTTTGTACCGTTTACAGCCGAGTTCATGACCGGCGCCATGGGGGCGGACATAACGGCTACCATTCAAGCAGACGACACAGGTGCTTTAAACGCAAAACTCGATCTTAAAGATATGGCGATGGCGTTGCCAAAATTGGGCTGGTTAAAATCTGCCAAAGTAGAAGCCCAGGCGGTGATCGACGCAAAATTCAATAAAGCCGGAGTTACCTCAATTCCCACTGTCACACTTAATGGCGGCGGTATGAGTATGAAGGCGGATATATCTTTTTTGCAGCCCGGAGATTTATCAAAAATATCGATTGATCAGTTGCAATTTGGTCAGACTGATATCCGTGCCATAATTGCGCCTCATAAAACTAAAAATGCTGCCGGGAAGGCAACTGGCTGGGATATTGATGTCAGTGGCAAACGGCTTGATTTACGCTCATGGATTGCCGCAGAAGAGAATGCTGGCGTTGTAGAAAAAAGTGATCCTCTTACCTTGTCTCTTAATGTGGGACAGGTGCAAATTTATCCAGAAAAGTATCTTGAGCGGGTAACTGGTGCGATGGCCTTTGACGGCTGGGTATGGAATCGGGCGCAGCTCAACAGCGGACTTGGTGAAGATAAAAACCTAATTATAAATCTTGTCTCGAAGAGCGGTAAGCGGAACCTATTGATTACCTCGAACGATGCCGGCGCCGCCCTGCAGACTTTTGACTATTACGATAATCTGCGCGGTGGCCGATTAACGCTTGTCGGTGAATATGACGATATGCTGCCCAATAGCAGGTTTTCTGGAACGGCAGCAATTGATGATTTTAGAATTATCAATGCACCTTTGCTGGCCGAGCTTTTAAACGTTGCATCAATAACTGGCATCATCCAGAACCTTGGTGGTTTGGGTCTGGCCTTTGGCAAACTTGATGCGCCGTTTGAGAGCCAAAACGATGTGATAAAGATTAAGAACGCTTCGGTAACTGGCTTGTCCTTGGGGCTGACGGCATCTGGAACTTTGGACACAGCCGTAGAAACCTTGGATATTAAAGGCACCATCGTGCCGGCCTATGCTATCAATACCGCCCTGACGCGGATTCCGATAATTGGTTTGCTGTTCTCGGGCGGTGAGAAAGATGGTGGTGTTTTTGCTGCGACTTATGCCATGACCGGTAATGTTAAAAAACCGGATATATCAACCAATCCGTTGTCGGTATTGGCGCCCGGGATATTGCGCAAGCTTTTTGGCATTTTTGAAACGCCACCTAAAAAGGCGTCCTCCAACAAATAAGCTTATACTTACTCGGTGGCGCGGATCAGAATATGGCGCTTTTTCCCAGCTGACAATTTGATCACTCCATCTGCATTGTTATCAGCGAGAGTTATCATCTGGGTTTCATCCGCAATGACGGCGTCATTTAATTTTGCGCCATTGCCTTTGATCAGGCGGCGGGCTTCACCATTTGAGTTGGCGAGACCCGCTTGACGAAATAAATCAAAGGCCGCGATACCTGATTCCAAATCTGCCTTTGCCAGCTCGACAGTAGGCAAATCGGCACTAATGCCACTGCCGGCAAATGTTTCCTCTGCCGTTTTGGCCGCCAACTCGGTAGCCTCTTCACCGTGGCAAAGTTTGGTGACCTCACCGGCAAGAATTTTCTTAGCTTCATTGATCTCAGCATCCTGAAGTTTTTCAAGCCGGGCAATCTCGTCTAGCGGCAACTCGGTAAACAAGCGCATAAATCGGCCGACATCAGCATCTTCCGTGTTGCGCCAATACTGCCAAAAGTCATAGGCCGAAAGCTGATCTTGATCGAGCCAAACCGCGCCCGCTGCGGTTTTACCCATTTTGGCCCCGGATGAAGTGGTCATCAGCGGGGTCGTCAAACCGAAAAGCTGAGTGCTATCGACCCGGCGTCCCAGTTCAACACCATTGACGATATTGCCCCATTGGTCTGAGCCGCCCATCTGCATCAGGCAATCATTGCGGCGGGAAAGCTCTAGAAAATCATAGGCCTGGAGGATCATGTAGTTGAATTCCAGGAAGGTCAGGGGGTGTTCCCGCTCCAGGCGCAGTTTCACGCTGTCAAATGTGAGCATTCGATTGATCGTGAAATGCGGGCCGTAGGAGCGCAGAAAATCGATATATTCGAGCTTGTCCAGCCAATCGGCGTTATTGACCATAATGGCATCTGTGGGGCCGTCGCCAAAGGTCAGGTATTTGGCGAAGATTGACTTAATACCTTCCATATTTTCGTTGATTTTCTCGACGGTCAAAAGCTGGCGGCTTTCATCTTTACCGGAGGGGTCGCCGACTTTGGTAGTGCCGCCGCCCATCAGAACAATCGGTTTGTGGCCGGTCTTTTGCAGCCATCTGAGCAGCATAACCGGCAGCAGCGAGCCAACATGAAGGCTCGGCGCCGTGCAGTCGAATCCAATATAGGCCGGGATAATCTCCGAAGATGCTCTTGCATCTAACGCTTCAATGTCAGTGCATTGATGCATGAAGCCCCGTTCGGTGACGGCGGTCAGAAAATCTGATTTATAGGTCGTCATGATCTACAATACTCAATAGTTTTTTAAGGGTTGTCCGCATATGTATATGTTGCTGCTTACTTGGACGGTCGTTTAGCATACTCATCCGATAGGCACAACGAAACCTGTGATAAATCTAGGTAATAGTTCAATTTTAATAGGCCATGACAGAAGCAAGAATATACACTGCACTCGGACTGATGAGCGGAACTTCGTTGGATGGAATTGACGCTGCTATCATCCAAACCGATGGCACATCCGTTCATTCCTTCGGACCTTTTGAAGCGAGGCCCTATGATCCTGAGTTTCGTGCCCGCTTACGGGCAGCCTTGGGACGTAAAGACCCTCCGGCTGAACTTGAGGGCGAGCTTACGCATATGCATGCCGAGCTCATTCAGGAGCTGTTGAAAAAACACAAGTTGGCTAGTTCGGAAATTGACGTCATTGGCTTTCATGGTCAGACCATTCTGCATGAACCGGAAAATCAGTTTACTTTGCAGTTAGGTGACGGCGCGTTATTGGCTGAACTGACCGGTTGCCAAGTCGTGAATAATTTTCGAGGCGCCGATGTCGCAGCCGGTGGAGAAGGTGCTCCATTCGCTCCGGTTTATCATCAAGCGCTGGCTGGTGAATTCAAGCTCCCAGTTGTGGTTGTGAATATTGGTGGCGTCGGGAATGTCAGCTTTATCAACGCTGAGTCTTTATTGGCTTTCGATACGGGCCCAGGAAACGCGCTAATAGATGATCTAGTGCTATCTCAAACTGGCAATAGTTTCGATCAAGATGGAAAATTGGCGGCAAGGGGGCAGGTCGATAAAGCTATTTTAACCGAACTTCTCAGCCATGAATACTTTGCTCAAATTCCGCCGAAGTCACTTGACCGCAACGCCTTCGATACTTCAGCGCTTGATAAACATTCAATAGAGGATGCGGCGGCGACATTGGTTGCTTTTACCGTTGAAACAATTGCCCGCTCCACCACCCATTTTCCGGAATCTGCAGGCCAATGGCTGGTGACCGGGGGCGGACGTCACAATCCGACAATTATGAAGTCTTTATCTGAGCGCCTCGGCACGCCTGTCCAGCCGGTGGAGGATGTTGGCTGGAACGGCGATGCTATTGAAGCGCAGGCCTTTGGCTTTATGGCAGTGCGCTCTCTGCTGAATTTGCCTTTAAGTTTTCCGGTGACAACGGGTGTGCCAGAAGCCCAGACAGGCGGTGATTTGCATCAGCCGGAATAGCCGCGACTATTTTTTCTTTTTGGCTTTGGGTTTCTTTTCGGGTTCTTCTTTTTCCGGCGCCAATGATTCGTCTAGATAGCGGCAAATCTCATTGTTTAAATTGTCAATTTTATCTTTGTAGAAATGATCCGCCCCTTTGATCGGGGTGAAATCAATTTCGATGTTCTTTTGAGCATCGAGCTTTTGGGCCAGTTTTTGCACCGATTCCAAAGGGATAGTTTCATCCGCATCGCCGTGAGTGATAAGGCCGGAAGACGGGCAGGGTGCGAGGAAAGAAAAATCCTCGGTGTTGGCCGGCGGAGATACCGAGACAAAGCCTTCAATCTCCGGGCGGCGCATCATCAGCTGCATCGAGATTAAGGCGCCAAAGGAATAGCCGCCAATCCAGCAAAAGGGGCTGTTCTTGTTAAATTGCTGCATCCAGTCAAAAGCATAGGCAGCATCGCTTAATTCACCGATGCCACTATCAAATACGCCCTGTGAGCGGCCAACGCCACGGAAATTAAACCGCAGAACGGAAAAATTACGCTCAACAAAGGCATTGTACATCATATATACAATCCGATTGTTCATATTGCCGCCATGCAGCGAGTGAGGATGGAGAACAATAGCGACGGGAGCGTCGGGTTGTTTGCTTTGATGATAGCGGCCTTCTAGCCGGCCATCAGGTCCATTAAAAATTACGTCCGGCATGGTTTTGCTGGTTTTACCTATCTTTTGGTGGGTTATCGTTGAATTGTTGAGTATTTTAGTCGGGTATTAATCACTTTATCCATTATATTTTTACCACAATACTTGACTGAATTGGTCAGGATACCTATATTCACCTTATACAATTGTGGGTTCAACGTCAAAAAACTGTTCGTTTTTTATGGTTTTTTCGCGGAAGGCCCTTTTTTAATACACTACGGATATATTTACAATGGCACATGTATTTTTTGAGCGTCTAAAGGAAGATATTAATTCTTTCATGACCCGCGACCCCGCGGCGCGATCTAAAATTGAAGTTATATTTTGCTATCCCGGTTATCACGCAATTTTATTTTACCGCTTCTCGAACGCCGCCTGGCGCCGCAAATGGTTTCTGGCTGGCCGCTGGATTTCTCATCTTGGCCGTTTCCTGACCGGTATTGAAATACACCCCGGTGCGACGATCGGCCGGCGCTTTTTTATTGATCACGGCATGGGTGTCGTTATTGGTGAGACTTCGGAAGTCGGAGACGATGTGACCCTTTATCAAGGCGTCACTCTTGGCGGTACATCGCTCGAAAAAGGTAAACGCCATCCAACTTTAGGCGACGGCGTTATTGTTGGTTCCGGAGCTCAAATTTTAGGCCCCCTCAATGTCGGAGAGGCGGCGCGGGTTGGGGCAAACGCTGTGGTACTCCAAGACGTGCCCAAAGGAGCGACTATGGTCGGCATCCCGGCCAAAATTGTCATGGGCAGGGATAAGGCCTTGGAAGACGAATTTTGTGCTTATGGCACGCCGACTGAGGATCTTCCCGATCCTGTCGCGCGCAGTTTTGAAAGCTTGCGCAACCAACTAACCACGTTAAGCGAACGGGTGGTTCAATTGGAACAGGAACTCGAAGAAAAGAACAGTGAAACAGAGGAACCGAAATCAGAGGCGTCCTCAGGAAATTAAATTTAATCAGTGGAACTAAAAATGCAGGAGAAAAATCGTGAAACTTAGCACCAAAGGCAGATATGCGGTAATGGCGATGGCAGATTTGGCACGTCAAAGTAAAGGCGGGCCAGTTGCCTTAGCGGATATCGCGTTACGTCAAGACATCTCACTTTCCTATTTGGAACAATTGTTTGGTAAATTGCGCAAAGGCTCGCAAGTTAAATCTGTGCGTGGCCCGGGCGGCGGATATTTGCTGGCACGCGATGCTGATGATATGAAAATCTCAGATATCATTATGGCTGTCGATGAACCCATCCAAACGACCCGCTGTACGCCCGGTTCACCGACCGGCTGCCGCACTGATAATTCGCGCTGCCTGACACATGATTTGTGGTCCGAGCTTGGCAATCAAATTTATCTTTTCTTGAGTTCAATTTCGCTAGCTGATGTTGTTGAAAGGCGAGTTATAGGAACCAGTGGAAATAATCTGTTGCCGTCGGCAGAAATAGCTGATCATGAAATTTCAATTTTACCGGAACCAGAACTTAGGGCCGTCGAGTAGCCGCGAAAGCAGCCCCATGAAACAAACAATATATTTTGACCACAACGCGACGACGCCGGTGGTGGCGGAGGTCGCAGATGCGATGGCTGGCGCTCTGGCGCTGCCGGGCAACGCATCCTCCGTGCATACTGCCGGACGCCAAGCTCGGCAAATGGTTGAAGAAGCGCGTGAGTATGTTGCTGATTTGGCTGGCGCCAAACCGGCGCAAATTGTCTTTACCAGTGGTGGTACGGAAGCCAATAATCTGGTGCTGCGCGGCACGGATTGTACCCAGATTTTAGCCTCATCGGTTGAGCATGATTCGGTATTAGCCGCTTCGGATAATATCGAACAAATGCCGGTTGATGGTGACGGGATAATTGATCTTGCGGTGTTAGAGGCGCGGCTTTCCGAATTAGACGGCCAAGTTTTGGTTTCAGTGATGATGGCTAATAATGAAACCGGCGTGATTGAGCCGGTTTCTGAGGTGGCGCGCCTTGCCCACGAACATGGTGCTTTGGTGCACACCGATGCTATTCAAGCTGCTGGAAAGATCAAAGTTAATTGGACTGAATTGGGTGTCGACTTTATCAGCCTGTCGGCGCACAAAATTGGCGGTCCCCAGGGCATTGGCGCTTTGGTGATCAATGAAGAAGTTCCCTTGCAATCACTGATCAAGGGAGGTGGCCAGGAACGCAGCCGCCGGGCCGGCACTGAAAACGTACCGGGTATAGTTGGCTTCGGCGCGGCGGCTAAATTGGCGCTGGAAAATCTTGCTAGAACCAATGAGATTAAATCCCTTCGGGATCAGCTGGAATCGCAAATCAAGTTGATCACACCAAAGGCGGTTGTGTTTGGTGAAAGAGTTGATAGATTGCCGAATACGACCTGCCTATCGATGCCCAATGTCTCAAGTGAAACTCAGGTAATGAAATTTGATTTGACCGGGATCATGGTCAGTGCCGGTTCAGCATGTTCTTCTGGAAAGGTTCAAGCCTCCCATGTTTTAAAATCAATGGGTGTCGCCGAGGATATTGCCTCGACAACTATCCGTATCAGTCTCGGTCACGGCAATAACATTGCTGATGTTAATCGTTTTGTTAGCCAGTGGCAGGAAATTTATGCGCAGGCTAATCCAGACAAGTTAAAAGGTGCGGCTTAGCACTAGCGTTAAAATAAAAGGTACCAGGTACAATTAAATGAATGCAGCAGTTTCAGATACAGTCGATCAAGTCCAATCGGTCGAGAAATATAAATACGGTTTTGTCACCGATATTGAAGCGGATCAGGCGCCAAAAGGGCTTAACGAAGATATCATTCGCTTTATCTCGGCCAAAAAAGAAGAGCCGGAATGGCTGCTTGAGTGGCGCCTCAAGGCCTATGCCCATTGGCTGACGATGGAAGAGCCGGATTGGCCCAAGGTTTCCTATCCGCCGATCGATTATCAGGATGCATATTATTATTCAGCGCCTAAATCCAATGAAGACGGGCCTGAGACTTTGGATGATGTCGATCCTGAGTTGCTTGAAACATATGAGAAGCTTGGCATTCCCCTGCACGAACAGGAGGTATTGGCCGGCGTAAAAAATGTCGCTGTTGATGCGGTGTTCGATAGTGTCTCGGTGGCAACAACATTTAAAGACGCGCTGGCCAAGGAAGGCGTTATCTTCTGCCCGATCTCGGAAGCCGTTAAAGATCATCCCGAGCTGGTGAAGCAATATCTGGGGTCAGTTGTGCCCTATTCGGACAATTATTTTGCCACGCTCAATTCAGCTGTTTTTACTGATGGCTCCTTTGTCTACATTCCGAAAGGCGTCAATTGCCCGATGGAATTGTCGACCTATTTCCGCATCAATGCTTCCAACACCGGACAGTTTGAGCGCACGCTGATCATCGCCGATGTAGGCGCCCATGTGAGTTATCTTGAAGGCTGCACCGCGCCGATGCGGGACGAAAACCAGCTCCATGCGGCGGTCGTTGAGTTGGTCGCGCTGGATGATGCCGATATCAAATACTCGACCGTACAGAACTGGTATCCCGGTGATGAGAACGGTGTCGGCGGTATTTATAACTTTGTCACAAAACGGGCAGCCTGCCGCGGCAAAAACTCGAAAGTTTCCTGGACCCAGGTCGAGACCGGTTCAGCTATCACCTGGAAATATCCGAGCTGTATTCTGCAAGGCGATAATTCAGTCGGCGAATTTTATTCGGTGGCCATCACCAACAATTATCAGCAGGCCGATACCGGCACCAAGATGATCCACCTCGGTAAAAACACCAGCTCGCGCATTATTTCCAAAGGCATCTCGGCCGGTAAATCGCAAAGCACTTATCGCGGTTTGGTCAAGATGATGCCAAAAGCAGAGGGTTCCCGGAATTACACGCAATGTGACTCGCTGCTGATCGGCAAGGAATGTGGCGCCCATACCGTGCCTTATATCGAAAGCCGCAACAAATCCGCCAAGGTTGAGCATGAAGCGACAACCTCGAAAATTGGTGATGATCAACTATTTTATTGCCGTCAGCGCGGCATCTCCGAAGAGGAAGCGGTGGCGCTGATTGTCAATGGTTTCTGCCGCGAAGTGATGCAGGAACTGCCCATGGAATTCGCCGTTGAAGCGCAAAAGCTGGTCGGCATTAGTTTAGAAGGAAGCGTCGGCTAAGACGCTGAGTGAAAGTAGAAAGATAGATGTTAGAAATTAAAAACCTCCACGCCAAAGTCGGCGATACTGAAATCCTCAAAGGCCTTGATCTTAATATTGAGGCCGGCAAAGTTCATGCGATCATGGGTCCGAACGGCGCCGGTAAATCGACGCTGTCTTATGTGCTTTCAGGCCGCGATGGTTATGAAGTAACCGAAGGCTCGGTGATTTATAAAGGCAAAAATCTGCTTGAGATGGAACCCGAAGAGCGCGCCGGCGAAGGCGTGTTTCTGGCCTTTCAATATCCTGTCGAGATCCCTGGTGTTTCAACCATGAATTTTCTGAAAGCAGCCGTAAATTCCGTCCGCAAATATCGTGGCGAAAGTGAATTTGATGCCATGGACTTTTTGAAGTTTGTGCGTCAGCAGACCAAGATATTGAACATCGGTGACGACATGCTGAAACGTGCCGTCAATGTCGGCTTTTCCGGCGGTGAAAAGAAACGCGCCGAAGTTCTGCAAATGGCCGTCCTCAATCCGAGCTTTGCCGTATTGGATGAGACCGACAGTGGTCTGGATGTTGATGCGCTGCGCATTGTCGGTGAAGGCGTAACGGCCTTGCGTTCACCCGAACGTTCAATGCTGGTCATTACCCATTATCAACGCCTGCTAGATTATATTGTGCCGGATGTGGTGCACGTTTTGGCCGATGGCAAAATCGTCGATACCGGTGATAAAAATCTGGCCTTAAAGCTCGAAGCACACGGTTATGCTGACTATGCGGAGGCAGCGGCCTGATGAACGCGCTTTCACCCCTTAGCCAAAGTTTTGTTGACCGGCATGGAGATGCCGAGTTTGCCCTTCGGGCACCGTGGCTGGATCAATTGCGCCAAAATGGGCTTGAGAGTTTTTTGGGCCAGGGCTTGCCGACACCGAGCGTTGAAGAATGGAAATACACCAATCTCAAGGTGCTGGAAAAGCTGGATGTCGCAGGGAGTTCTGAAGCTGCCACCGTTGATTCCGCTCAGCTAAATTGGCTGCCGGCTGAGTTGGCGACCCACAAGCTGGTATTCGTTAACGGCAATTACAATAAAGAGCTTTCGGAGATCGGCGATCTGCCGGAAGGTGTCAGAATTTCATCATTGGCCGAGGCTATAAATTCAGATGCGGATATGCTGGCGGATCATCTTGGACAAATAGACGAGCTAGAAAATGCACCTGTATTGGCGCTTAATACGGCCTTTATAGAAGATGGCTACGTTGTCATCATCGAAAAAATTGAGCTTGAAAAACCCATCGAAGTAATTTTTGCCAGCCAGGCCAATAGCGCGGCGACCAGCCATCCGCGTAATCTGATTGTCGCCAAAGACAATGCCCAGGCAGTTATTCTTGAAAGGCATATCGGTGATGGCAGTTATCTCGCCAATCATGGTTTTGAAATCAATGTTAAAGGCGGCTCTCACGTCAAACATTACCGCCTGCTCGAAGACAGCGCTGAGGGCGTCAATCTCTCGACCGTCAAGGCAAGTGTTGGAAAAGATGCGACCTATGACAGTTTTGTGCTTTCCATGGGCGGGCAGTTAAGCCGTAGCGAAATCCATGTCACCTGCCAAGAGCCGGGTGCCCATACCAATCTCAACGGCGTATATGTCGGCCAGGATAGCCAGCATATCGACAACACCACTCAGATTGATCATTTGGTGCCTAATACAACGTCCAAGGAGACTTACAAAGGCGCTTTAGATGATAAGGCGCGGGGAGTCTTTCAAGGCGCGATTAATGTCGCCGAGGGTGCTGATGGCACTGATGGGCAGATGAGCAATAAAACTTTGCTGTTATCGGACGAAAGTGAAATTGACAGTAAACCACAGCTTGAAATTTACGCTGATGATGTTAAATGCGCTCACGGCTTTACTGCCGGTGAGTTGGATGAAACTTCGCTGTTTTACTTACGCTCACGCGGCATCCCGGAAGCAGCCGCCCGCGCCATGCTGGTTGAAGGGTTTTTAGCCGAAGTGGTCGAAGAGGGTGTTGACGAAGACTATCAGGAAATCTTTAAGGCTAAGATTTCCGCTTGGATGGATAATTAAGATGACGGCAGTTTCAACAGTGATGACGGCAGATCAGGAACAGAGCAACACGACTTATGATGTTGCCGCGATCCGCGCTGATTTCCCGGCTTTGAATATGGAGATCAACGGCTATCCCCATGCTTTCCTGGACAGTGGCGCCAGTGCGCAAAAACCTAATCAGGTATTGGAGCGGATGGATCAGGCCTACCGGTCGGAATATGCCAATGTCCACCGGGGCGCCTATACGCTGAGCCAGTTGGCAACCGATAATTATGAAAATGCGCGCTCAACCGTTGCTAAATTCATGAACGCCAAAACACCGGATGAAATAATTTTTACCCGCAATGTGACGGCGGCTATCAATCTGGTTGCACATTCTTATGGCCGCGAATTCTTAAGCGCCGGTGATGAGATCATCATCAGTCATATGGAGCATCACGCCAATATTGTACCGTGGCAGCTGCTCAGGGACGCTATCGGTATTGAGATCAAGATCGCGCCCATCGACGATGCCGGTAACTTCCTGCTGGATGAGTTTGAAAAGCTCTTGAACCCAAAAACCAAACTGGTGGCGATCACTCAGGTTTCGAATGTGCTTGGCACTATTGTGCCGGTCAAAGACGTTGTTCGCCTCGCCCACGCCGAAGGCGCTAAGGTATTGATTGATGGCGCTCAGGGTATCGTCCATGAAGGCGTCGATGTGCAGGATTTAGATGCGGATTTCTATGCTTTTACGGGCCACAAACTCTACGGGCCGACCGGGATCGGCGTGCTCTGGGGTAAGCTAGATCTATTAAATTCCATGCCGCCCTATCAAGGCGGTGGTGACATGATCGAAAATGTTACCTTTGAGAAAACCACCTATCGTGAGGCCCCGGCCCGCTTTGAAGCGGGCACGCCGATGATCGTCGAAGCGGTTGGTTTGGCGGCGGCCATTGATTATGTCTCAAACATTGGCTTGGCCAACATCGCTGCCCATGAGCAAGGTGTGCTGGCCTATGCGACCGAGCAGCTTTCGGCCATTGAAGATTTGACGATTATCGGCCAGGCTGACAATAAGGCCGGCATTATTTCATTTATGCTGGGTGAAATTCATTCCCATGACATCGGCACCATCATTGATGCCCGCGGCGTTGCCGTTCGGGCCGGTCATCACTGCGCCCAGCCCTTGATGGATCGTTATGGCGTTGCCGCAACCGCGCGCGCCTCGCTAGGCATGTACAGCAATACTACAGACATCGATCAATTGGTCGATGCGCTTAATTACGTGAAGGAAATATTCGGCTAATGGAAGACGATATTCGCGAGCTTTATCAGGAAGTTATTTTGGATCATGGCAAGAATCCACGTAATTTCCGTCATCCGGAGGACGCTACCTGTGAGGCCAATGGGAATAACCCGCTCTGTGGCGACCGCCTGACGGTTTTCGTCAAAGTCGGGGAAGATGAAAGCATCGAAGATGCGGCCTTTGAAGGGCGTGGCTGTGCGATCTCGGTTGCTTCCGCCTCAATGATGACCGATATCGTGCGCGGTAAGAAAGTCACCGAAGTTGATGCGCTGTTCGATACCTTTCACAAATTGTGCACGGGCGAGGAAATCGGTGATACACCGGAAGAATTTGAAGATGATTTGGATAAATTAATGGTGCTGTCCGGCGTCAGGCAATTCCCCATGCGGGTTAAATGCGCGACGCTGGCTTGGCATACAATGAATGCAGCCGTGCATGGCGAAACCGCTACGTCGACTGAATAAAACAACGATAGAACGAGATTAAGATTATGGATGAAAAAACAATACCTCCGAGTTATAGCCCTGGTTCCGGTTTACATGGACCAACCGGCTCTCCAGGATTTGGCGCGCCGATGGGTGGTGGCGACATTGACCCGGAAATATTGAGCGAAGGCGGCCTGGTTGGAAAAGCTGGTCAGCCCAAAGAAGAGGGCAAAACCGTGCCCTCTGAAGAAGCCATCGCGGACGCTTTGCGGACGGTGTATGATCCCGAAATTCCGGTCAATATCTATGAGCTCGGCTTGATTTACGAACTAAATATTGCTGAAAACGGTGATATTAAAATTGACATGACACTAACGGCGCCTGGCTGCCCGGTCGCCGGTATTTTGCCGCAACAGGTGGCTGATGCGGCTGCCTCGGTAGACGGCACGGGTGAGATAGAAGTTTATCTCGTCTGGGAGCCGGCCTGGGATATGGATAAAATGTCAGAGGATGCCAAGCTCGCACTCGGGTTCTTTTAGACTATATAAAACTAAATATCACCAAGTCGTTTGTTTGAGAGGTAGGAATCAAATAATGAACGCCAGTACTACAGTAAGTAATCAAATTACCTTAACCGACGCCGCGATTAAGCGGGCTAAATCGCTGATCGATAAATCTGAAAAACCCATATTGGGTTTGCGTGTCGGGGTCACGACAATGGGCTGCAACGGCCATAGCTATCTGGTTGAATATGCCGAAGAGAAAAAACCGCTGGAAGACGAAATTCAACAGGATGGCGTGACGATTTTTGTTGATCCCTTGGCGATGATGTATCTTTTTGGCTCGACGATGGATTACGTTGAGGATAAATTGCAGTCGAGTTTTGTCTTTGACAATCCCAACGAAACGGGCCGCTGCGGCTGTGGTGAATCCTTTAGCGTTGGCTAATTCATTATTTTAATAGAGATCTCATGCCCAAAATTACTTTTCTAGATTCGAGCGGCAATTCAACTGAAGTAGAGGCGCCGGTCGGTAAATCCGTGATGACGATTGCCCAGGCTAACGATATTGATATCGAAGGCGCCTGCGAAGGTTCGCTAGCCTGCTCGACCTGTCATGTCATTGTCTCTCCCGACTGGTACGATAAGCTAAAGCCAGTTACCGAGGAGGAAGAGGATATGCTCGACCTTGCCCATGGTCTGACCCGAACCTCCCGGCTCTGCTGCCAAGTAGAGATGACCGAAGAATTGGATGGGCTGGTCGTTACTTTGCCGGCCGAAACCCATAATCTGATGATATGAGCCTCTTTGAACGTTTGAAGTCGAAGAACCAGGCGACCTGGGAGGCATATATCCATCACGACTTTGTGGCTCAATTAGCGGACGGCTCGCTCGTCGAGGCCAGCTTTAAACATTATCTCGGTCAGGATTATCTGTTTCTGATCCATTTCGCACGCGCCTATGCCCTGGCGGCGTATAAAGCCGAGAATTTGGCCGATATTAAACAAGCAGCCGGCGGCCTAGCGGCGATTGTTGATCTCGAAATGGATTTGCATGTAAAATTCTGTGCCGATTGGGGCTTGAGCGAAGCCGACATGGAAGCTTTGCCGGAAGCGGCCGAAACCATGGCCTATACGCGCTATGTGTTGGAAAAAGGCTTGTCGGGCGATCTTCTGGACCTACATATAGCATTGGCCCCGTGCATAATCGGTTATGCGGAAATTGGTGCTGCGCTCAGTGACAATGCCGCAGGAAATCCTTACGGAGCGTGGATTGAGATGTACGCCTCCGATGACTATCAGGCGGTTGCGCGTGCTGAAATTGAGCAGCTGGATCATTTGTTAGTGACACGCGGCGGCGATGGACGGCTTGAGGCGCTCTCGAAGACCTTTAATCAGGCAACCCGGCTCGAAATCGCCTTCTGGCAGATGGGCTTGGATGTAGAATAAAATGACAAATAGCTTAGGCATATATAAAGACCCGAAAGACACCCGCGTCGTAGTGGCAATGTCGGGAGGCGTCGATAGTTCCGTGACGGCAGCCTTGCTTCACGAAGAGGGCTACGATGTCATCGGCATCACCTTGCAGCTGTTTGATTACGGCAATGCAGTGGCCCGGCCGGGCACCTGCTGCGCCGGCCAGGATATTTATGATGCCCGCCGCGTCGCTGACGCTTGCGGCTTCCCGCATTACGTTTTGGATTACGAAGACCGCTTCCGTGAAGACGTGATGGAAGATTTTGCCGACACTTATTTGGCCGGTGCGACACCGATCCCCTGCGTGCGTTGTAATCAGACGGTGAAATTCCGCGATCTTATCCAGCGTGCCAAAGAACTGGAAGCCGATGCTCTGGCGACCGGGCATTATGTCCAGCGCATTGACGGCGCCAAAAAAGCTGAGCTGCACCGGGGCGCCCTGGATCTCAAAGACCAGAGCTATTTCCTTTTCGCCACAACCCAGGAACAGCTGGATTTCCTGCGCTTTCCGTTGGGCGGTATGAGCAAAGACGAAACCCGCATTGAGGCCGAGCGCCTAGGGTTGGCTGTTGCAGATAAGCCGGACAGTCAGGACATCTGCTTTGTGCCGGATGGCGACTATGCAGCCGTGGTTAAAAACATGCGCCCGGACGCGGTTGAGCCAGGCGATATTGTTGATCAGGCGGGCAGGGTGCTCGGCCCTCATGACGGTATTATCAACTATACCATCGGCCAGCGCCGCGGCCTCAATATCGGCGGTGGTGATCCCCTTTATGTGCTGAAACTGGAGCCTGAAACCAATCGCGTTGTCGTTGGCCCGAAGGACGCGCTTTTGCAGGAACAGGTGAGCATTACGGATGTTAATTGGCTGGGCGATGAACCCTTGGGTGCTGAGGCGCTTGAGGTGACCGTCAAACTGCGCTCAATGACACCGCTCCTGCCGGCAACGGTACAGGCAAAGGAGGAGGGTGCCGAGGTAACCCTGCACTCGCCTTATGCCGGCATCGCACCCGGGCAAGCCTGCGTGTTTTACGCGGGAGACCGCGTGCTCGGTGGCGGCTGGATCACCGGTTCAAGTTCTGCATCAAAATAATAAGCGTGGATCATAAATAAAATCTTATGCATACTATTGCATGAAAATAGTGCCTAAGTTTAAAACGAGAGCATTAACAGATTTTGATATGGCCCCAATGAAGTGCAGTTACCTGAATCAGTTCATCGTCCGACTAAGCGTCGTGACTATCTCCTTGCTGCATTTATTTTATTGGGCTGAGCCATCTCAAGCTGCCGGGCCTTGCCGTCTTCTCGTCGGCTATGAACAAGATAAACCGTTTCACTATCGGGATAGTGCTGGGGCGGTGATTGGTATTGATGCCGAGTTTCTAACCACCGTTCTCAGTGATATTGGCTGTTCTGTTGAATTTGTCGAGGGGCCTTGGGCGCGGACAGTTAAAGAAATTCAAGATGGTCAGTTAGATGTGACAATGGGGGCAAGTTTAAAAGCGGAACGTAAAAAGTTTGCGCATTATTCTCACACGTATCGTGGTCAGCCGCATGTCCTGGCGGTCAAACGGGATTCGCCAATTAAAGCTCAATCTTTAAAGGCGTTCTTGGATGCTGGTCACAAGCTGGGCGTTGTCATCGGCTGGCATTATACTGATCGATTGCGCCTGCTGCTGGATGATCCTAAATACCAAGCCAATATTGTGGCGGTACCGAAATTTGGACTGCTGCCAAAAATGCATGAATATGGGCGGGTAGATGGTATGCTGACCAATCCTACTGTGCTTGCCTCCGTTGTTGGATCAACCGCGATTGAGCAAAAATACCGGCTCTATCGCCAAGATGTAGATAAGCTGCACTTTATTTTCTCTAAAATTAGAGTTGCTAAGGATTTGGTTGATCGATTCAACATAAAGCTTAACAGTCGCATTAATCGTGGGAAGTTTATGTCAACTTGCCGAAAATTCGAAAATTTTTTAATTGCCCGCTGCAGTTTTTTAGCGCCATCACCCGTTGTTAACTAGATGTACTTTTAGTCGCTGCGATAGGCGCTTGACTTAAGGGGTAGGTAAAAATATACACCCCCAAGCCGTCGCTGATGCGGGGCGATAAATAAAGTGTGGCGGAGTAGCTCAGCTGGTTAGAGCAGCGGAATCATAATCCGCGTGTCGGGGGTTCGAGTCCCTCCTCCGCTACCACCTTTACCCCAACTTCTCCCTCTTTTTTCTGGAAGTTGAGGTTGGCAATAGCTGCCATCTGTCCATGCATTTCAACAGTCAGTTCACCTCGTTTTTCACCAGGATGCAGGACAACTTTGTCGATTAAGGCCCTCAGAAGAGGAACGGCCTCCTGTCTCACTTCAGTGTTTTGGTTGAGAGCAAGTTCTAGATTGGTAACTTTCTGCTGATAAATATCCGCAAGATCGGGGTCGATTTGTTTCAAAATTGATTTGTCAACCTCAGGTGCTGAGCTCTGAGCAGTCAATCGTTCTTGCTCTAATCCTTGAAGGCGCTTTTTCAGAGGTTCAAAATCCGCCCCATTTTCAATCGCATTCACAATATGTTCAATTCGCATATCTAGTTTCTTGGCGCTACTGGCCAGCTTCTTGTTATTTTTGGTAATGATTTCTTGAAGAGATTTAAATTCCCGCCGAAACTCATCCGCAAATTCTTGGATTAATTCTGGCGCAAGCATCTGTTCTTTGATGCCATACAAAATGTGCTTTTCTAGCTTGCTCGCAGATATCGTCTTGTTGTTGGAACAGGTTCCTTTCTCTCTGCGCGTCGTGCAACCAAACCTATCCTCCCCTATTACTGTATATGATCCACCACAAACACCACATTTGATTATTCCGGACAGTAGATGTTTTGGTCGGCGATGAAGGTGTGCTTTGTGGTCCGCGTGTTTGGCCTTGATGTCTCGGACGCGCTGCCAGGTTTCCTGTTCGACAATTCGAAGCTCAGGCACTTCAACGACTACCCAATCTGACTCTGGATTGGGTCTTGGAATGCGCTTGCCAGATTCAGGATCCTTTACAAAGGTTTGGCGATTGTAGATTAGCCGACCAATGTAAAGCTCATTCCAGAGTATGCCGTCTCGTCGTTTGCGATTTCCATTGATAGTACTGGCATTCCATTGTCCGCCCCTAGGTGCAGGAATATTTTCCCCATTTAATTTTTTAGCGATTGCCCTAGGTGAAATTCCCGACGAATAATCATTGAAAATCCTCCGAATGACCTCAGCTTGCACAGGGTTAATTCTGCGCTGTCCACGTTCTATTTCGCCATCCGCATTCAATTCTTTAACCACATCGTAGCCATAGGCGACACTGCATGAGGCTTTTCCCTTAATCGTTCTGCCCTTTTGTCCGCGACGGATTTTATCCGCCAAGTCTTTCAGGAACAGCGCGTTCATCGTGCCCTTGAGGCCAATATGAAGTTCGTTAATGTCGCCTTCAGAGAGAGTGTGGATTTGAATGTCTGCGTGACTAAGACGTTTATAGATACCGGCAATGTCTTCCTGGTCGCGGCTAATACGATCCAGGGCTTCTGCAATGACCACGTCAAAGCGTTGTTGTTTGCCTTGACCCAACAAGGACAACATTGACGGGCGGTTATTTAAACTGCCGCCACTGATGGCGTAGTCGGTAAAGACCTCAACAATCTGCCAACCTTCGCGTTCAGCGCGTTCACGGCATAATCGAACTTGGTCATCAATCGAGGTTTCAGACTGAAGATCGGATGAGTATCTGGCATATATTGCGGCCCGCATTAAGCCACCTCATCCAGGTCTAATTTGGATATATTCTCTCGAATACTTTGAATAGCGCTGGTGTGGAGTTGGCTGGCTTTGAGGACACTGGCCCGATTGTAATAAATCTCGCTGGTCGCTGTTGTTGTATGGGCCAGGAGGGGTTTGATGATCCGAGCAAGTTCTGGCGATGTCTCAGCAATGCTGGTCGCGGCACAGTGCCTGAACATATGGGGCGTTATTGGTTTGCCGAGTTCTCGCCGCGTTACTTTGGTAATACGCTCGCTTACATGATTGGGTTTAAGACGCTTGCCGATCTTGGACACCCAGAGATAATCGGTTTCATCTTCACCAAGTAACTTTGGGCGATGATAAGCAAGATACCGCTCTATATATGGAACAAGGGGTTCATACACTTCAACTTCAATGTGCTGGTGGTTTTTAACTTCATCTCCTGGAAAAATCAGCAAATAGCCGCTCGGCGTTTTCTTGAGGTGTTGCTCGATAATAATATTGCCAAAGTTTTGCAGGCGGACCGGCATTGAGGCTAAAAGCGCTATCATGAGACCATCTCTAAAATAGATATGATTGTAGGAAGAGTTACGAAGCTTTTTGCTCTCGGATGGTTCCATGAGATCAATACCCAACTCATAGAGCGATTGGATCGGCACCAGTTGGGATTCGAGGTTTGGCCTGGGGCGAACGACAAGATGCAGACGATTGGCGACTAGACGCAGCCAGGTCCAATCAGTTCCCGGCATAAGCCGATAAACAACATTATTTAGATCATTGACGTATCCCCAGATGGTCGTCGGATTGAGCTTCTGTTCTTTAAGCAATTCAACGTAACTCAAGATAATTTCTCGGGTCAGGCGATCCGGCGGTAATTCGGTAAAAAGTGCCGGATAGCGGCGCTTGATGAATCTCAGCCACCGACCATAGGCAAAAGCGTAGCTTCTGCGCGTGTTTGGCCGCCAATGAGCTGCCGGACCTGCATCATTGAAGAGATCACCTTCTTGAATTGCCTTATCCCAGAGCCGCTGGTCTTCTGCGGGCCAGTCGTTAAAGGGAAGGGCGCGCCGGATTAATTCAACGGATTTAGCCACGGTCCCGCTCCTTCAGATTAAACTTTCGGTCGAGGATGTGGTCCGTATATAACCGGCGGGCAGCCAAGGTATCGAACTCGGCGTAGAAGGTGATCGTCGTATCGACAGATTTATGCCCGAGGAGACGCCTTACGGTTTCATAATCACCCGGATTGGCCTGCAAATAAAAGAAGGCGGCAAGGTGCCGGTAAAGATGAGGATTCACCGTCAATCCGGTGTGTTTTTTGACGGCCTTGCAGAGATTCTCGCGGAGAGAGACCTCATGCTTATGTCGGCCCTCAATAGATCCTGGAAACAGCCAGCCCGCATCCTCACCTCTTAGAAGAATGGGACGATACGTATTGAGATAGGTATCCAGTAAAGCGACGACATGTGCTGGTAACTCGTACTCCAGATATCCCATCCGACGACCTCTAGGCAGGTTTGTATAAACTCGACCAAGGGGCCGTAGGTTTTGTCGTCAATTGAGTTGGTCGTAAATCCAATTGTTTTTTCTGTTGCATCCTCATAGACAACCAGTAGCAGTTTTAAGGTGAGGCAAAGTGCTACATCGCCTTCGCTTCGGTCACCTCCTTTGCCGATCTCTTGCTCCAGTTCCAGGCAATTTAATGTGTTCTGAATTGCCGTTCTGAGTCGCGCAACTGCCTGAATATCAGCCTGAAAGGCTTCGCGGGCACTTCCGTCGTCAACTGCGCCACCGGCATTTCTCGGGTTTAGGTTGCGGGCATACTCCCAGAGAATTTGAGCATTTTGAGGAGAGATTTGATCAGGGTGCAACGGCATTTTACCGGTCACGTTTGCCGCGTTGAGCTTGTTTAGAATTTTGACACCTGCATTTACAACAGGAGATAGCTCACGGATCAATTGGGCTTTTTGGGGGATGAAGTTTCGGGCTTGGTAGGTTTGAACCTCGAAAGGCAAATCCCGCAAATCTTCCCGAAACTGCTCCGTTCTAGAAGCAGAAATATCTAATTGTTGAATAAGCCTATCAATTAGGTCCTCGGGAAAAGGATCAGGGTCTGGAAACGTTTGAGACATCGTTTATCAATACCACAAATGCTTCAAGCTATGCACCTAAAGCTGATAGAGGGAGGCGATGTTTAACGGTAAATGAAAGTAAAATATTGCAATAGCTTCGCTCAAATCGGTTTAAAAGTGCAAGGCGAATAGGCCCGCAACGAACCGGTAAACGGACCTTTAGCGAGACTTTTAAGATATTCTGCTTATGACCCAAACCGGACAGAGCCGGGACTCACTCCACTAGGTAAACCCGTCAGCTTTCGGAGATACCTTCGGGATAGAGAGTATTGACTCGGGTGCCGCCGTAAGTTTCCCAAAGCATGAGTTCGTGGGGGTGTTTAACATGTACCTCAAAAACTACTTCGTGCGACCCCTCATGCTTCATCTCTCGAATGCGCGACCAGTTTGCAAAGTCTGCCGGGTGCCATTCGTCACGCCGTTTTTGATTCCAGGTCAAATCACTTACAGTGACGCGCCGGTTAAGCTGTTCGCGCTGTGGTAGGCACACAGAATCGATAACCAGCATATTGCCGTTTTCGAGCCGATGAGCATCACCCATTGCGAAGGAAATCACACGTTCAGGATCATCATCATCCGACGACGTCCAAAGTTCGGTTACTTCCATGGTGTCGGGGTTCACCTCATATTCCACCGCCCGGGCAAAACATTGGTGAGGCGGAGCTATTGGGTCCGGCGGCATTGCCCGGACAACGCCGTTGTCGTACATGACAAATCTGTTTTCGCCCGTGACCCTTGGGTTGTGACCATGGTAATGCCATCGGAAATCGTGCGTAGGCGTTAGAAGTTTCTGCTTAAATTCACCTTCCCATCCCTTGTGATCTCCCAATATCCATTTAATTTCCTTGCTGGCCTTATCAATTTTGATAACCGCGTCCTGATGGCGGAGCGATATCAATACGCTGTCGTCATAAGGATCGTAGCTGACTCCGTTACCATGGGACCAATCGAGTGATTTTGGAAAACCGCGAGTGTGCCAATAGACCTCCATTAGAAGATAGCCATAACGCCAGATGTCGAGATGATCGAAAGTGTTCCAATCCCAAACAACCTCTCCGTTAGGCGTAAACTCAACGATCTTATCGCCAACCACCGTCTGGGTCTGGCGCGGTGCATCGGGGTCAGTTTCTGACGTATAATAATTTTCGATCTCGCGCGCATTGGCCGTGAGTGCTAGAAAATTGCCGTTCGGCATCTGATGAGGTTGATGGTGTAGGCTCTGGGCATCTATGCCGATTGCGTCCGGATCATCCATGGGACAAAAAGGACGCTTATCGGCATAAAATGTGCGGATTGTATTGCCGCACATGTCGATTTCCACAGATCGGAAATCAACGTGGTGATAAAAGAGATTACCATTCGCCAGCCTGTGCACCCCGGCAATCCGTGAGTCAGCTTTATAATACCAGACGACTTCACCTTCCTCATCCAGTGCCACCAGCATTGACCAATCACGCATGAAGGCAAATTGACCGGGTGGCATCCAAACTGCGCGTGTGGTGGCACCGCGCCGGATGCTTAGGATGGTGTATCCCTCCGACATTTCTTCGGGGTGCGAAGTCACGCAGTTAAAACTCGGCATCTCAACACTATCTGCAGAGAGTGGTGGCGTACGATAGGTGAGATCGTCCAGAACGACATTACCAGCTGTTACGGCAATCTTGTGCTCCGTATCGGCACGCATACCAATGAGAGGCAGCCCATTTTGTGGGTCATGTTCCGGTCCATAGGTAACATCGCGTTTTTTGTGACCGTCATCGATCTCAAGGTTTGTGGTTACCGGCTCGTCTGTCTCGAATCGTATGATAGCTACGAGGGGTGCTCGTTCATTGGGATTTTTTTCTATACGGGGTAGAGTCGTGAACTTGGTCATTGAATTTACCTGTCCTGCTCGTCGGAATTACATAGATTTTCTTAATTAATTATTCCATGATATCGGTATTATTCTAGTTTTAATAACGTGTTTTGGTTTTGTAACTGATAAGTAAATCTATTTAATGTTAGACCGGCTTAAAAAAATTCCATTAAACAGTCTGCGTGTTTTTGAAGCTGCAGCCCGTCTCGACAGCTTTGCTCAAGCCGCCGATGAACTTGCCATTTCACCCGCCGCGGTAAGTCAACAGGTTAGAAAACTAGAGGAAAGGCTTCAGATGCCACTATTCGAGCGGGTCGGGAGAAATGTTCGCGTTTTGCCCATGGGAAAGGATTTACAGTTTCGCATTTTCGAGAGTTTGAAGCAGCTCGAAGATGCCTTCACAGAAATTTTAGATCAACCGGAGCGAACCTACATATCTATTAGTACAGTAAGCTCCTTGGCAACGCGGTGGCTTGTCCCACGTCTGGGTCAATGGCGGCAACTTAATTCGAAAATTGATATTCGTGTGTCGACGAGCGGACAACTGGTCAATTTTGAACGAGACCAGATTGATCTCGCTATTCGATTGGGAGACGGAGACTACTCTGGATACCATAGTGAGCTTCTGATCCGGGACAGTATAGTACCGCTTTGCCATCCGGAAATTGTAGATGGTGACCCCTCACCGAAAAATATCGCAGAATTATGTCATCATACGTTGATCCATTTTACGCCAATAGTTGGAGATGTACGAACCGGATGGAAAAGCTGGTTGGACTTGAACGGAATAGATGATGTCGATGCTGAAAGAGGATTATTCTTTGATAATCTGAGTTCGGCCATTAGTGCAGCGATTACTGGACAGGGAGTTGTTCTTGCTCTGCGTTCGCTTGTTGACCACGAAATCAAAAACGGTCAATTGGTCATCCCATTTGATGGTATTAGGCACCCGGAAATTGGTTGGCAATTAGTGGCTCCATACGCACAACTCGAGCATAAGAATATCAGCAAGTTTCGCAACTGGTTGGTAGCACAGTTTACCGAATAACCCACTTCAGTCCGCTGTTGGCTTGAAAAACGACCTTAATCACTGGGTTTGAGAATGGTCGCTTAATGACTCAAAGCGGACATCCAGGGGATATCGTTTAGTCTTAAAAATGGCAAGAAATAGACCTCTAAATCCGATTGTGATGACAAAAAATTTGCTGGTCTAAATTCGTTAAGTGTGATTAGACGATTCAGATAATGAACTGCCGAGACTATTTATTGAAATATATTGGGAGGAAAAATTCATGGTCAAATATATTGAAAACCCTCACGTTGAAAAAAATCCGAACGAGAATGCACCATTAGTAGCCATGGTGTATTTCAAAACTGATGTAGGTGTTTCAACGACACTTAATGTAGATGATGGGCGCAAACAGCGTGCCGTTTCTTACGGACCAGAGAATTCTCCTGAACTTGGATTACCTATTATCGGTATGCGTGCCAATACCGAGCATCGCATTACCGTAACGCTAACAGCGGAAGACGGCACTTTATTAGAACCTGTTGAGCTAACCTACACAACACCGCGCCTTCCCGAAGATGCTGCGACAATTCCCCGCTTTAGTCTGGAGACCTGCAATATTGGTGAGATGGAAGAAGGATATACGCTGCTTTCTATTCGCCGTCGTCCAGCTATGCGAGCAATCTTTATGACCCAAAAACAATTTCAGTTTCAAAACAGATGGAGCCTTCTAGTTGCCTTGGACGAAGAAGCGGAGATCGTCTGGTATTATATTGCTGATAGTCGCATAGCCGGGGTTCATCAGCTATCTAATGGAAACCTCTTTTTTCATCATGTAAATTTTCGTTCAATCGAAATGGATATGTGTGGCAACGTTATCAATCAATTCCATGCCACAAACCGTCCGTGGGGACCTGTGGAAAATTCAATCGGCATCGAAGCTGATAGCCTTCATCACCAACCTCATGAAATGCCAAATGGTAATTACCTGGCGCTCACTGCAAATGCCAAGGAAATTGAAAATTATTATACCAGTGAGGACGATCCGGACGCGCCACGCGCCACGCAAAAGGTGGTCGGCGATAATATTGTTGAGTTCACCCCCGACGGTGAAATCGTTTGGAATTGGAATACGTTTGATCACCTTGATCCCATGCGCATTGGCTATCATCTGATGGATACCTATTGGCATACCCGTGGGTTTCCCAATCATCTGGATTGGTCGCATGGCAACGGTGTGACTTATGATGAGCACGACGACAGTATTTTAGTCTCTCTCCGCCATCAGGATGCAATCATCAAGATTGATCGAAAATCCAAGGAAATTATTTGGATTCTTGGTGACCACGCCGGCTGGGAAGGCGCGTTAAAAGACAAGCTGCTGACGCCCACGCATGAACTCCGCTGGCATTATCATGGACACAATCCAAGGGTCACGGGTGAGAATCAATTTGTCATGTATGATAACAGTGTCTGCCGTGCAATGCCTTTCCATGGACCCTCAGCGCCACCGGCCGAGTGTTTTTCCCGCGCAGTCGAATATCTCGTTGATCCGGACAAAATGGAAGTCTCAGAAGTTTGGGTCTCGGGAGATGACAGCTCAGAAGATAGGGTCATATCCTGGGCCATGGGTGATGCGCACCGACTCCCGGAAACGGACAACATGCTGGTGATAGATTCATTTTGCACACCTGAAGGGCCGGAATTAGATCGGCTTGGAAAAGCAACAATTGCTGACCTGATGTGGGATTCGTGGAATCGAGCTGAATGGCATCCAAACGACCTTGCGACCTGGGGCAGAATTCGCGAAATGAAAAGAGATGGAAGCCGTGAAGTTATTTTCCAGGTTCGCGTCGACAACGAATTTGAAATTGTCGGCTGGGAAGTTTTCGGCGGCGCCCGCGTAAAATCACTTTATCCAAAAAATATCGAGTAAGCTTAAGTTAGCCACACGCGTTTAATGACGCGCCTTTGGCACCGGCACAATGATTGGATTAGTATTATTCTTCGACCACACTAAACAGCCAATCACAAAATGCCGTAACTTCCGGCCGTTTTAAATTGATTGTGGGTGTGACAATGTACCAGGCTAAATCCGTCGGTAGTTTGATATTGAACGGAATTACCAACGTGCCGGTTGATAGTTCTTCGGTAGCCAGCACGCGTGGGGCGAGTACGACACCCTGGCCGCGCGTAGCAGCATTCAGTGCCATGGATCCATCGTTGAAGAATAATCCCCGAGACAGATCGATTTCTTCGACTCCAGCAATTTCTATCCAATCTGACCACTTGGTATTGAGTTGTCCGAAGGGGGGTGTGAAATGGATAAGTTGATGCCGGCTTAAATCCGTCGGAACGTGCAACGGCATTTCTCCCTTGAGAAGGTCGGGACTACATAGCGGTACGACTTCTTCCAACAGGAGCCTCTCACTATAAAGTTCACCCCAATCTCCCGTTCCAAGTCGGATGGCCATATCGACGCCCATTCTTTCAAAGTCCACCAATTCACCGGTGGCCGAAATTCGCACATCGATATCAGGATGCAGAGCCGTCCAGTCGGTAAGACGAGGCACCAACCACCTTGACGCAAATGCTCCGACAGTACTGCATGACAGATAGGCCGCTGAAGTAGTGATTAAATAGGGTTGCAAAGCGTCAGCCAAATTTTGAAACCCTTTTTCAACGCCTGGCAGAATCCGGTGACCCGTTTCCGTCAATTTAATCTGCCGTCCTTCGCGACTGAATACTCGGACACCAAGAAAATCTTCCAGGTTTTTGATTTGCTGGCTGATGGCCGCCGAAGTGATTCGAAGTTCCTTCGCTGCCGCACTAAAACTCATATGCCGCGCAACAGCTTCAAAGCCACGAAGCGCGTTGAGAGGCGGAAGTTTGGTAAATTTGCCCATAGTTAAGATATTCTAATCTCATTGGTAAGAATTATGAAGTTTATATCACATCTAATTTAAGTTTATCTTACATAATAATAAGTCAATGCAATAGAAGGAGGCTATCTCGTAATGTCGGTCGAACTACCTGAAAAATTTGAGAAAATTGTACTCAATGCTACTGATGAATGGCTTGAGACGCGAGGCAAAACACGGGACGAACTCCGCCGATTTATTGAAAAGCGGGTCGTCAATGATCGTGAAAAGGCACCTAAAGTCGGGGAAGATGCGCCTGATTTTGAGGCGGAAAGACTAGATGATCACGGCAAGCGTACCGGCGAGATGATTAAACTTTCTTCGAATTTTGGCTCACCGATTGGACTAATATTCGGGTCTTACACCTGACCGCCTTTTAGAGACGGGGCCGTGCGCCTCGACGAACTCGCAAAAGCCTATGACGGAAAAGTAAAGTTCTATAGCGTCTACATCCGTGAAGCCCATGCCGAAGGAGAGGATCAAGTTCTTCGAAATTTGGATGAGGACGTTATTTTTGAGCAACCGACGACAAGCGATGAACGAGCAGAAGTCGCTTCGGCATGTATGCTTCGGTACAATTTTTCCTTCCCGATGTTGATGGATAATATGGAAAACGAAGCAGAGGAAAAATATATGTCCTGGCCGGATCGTCTATATGCAATCGATGGCAATGGAAAAATTGCATATCAGGGCGGAATGGGACCGCTGTATTTTGATGTCGACGAATTTGAGCAAGAGTTAAAGACGCTCATAGACGCTAAGTAGAAAATTGAGAAACAAACAGGCGCTGAAAATAATTGCTCCAAAGCAAATTAACCGAGAAGCAAGGCTTTAAGATTTTTATTCTGGAGAGGAGTTCAAACTATGTTTCAGTTTACCAAGAAATATGTACGTGAATCATTGACGATTGGTTTAGCTGCGGGGGCCTTGGCTCTTGCACCATCCTATTCTTCGGCTCAAGGCATTTTGAAAGGTGATACCGGCGGTGTTGGTTCAGTGAACCATACCTTCATGATCATTATGTCGACCGTTCTTCAAAAAAAGATCGGCGTCAATTTGCAAGTAAATGAAGGGCAAACTCTGACCAAATCGGCTCTAAAACTTGGCCAAGGTAAAATTGACGTATCGGTCGTACCACCCGTCATGGTTCCCTGGATGCATAAGGGTACGCGCTTTTATAAGAAAATACCTGGACCGGCTAAAAAAGCGATCGACAATATTCGTCTGATCATGGCGTATGGCGCGGGTGTTCGTCACTACATGGTCTGGGCTAATTCCGGTATCAAGACCTGGGCTGACCTAAAAGGTAAGCGGGTTTTTGTTGGGCCTCCTCGCGGCGGCGCGTCTCCGGTTGCTATTCAATCAATCAAGCTCAATTCCGGTCTCATAAACAAAAAAGACTACAAGGAAATCCGGATGCCTTGGAACGCCGGCATTCAAGCCATGTCTGACGGCAAGCTGGATGTCTTTGTCCGTCCAGCAGGTGTCGGTGCAGCATCGATTGACCAGCTTGGTGCTAAGCGGAAATTCCGCCTACTTAATGTTAATCCGAAAGCACCAGGAATGGCGAAATTTGTAAAGGGTGGCGGCCGTCAACTTATGACGATCCCAGCCGGAACTTATAATAACCAGACCGACAATGACAAAGACACCATTACGGATGGTTTCCGCCATCAATTGGCCGTGCGAAAAGATATGAGCGACGAGCTTGTCTATAAAATCACGAAAACGATTTTTGATAACCTTCCTGAGATGCAAAAATCAGCAGTAACTTTGCGTGATATTTCGTTGGATGACCCATTTACCGCTGGCAACATTCCGCTTCATCCGGGTGCCATTAAATTTTACAAGGAAAAAGGTAAGAAAATTCCGGCGAAATTAGTTCCGGGTAGCTAAGATTATTCCTAACGGCACTGATATAAAGTTGCCGGATTAATAGCTAGATGGTCGCGCGCAATGCGCGGCCATCTCCTATAGTGATAGCGAATTTGATTTTTCAAACTGCCGCATCAAAGCAGGGGATTTTCATGAACGAAAAAGTTTCACAAGACCCGGGTCTGCGCCTTTTGAATTACGCGGCTTTTGCCGTCGCCCTGGTTATTGCCCTAACCGGCGTCCTGAACTCAATGCCAACCTATGGACTTTTCGCACCCATTGGTCCTTTTCCCGCCATTGTCCTTCGTCCGATATTCGTGGGCGCCGCCGTATTTCTTGTGCTTGCAAATAGTTCGTTCACAAGCACCTTTGCTGAAAAGTGGCCAGACTACAAATGGCTTGGCCGCGTCATTGATGTAGTAATATTGCTGCTCTCATGGTGGGTTCTCTGGGAGTATTACAGTCTCCAAGTCTCCGAGGAAACAGGTGGATTTGAAGAGCTCGGGATGTTCCATTTTTGGATTTCCTTGCTCGCTGCAAGTCTGTTCATCATTCTGAGTTGGAAAACCTGGGGCGGCCCATTGTCGATCGTTGGCATTCTCGCTCTGGTCTATTTTTACACGGGTGAATATTGGCCTTGGATTTTTGAAACAGCACGGGTCGACTTGCCAGAGACCTCTGAAGACCTTTGGTTCAACCAAGGGGACGGTATCCTCGGTACTATCATGGGGATCATCATCTTCACGGTGTTTCCGTTTATTATGCTGGGGACCATGCTGGAGCGGACAGGTGGTGGGCGCTCGCTCATTAAACTCGCTGTCCACGTGACCAAGGGGTTTCGCGGAGGTCCAGCTCATTCCGCCATTTTAGCGTCTAGCCTGTTCGGCACCATGTCCGGCGGCGCGGTTACCAATGTGGTGGCGACCGGTGTCATTACGATCCCGATGATTAAGCAGCGCGGTTTTTCGCCTTCCTTTGCAGGAGGTGTAGAGGCGACGGCATCAAGTGCTGGACAGATCATGCCACCGATTATGGGTGCAGCGGCCTTTGTGATGGCTGATCTAACCGGCATCAGCTATCTGACGATCATCACTGCCGCTCTGGTTCCGGCTCTGGCGTATTACGCCAGTCTATTCACCAGCGTCATTTTTGAAGCCCGGAGGTTGGGCGTGGAAGTTGGTAGTGAGGATCTCGATCGTCCAGAACTTAAAGTCAATTCTCAAGACTACGTTAATCTTGTCATGATCATTGTTCCCGTCGTTGTTGTGATTACCTCCCTATTGCAGGGACTGTCCGCCGCTGGTTCGGGCATGACGGCCTTCTTCGCAATCATACCTTTGAGTTTTTTTAATCCTGAAGTTCGTAAGCGGCCATTTATTATCATTGAGGCGTTGTCTTATGCTGGACTAACCTTCGGACGATTACTAATGGCAATCGCAGTCGTTGGCATCGTCGTCGCCGTTTTGGGGGCAACTGGATTGCCAAAAGACTTCGTCGTTCTGATCGATGCCGTTGCTGGTGGCAGCCTTTTCTTGACCCTCCTGGTCACCGGAGCCGCAGCACTCATGCTGGGCATGGGCATGCCCACTTTGCCGGCCTATCTTACCATCGTTCTAATTCTTGGACCTGCAATGCAGAACCTTGGGCTTACGGTCCTGGCCGCTCACTTGTTCGTGCTTTATTACGCTGTTGCGTCGTCTATCACGCCGCCAGTTGCTATCGCCGCTTACGCTGCTGCATCGATTGCTGATGCTCCACCCATTCGTACAGCTATGATGGCTCTCCGGGTCGGACTGGTAAAATTTGCCGTGCCGTTTATTTTTGCTTATTACCCAGTGATTTTGATCGTGCCAGTGGTTTTTCCCGAAGGAAGTAGTTTCGCGATAGGTGATTTCCTGACGGTATTATTCCGAGTCTTGGTCTTTATCTATTTAATCTCAAGCGCTGTTATCGCCTTTGATCAACGACGATTGCCAATATGGGAGACCGGCCTTCGAATTGCTCTCGCATTTTTGGTCATGGTAACAATTCCGGAGATTCATTGGGCCGCAACGGCAATTGCCTTGGCCTATATCGCTTGGCACCAGATTAGATTTAACCGCGAAATAGCTAAGACTCCTGCTGTCGAATAACTATCTGGACGTGGAACATTCTTAACTGATACCGATAGGAGAAATTATGGAATCAAACGGGTACAAAGATCGGCAAAACTTCGAAATGGAGAACTGGCCGGAACTGCGGGAGTCGATGAACAATCTTTTCAAACTGGTTTTTCCGACCCGGGAAGTTTCCGGCGAGCTCAAACAACTCGTTTTCACCGCCGCGAGCTTAGCGAGTGGGTGCCTGCATTGCCAATCGCATGGCTCTTATCACCTGCATGCCATTGGTGTTTCCGACGAGAAAATTCAGGCCCTTTGGAACTATCAAGATTCTGATCTGTTTTCGGAGCCCGAACGAGCCGCGCTTGATCTAGCTTACGCTGCCGGGGTCGCGCCCAACGAAGTAGAACCGGAAAACTATGTTCAACTTCGCAAACATTTCACTGATATTCAAATCATCGAAATTTTAGCGGTGATTGCCTGTGGTGGATTTCTAAACCGCTGGAACGACACGATCGGAACAGTGACCGACCAAGAATCAATCGATTTCGCGAACAATGTATTGCGTCCGGTCGGATGGGAGTCGGGGAAACACGTCGGCCAGCCCGAAGAGCAACGTAAGGCTCATCCGATCTCCTTGGGTTGGACCAACAAGTAAGAGACAGTTATGGCACGTGATAAAGGAATCACGGAAGAAAGGAACTAATATTTTGAAGCAACCTAACTTTCTATTCATAATTTGTGATCAATTAAGGGCTGATCATTTAGGGTGCTATGGCAATCCCGTGATCCGTACGCCTAATATTGATGGCTTGGCGGCGCGTGGTGCCCGATTTGACCGATCCTATGTTGCGTACCCAGTGTGCATGCCCAATCGGGCTTGCCTCATGACCGGGCAGATGGCATCTGACCATCGCGGCATAAACAACGGCATCCCTCTTGATCTTGAAGCGACGACATTCGTTGATGTACTAGCTCACCATGGGTATCAAACGGGTTTGATTGGCAAATCCCATTTGCAGGGCTACACACCTCTTGATCCGATGTACGGCTACATTGCAGATGATGAGCTCGCTGCACCACCCGAAGAATTACAAGATGCGCTCCGGCTTTCCCGTTGGAGTGAGGGCTATCGGATCGAACGTCGCATCGCCTCCGGCGAACTTGCCCAAGAGCCCTATACCGATGGCTTCTATGGCTTTCAGCACGCGGAACTCGTAACCCGGCATGCCGACTTCACTGATGGGCATCACCTGGCTTGGGCGGAGAAACAACACCCGGACTTCAAAAATCTTGTCGGTGCAGAAAATGCATTGCCCGACCAACGGTCCCGAGGACCGCAGGCGTGGCGGACGGCAGTTCCGCCCGAACTTTACTCTACGCAGTTCATTGCCGAGCGTTCAAAAGATTACATTTCAAATGCCGCCAAAGGCGATCAACCGTTTTTCCTTCAGGTTTCGTTCACCGATCCTCATCACCCGTTCACGCCACCGGGCAAATATTTTGATATGTATGATCCGGATGACATTCCATTGCCGAGCTCTTTTGAGCAGATTACCACCCCTCGTCTCCAGCAGATTCACAACATGTACGCGGAAGGCAAACACAAACGCAAAGGAGGGTTTGCTATGCCGGTCAACGAAGAGGAACTGCGTGCTCTCCTAGCCCTTACCTACGGCATGATCTCCTTCATCGACGATGCCGTCGGTGAAATCCTTACTCAACTGAAAGCCGATGGGCAGCTTGAAAATACGGTTGTTGTGTTTATGTCTGATCATGGCGACCTCGGTGGCGATCATGGGGTCATGCTAAAGCGCATGCATCACTACCAAGGCCTAATTCGGGTACCAACTTTATGGATAGAACCCGGTACGACAGCGTCCGTGCGCGACGATTTGGCTTCAACAATCGATTTCCCCACAACAATCTTGAAGCGGGCCGGAATTCAGCCGTTCAACGGTGCCATGGGACGAGACCTCTTTAGCGATCCCGAACCTGACGGTTTGATAATTGAAGAAGCCGCCGGCCAGCCTAAGCCCGGCACATCCACCCCTCCGGGCCTTCGCACCCTGGTTACCCGCAGCCATCGCATGACGTTATCCCCTGACGACAATTTTAGCGAGTTGTATGACCTTGCGGGCGATCCGGATGAGAATGCCAACATCTTCGACGAGCCAAGTGCTTCGAAAATTCGAGCAGACCTTATGGAAATCATGGTGCGGCGGATGATGCAACTCCAGACGACGTCACCGTTGCCACCGTTCGCGCCTTAACACAATTCGGATTTATACAGGGAGACAAAAAATGGGAATCATTCAACCGACCAATACCTCCGTTCTCTCGTTTGAAGGCCTACACCTTTATCATACCGCACGATCTAATTGTTCGGCACGTGTTCGATTACTTATGGGGGAAAAGGAACTCGAATGGACAAATCATCACATAGACCTCGGCAAGAAAGAAAACATTTCCGAAGAATATTTTGGTATCAATCCCAAAGGAGTTGTCCCGTCACTCGTGCATGATGGGGAAGTCGTCGTCGAATCAAACGATATTCTTGCTTACCTTGAAGACAAGTATCCTGATCCAGGGTTTCGAGGCGTGCCCGACGACCTCCAGCACGAAATTGACTTCTGGCTACAACAATCCGGTGACTTGCATCTTCCAGCGATTAAGACTTTTCAATATTACAAGATCAATGCAGCGCTGTTGCCGAAAACCAACGAGGAAGAAGCGCTTTATCAAAAACTACAAAAAGACCCAGAAATGCTGGCCTTTCATGGCAAGCACAGCCAAGGGAAAAGCTTTACTGACGAAGACGCAGATGCAGCAGTAGCTCTTCTTAACACGACATTTAAAAAGATGAATGCCGCCATTGCAGACGGTGGGTACATCGTGGGGAACACCTATACGCTTGCCGATATTTCCTGGTCACCTACCATCACAACGCTGAGCTCTGGGGGTTTTGATTTTTCGCCTTATCCCGAGGTGGCACAATGGTATGAAACCATTCTTCAGCGACCTCAATTTCAGGAGGCCGTCATCGAGTGGCGGAAAAAGGCGACCTACGCAGCGGGTATCGACCCGACAATTCCTGGTTCTGCTTCAGCTAACTAATACCAATATTTTTAAGGATAATTCACATGAGCTTTTACGATGATTCAAAATATCCTGTAAACGAGGATGTATCTGAAATCCACGCCCGCCAATTTGAACAATTGGGATCGCCCGGCACCTGGGGAACTTCCGCACTGCGTATTGCTATCGTCAATGAAGCTCGGCAAGCAGGCTACGAAGCTGGTGTCATGGAAAAGCCAGATAATCCGGGTGCGACCCCGGATGTTAAGTTATCAGAGGTTGCGCATCGCGTCATTCGTCGTCTGGCCGTATCACCCAAAGAAATGGACCAGGTCTTTTACGACCAAGCAATTGGAGAAGGACTTACCGATGTCGAATATGTGGAAATTCTCGGTCTCATAGCTCGTTTTACATGCTTCGATGTTTTTGCACGAGGTATTGGCGTCCCTTTAAGACCTCTTCCCGAGGCGCAAGCGGGTTCGCCATCGCGGGCACGTCCTGAAACTGCAAAGATCGAAAATGCTTGGGTAGCGACCATACCTAATCCTCCGGACGGAGGAGAGCTTGCCAAGGAACTCTTTGGTCTATGGCAACCGTATATCATGCGGGGTTTGAGTTTAGTTCCAGAAGAATTCAAGGCCCATCATGAATTGGAAGAAGTTCAGTACATGCCGGCCGCTCATTTTATGGAATTTGATTACCAGCATCATGATGGTCTGACGAGACCTCAGGCAGAAATTGTTGCTGCCCGAATATCAGCACTCAATGAATGCTTCTACTGAACCAACGGACATGCCAAAGCACTCCGTGAGGGTGCTAAATTGATGGGACAAAATATTAATTTGAAGGCATTGGTAGATCGCCAACTCGATATAGAATTTCCAGGTGGAGTGGAATTGTTGGCGTTTTCTGATGCATTGCTCGGTTCGGATGTAAACGCGCTCAACAACGCCAGAAAGACACTTGAAAACTCTATGGGCCCTGCAGCCGTCTCTGCGGCTTCAATTATTGCGGCAACCTTTACCAAAAATGACCGGGTCGCAAACGGCTCGGGGATACCTGCCGAACCCAGAATGATGGATGGCGCTGAAGATATTCGCGAAATGCTTGGCCTCAAAAATTTCAGGTCCGCTATTAATACCTATCGGCATTTGCCGGAGGGACACCCTTAAATAATCAAAGGCTGAGTCCTAAAGAGAAGGTGAAAGTTATCGAGGAGAAGACCATTGTTAGAACTTTACTATTTGAAAGAAGCTGACTCGGTTTGTTCAAACCGCGCTGTAGTTGCGTTAGTCGAAAAAGGCATCGAAGATTGGATGCCGCAATATATTAAGCTTCTCAACGAAGACCATTTCCAGAGTGAGTATTTAAAGTTAAATCCCAAAGCCGTTGTGCCGACACTGGTTCATGATGGTATGCCGATCCGAGAATCTTCCATCATTTGTGATTATATTGATGAGCTAAAACCTGAACCATCGCTCAAGCCAGAAAGTTTAATTGAACGTGCCTATTTGCGCGAATGGATAAAGACTTCAGATGAAGTTGGATTTCCTGGCGTTGCTGCCTTGAACTTTGTGACCCGTTTCAGATCCGTTATTCCTACCGAAACGTTGGAAAGCCGGTGGAAAAAACAACTCGACTTGGAAAAAACCTTGCGTCAACAATCTGTCATTCGAGATGGCATGGATTCCGAATGGGTGTTGCGCGGGATCGTGGGCTGGGACCAAATCTTTGGCAAAATGGAAGAAACGTTATCTGATGGGCGTCCTTGGATTATGGGTGAGAGCCTCACGCTCGTCGAAATTTGTTACGCGCCGCTTATTAAAGTTTTGGACATGATCAAATGGCTTGATGTCTGGTTTGAAGACCGTCCCCATGTAGCTCAATGGTGGGATAATTTAGGTCAAAGGCCAAGCGTATTAAATCTCGATGAGTATGAAGGTCACACGGCAGATCTCAATTCAGATCACGCCAAAGCGGGATTGGCACTGGTTGACGAAGCCCGAGATAGATTGCAGAAATTTAACGCCGAACGAGCGATAGCCAAGTAGCTCCAACGAATTGGTTTGTGTCCGCTTATGGCTAGAAAGCGGGCTTAGGAAGAGTGAAGGAAATTGAAACTTTATGACCCAAAGCAGACTGTTTTGGATTTGCTGAAATTACATTTATCCCAGAATATAAAAAATTTGTTGTCATAACTAAATTCATTCTCAGATACTGCATCCGTTAAAAAAGGGAATTTTTGTTGTAAAATGAACTCACCTCGACGTCTCCACCTCGGAGCCTTCATGCGCCCCGTGACTATCCACACTGGCGCCTGGCGCTATGCCAAGGCAGATCCTGCCGCCAATTTTAATTTTCAAACGATCGCTGCTATGGCACAAACATTGGAGCGGGGCAAATTTGATGCTTATTTTATGGCTGACCATTTGGCCGTACTAAACATGCCTATAGATGCGCTTAAGCGAAGTGGCACTGTCACTTCATTTGAACCCATAACACTTTTGCCAGCGCTTGCGATGTTAACCAAAAACATTGGCCTTGTGGCGACTGGCTCGACGACTTATGACGCGCCGTATCACGTGGCACGCCGTTTTTCGTCTCTCGACCACATCTCGGGAGGACGCGCCGGTTGGAATATTGTCACTACATCGAACCCGGACGCATCCAATAATTTCGGTATGGGCGAACATATGGAGCATGACGAGCGCTATCGCCGTGCACGCGAGTTTTACGATGTAGTAACAGGGTTGTGGGACAGTTGGGCCGATGACGCCTTTATCCGTGATCAGGAAAGTGGGATTTTCTTTGATCCGAATAAACTTCATGTGCTTGACCACGAAGGTGATTATCTGAATGTGCGTGGACCATTAAATATCGGACGTCCGATTCAAGGTTGGCCGGTCATTGTACAAGCCGGTGCTTCCGAGGCTGGTAAGCAACTTGCTGCGGAGACTGCAGAAGCGGTTTTTACCTCTCACCGCACTCTAGAACTTGCGCAGGCCTTTTATGCCGACGTTAAAGGTCGGGCAACCAGTATTGGCCGCAACCCCGATCATATTAAAATACTGCCTGCCTGTATGGTAATCGTCGGTGACTCCTTGGAAGAAGCCAAGGAAATGAGGGCTAAATTGGACAGTTTGGTACATCTTGATAGCGCCGTCGCATCTCTTTCGATCGCTATCGGCACCGATGCTACTGCGTTTGATCTCGATGGGCCTCTCCCCGAAATTCCTCAAAGTAATGCATCACAAAGCGGGCGAGATCGAGTCGTGCAAACTGCAAATGAAGAAGGCCTGACCGTTCGCCAACTTGCCCAAAGGCTCGGCGGGTTTTCGGGGCATGCAATCATGGGCACGCCCAAAATGATTGCCGATGAGATGGAAGAGTGGCTAATTGAACGCGGCAGCGATGGCTTTACTGTAATGTTTCCCTACGTTCCGGGTGGCCTTGATGCCTTCGTCGACCATGTGGTACCAGAACTGCAACGCAGAGGTTTATTCCGTACAGAATATGAAGGATCAACGTTGCGAGAAAATCTAGGCCTACCTCGACCAGAAAACAGATTTTTTCAGAAATAGGAAGGACGAGAGTGGGGGAAGATTGATTAGCTGTATGTTCGCCCGCTTATTTTAGATTTCTCCTCAACTTTAAAATCTCAACGTGACCCATTGGGGCCTCTGACATTACGAAAAATATCATTGGGCTAATGTGCGCCATTTAGCCGGATATTATGGTTCAACTTCTAGTCGACTAGCTTTAGTCGACCACGTAATCGAATACATCACACAAATAGTGTCGTTTACCCAAGTCGGCGCCAGCCTTCCGCACCAAGCCATAGGCCGTGGTCACGTGAAATCCCATTTGGGGTATGGCGTATCGAAGTAGGTAATCTTCTCCGTTAAAACGTGTTGGCTTCCCCCGGGCAGTTATCTCCACGGTCCTTTCTTCAGCACCTTCTAATTCGTCTTCGGATATTGATTGCATAAGTGCCAGAGTGTCATTTACCAGCTTACGTGCTTCTTCGATCGACAATTCACCCATCTCGGTATAAGGAGGAATGTCTCGACCGGCGAGCCTCGCAGCTACTCTCGCATTATCCGCCCCCCGCCAGACCTGTAATGACAAGGACATCATGTCTGGCGCCAAACTACTAGCCATTAAAGTGTCTTCTTCTATCTTGCCGGCCTTCACTAGCCCCTCTGCATGATCGAGAATGGTTAGCATTGCTGTCATCATTTGCTCGGATTCGGTACGGGCTATATGAAATATAGAAATTGTCATGGTGGATTTTGCTCCTGAGTGATTTTGGCATGCAATATAATCACTTACACCGCTGTAGTCGATGAGCTAATGTCCGCTGTTGGCTAGAAGCAGACATTTCTAGGCGTCATGGTTTTAGTCCGCTTCTAGCCATGTGTGGACGGCCCCCTTTTGGCAAGGATTATTTTGACGTTTCTGCAGA
>CAZMHI010000007.1:0-109502 GCA_964566055.1 uncultured Rhodospirillaceae bacterium
GTTCACTAAATATAACGAACAGTTGTAATGCTAAATTGCTGCATACGCTCTTTCTTCCGATTGATAATTGTCAATTACCAGCCCACCTCCTCGCAGTAGCCTTTTCAAATAGTTTAATGGGAAGGGGGCGGCGATGTCATTAACACCGGAGCAAGTGCAGGAATACAGCGATAAGGGTTTTGTCGTTGTTGGCGGTTTTTTTGACGCCGACGAGATGGCCAGGATATCCGCTTGGCTTGATGAACTCAGGGACAAGGAGCCTGCGCCGGGCGAAGAAGCAAAATATTATGAGACCAGCCCGCTCAGCGGTGAAAATATTCTGGTGCGTATCGAAAACGTCATCGGTGAGTATAACCGCGATATTTCAGACCTGCTAATCTCGGATCGGTCCAAGGAGGCGCTGAGCCAGCTCATTGGTGAAGAACCAGTGTTGTTCAAGGAAAAGATCAATTACAAACTGCCCGGCTGCCGGGCCGACAAATTGCACCAGGACCAAGCCGCCGGCTGGAACACCTATTGTGATCATTTTATAACCATGGGCATTGCAGTCGATGAGAACCGGATCGATAACGCCGCGCTCAGTTTTATGATTTCGGGGAATTACGACAAAAGTCTGATGACCGAAGAGTGGCAGCCGTTGACCAGTGACGATCCACCCTACCAGCCAGAGGATGAATATGTGCTGATCGAGGCCAATCCCGGCGATGTTATTTTCTTTAATGCCTATGTGCCGCACGGCTCACCGCCCAACACCGGCACCCGAAGCCGGCGTAATATTTTCCTCACCTTCAACCGCCAATCTGACGGTGATATGCGCGGCCAATACTATCAGGACAAATGGCAGAGCTACGCTCCCAATCAGGCCGATGACGCCCGGGCGGATGTGAGTTTTAGAGTATAAGTCTACTCCGCTGCAGCCTGGTCGCCGCCAACTATTTTGACCGCTTCCGGGCCGGTCGGTTGATCAAGCTCGGCCAGTTTTTCAAATACCGAGCGCCTGCGTTGGGCCTCATTTTCGGCACTTTGGACCAGCTCGTGATAGTGTTCGGCGTCGCTGCGCTCAAGCTTGGCAAAGCGGTTTTCGTTTTTAAAATAATCATTGAGCGGGATTGAAGCCGGTTTCGAATCCAGTTGCAGCGGTTTCTTGCCGGCGGCGATCAATCTCGGATCATAGCGGTAGAGAAGCCAATAGCCGCTATCGACGGCGAGCTTCATTTGGCCGAGTGAATTACCGAGGTCGTAGCCGTGTTCAATACAGGGGGCATTGGCAATGATCAGCGATGGCCCTTCATAACTTGCGGCCTCCTGGATGGCTTTGGTCAATTGAGAATCGCTGGCGCCAAAGGCCACCGAGGCGACATAGACATGCCCGTAGGACATGGCCATCAACCCTAAGTCTTTTTTCGGCACGGCCTTGCCGCCAGTGACGAACTTCGCCGAGGCCGCCATTGGCGTCGCCTTTGATTGCTGGCCACCGGTATTGGAGTACACTTCGGTGTCCATGACCAATATATTGACGTCGGCGCCGGATGCCATGACATGATCCAGACCGGCTGAGCCGATATCATAGGCCCAGCCATCCCCGCCGATAATCCAGACGTCTTTCTCAACTAGATAATCGGCAAATTGCTCCATCTCGCGGGCCGCCGGGGAATCGACAGATTTAAGTTTATGCCGCAGTTTTTCGATGCGGCCCCGCTGAGCAACAAAATCAATCTCGCCCAGCTGCGGCGCCTCGATAATTTCCTCCGCAAACTCCTTGCCCACATCATCCGTAAGCTGGTCCAGCAGGTTGTGGGCGCGTTCCACATGTTTATCGAGAGCCAGCCTGAAACCGAGGCCAAATTCCGCATTGTCTTCAAATAACGAGTTGGCCCAGGCCGGGCCACGGCCATCGCTGTTGGTGGTATAGGGCGTGGTGGGTAAATTGCCGCCAAAAATCGACGAACAGCCCGTGGCATTGGCGATCATCAGACGGTCACCATAAAGCTGGGTGATAAGTTTTATGTAAGGTGTCTCACCACAGCCGGAGCAGGCGCCGGAGAACTCAAAGAGCGGCTCGGCAAATTGGGACATTTTGACATTGGGCCGGAGCTTGGTGCGGTCGGCTTCCGGCAGGCCCAAAAAGAAATCCCACGATTCAATTTCCTGCTCGACCAAATCCGGCTGTGGCTTCATCTCAAGCGAAAAGCGGCCCGGCTCGGCCTTATCCTGGCCTGGGCAAACTTTGACGCAGAGCGTGCAGCCGGTGCAGTCTTCCGGCGCCACTTGAACCGTATAAGCGGCCTCGCCAAATTCCTTGCCTTTGTAATCCATGGAAAGGAACTGAGACGGCGCACCGTCTAATGCCGCCGGCTTGTAAGCCTTGACCCGGATGGCGGCATGGGGACAAACCAGCGCGCATTTATTACATTGGATGCAAAGCTCCGGAATCCACGCCGGAATTTCGGGCGCCAAATTGCGTTTCTCCCATTGGGTGGTGCCGACGGGCCAAGCGCCATCCACTGGCAACGCGCTGACGGGCAGCATGTCACCTTTGCCTGCCAGCATCATGCCGGTTACCTGCTTAACAAAATCCGGGGCGTTGTCGGAGACCGGAGGGGCAAACTCGATGGCCGAAGAGACTTTATCCGGCACCGGCATTTCTTCCAGATGATCAAGCGCCGAATCAACAGCGGCAAAATTCATCTCAACAATTTCGCGGCCTTTCTCGCCGTAAGATTTTTCGATTGCCGCTTTGATCCGGGCAATCGCATCGTCTTTCGGCATGATGTCTGAAATAGCGAAAAAGCAGGTTTGCATAACGGTGTTGATACGCCGCCCCATGCCGGCTTCTTCGGCGACCCGCTTGGCGTCGATGACATAAACCTTAATCTCTTTTTCGATCATTTCCTCTTGAATGAGATCCGGCAGTTGATCCCAGGTGCCGGCAGCGCCATAGGGCGAATTCAGCAAGAAAGTGGTGCCTTTATGGGCGCGCTCCAACACATCGACTTTGCCGATGAAATTCCACTGATGGCAGGCGATAAAATCGGCTTCCTGAATCAGATAGGCCGATTGGATCGGGGTCGGACTGAAACGCAAATGCGAAATAGTTGTCGAGCCGGCTTTTTTGGAATCATAGACAAAGTAGCCTTGAGCATATTCGCCGGTCGCTTCTGAAATAATTTTGATCGAGTTTTTATTGGCGCCGACAGTGCCGTCTGATCCCAAACCATAAAACATCGCCCGCTTGAGATCGGTCCGGCCCATTTGAAAAGTCGCATCTTCCGTCAAAGACAGCCGCGTCACGTCGTCAATGATGCCGACGGTGAAGTGTGGTTTCGGCAGCTCTTTTTCAAGCTCATCAAAGATCGCTTTGACCATGCGGGGCGTAAACTCTTTTGACGATAAACCATAGCGCCCGCCAATGATCACGGGGTCCGGCGCGCCCTGGCGAAGCTCGGCAGATTTACACTGCGCCAAGGCAGTGACGACATCGGTATAAAGCGGCTCACCCAAAGAGCCATGTTCCTTGGTGCGGTCAAGTACGGCAATGGCTTTGACGCTCAAGGGCAAGGCGGCAGCAAAATGTTTCAAAGAGAAGGGCCTGAACAGATGCACTTTTAAGACACCGACCTTAGCGCCGGATTTGTTCATAAAGCTTGCGGTCTCGTCGACAGTTTCCGCCGACGAGCCGATGGTGATGATGACTTTTTCGGCCTCCGGGTCGCCCCGAAATTCAAACAACTGGTGCTGACGGCCTGTCAGTTCGGCAAACCGGTCCATCTCGCTTTGCAGGATATCAGGACATTCATCGTAATAGGGATTGCGGGCTTCCTGCATTTGAAAAAAAGTATCAGGATTTTGAGCGCTGCCGCGCAATACCGGATTATCCGGCGTGAGGGCACGCTCCCGGTGACTGGCGACAAGTTCCGGGGTGAGCATGGCTTTTAGTTCGTCATCGCTCAGTTCCGCCAGCTTGTCGATCTGATGCGAAGTCCTGAAACCATCAAAAAAGTGAATAAACGGCACCCGCGCTTTGAGCGTTGCCGATTGAGCGATGGCGGCAAAATCCTGCGCCTCCTGCGCCGTGCCGGAGCCCAGCATCGCCATACCGGTTTGACGGCAGGCCATGACATCTGAATGATCGCCAAAAATTGACAAGGCGTGCGTCGCGACAGTGCGGGCCGAAACATGCATGCAAAAAGAAGTGAGCTCTCCGGCGATTTTATAGAGATTGGGGATCATCAACAGCAGGCCTTGCGAGGCCGTAAAAGTTGTTGATAAGGCGCCGCTTTGCAGCGCGCCATGAACCGTGCCGATAGCGCCAGCTTCCGATTGCATTTCGACGACGTCTGGCACAGCGCCCCAGATATTTTTGCGTTTTTGCGACGACCATTCTTCTGCCTGTTCGCCCATCACCGCCGAAGGCGTGATCGGATAAATAGCAATGACTTCATTTGAGCGATAGGCGACAGAGGCCACAGCCTCATTGGCGTCCACCGTAATGATACGCTGGTCCGGCATACATATTCCCCAATTTATTATCTTTATATTTTTGTTATTTTTGTGGTCTTGCTCATTTTCAGTCGAATTCCGGAAATTACCGGTTTCGGGAGATATTTTCTTATTATCGCGGTGTTTAGGCTGATAAATAAAGACAAAGTCCCGTGATCAGCTCTATACCGCTATTTTATTGAGATTTTATGGCCTTACACCGCTAAAATAGCCTAAATTCGTTCGTTTTTCTATATTTTATAAAAAACGAACTTGTCTCTTGCGTGCTGGAAATCCAGATCTGCCCGATCCTTTTTAAAATCATGAACCGCGGCCACGACGCCAGGCCATTCATCACAATAATCATCGCCGATCATACAGCCGCCGGTTGGCAATAACGGCCAATAGGCCACGATATCAGCCAGCACCTCATCTTTGTCATGGGCGCCATCGAGGTAAATCAAGGCCGGCGATACTTCAATTGTCTTGAGCAATTTTGCGGCCTGCAGTGACGTCATGCTGAACGGCACGATGTGATCTTCATAGCCTTTAGCCCGGACGTTATCGGCAAATACCGGATAGATATTCGGTCGGCCATTTTCCAGCCTGAGCCCTGCTTTCCATTCGGGGTTAAACCAATGCTCGGGTGAGCCCAGCCAGGTATCAACGCAAATGACGGAGGCCTCGGGATCATGGGTGAGCGCACGCTCCAGCATGTTGAAAGTCGATTGCCCGAGCCAGGTGCCGATTTCGACAATGACTTTGGGTTTCAGCACATCAATCGTGGTATCCAGGACTTCCGGATACGACGCCCAGCCTTCGTCGACAAATTCTGGCGTGTAATCGTCATCACAAGCAAAGGGATTACCATCAAACAACTGCTGGTTCAGTTTCTTGGCGGCCGGTACGGTCATAGTATCCAAACATTTAGGCCGTTAAAGTCGACCAGAAATTATTCATTTATTAGTATTCGCCGAGTATTAAAAATGAAATGATCAGTGTTCTCAATAACTAAAGGCTTTTTGGGAAAAACAGGCGATGCCAAACGAGATCGTTTTACTGACCGGTGAAGCTGAAGTGCCTCATTTGACGGCAGTAATGCAGGAGCACAATGCCGATCTGACGGTGACGCCGGTATTGTCCGCCGAAGCCCTGGAAGAGGCCGCTAAAAGTCCCAAGCCCACCGGCGGGCGGCGGCTGATAGCCTATTGCACGTCAATTATCGTCCCGGGCGGTGTATTGGCGGCAATGGATGGTCCGTCCTATAATTTTCATCCCGGCCCGCCCACCTATCCCGGCGTGTACCCGGCAAATTTTGCGGTCTATGATGGCGCGATCCAGTTTGGCGTTACCGCGCATGTCATGGCTGAGCAGGTTGATGCGGGGGCCATTGTAGGCTTTGAACACTTCGATATCCCGCCCGATATCAGTGTCAGCAAATTGGAGATCAAGGCCTATTTGGCCTTGTTCGAGCTGTTTAAAACTCTGTGCCCTCAGCTTGTTACGAGCGAGGCGCCATTGGAAGAACTTGATGTTCCCTGGGGCGACCGTAAAACCACTCATCAGGAATTTGAAGACCTAAAGCAGCTGGATAATTTTCTCAGTGAAGAAGAAAAAACCCGCCGTCAGCGCGCCTTCGGGTAAAAGCCTCTCTATTTGTACGCAATGCGGACAATATAAAATAACCGGTTTAATTCACCGCAAAAAAGACTTTAATAAAATCCACAAATTTACTTTCTAAGTGATCACGCTTTGAAGGATCAATATGGGCCTAAACCGGGCCAATACATGAGGAGGAATTTCTGATGCAAGGAAAAATCGTATTTGAAGAACATATGGCCATTGCCGAGACGCTCGGTGAAACCAAAGCCTTTGCCGGCGATTCCGGCATATGGGACGAATTTACCCAACAAATAATGGATCTGGACGAAATGCGTCTGGAGAAAATGGACAAGAACGGCATTGAGTTTGCCATCCTGTCTAATAATGCACCGGGCGTGCAGGGCATTCTTGATACCAATGAAGCCATCGAAGTCGCCAAAAAAGCCAATGATACCATGGCTGAGGCCGTCACCCGTCATCCCAAACGTTATGGCGCTTTCGCTGCTCTGCCGATGCAGGACCCGGATGCGGCCGCAGCGGAACTCACCCGCTGCGTCAAGGAAATGGGTTTTTACGGCGCCATGGTGAACGGCTTTACCCAGAAAGATGTGCCGGATTCAGCGATCTATTATGACATTCCGGAATACCGCAGTTTCTGGGCAACCGTTTCTGAACTAAATGTACCGTTCTATTTGCACCCTCGCATGCAGATACCGTCACGTGCCCCGATCTATGATGGTCATCCCTGGCTGAAAAGCTCGCCCTGGGGCTTTGCCGTTGAAACTTCGACCCACGCGCTTCGGATGTGTGGTTCCGGCATGTTTGATGATTATCCCGATCTCAAAATATTTATCGGCCATTTGGGTGAACATATTCCGTATGATTTGTGGCGGATTGATGCCCGGATGGCTTTCTCGCCACGCGGCTATCGCGGCAAGCGCCCGCTCGGTGAATATTTCCTCGACAACTTTTTACTCACGACCAGCGGCAACTTCTCCGATCCGGCTTTCCGCTGCTGTCTGGAAGTCGTTGGTATTGATCGCATGTTCTTCTCTGCGGATTATCCGTTTGAGACCATGGAAGATGCCTGTGACTGGTTCGATGCGACGCAAGTGATCGACGATGAGCAACGCACGCAGATTGGCCGCACCAATGCAGTTAATTTCTTTAATCTGGATTTGGATTAAGCACTGCCAAACCAAACGAAACTCAGATGCGGGCAACTGCATCTGAGTTTTTTAATTTGAGAACAAAAAAGTCCGGGCGATGATGGCCAGGCCCACCAGGATCAAAATATAATTAAGCAGGCGGCGAAACTTTTCATCTGACACGCCGTGGAAGAATTTTGAGCCGATCCAAGAAAACCCTAGCATCACCGGCAGCAAAGCCAGGGCCGTGTAATACGTCGCCACAGCAAAAGCACTGGCAAAGGCAATTGTAATTGCAGAGAGCGACAATTTAAGGAAGCCCATACAATTGAGGCTGGCCCGAATTTGCAGGGCCAGTGACGGGCCGCTCATAAAATAAACTGCGACAGGCGGACCACCAGCACCGGTGGCTGTGCCGATGGTGCCGGAAACGCCGCCGACAATAAAAGATAGCAATGGTGTCTGCTTGCCTTTGTAGCGCCAGCCGCTGAGCAGCAGCAAAGCCGAAAAAATTACCATCACCGCAATCGCCAGCCGCATCGTATCGGCTGAGGCGATAATCAGGATATAGGCGCCAAGCGGGGTGACCAAAAAACTCGCCGTCATCAGTGGAATGATCGGCTTCCATTCGGCTTGACGAAAGGCGTTGGGGGCAAGAGGAATGGTTGCGGTGGCATCGATCGCCAGGCCAATAAATACCGCCTCAACAGGTTCAATGATAAGCGAGAACAAGGGCACCATAATTAAGGTGGTGCCAAAGCCGGCAAAGCCCCGCATAAATCCGCCGATGCTGGTAAAGGCAGCGAGAGCCAGCAGCTCCCAGCCAGTCAGGTTAAGTAAGTCAGTCATTGCTCAAGCGATAAAATAAATTTTGCCCGATAGCAAACCAATGACACTTAATCGGCAAAACTGTAGACAGTTATTTTTTCCACTTTACCGCGGATATCAACTTCGCCTTTGGGCTCAAAGTGCTCGTCGCTCACTTGCGAGACGGTCGTCGCTGAGATCAGCGTGCCGGTGCCGAACTCCTTATTCAATTGCTCGAGACGCGCTGCCAAATTAACCGCATCACCATGCACCGTATAATTCAAGCGTGCCTGAGCGCCGACATTGCCGGCAATAACCGAGCCGGTATTGATGCCGATACGGCAAGCGAGTTGCTGGCCGCTAAAGAGTGAGCCGTTGGTTTCAAGGTGAATCTCACGCGCTGCTTTGATGGCGTGCGCTGCATGATCTTTGTCCGGCATTGGCACATTAAAGATGGCCAGGATGGCGTCGCCTTGGAATTGCGTGATGACGCCGCCGTTCCGCTCGATGATATCGACGACGGCCGAAAAATACGTATTTAAAACATCAACAATCTCTTCCGGCCTCAGTTGTTCCGACAGCGCCGTAAAGCCAGCGAGATCAACAAACAAGATCGTTGCTTCGGCGGCCTGCGGCTCCAGCGCACCATCGGCCGCTAATAATTTCTCGGCAATGCGTTCCGGAACATATTTGCCAAATAAGTTGCGGATGGTTTCGCGTTCTTTCAAGCCGTCGATCATATGGTTAAACGAGCTGGCTGCTTCATCCATTTCCTTTAAGCGCGAGGGCGCGACATGGGGCACATCGTTTAAATCACCGTCACGGAACGCACTGGCAGCTTTGGCCAGACGTAAAACCGGCCGGGCAGTTAGTTTACCGATTATAATGGCCGTACCGACAGCTAGGACCAAAAGGACAATGCCACCGATAATGAGATGACGCATGGTATCAAATACGTCGCTGCGCAAGTCCTCACCAAAATAACCGCCGATGATCCAGGGCTTGGTGCCATAATCGGTGATATGACGGAAGACATAGATAAAGCGGTCATCGCCCAACGGCGCCTGGGTAACACGGGTGAATGTTTTGCCGGCATTGCGGTCAATGAAGGCCCGTTTGGCGACCCAGAAATTAGCCAGAATGGGATCATTGAGTTGCTCAATTTCCGGTAGGGGTACGACATCTTCACTGATGGCCAGCGGAGGCGGCCGACGGGATAAATTATCCTGATCTCGCTGCCAGCTTGGAATATTGGGATGCATCAAAACCCAGGAATTATCATAAAGGATAAACGGCGTGATGCCGGATCCCCTGGTTTGCTGGGTCAACCGGCGGGTCAGCGAGGCGGCGGCGATGGTCTCGAAATAAACTCCTAGATATTTGCCTTGTCTAAACAATGGAACCCAGATGACTAATTCAATTATCGTTTTGCGCGGCGCCAGGGTCGGCCGGTACCATTGTGGCTTGGTCGGCTGTTTGACATCTTCGACGATTTTTCGCACTTGCGTGAAGTGTGAAAAATTTCGTCGCACAACTTGTCCAGGTTTAACAACATAAATTGTGGCCTCTAAATCGCGGGAAATAAATCCAAGCGACAATACTTGCGGCGTTGCTGCCGGCACCGCTTTCAAGAACCTGAGCCACGCTGATTCATCGCGCGGGTCTATTTCACTATTGCGCACTTGGGAAGCAACAAATTGGGCTTGTCTTTGAATCGGCTGTAATTCCTGTTTGATGCTGTTTTCCAATCCGTCGATTAATTGCTCGGACTGGCCATAAAGCAAGGTCTGCGTATTTTTTCCGGCGGTGGTTATGCCTAAAAATAAAACGAGCCCCACCGCCATGAGTGTTGCGCCGGCGGAGCCAAATACCAGGACCGCAGTGATCGTGAATATAGGTTTGCGTTTTTTCCGGTCGGAACTCATAGTTCACTAGACCTCAAATCAAGGTTCAATTGCAAGAATGAACACTATTAACGCATCATAAGGATTTTTCCGTTGCCGCCAGAATTTACTGAAGACTTTAAAGCAATCGATGCACATCACCACATTTGGCGCCTGTCGGATCTTGCTTGGCTTAATGGCCCCACCCAGCCGCGCATCTTTGGTGACTATGATGCCATTAGGCGTGATTACAGTATTGCAGAATTTATAAGCGATGCCGAACCGGAAGGTGTTTCAGGCTCGGTCTATATCCAAGTCAATTGGCCGGAAGGAAAAGAAATCGAAGAAGCCCGCTGGGTTCAGGAAACGGCGGACCTATACGGCATAATTAAAGCCATTATCGGCTTTGCCGATTTTTCATCCCCGTCTTGTGCGGCTACTTTAAAAGAGTTGAGCCAGTTTCCATTGCTGCGCGGAATTCGCCAACAACTTCATTGGCATGAAAATCCGCTTTATAAATTCGCTCCAGCGCCTGATGTTTTCACGGATGCAAAATGGCGGCAGAATTTTGCCCTGCTGCAAGAGTATAACTGGTCGTTTGAGTTGCAGGTATTTGCCTCACAAATGAAAGATGCAGCCGATTTGGCAGCGGGTTTTCAGGCCATCCCAATGGTGTTGCAGCATTGTGGTATGCCGGAAGATACCTCAAAAGCCGGTAAGAGTGGGTGGCTGGATGGTATGAAAAGGCTCGCTCAAGCACCAAATATTTATTGTAAATTTTCCGGCCTGGGCACCTTTATTCATCAGATTTCGGTTGATTTTATCTCAGATATAACTGGTCAATGTTTAGAATTATTCGGCGCTGAGCGTTGTCTATACGGCAGTAATTTTCCGATTGAAAAAATCTGGACGGAGTATCCTGACTTAATCCAGGCCTTTCGTCAGAGCCTCAAGGATTTGCCCGAGAATCAACAGCGTTCGATATTTTTTGAAACTGCTCAAAAAGTGTATAAAATCGAATTATAATTTTGATTTTTATCAAGGCGCCTTTGGAGCATAAGAATACTATAATTGTGTTGTTATTTGGAGAGGAACAATGCTTGAAGTAGATGTTGATAAAATTGCTTTCATTATCGCTAAATCCCGCGAATTTGAAGCTCAAGATGCCGTTCACGAGGAAGTTGAAGTTGAAGGCATGACGGAAAACGACATCCAGGATGAGACCTTTCAGGAGTCTTTGACGAATGTTGCCGATGATGAAAATGATGACGCTACTTTTGATGAAGTAAAAGAATGGATCAGGGCCATAAATGATGATGATCAGTGCCAGATCGTCGCTCTTGCCTGGGTTGGCCGCGGTGATTTTACCACGGATGATTGGGAAGAGGCGGTCAGAATTGCGACAGAAGAACATAATGACCGGACAGCAGAATATTTGCTAGGCATGCCGTTATTGCCTGATTATTTGGAAGAAGGGCTTTCTCTATTCGGTTTAAGCGCAGATCTGTCTTAGTCTGCAAATTCTTGGCAAACTCTTTCAATCACGTTAGGCCAATCTCCCGGCGCGGCTTGGCGGAACAATTTAACACTTGCATACCACGGGCTATCATTACGCTCCAGTAACCACCGCCAATCCGGCGCGAATGGCAGTAATACCCAGCATTTTTTCGCCAAGGCTCCGGCCAGATGGGCGACCGCCGTATCTACGGTAATAATCAAATCCAGCTGCTCGATAATTGCAGCTGTTGCGGCAAAATCGGTGAGATGGGAACTCAAATCGGTAATGGCCGGTATGGTACTAATATCATTGACGTTTTCGCCGAGCTGCAAGCTGTAACAAGCAATATTTTCGACCTCAAATAGCGGCGTGAGCGCCTCAACCGGTAAAGAACGATTGCGGTCATTTTTATGGCTTGGCCGGCCCGCCCAAACCAGGCCAATCTTGGTTTTTGGCTCCTTACTGAGATCAATGGGACTTTCCGCCGGCGCCGTAAGGTAAGGTGTGTCCGCTGGAATAGTTTTTAAGCTTGTGCCAAATAGGTGCGGTAAGCTCATGATCGGAATATGAACGTCAAAAGACGGCAAAGTTTCTCCCTGCAAATACACCTGCGCTATATTTGGCACGGTGGTCATCAAAGATTTCAGCGGTTCATGGGTTTCCAGATAAATCGCCTGCGGATTTTGCTCAGCAATCAACTGAATATACCGAACAAACTGGAGGGTATCGCCGTATCCTTGTTCGGCATGGATGAGGATCGTTTTTCCGGTAATATCACCAGTGTTCTTTAGCTGAGGAGCATCGAAATCTCGTGATTTGAACTCGGGCAATTGCCAGCGCCACTCATAATCAGTAAAACCGCTTTTAAGATCTCCAGAGACCAGCCGGGCAATACCTCTGTTCCAATGCCCGTCAGCATGATCCGGGCTAAGTTTGAGCGCTTGCTCAGCCGCTTCAAGCGCCTCGCCGATTTTGTTTTGAGCCTGCAGGGCGGCTGCTTTATTGGCCCAAATATCCGCATTGTCGGGTGCGACCTTCAAGGCGATGCCGAAACGGTTTATGGCCTCATCCAACAGATTAAGGCGGGTCAAACTATTGGCTAAATTGCCCTGGGCTTCACCATATTCTGAGTCTAAAAGGCAGGCTTTTTCAAAGCATCTGCGGGCTTCAGAGATCATTCCGCTGTCAAAATAAATCAAGCCAAGGGCATTGCGAGCAGGTGCATAGTCTGGCGCATTGGCCGCTGCTTGTTGGGCGACACTCAAAGCTTCTTCGGCACTGCCTGCCAAATTCAGCGTCGCCGCAAGGTTAATCTCTGCATCCGTTAAAATTGGCTCAAGGCTCAAGGCATGTCTGAAAGCTGCGATGGCGGCGTCGAAATCGCTCAAATCCCGGTGGGTTGCGCCTAAATTATTATGGGCCGACGCCAATTCCGGCGCTAGGGTGATGGCCTGCTTGTTGAGTTTTGTTGCCTCATCAAAATCACCACTCAGACGCCTGATTTCAGCTAAATTGGTCAAGGCTTGCGGAAATTCCGGAACCAGACTGAGGGCTTTTCTAAGATCACGTTCGGCGGCCGGCAGCTGACCCAGCTCTTTTAATAAAATACTCCGGGTATTAAGCGCTTCGGGGAAGTCCGGATTTAACTCTATAGCACGATCTAAATATTGTTGCGCCTCAGGAATGACCCCTTTTTGCTGACAGAGCGCCCCTAACAAATGCCAGACATCGGCATTATCCGGCATTTCCGCGCCAAATTGCCGATAAACAGCCTCTGCCTCAGCCAAGCGCCCAGCCTGATGAGCAACAAGTGCATTCTCCAGATCATTTTGTGAAAGTGTGGCCATAATGTGAAGTTAAAATTCGACAATTGAAGACTGAACAGCAAGAATAAAAAAACCTACGACATAAAAAATAATCGCGAAACCAACGACAAACAGAACATTGGTGGTGGTTTTTATCGGATGGATTTGACGCTCGACGGCGCGTCTTTCAAGACCCCGCTTTTCCGATCCTCCAATTATCGACAAAAAGTATCGACGCCCGAAAAACGGTAGACTGAACCGGATATTAACCGGATGAAGAATTTTGGTATCGGTCGATGAATTGGCCATTTATACTGCCTTCAGTTAGTTCTTAAAGTTGATGCCCAAATTCAAAAATAACGATTTAATTTTGAATTAACATTAACTTTAACGAAATAGTCCCCATATTATTAGTAATTATTGAAACAGGCTTTATGATACAACATCATTGGGATTACGTTACGAAATACCAACTTAATATTTAGAAATTGATTATTTGAATTAACAACCAGTATTTTCACGGGGGTTTTAGTATGAGTGCAACGTCGAGCAGGCAAAAGACGGACCTCATAAATAAAATAATCCGGTCGACAAAGGCGGTTTCCAAAAAGAAACCCTCTTCGCGTCAGGAATACTTTATTCGTCAATTTTTCTCCAATTTACCGGTTCAGGATTTACAAAATAAACCGATAGAAACACTCGCCGGAACAGCTAATTCGATTTGGAATTTTGCTCAAAAGCGTAAACCCGGTGAAACCAAAATACGTGTGTATAACCCGAGTACATCCGCCAATGGCTGGGATGGTGATCACACTATTCTTGAAATTGTTAGCGATGATATGCCGTTTTTGGTGGATTCCGTTACTGCCAATCTTGCCCAACGTGGCATTACTGTCCATTTGCTTATCCACCCGATCTGCCGATTTGTGCGGAAGAAAGACGGTTCACTGAAAGAGATATTATCGAGCGAAACGGTTGATAAAACAGCCTCCGTTGAAGCAGTTATGAGTTTTGAAATAATGCAGCTCTCTCCAGCTGCACGCCTCAATGAACTACAGCGTAAGATAAAGACAGTTCTCACTGATGTGCGCGCAGCCGTTGAAGACTGGCAAGACATGCGCAGCCAAGTGCTGAATCTGATCAACGAAATGAAACTTCGGATGACAGCGAAAAATGCAGGTGAGCTAACCGAAGCCGAAGATTTTCTGCAATGGGCCCATGACAACAATTTCACTTTTTTAGGTTACCGCGAATATGATTTCAAAGGAACCGGCGCCAAAGCAAAGGTCAGCATAAATCCAAAAAGCGGCTTGGGCGTATTACGTGACCCCAAACGTGTTGTCTTAAAAGAGCTGCGCAATATGGAGGCGATGCCTGCAGAAGTGCGCAGCTTTATCCGCCGTTCCGATCCTGTCGTCGTCAGCAAGGCAGACGTGCGCTCAACAGTTCACCGCACCGTCATGATGGATACCATCGCCGTCAAAAAGTTTAATAAATCGGGTAAAGTAGTAGGTGAGCGGCTGATCGTCGGCCTATTTACGTCGGTTGCCTATAGCTCAAGTCCGCAATCTATCCCCTTTCTCCGACGAAAAATCGATACGGTTATTGCCCGGGCTGGATTTGCCCCGGCAAGTCATGACGGCAAGGCCTTGGCGCATATACTTGAGACTTATCCGCGCGATGAACTTTTTCAAATTCAGGAAGATGATTTGCTGGATATCAGTATGGGCATCCTGCATCTCCAGGAACGCCAACGGGTTGCGCTATTTACGCGTTGGGATAATTTTGGCCGCTTTATCTCCTGCCTGGTTTTTATACCGCGCGATCGCTTTACCACCAGTTTGAGATTGAAAATTCAGGATCTTCTAGCCGAGTCCTTTAGTGGTAAAGTTTCCTTTTTTAATACTGAGTTTGGCGATGCGCCGCTGGCCCGCCTGCACATCGTCGTCGGGACTCCGGGTGGACTAAATAAAAAGGTGTCAATTCGCAAAGTCGAAAGCGAGTTAATCGAGATTGCCCAGTCCTGGAGTGATCAGCTTGAAAGCGAGCTTGTCGCCTCCCATGGTGAAGATATTGGCTCCCAATTATCGAGCTCCTACGGCAAAGCCTTCCCGGTAAATTACCAGGAAAACTTTAGTGCTGCTTTGGCAATTGATGACATCTCAAGATTAGAACAGGTGGCTGAAGGCGATGACCTAAACCTTCATTTTTATCAGCCGGATAGGGCAGCAGCTAACGAAGTTCGTTTTAAGGTCTTCCATCCTGCAGTGCCCCTGCCTTTGTCAGATGTTATTCCCATGCTTGAAGATATGGGCCTTAAAGTCATCGATGAGGTTCCTCATATTGTTCGTCCCGAAAATGGCCATGATGTCATCATGATCCATGATTTCGGCATGGTAACCCGCGACGGTTCGAGCGCGGATGTTGCTGCCGCGCGGGAAAATTTTCACGAAGTCTTTAGCCGGGTCTGGCACGGCGAAATGGAAAGTGACGGCTTTAATTCCTTAGTTCTGGGAGCTGATCTAAGTTGGCGGGAAATTGTCATTCTCCGCACCTATGCAAAATATCTCAAACAAGCCAAAGCGCCGTTCAGCCAGGAATATATGGAGCAGGCGCTGTGCAACAATACGGGCATCACCGCTAATCTGGTGAAGCTTTTTCAAGCTCATTTTGATCCGACGGCGCAAGCCGGCCATAACCGCCGGGTAATTCAATTGCAGGAAAAAATACTCAACGCCCTCGATAAGGTGGCAAGCGCGGATGAAGACCGGATCTTGCGGCGCTTCCTGAACGCCATTGAGTCAACGCTCAGAACTAATTTCTATCAATATACGGAAAGCGGCGAGCCAAAATCCTATTTGGCGGTGAAACTTGATAGTGAAAAAATTGATGAACTACCATTGCCGCGGCCCCTGCGGGAGATCTTTGTCTATTCACCCCGATTTGAAGCTGTGCATCTCAGGGGCGGCATGGTGGCACGCGGCGGTTTGCGTTGGTCGGATCGCCCGGAAGATTTCCGCACCGAAATACTGGGTTTGATGAAAGCGCAAATGGTGAAGAATACGGTGATTGTGCCGGTTGGCTCAAAAGGCGGTTTCGTGGTCAAACGTCCACCCCTTGAAGGAGGCCGCGAGGCGTTCCTCGAGGAAGGCATAGCTTGTTATAAAATGTTCATGGGCGGCCTGCTTGATATCACCGACAATTACAAAGGTGCCAAGGTTGTCGCTCCAAAAGATGTTGTGCGCCGGGATGTCGATGATCCTTATCTGGTTGTCGCTGCTGATAAGGGTACGGCAACTTTTTCAGATATCGCCAATGGCGTGTCGATTGATTATGGTTTTTGGCTGGGGGATGCCTATGCCTCAGGCGGCTCCATCGGTTATGATCACAAAAAGATGGGCATCACTGCTCGCGGCGCCTGGGAATCGGTGAAACGGCATTTCCGCGAAATAGGTAAAGATATTCAAAACGAAATGTTTTCGGCGATTGGCGTCGGCGATATGTCGGGAGATGTTTTCGGCAACGGTATGCTGCTGTCTAAGCAGACTCAATTGCTGGCCGCTTTTAATCACCTGCATATTTTTATCGACCCCGAACCAAATCCCGCAAAAAGTCATGCCGAGCGTCAGCGTTTGTTTAAATTACCGCGCTCCAGCTGGACGGATTACAACAAGGCGTTGATTTCAAAAGGCGGCGGCATTTTTGAACGCAGCGCTAAATCGATCAATCTCTCGCCACAGATTAGAGCACGCTTCGGCTTTACCAAAACACAAGTGACGCCAAATGAGCTGATTAGGATGCTGCTGACGGCCGAGGTGGAATTGTTATGGTTTGGCGGTATCGGTAGTTATATCAAAGCCTCTTCCGAGTCGCATGGTGATGCCGGTGACCGGGCCAATGATGCAGTGCGCATAAATGCCAAAGATTTGCGCTGCAAGGTGGTGGGTGAGGGGGCCAATCTTGGCGCCACGCAATTGGGGCGGATCGAATATGCCCTGAATGGTGGCCGCCTAAATACGGATTCGGTTGATAACTCAGCCGGAGTTGATTGCTCCGATCACGAGGTCAACATTAAGATTCTGCTCGATTCCGTGGTCTCGAAAGGCAAGCTCTCGGGCACTCAGCGTAATAATTTGCTGGAAAAAATGACTGATGAGGTGGGGCTGCTGGTATTGCGGGATAACTATCTGCAGTCTCAGGCAATTTCTTTAATCGAGTCTCAGGATGTTGAGCTGCTAGATTTGCAGGCCCGATTTATCCGCGAGATGGAACGCGCCGGGCGCCTTGACCGGTCGGTTGAATTCCTGCCGGATGAAGAAACGTTACAGGATCGCGAAAAAGAAAATATTGGTCTGACCCGGCCGGAAATTTCGATTGTCCTGCCGTATTCAAAGCTTTGGCTCTACGATGTAATCCTGGCATCGGATTTACCGGATGCAAAGGAACTGCAGCGGGATCTGATAGATTATTTTCCGACCAATCTCAGAAAGACCTACCGCAAGGAAATTTTGCAGCATCGATTGAAGCGGGAAATTATTGCCACCATTGTGACCAACAGCCTGATTAACCGTGTTGGTGGCACCTTTGTCGCTAATTTAAATGAGAAATCCGGCGCTAGCCCGGTTGAAATTGCCAAAGCCTTTATCACCACGCGTGATGCCTTTGGGTTGGAGGAAGTTTGGGCCGGTATTGAAGCGCTTGATAATAAGGTATCGGCCGATACACAAATTGTCATGCTGAAGGACGTCAATCAGTTGATTGAGCGCGCCACGCTTTGGTTCTTAAGAAACTCCCGGCAACCAATTGATATTGGTGATAACATCAAGGAATTCGCTGCTTCGATTAAGACCCTGGCCGGCAAGATTGAAAGTATTTTGCCGGATTCTGTCACTGATCGTGTGAACTTCCGCGCCAACCGCTATGCTTTGGGCGGCGTGCCGAAGGAATTGTCGAAGCGCGTGGCCTATTTACTGTTATTGGTCTCGGCGCTCGATATCGTGCGTACCTCGGCGAGCTGCAAGATGAAGCTGGAAAATGTTGCTACGCTTTATTTTGAAGTTGGTGAAGCCCTCGGGCTCGGCTGGCTGCGCTACAGTGCTGAAAAACTACCGGCTGATAATCATTGGCAGAAACTGGCCTCTGCGGCGGTCATTGAAGAGCTCTACGCCCATCAACGGGGCATTACGACCAATGTTGTTAACGCCACCAATGGCTCGGTTAAACCGCTGGCGGATTGGCAGAAAGCAAATACCGGTGCGATGGATCAAACCAATCAAATGATGAAAGAATTGGAATCTGCCGAACAGGTTGATCTTTCGATGCTCGCCGTGGCCAGTCGTCATCTCGGAACCTTGGCGGGAAGCTGAGGTGAGTGCAGAAAGCCAGAGCGGGCCCGCTGCAAAAAAAGGCCTGATTGCCTGGTGTCTGTATGATTGGGCCAATTCAGCCTTTCCAACCGTGGTCATTACTTTTGTTTTTGCTGCCTATTTTACCAAAGGCGTGGCTAAGGACGTTGTCACAGGCACGGCGCAATGGGGCTGGGCGATGTCAGTTTCTGCCTTGGCGGTGGCTTTTATCGCCCCCATATTGGGCTCGATTGCCGACAAGGGCGGGCGCCGCAAACCTTGGCTGCTGGTGTTTACTGCTCTCACTGTTATTGCCAGTGCGTTGCTGTGGCAGATTGAGCCGAATGTGAACTTTGTTATGCTGGCGCTGGTACTGGCCGGTCTTGGTAATTTCGCCTTTGAAATGGGCATGGTGTTTTATAACGCTATGCTGCCCGACATCGCGCCGCGAAAAATGATGGGCCGCTGGTCGGGCTGGGGCTGGGGTCTCGGTTACATCGGTGGCTTGACCTGTCTCGCTGTTACCTTGGTGGGATTTGTGCAGACCGAAACGCCCTGGTTCGGTTTGAGCAAAGACATGGCTGAACATTTGCGGGCAACACCGGTGCTGGTTGCCGTGTGGTTTGCGCTTTTTGCCATCCCGTTATTTTTGCTTACCCCGGATCAACCTTCCCGCCGCTTGAAACCGATGGCGGCTATTCAAGATGGTATCGGCACGCTTGTGGAAACATTCAGAAAAATTCGCTCCTACAGTCAGATCGCCCGCTACTTGCTGGCGCGAATGATCTACACCGATGGCATAAATACGCTATTTGCCTTTGGCGGTATATACGCGGCGGGTACTTTCGGGATGCCGTTTTCAGAGCTGATTATGTTTGGTATCGCCATTAATTTAACCGCTGGTTTGGGTGCGGCGATTTTCGCCTGGCTCGATGATAAGATCGGACCGAAGAAAGTGATTCTGATTGCTCTGATCGCGCTGACGGTATTGGGCGGTATTTTGCTGCTCATTCAGGACAAATCCCTGTTCTGGATTTTTGGTGTGCCGCTTGGATTATTTGTTGGCCCCGCTCAGTCGGCCAGCCGGTCTTTGATGGCGCATATCGCGCCGGCTGAACTGAGGACGGAAATGTTTGGGCTGTATGCTTTTTCCGGCAAGGCGACAGCTTTTGCCGGACCGGCTTTACTTGCGCTGGCAACGGATATGTTTCAATCCCAGCGGGCTGGCATGGCGACTATCCTGATATTTTTCATTGTCGGCGGACTGTTACTGCTGCCGGTTATTGATGCGAGAGATTGAAAGGGTGCGCCAAGGGGTGTAAACACGTCGGATACTTTAGGAGTTTACCCGCATGACCTTTCCCGATACTAAGTTTGACCAAATTGCCACCTATAGCGATGCTTATTTTGAGCACTATGCCAAAGCCGCGGCGAGTGTGGACCGGGAAAAGTTGGCAGCAGCGGTGGAAATCCTGCAAGGCGCTTACGAGAACAAAAATAATCTCTATGTCTGCGGTAACGGCGGCTCGGCCTCGATTTCAAATCATCTGGTTTGCGACCATGGCAAATTGATTGCAACCGACACGGATTTGCTGCCTCGCACAGAATCACTGGCCAGCAATATTGAGGTTATCACAGCCATTGCCAATGACATTTCCTATGATCAGGTGTTTGTCCATCAGCTTAAAATCGCTGCCGATCCTGGAGATGTGCTGATCACCGTCAGCTCTTCCGGTGATTCGGAAAACATTGTGCAAGCGGCGACCTGGGCACGGGCAAACGACATGGCGGTTATTTCGATGACGGGTTTTTCGGGCGGCCGCAGTGCCGAGATTGCCAGCGTTAATCTCCATGTTGAGGGTGATAATTACGGCGTTATTGAAGATGTGCATCAATCATTGATGCACTTATTGGGGCAATATATGCGACAAGCCAGAATGGATGAAAACCTCATTAAAGAGCGAAAATTCTAGTCTATAGATGTAATATTACTACCTAACACCCTTGTTTTTTCCTAGAAAAGGCCATTTTACACCTATTAACCCAGAAAATGGGGGTGTTTTTTGCCACTTAATCTCTAAAAAGATGATTTCAAGGCCTATTATTATCAATTTTCAGGTAAATTTTGGCCATTTTAGCCAAACTTAGTAATTAAGTCGGGATAGCAATTAAAATCATTAGTGGCGGAAATGACGCATGCCGGTGAAGACCATGGCAAGGTTTTGCTCATCCGCCGCGGCAATCACTTCGTCATCTCTGATCGAGCCCCCCGGCTGAATAACTGCCGTCACTCCGGCTTCGGCAGCGGCCAATAGACCATCTGCAAAAGGAAAAAAGGCATCCGAAGCCACGACGGAGCCGATGGCCCTGCTTTCGGTTTCACCGGCCGCAGCCGTGGCATCTTCGGCCTTCCACGTAGCAATGCGCGATGAATTAACCCGGCTCATTTGCCCGGCGCCGATGCCCACCGTTACACCGTCCTTAACGTAAATAATAGCGTTCGATTTAACATGCTTGCAGACCGTGAAGGCGAAATGAAGGTCGGCCATTTCCTGCTCGCTAGGCGCGCGTTTGGTCACCACTTTCAGCTCACCTTCGGTGATGGCGGCATCCCGACCTTGAACCAGGTAGCCGCCCGCCAAGGTACGCACAGTCAGGTCTGATATGCTCGTGTCCGGTAAGCCGCCGGTTTGCAGCACCCGCAGATTTTTCTTGGCACTCAAAATTTCCTGAGCTTCTGCCGTGATCTCCGGGGCGATAACCACTTCGGCAAAGAGCTTGGCGATCTCTTCAGCCGTGGCCCCATCCAATGGCTGGTTCAAGGCGATGATGCCGCCAAAGGCGCTTTCCGGATCACAAGCCAGCGCTTTCAAATAAGCGTCCCGCAGAGATTCTGATGTCGCAACGCCGCAGGGATTGGCGTGTTTGATAATCGCGCAAGTGGTCTCACTAAATTCGGAAACCAATTCAAAGGCCGCATCTGTATCGTTGAGATTATTGAAGCTGAGCTCTTTACCCTGCAATTGCTCAGCCGTGGCAATACCGGGCCGATTGTCGCCATTGGTATAAAAGGCGGCAGCTTGATGAGGGTTTTCGCCATAGCGGAGCTCTTGCTTTAAATCACCGGCAAAAACCAGACGCTCAGGGTGGGGTGTCTCTAACTCACCAGCAAACCAACTGCCGATGGCCGCATCATAGGCGCCTGTCCGCCGGTAGGCTTTGGCAGCGAGATTTTTACGAAACTCTAAAGTCGTGCCACCCTCATTAGCAGCCATCTCTTCGATGAGGCGGCCATAGTCATCAACGTCGACAACAACTGTAACGGCGATGTGGTTTTTGGCCGCAGACCTGATCATCGCCGGTCCGCCAATATCAATGTTTTCGATGCAGGTCTCATAATCAGCACCGGAGGCGACAGTTTCGGTAAAGGGGTAGAGATTAACCACAACCAAATCAATCGGCGGGATATCATGCTCCGCCATGGTGTTTTGATCTTCGACGTGACCGCGCCGGCCCAGAAGACCGCCATGCACTTTGGGATGCAGGGTTTTAACCCGGCCATCCATCATCTCCGGAAAGCCGGTATGTTCGGAAACTTCTTTGACACTAATCCCGGCTTCAGCAAGCATCTTTGCCGAGCCGCCCGTGGATAAAATTTCAACCCCATGATCGGCTAGAGATTGCCCTAACTCGACCAATCCGGATTTATCCGAAACGGAAATTAGAGCCCTTTGAATAGAGCTGGAAATAGGGTCGGACATTAAGCAGGGCTCCTTAGGATGATCGTCGTCAAGATAATGCCGGATATAGCAAACAGCGAAGCTTTGAGCCAGTATATTTATTGGTAATTTAGTGGCCCTAATCGCTTTGATTGGGATTAAATTCAGGTACGAGTTCTTCGATCACAGAGCGGGCGCTGGCTTGATCATTATTGGCAATAGCATTGCGCAATATCCCGATCTGATGTTGAACTGCTTCGAGATCATTTACCCGGGGAGCTGCCAGCAAGACGCCGCTGTGGGAGGTTTGATCCAGCTCCTCACTGCCATGAAAAATTTCTTCAAAAAGTTTTTCACCCGGCCTCAGGCCGTTGAAAGTGATGGCAATGTCTTCATCGGGAACAAAGCCGGCCAAGCGGATCATCTGCTTGGCAAGATCAAGAATCAGTACCGGCTCACCCATATCAAGAACGTAGATTTTCCCAATTTGCTCCCGGTTATTACTGCCCAGCGCCGAAGCCGCCAAGACCAGCTCCACCGCCTCACGGATGGTCATAAAATAACGTTTCATTTCGGGATCGGTTACGGTGACAGGTCCACCCTCGGCAATTTGATTACGGAAAAGCTCAACCACAGAGCCCGTTGAGCCCAGGACATTACCAAAGCGCACGGTTACAAAACGTGTGTCTGATTCTCCGCCATTATCATTCAATAAATCCAAAGCCTGACAATAGCTCTCGGCAATTCTTTTGGAGGCGCCCATCACGTTGGTAGGATTGACGGCCTTGTCGGTTGAGATCTGCACGAAAGTAGAAACGCCCATTGCTTTAGCGGCATTAACGACATTCATTGTACCCAACACATTGGTTGAGAGGCCTTCCAGCACATTAGCTTCAACCATCGGCACATGTTTTAGGGCCGCTGCGTGAAATACTAGCTCGGGCTGGGCGGCGGCAAATATGCTGGTGATGCGGTGATCATCACGAACATCACCAATGAGTGCCTCGCGTGGTAAGGTAGGGTGGCGTGCCGATAGTTCCATGTCGATGCTGTAGAGATTAAATTCCGAATTCTCGACCAAAGTGATTGAGGCAGGTTCTAAATCCGAAATTTGGCGGACAAGTTCACTACCGATACTGCCCCCGGCGCCGGTGATGAGTACGCGCTTGCCGCTGATCAAGGCTTTCATGGCATCACGGTCCAAGGCGGTCTGAGGACGCCCCAGCAAATCTTCGACATCTATTGGCCTGACATCCACTTCGCTGCCGACACCTTGTTTGAAGTCCGTCAACGCGGGCAGGCGGGCCAGCGTCATGCCATGGCTGTCGGCGATATCCAGCAGCGATTTAATTTCCAGCCCATCAATACGCTCTGAGGTGATAACCAGCCGCTGCGGCGGTGGGCCGAGCCGGGATAGATCTTTGATGACGTCTGGTATTTGATCAACAGTGCCAAGAATTTCGACACCATGAATATCCCTGCCAACTCTAGCTTCGGTGCCGGAAACAATACCGGCAACCCGGTAATTAGCGTCACTTCTGGCCAGATCACGGATGAACAACTCGGCGCTGTCACCGGCGCCGACTAATAACACCGGGATGCGCTGGTGAGCATTTTGCTCAAGCTTAAACTCAAAGCGGCGATCTTTGAATATGCGGTAGAGAAAGCGCGGACCACCCAATAGCGCCATTAAAACAAACCAATTGATGAAGGGGAGCGAGCGCGGTAAATCCTCCAGACGTGTGGTCGCAAACATCAATACCAAGAAAATTAAAACCGTAAGACTGGCGGACTTGGTAATATTGAGCAGATCGTTCAAGGAGGCGTAACGCCACACGCCGCGGTACATTTTCATGGAGCGGAACACGACTGCTGCAACAGCGGCAAAAATTGCTGTCCACAACAATAATTGGTCCGACCCGTAATATTGAATATCCGTGCCAATGCGCAAAAAAAGAGCAACGCCAAACGAGAGCGCTGCCATGATGACATCATGGATAAAGGCTATATTGGCGCGGTTATATATCTTGAACACGATTTTGGTTGTCGACCTAAATTGGTTTTGTCTGCGTTGGACTAATATGGCGAGACCATACCATATTCAAACAGCCAAGCCACCACTATGACAGTTCGATAGACATGCCGGTACATTTAGCATTATTTTTTGAATTTTTCGGAAACGAGTTTTTCCTCTGATATAAATCGGGCGAATAAATGAGCTTTCAACGCACTGCCTCGTTCATTTACGTGAATTCCGTCGATCCAGTATTTTCCGTCTTCCGGCATTTTTTCATGAAAATTAAACACGGGAACAGAATACTGACTGCCAATTTCCTTAATCACATTTACTGTGTCTGAAAATCCTGCTTTGTAATGAGCTAAATTAGCATATCCGAGGTTTGATGAACTCGCCCATGTTGCCAACATTACCCCAATGTTATTTTGTTTAGCTATGGCAACAATACTAGAGATATTCCGTTTGAAATAAACTGGCGGATTTGCTTTTAAAGTTTGCAGGGGATTTGGGCCTGATTGAAAGGCAGTTTTGGCACCTGTAAAATCACGGTCTGAAGGTGGGCTTGAGATTTTGAGCCGAGAGAAAAATCTAATCACCACACTTTGTTCCCAAAATGGAATAGCTGGATTTTCCCAGTGTTTGCGGCTCCCCAAATTGTCTCCGTGATAGGCAGAAGGTGGCACCAATCGGGCATGTGTATCATTTGTGCCGTGATAGATGATGATTAAATCCGGGTCGAGTTCCAATACTCTAAATTGAAAGTTGATTAAGGATTCCCAAGATGTATATCCAGGAACGCCCGCATTAATTACCTCAATATTATGAAAACCAAATTTTTCCTTGAGTTCTTTTTCAAGTAGCGCCGGATAGGTTTTTGAATTTTCAGGAACACCGGATGTGTATGTTGTAGAACCGCCGAGTGTAACAATTCGGAAAATGCCTGTTTGTTTTTTTAAGGTTGTTTCTAGGCCGCGATACCCCAATGAATTATGAGAAAATTCCTTTCGCCCATTATTGTAATTAAAGTAGTTGGGAGTCGTAGAATAAGACAGATAGGGGTGCGGGGATAAACTCAAACTTGTTTTTGGCCATTCCTGGGGAAGTTTGAACCTGAGCAATTTATTTTCTGGCGCAATATCGAATAAGATTATGCGTGCAATAAACTCTAGGCCTGCAAACAGTATTGCAGTGTTAAGTGCGATAATTGCTAAATTGACATAAAAATGTCTGAATTTTTTCACGCCGTATGGTCCCATGGAAAATGAATCGAACAAAATTGACAAAAGATTCAGATTGAAAATTATACTTTAATGAATAGTCATCGCGAATATATAACCCGTTATTTGGCACAGCCCCTAATTATTTATTCCCCTCTGAGCGCCACCAGTCGGCGGTTGTTTTTAAACCTTCCACCATAGTGAATGGTGGTTGCCAGCTTAACAGAGTCTGAATTTTACCGGTATCAACCGTGAGTGATCCGGCTAGCCGTTGGATCGCCCCCGATTTACCTGTCAAAGCGCCGGCTAAATTCAATAACCCCAACGGAATTCTGATTAGGCGTGAATTTTTGTTCAGCGAAGCCGCGATACTCTCGATCAGGACCGGGGTCGAAACCGCACCTTCATCGCTGACAAAAAAAGTTTGCCCGGCGGCATCCGGATGGGTTGCGACTGATACAATGGCATCCGCCAAATTACCGACATAGATAAGACTGCGCTGATTTTGGATGGCGCCAAGCGGCAAGGGTGTTCCTCGATCTATGGCTTTGAGGAGCGTGAAGAAGTTGCCTTTTACGCCTGGTCCATACGCCAAAGGCGGACGCAAGATAACGATCTCCATAGACGTGGATTTAGAAACTTCCGCTAAGGCCTGTTCGGCTTCCCATTTGGATATGCCGTAAGGGTCTTCGGGCAGGGCCGGATCAGTTTCGCTAAATCCGGCAGGCGGGCTCAGCTCACCGGTAACCTTTGTCGTGCTTAGAAAGACAAATCGTTTGACGCCGGCTGCTGCAGCTTGTTCGGCCAGGCGTTTTGTGCCCGCCGTGTTGACGCGGCGAAAATCCGCCAACGGATCTGCAGCCCGGTCCTTCATGATATGAACTCGGGCGGCCAGATGAATAACAATTTCGGCGCCGGACACGGTTTGCGACCAATCAGTTTCCGGACCGAACTCGGGGATGTGATAAAGCGGCACACGCTCCGGACCCGCGCCCAGATCAGATGTGCGGGTTGTACCGGTCAGCATGTGATCCGCTTGGCGGAGCTGTTTACACAAAGCAGTACCGACAAACCCCGTGACTCCCGTGATGAGAATTTTGCTCATGTTTGGCGTTTTCCCGCTATAGCCTTGTCAAAAACTGCGATCATTTCTTCAGCTTGGACGGCCCGGGAATGTTTGGGGGCGGCGGCCAAGGAATTTTGTGCCAGACGTTCCCTCAACGATTTGTCCTCAAATAATTTAACACTTGCCTCGGCGAGCGCCGCTGGATTTTCCGGCAGCACCCACAGGCCGGCCTCGTGACCGTCTAGAATCTCGCGCGCCTCGCCATCCGGCACGCTCAGCAAGATCGGTAACCCCATCGCCATGGCTTCAAATATTTTGGATGGAATGACTTCGGCAAAAGCAGGTGAGTCTTTCAAATGAACCAAAGCGATATCACAAAGGCTCCAAACCGCCGGCATTTTCTCTTTTGGCTGCATCGGCAAAAAAATCACATTATTTAGAGATTTCTGCCGGGCGGTTTCCAGCAGCATCTCCCGTTCCGCGCCGGCGCCGGCCAATAAAAACCGGATACCATCATGATCTTTGAGTTTTTCAGCCGCCTCCAGCACATTGGTAAGGCCATGCGCCATACCATGTGTGCCGACATAGCCAATGACAAATTTGTCCGCCACCTGCCATTCCTGCGCTAGATCGGGATCTCTTTCCTGCGGCGCATAGCGTGGCAGATCAACACCGTTGAGCACGACATCAATTTTATCTTCGTCGATCCCCCGGCTGATTAGATTTCTCCTGAACGCCTGAGTTAGAGCCGCCACCTGGGCCGAACGGCGATATAGAAACAGCTCGAATTTCTCAACGAGGCTAAGAAGAATACCTTTCTTCATTGCGCCGACAGCGGCAATGGACGTTGGCCAAAGATCACCGAGTTCAAAAATAAACGGCAGGCGCCGGCAGGCGCCGATAGCCCAGCCGGCGACGGCGGCAAAGAACTGCGGTGAAGTGGCGGCGACGATATCCGGGCGCGGCTGGAACAAACCTGTAATAAATCCCATGACGCCGAAACTTAGGAAATCCAGCGACCGGCGTATGACGCCACGATTTGCGGAAATATAGGATTTAACCCTGACGACAGTGATCCCCGACATATCTTCGGTTTGGCGCCAGCGATTTTGATAGCCTTCAAACAAAGCGCCTTGAGGAAAGTTGGGCGCACACGTTATGACCGTAACCTGATGACCGGCTTTGACCCAATAAAGAGCGCGCTCATAAACGCGGGTTGCTGCCGCATTGGTCTCCGGTGGAAAATTTTCAGTTAAAAAAAGAATTTTCATGATTTTTCCGGGCTGCCCCGCATAAATAACAGGAGACCGACAACCACGAGAACAGCCCCGCCAATAGCCGGTATGGGCTGGGTCACCGATAGAAGTGCAAGCCCGATCAGCAACACATTAGCGACGCCAATAACTGTAGTGACCTTGGCATGGCTTAACCCGCGCTGGGTTGCCTGTTGATAATAATGGTTGCGATGGGCTAGCCAGACTTTTTCACCGCGCAACCCCCGGCGGGTTAAAGTAATCGTTGCATCGGCGAGATAGTAAAGCGGCAGTATTAGGGCAGCTGGCCAAATCGGACTGGCAAGAATTTCCAACAATAGCCAGCCCAATAAAAAGCCCAAGGGGACACTGCCGACATCGCCGAGAAATATTTTTGCCGGCTGCCAATTCCACCACAAAAATCCGAGCGCTGCCGCAGCAACAGACAGGCCTAATAATCCGTGAGCCGTTTGGGTCGCTCCTAATATCATCAGCAGGAACACGCCGAGACCGATGCAGCTCGACTCCACGGCGGTGATGCCGTCAATACCATCCATAAAATTAAACAGATTGATGAACCATACCCAAAGCAGGACAGCGATCAAATTGTCGAGCCAAAAAGGTACTAGGCCATGAAAGTAAAGTGCTGAAGAGGGCATCAGCCATAATACCGCGCCGACTGCAATGAATTGAGAAATTAGACGAAGGGCCGGGGACAGTCCTCGAAGATCATCGGCCCAAGAAACAAATCCAATAAAAATTGTCGCGAGAATGAGCCATTGAAAGGCGGCAAAATTGTCACCTAACGACAATACCCAGGCGGCAAGGAGGACCACGACCACGGCCAGCCCACCGCCTCTCGGTGTTGGCGTGTCGTGGCTTGAGCGTTCATTGGGATCGTCGACGATACCCCGGGTTCTTAACTGCCGCAAAATCAACCCAGTGGCCGCCAAACTAACCAGCGCCGTGCCGAAAAAAAGAAAAGCGATATGAACCATTGTCATATCGCTTGTATAGCCGAGAAAACCTAAAAATTAAATAAGGGGAATTTAATTGCTCAAAGAATATTTTCCTGAGCTGCCGGCCCGTTTATTGTTCGCCGGTGTATACATCATCTGTCCAGGATAGGAACCGGGCCAGACCATCTTCAAATCCAACAATTGGCTCGAAGTCCAACTGCAGATGAGCTTTGCGGATGTCTGGGCTGCGTCGCATGGGCTCATCCGCCGGATAACTGTCCGGATATTCAATCAAATCATATTTGATTTCATTTTGTGAGACATTTTTGAGAGCTTCAGCCAAATCCACCATCGAAACTTCTGGTTTTGGATTACCGATATTATAGGCTTCACCTGGGACGCCTTTCAAAATTACCAGAAAAAACCCGACCAGGGCATCGGTGATATAGCAAAATGTCCTGGTTTGAGTGCCATCACCATAAATATGCAAGGGATCACCAGCTTTGATACGACTGGCGAAATTTGGCAGCACCCGGTAATCCGTTTCCTGCATGCCCGGGCCAAATACATTGAATGGCCGGATGGTATTGGTCTTGGTGCCGTTTTGGGTGTGATATATATAGCAAAGGGTTTCACCCACGCGCTTGCTTTCATCGTAGCAAGCTCGGGGTCCCTGACACGAAACATTGCCGCGATAGCTTTCCTGCATCGGGACGTGCTTGGCATCGGGATCACCATAAATTTCACTGGAAGAGAAAAAAGTAAACCGGGCATCTGATTTTTCAGCCAATTCCAGCATGTTCCGAGTGCCGGTTATGGCAACTTCTAAAGTCTCCAACGGATAAGCGCGATAATAAAACGGGCTGGCAATGCCGGCAGCATGGATGACATAGTCCAATTTTTCCGCATATTCAAAGGGTTGAATGACATCATGCTGAACAAATTCGATATTATCGAAATCTGGAATCTGAGAGCCTTCCTGACCAGCAGTAATAAGGTTATCAAGCACCAGTAGTTTGACAGGCGTCTTCAATACTTCCTGATTCAGCCGATTAAATACCTCCATAAAATAACGGCCTAAAAAACCTCGCCCACCGGTTAGCAGGACAGTTTTGCCAGAAAAATCTTTAGCCGCATCGCTGACGCGCCCGACGACTTCATCAATGTCGCTTTGGAGAGAAAAATTTTGCAATTCAATAAATCCTTACATTAGGCAGCGGCACTATAAAATGTCCGCCGCCATCAAGATATTTTTGGTGATTAGCCATAATTTGTGGTGCAAAGTTCCAGGCCAACAAAACGACATAATCTGGTCGTTTTGCATAAATAGCGTCACCGGCTAGAACGGGAATATGAAGTCCCGGACTGTATAATCCCTGTTTTAGTGGAGAATCGTCGGCGATGAAATCAATAATATCAGGCCCAATGCCAAAATGATACATAAGCGTTGTCGCTTTAGCTGGGGCACCAAAACCAGCGATTGATTGACCTTTCGATTTCAAATCTGTCACCAGATCAACCAATTCGTCACGCAGCGCATCTATTTTTTTTGCGTAGCCTGTCCAAGTAACTGACTTATCGAGCCCCAACTGCTTTTCGTAGTCGACCAGTTCAGTAATTGAGCCGTCAGCCTTGTGAGGTCCGCCGCTTAATTGCACCATGCCGCGTATACTGCCACCATGGCTGTCAATTCGTTTGGCGGCAAAAAAATCCATATCCTTTGAGGAGAAAAAATTCACCAAAGGTATGATAGAATGATAGGCGACATGTTCGTGATAGATGGTATCGAAAAGCGTTTGTTCAAAGACATCACCCAGGTAAGACACTTCAAAGACAAATACGCCGTCAGGTGTCAGCAAGGATCGTATGCTGTCGGTGATACCCGAAAGGTCATCGGCATGGGCAAACACATTATTAGCAGTAATTAGGGAAGCCGGGCCTTTTTCTTTTCTGATCCGATCAGCTATTTTTTGGTCAAAAAATTCGGGCCAGGTTTCGATGCCGTTCTTTGTTGCAGCCTCAGCAATTGAGCGTGCCGGATCAATGCCAAGAATATTTACACCTTTTTGCTCAAACTTTTCAAGCAATGTGCCGTCGTTGGAACCGATATCGACCACAAGATTACCTGCCGATAAAGCAAATCGATCAACACTGGATTCTGCATAATCTTCGAAATGTTTTACAAAACTAGCCGATGTTCCTGAAACATAGACGTAGTTTCGAAATAGTTCAGCGGGATCCACCACATCCAACAATTGCAGATGAGAACATTCTTCACAAAAATTCAAATCAAGCGGATAGACCTGTTGTGTCTCATCAAGCTGCTCGCTGGCGACAAAGGCATTGGCTGGCGGTGTAGGCGTTAGCGAAAACACTTCGGTCAAAGATTTGCTTTCACAAAGCCTGCATGTTGACCGGCGGTTATGGTGGTTGGAAGACAACTTATATACGACTTTCAGAAGAGGTAGAGTTACCGGTCGCCTGTTTCCGGCGTCCAGCTCGCAAGGCCATCCGTTGATACCATATCCACCCGGACGACGTCAGCTTCATAAGATTCCTGATCCCGCGGGTTTCTGGATAAAGTTAAAAATACGGTATCAACTGGAAATCTCATGCCATGGTCAATCAGGGGCGGAGTAAATACCATCTCACCTTCATTGACGAGAATAATCTCTGGTTCTTGATCACTGCCGGTAGGACGATGAAGATATTCAATTGTACCGGACACCACATAGCAATAGTGCCAATCAGTTTTGTGATAATGATTGGCGCGGAGTGACCCCGCTTTGGATTCGATCATCACGGCACTTTTCATCATGATGTCAACCAGCGGCTGGATGCTGCCACGACCATCAACAAACGGTTTTTCCAGTTTAACCACACCGTGAGCTGGCCAAGTGGCTTTTTCTTCATCCGTCACGGGGATTAATTCAATATCTGTCATTTCTTTTAACTCTTCGATCGAAACTGCCGATCATTCCATTGTGCTGCTAAGCAATTTAGTCTAAGCAACCATTATAGATAAAGGTGTAATCTGCTTATCCACTTTATCGATGGTAAGCCAGAAGATGACAAGGCATAATTGAGCACTTCTACCAACAAATCATGGCGTTTTTTAGCGTCTCAGATCGGTGGCAAGGGTAGTTTAGAATGACGGTACTTTTAACCGGAGCGGCAGGTTTTATCGGCTATCATGTGGCCGAAGCACTGCTGGAGCGAGGTGAAACAGTTGTTGGGGTGGATAATCTCAATGATTATTATGAGATATCGTTAAAAGAGAAGCGCCTCGAAAATTTAAAAAAACATAACGGGTTTATGTTTCAAAAACTTGATATCGCCAATCGCGAGGAAGTTGAAAAACTATTTACCGATCATAAGGACATAACCCGGATTCTTCACCTTGCGGCACAAGCCGGTGTGAGATATTCGCTTGAAAATCCCTACAGTTATACACGGTCAAATATTGAGGGACAGTTGGTATTGCTTGAGGCGGTCCGCGAAATTGCCGAGCTCAGGCATTTTGTTTATGCCTCATCTTCATCAGTCTATGGTGCCAATACGAAACTGCCTTATGCCGTGGAGGACCGGACCGATGAGCCGCTATCGGTTTATGCAGCGACGAAAAAATCTGTTGAAGTATTGAGCCATGCCTATTCTCACCTCTATGGGTTACCGCTCACCGGACTTAGATTTTTTACTGTCTATGGTCCCTGGGGCCGGCCTGATATGGCCTATCATTTGTTTACTAAGAAAATGATTCAAGGTGAACCCATACCGATTTTTAACAACGGAGAAATGCGGCGAAATTTTACCTATATAGATGATGTTGTGTCTGGAGTTATCAGCTGCCTATACGCCGATTTTGCTTCGGAAGGAAGCGCAAAAACTCTCAACCGGATTTATAACATCGGTAATAATCGAAGTGAAAACCTGATGGATTTTATCAAGGAAATTGAAGGGGCCATCGGCGTTTCAGCCGAATATGATTTTCAACCGATGCAGCCCGGTGACGTCAAGGAAACAGTGGCTGATATTTCTACTTCCGTTCAGGATTTCGGCTTTGCGCCAAAAACATCCATCCAACAGGGCATCCCAAAATTTGTCGAATGGTACCGTTCTTACTACGAATAGGTCCGGTGATCCATATCGGCGACGACTTTTGATTGACCGTATTCCCGTCCTTCAATATTTGTCCAAACGAGAGACTCAGGTAGATCGTATAACTGGTCACAATTGGCGCAGTAGGAAATATCGTCATATCGATTTTCACTATGGGCATCACGCAGCTTTTCGTAAGGTACTCCTGATACGATTTCTGCGATGGACTGGGTATCAAGATGCCCAAGTACGGCTTCTGAATCTTTACCTAATACCATACAACAGGCAACGACCGCCGCCGTATGACCATCCAATCCACCGGCACGTACCTGCAAAAGCGGTGAAAAGGGCCGGCCGCAGGACCGGCGGATGCCGGAAGAAGCAACCATGGCCTCCCGGTGATAGCCGAGCTCTACTTCACTGCCGGCCCAATTGTGCATCAGCCAGATCTCGCTTTTGGCGCCGGTATAGTCAGACCAATTTTGCCGGTATAACTCAATTTCCTGAGCCTTATTTTCAACATCGGTTATAAGGTGGTGAATGTGTACGTCAGACTGTCCCCCCATTTCGGTGTTAAGATCGACAAAGCGTTTCACATTCTCACGGACCTTATCAAAAGTATCCATACTCATCCAATAAGCGTAAGAATCACGGTCATACCCAATGCAGGAAATGCGCAAAGTATCAATACCAGCTTCGATGAGTTCTCGCGAAATATCTTCAGTCAGCCGATAGCCATTGGTGAAAGAAAGACACTTGATGTTCTTACTTTTCACATAATCTACATAACGCGCCATATCCCGATTGAGGGTTGGTTCGCCCGAACCATGCAAAGAAACGGTGTCTAAATCATACTGTAGGGCGTCATCAACGATTTTGGTAAAAACATCGAAAGGTAACTTCTTGAGAAAATCTTTTTCGCGTCCATCAGTTTGCGGGCACATTGGACAAGTGTAATTGCAGCCGCCATTGAGCTCTAAATCCAACTGCTTGATAATTATTTTTTCCGGTACTGGCACGGCTTATCTAAATATCCATCACCGCTTTTATGGCCGGATGAAGATGCAGCAAACCGAGAAATTTTCCATCGCTTTCAGCTATAACAGGTAAATCCCAAATCTCCTTTTCCTCCATGAGTATAACGGCCTCGCTGAGGGAGGCTGTGTCACCGATCGAGGTAAAAGTTGATGTGGCGTGGACGATTATGTCGTCCACAAACAATGCGGCAAACGGCTTTTGTGATTTCAGCAATAACCGGCGAACATCGCCGTCGGTGAAAATACCGATCAATTTATCATTCTCATCAATGACACATACCACGCCCAGACGATATTTATTCATCTCTTCCAGTGCCTGTTTCAACAGCGTTGTCGGCGGCAATGCCGGCACGCGTTCAGGTGGCAACAGGACGTCTTTGACTTTTAAATCAGTCGTCGAGATGGACACGATCCGCTCCCCATTTATCTAAAAGTTCGAGCCTCAGTTCATGGGCCGCTTTGGCCTGCGCCAATATTTGTTCCAAATATTTTATATCCAAGACGGTGTTGGCGTCGGACAGGGCGTTCGGCGGGTCATCATGAACTTCCATGAATAACGCATTGATACCGCAGGCCGCCGCTGCTCTGACCAAATGGGGGATAAACTCTCTTTGGCCACCGGAAATATCACCCATTGAAGTAGGCAGCTGCACGGAATGGGTAGCGTCAAAGCATACCGGATAGCCGGTTTCTGACATGATTGGGAAGTTTCGAAAATCATTTACCAGCATGTTGTAGCCGAAGAAGGTACCCCGATCCGTCAGTAATATTTGCCGGTTGCCGGTGGCCTCAACTTTCCGCACAGCGTTTTTCATATTCCAGGGGCTCATGAACTGCCCCTTTTTGAGATGAACCGGCAGCCCAGTCTCGCCAGCGGCGCGCAAGATTGTCGTTTGGCGGCAAAGATAGGCCGGCACCTGGATGAGGTCGATAACTTCGCCGGTTGGCTTGGCCCAATCGGCATCGGAGAAATCACAGACCACGGGAATACCGAATTCGGTTCTGATATTGCTTAAGATTTTTAAGCCTTCATCAAGGCCAACGCCGTGAAATGAATCAGGGGCCGAACGGCAATCTTTGTCATAGCAGGATTTATAAATCCAAGGGATATCGAGCTTTTCACATATGAAGCCGATCTGCTCCGCCATCATGCGGGCGTGATCGCTGGTTTCGATCGCACATGGGCCACCTAAAAAAACGAGTGCATCCGTTCCACCAATGGTGACATTGCGGACCTGGTCGTCACGGCCAATAGTAATGGTGTCAGAGTTCATCGAAATTTTGCCAAAGTTGATTTCCGATCAGTCGAAACATACCAGATAAATCTTTAGACTAAATGAATTCTTCCAGCGTCACATTTGGCGCCGAAAAGCTGAGGGGCTGTTCGACAAAAAGCCGAACTGATAGCTCTAACATCATCAGGCTATAAATCCGAAAGCCATGAATGTCTGGCCGGGAAAGTAATCGCTCAAGACCAGATTTAGACCACCAGCCGCGATCGAGCGTTTCTTTCCGGGTTAACAAGCGCCGCGCCGAGGCGGCCAGACCGTTTTTCATCCAATGCGGAACAGGTGAGGCAAAGCCCTGTTTGGGGGCGTTTAGCACTTCTGTGGGCAAAAGCTCTCGGGCCATTGAACGTTCCAGGAATTTTTGCTGGCTATTGGGTGTGCGGATTGATTGCGGAACAGCTAGACAAGCTTCAACAAAACGGTGATCAAGAAAGGGCACCCGGCCTTCTACGCTTACAGCCATGGTCGTTCGATCCAGCAGAGTCAAAAGATCTTCCGGCAGGTAAGTTGCGATATCGGCGCTTAAAGCGGCACTTTGTTTATCACCATGGGTATGTTTTAGAGCCTCTTCAAAATAAGCCAATTGGGCAACCTCTGGCAGTACCATTTGATTACCCATCAGTTTCCTAATTGGCTCCGGAAAATGAGTAGAATGAGCATGTATATAAGCCCCTCTATTTGGCGAAAATAATTCTGCCCGCGATAATCTCCAGGCGTTCATCGGATTCAAAATACCGGATATAGGTTCAACAATATCACGGCGCAGCCAAGCGGGTAATCTGAGATAGCGCTGTTCAATAGGTAATTGAAAATAGCGGCCATAGCCGGCGAACAGTTCGTCGCCACCGGTACCATTCAGTGCCACAGTTACGTGTTCACTCAGAATTTTATCGATCAGAAAATTTGGCAGCAAAGCGGCATCGTTTAACGGCTCTTCAGCAAACCACGCCAGATTTACCATCTCGTCACCGATGCTTTCAGCCGAAACTGTGGCTTCAGTATGGTTAGTGCCATAACGGTCGGCAACCGCTCTAGCGAGCGGCGCTTCGTCAATGGCAGCTCCCTCAAAGCTCACGGTAAATGTATTGATTGGCCGGGAGGAATGCCGGGCAGCTAGGGCGACCAGGAGACCAGAATCAATACCGCCCGAGAGCAAGGCGCCAACCGGAACATCGCTTCGCATTTGCATGCGGATAGAATCTTCGAGCAGAGCCAAAAGATGTTGTTCCACCGCAATTGGCTCGGTTGGCTGGTCCTTGGGTGTTTTTGGCTGCCAGTACCGTTCCAAGCTAGCCTCACCATGGGCATTTAAAATTAATTTGTGGGCCGCCGGAATTTTCTGAATACCGGCAAACAATGTTTGCGGTGAGGGTACATAGCCGTGCGACAAATAACTGCTTACAGCCTTTTCATTGATCTCAGCCCTAACCAGACCTGTTGCAAATAAGGCCTTTATTTCTGAGGCGAAAGCAATGCAGCCGTCTGGTAATTTTACCCAATAGAGCGGTTTTACACCCAGCCGGTCCCGCACCAGCGTTAGTCGATGGCTATCTCGCTCGTAAAGCGCTAAGGCGTACATGCCGTTAAGATGATGAACGAACTCGTCACCATATTTTCCGTGAACTGGTAAAATCGCTTCCATATCGCCGCCGGTTCGAAACGGATAGCCAGTGAATTCCTTTCTGAGCTCGATATAATTATAAATCTCACCGTTGCCCACTAATACATAGCGTTCTTCAGCGTCTAATATCGGTTGCTGACTGGCTTGCAGATCGATAATGGCAAGACGATTAAATGCGACTTGGTATCTCCTATCCGAGGTTTCGAAGCGGCTATTACCATCGGGTCCGCGATGGATTATAGTTTCTTGAGCATCACTAAAATCAACATACTCCGGTGAAATGCCCCGCGGATAAAACAGGCCGACTAGACCGCACATAGAAATAAACTCATGTTAATCTTACACCTAAATATTTTGTTGTAAGTAAAATTGTATTTACGGGTAGTTTTAGAACCGTGCCAAGGCATTTACCGAAACAACGATTTTTCCAATAAGCAACCATTGCTTCCCAATGGACAGCGAGGATGCGAAACCAGAGGCTGGCTAAGGGAAAAGAGGTATGTTTTCGGAGTGCTGGAGCATGTCGTAAGGCAATACGAAGGGTGCTGCGTAAGCGAATCTCTGTCTGACTCGTTATGCTGTTTGGCGTAATATGGTAACGGGTAAGCGGTTGATCAAATATTTCAAATTTGACATCCGGCGAATTTAATAGTTTCAGCCACAGGTCAAAATCTTGTCCGACAGCTAGTGTTTCATCAAACATACCGGCATCTAGGACAGCTTTCCGGTAGGTGACAACTGAACTTGTCGAGATAAACCCTTGACGATAAAGACCTTGAAAAGGAGCTTCGGAGGCACTGTTAAAACGACTTGCAATATCAAGAAAAGATTCCTGGCCATTTATCACAATCCAGCCGTTGTGGGCCACCAGCAGGTTATTTTTGTTTTGAATGAGGTTAAGGCTTTTTTCAATTTTTTCAGCAAGCCATTCATCATCAGCGTCTAAAAATGCCAAATAATTGGCTTGAGCGTGGGATATTGCATTGTTTCTGGCGGCTCCTGCACCGGCATTATTTTGTTTGATTACTTTTAATTCTATACCATTCATTTTATCTCGATAATTTACAGCCACATCGTAAGTTGTGTCCGATGAGCCATCATCGACAACAATTACCTCGCATGGTTTTAACGATTGGGCGCTGACACTAGCAAGTGCACGTTCGATCGTACCAGCTGCTTGATAAGCCGGTATGATGACGCTGATATCGGCAAAACTCTCACCGCTATTGATGTCGGATTCAACCATCTGCCTTCGCTAGATTTATTGTTGACGTCCAAGGCAGGTTCACTGAGTTTGAAATAGTAATAGATGTTGCCGGCTCACCTTGACCGTAGGAACGCCATCTTTGAGTCGATGAAATCTCGGCGTTGCCGTTAAAGGAAATGTTGACCGGACCAACCTGGATTCCTGTGGAATTTTGTTCAACTGGTAAAGTTGTATGAAGAATGCGGTCAATTTTATGGCTACCTCTGCCGTCAATTTTGTCCACGAGGAAAATATTATCCCCGGTAATATTCCATTCGCGCTGCCATTGACCTACGCCATTCAATCGCGAGAAGGAATCTGATGTGAAAACAACGCTGTTTTCGGCGACTGAAACTGAAGGTGCGGCACCGGTTATCAGCTCTTTGAATTCATCACTATAATAAGGCTTGTTTGGCGGATAAGGTTCGGCGCCATCAACCAGCAAGGTGTTGTGCATTCCGGCCGAAATATCTATTTCACCTGACGGTCCGTAGGAGCGCCGACCTAAATCACTCAGCAATGAAGCGTCGTCATAATGAAGCTCAAACCCGCCAAAGTCACGATGGCCGTGGCCAGGCAAAAATGACCAGCCCTCAGGAGAAAAATACCAGAGGATTGACCACGGGCCGATATTTCTTCGCAGCCAACCATCTTCAACCAAACTCTCCAATTCTAATGATGTTGATTTGCCTCTCAAGGTATTCAATTTAGATCGATTTTCTTTATCCAAAGTATCAAGCCAGCCCGAATTCGATAGCCGAATTAGTCCGCTTAAAAACTCAGGCGGACAATCGGGCGAAACATCACCAATTAAAGGGAAGCCTCCCGGCAGGTCAAAAATTGATGCTGCAGATAATGCTCGGCCAGCAATCTGTTCAAGTGGATCAATTTCAGGCCGGTTAAACTCTAACGCTGCTAGCCAGCACTCCAGATACCAACGAGTGACAAGCAAATGATAGTGACTTGATCCCTCACGTAGCATACCCCGAGGAGTAAAAATTCGCTCGCCTTCTGCAATTAAAATTTGTCCACCGATTTCTGCCCAGTCATCTAGACCTAGGGCCAGGCCTCCCAGAAACAATCCCCGTCCGTTATTGGCTAAGTGATTGCCCGTTTGTGATTCTCCAAAATATTCGAGATTATCAATGATAGCGGGCCCGTGACGGGTCAAAAAATCTACTGTCCTTTCCCGTGGTTCCGGTAATCCGTGTTGCTTGAAAAAATTAATTAGGTTTATCAGCCGTTCGGAAGCTGTATAGGGGTGCCAAGCCCAACCATCGTAGTCAGCTCCAAATTTGGTAAGCCAAGTATTGAAAATAACCTTAGTCCACGGAACGATATCAACGGAATCTGAAAAATTTATCCAGGCAAATCGATGCAGCGCTAATAAACTTTCTGTATCAGTATATTTCCGTTCGACAAACTCGGTTTCGTCTCCTGGGGCAAGTTCAATAAACTCTCCCGGAAGAATCAGTTTTATAGGTGATTTCGGTTCGACGTCAGGAAGTTTGGGAAAGTTTGTGGTTATTTTTGCTGACGGGTTTATTTTAAGATTCTTAAAATAAGAGGGATTGGCTCTGACTAAGGGATGCCCTCGCCATTTTCCAATTAATTGTCCGAATAGCCAACGCCGCAAAATAGGATCGCTGGCTAGATTATTCAATTTTCTAATAGTTGATCGAAGCATTAATCTAAAGTCAAAAAGTATCGTAATTGATAAATTCCCCAATTAGCCATCATATGATCACGCTTAATGGCTAGAGGGTTATCACCGCTTCTGGTTGGTCCTCGTTGTCCCGTGACAAAGGTTTTGTAACCTGCAGATTTTGCGAGATTGCTATGAAAAGCCAGGTCAAAATCGGTATTTGGATTTCCGTAAGGAGCACAGAAATGGTCGCACGTTTTCCCTGTCTTTTGCTGTATTTCGTTTTTTGAGTTGGAAAGTTCGGCGAAGGCTTGATCTTCAGTAAGATCGGATAATCTGGTGTGTGTTACAGTATGAGACCCTATCGTCATACCGGCTTCAACCATTTTAGAGCAATCTGCCCAGGATAAGAAATCTAACGTTGTGTCTTGTCCCTTAAATCCAAATACATTTCGAGCAATAGGATCATTGGCATCAAACGATTTCGCCACCATCCCCGTAACTATATAAAACACAGCGGGAATTTCTAACTTTAATAAAATTGGTAAGGCGACATTCACACAATTCTTTAGACCGTCGTCAAAAGTTAAGCAAAAGTAGCGGCCATCGACAGCCTGGTTTCCCGAAATGAGCAAAAGTGCATCGTCTAAGGAGATAAACTCGCCGATATTGCGGAGATAATTTAACTGATTTGAAAAATTTTGTTGCTCGTCTTCAAAAACATGATGATAAAAAGGGAATCTAATCCAATTAGTAGAGCGCTCGATTCTTTTGCCCACCGCTAATCCACGGATGGCGGTACTCCGAATTAAATTTTGGATCCGCTGACTGGTCGAAGTTTGTGCGTTCCATTCTGCTAATGTCCGGGTTTCATTCATTTAATTAAAAGGTGTCAACGTCACCTCCCATGATGCACCAGTTTTCATGGGTAAGAAGTTTCGTTATTGGCAAAGAGCTGTCCAAGCATTTGACAATAAATGGCGCTTGCCGATGGCGGTAGAACCCGGCTCGGCGAAAAATTTTGCACAGATAATCTATATTACACAAAGTTTCGAGTACCATCGAATTCGCTGCAGTCGCATCACTGATAATTTCTGCCAGGACTGCTCGCAGTCCCTGTTGGTCCTTGCCAAATAATTCAACAAGGTGTGCTCGATTGTCGCCAACATTTCCCCAGGCAGGACTTTGTTTGCCCCAGATTCCCGCAGCGATAAGAGTTTCATTCTGGTAAGCCGAGACCCAGCGATAATTATTTTCAGACTCCTTAGCATAGCGCCAAGCAAGCCATTCTGCGGTTCTGTCTATTTTGCAAATACCTGTTTCATTCCGCCAGTGGTCGAGCAAAGGCTGCAGTTCGTCATCATTTGGTTTAGTGCGTTTGAAATTGAAATCGGTTGATCTGCCGGTTGGCAGTAATTTTGCCAACGTATCCACCAATACCCGACCCAACGGTGGAACTTTGGGATGCATGGAAGGTTTAAGCAACCTGACCCAATGAGTGATGTCGCCGGTGTGGGTCCAGCCTAGACGTTTGACGAAGCCAGGATAGCTTTGTGGATTTGGAAATCCATATAATACCTTGTAGCCGCGAAGTTTGGCAATTTCATAACAGGATTCGGCGAGTTTTGTGAAAACACCTTGTCCCTGATAATCTGGATGGGTCATTGTGTCCATCGACTGAGCACCCAATACAACATTGTTTCCAACTCGTAATTTGGTTGGCCACACTGAGTAAGACCCGGCTAGTCTCTTTCCATCGACAGCCAGAGCGGCAGGAACGGGTCCTTCAGGCAGAGAAAAAAACCGCCATTGATCAAATTGCGACGGTCGATTGTAACCCCATACGCTGGCATACAAGGTTCGAATAGGGTCCAAATCATTTCCCGAAGCTTCTCTTACATGCCAGCTCGCAGCAGGTTTATTCAAAGTTTTTGGCATTGCTATCTAATGGTAGGTAAAGTAGGTTCGTTTCGCGTATCGTAGCATTCGAGCGCCTTCCTAGGAACCTTGATTTCAAATTGAGTTGCAATTGTTTTAAGTCAAACTTTCCATAGGGCTCATATAAATTATGGATCAGTCAGTTGGCCTCATTTTAATAAGAATCTGAGTTCAAGTAATTAAACATCCAAAAAAAAATGAATTTTATACGAAAAGAATACATCTTAGGCCTTGCCTCTTTTTTGATTCTTCCGTTGGGACTTTATGCACCTCGTGGCATGGCTCCGTTATTCATTGCAACTGCCGTTTTTTTAATTGTTCGAGAGTTAGTTTATCGCCGGACCTTAAATTTAACATCGTGGCAATTTTACCTAATTGCGCTGGCGATTCCTTTTTTTGGTGCCATCAGTTCAGTGTGGTCAATTACGCCCCAAGAATCATTTATGATGTCATTCATCATTTGCGGCACTTTTTTGGGTGGCATGATATTGGTGAATAATTCTGTTCTGCAAAATACCATTGATCTGTCTCATTATGAAAAGTGGGTAGTTGCTGGAGGGATGATTGGCTTTGTTCTGTTTTTCACAGAGAACATAACTGATGCCGGGTTAAGCCGAACCCTTCTTGAAATGGTTGGTTCAAATCATTTCCAACGTATTTCTCATAAAATTACCTTCAATCAGGGAGCAAGTATTGCGTCGCTTTTTTTGTGGCCTTTCGCGCTTGTTATATTCAGGCGATTTGGAATGGCTACAGCTATACTGATCATTGGCTTTTGTATCGCTGCCATTTTAATTGGCGAAACCATTGCGCCAATCATAGCTACTATATTCGGCCTAATTGCATTTTCTTTGGTTGTCCTGGCGGGTCGATTGGGACCCAAAATACTGCTTGGCATAATTGTAATATACACGATGTTAGTGCCGGCTTTACCCAGTTTCTTGCCGGATCCAAGAGATTCTGAATCATCCATAACACGCTTTTATTCATCTTCAGATTTCCATCGTTTTATTATTTGGAATACAGCCGTAGAGCATATCGAAGAAAAACCCTTGTTGGGTGGTGGGTTAGACACAACACGCGCCCTTTATTCCAATAAAGATATGACTCAATTTCAGGCAGTAATTAAATCGACAGGAAAGAAGTTGAGTTTTGTTGCAGAGCCGATTCCCTTGCATCCGCACAACGCTTTTTTGCAGCTTTGGATAGAGCTTGGAGTTGTGGGAGCAGGACTATTAGCTATCCTGCTTTTTGAGATTTTGCGCCGAATGCAACGAAGCATTAAAAGCCGCTGGGAGGCTGCTGCCGGTTATGGATTATTTGTAACCGGGGTAACGGTTTCAAGTTTAAGTTATGGAATTTGGCAGTCATGGTGGTTGGGGAGCCTTTTCCTAGCTGCAGCGAGCATGGCGGCTGCTATCAAGAACTCACCGAATTAACCGCCTTATGAAAATGGTCCAAAACACAGCAATGATGTGATGGGCTTTGATTTTTTTTCCTTCCTTGTAGGAGCGGCCATGATAGCTAACCGGCACTTCATAGATATCCTGAGTTTTGGTGACGGTTCGTGAAAGAATTTCCGCATGCTGCTCCCAGCCGGTCGTCGTCAGGTCATTTGGGTCAAGAAGATTGCGCCGGTACATCAGATAGCAACTGTAAATATCGGTGAAGGACGTATTATTCAACATATTGAATAACAAGGTGATAATTCGGTTTCCAACTTTATGCCAAAAGTAAGAAACACGCATAAAATCTGGCGCGATAAAGCGGCTGCCCATAACGACATCAGCATCGAATTTTCGTACCGGAAATAGTAATGCCGCATAGTCACTGGGATCGTATTCAAGATCCGCATCTTGGAACAAAATAAATTCGCCGCTAGCTTCCGCCAATCCTGATTTAACCGCCGCTCCTTTGCCGCCATTCTTGGGTTGTTTGATTAAAGTGGTATAAAGCTCAGGACGGGTTTCTAACAATTCAACTGTTCTGTCTTTCGATCCATCGTCAATGACAATGACTTCGAATGTAAAATTATCCACCTGCTGAGAGGCGACAGATTCGAGCAATTGTATGACCGTCGCTTCTTCATTGTAGGCAGGAATGATTATGCTGATTTTTGTCATTACTTTATTGCCGCTGAAATCAGGTTAATCGGCTTTATTGACGATTGCGGGGGTGTCGGAGGCAGGTTGGGTTCCTTTGGAGATATTTGGTCGAAACAATCCGGTTAAAATTCTATACCATGTTGGAGGATGATACAGCATGTTAATTGATGGTGCACACATCCATTCACAATTGCATTTTGTATCTATAATTTGCTCTTTATGAAACTTGTTGATGTTAGTGTTCTTTTTCATTTTATAATAATCAAAGTCATGATCCCGAATATTGCCGAGCGTTGTCGTTGAGAGAACTTCGCAAGGTGTAATAGAACCATCATCATAAAGAGTAATAAAATCCTGAGTGGCGTGACAAGAGCGAATAAATTCCTTATTTTTCTTAATTCGCCGCGTATCTTCGTAGGTAACTCCTTGTAGCGCACGGACGGCAAGTCCCCATAAATTGTGGCCTTTTTCCTTCCATTCGGCGGCATCGTGATTTTGGATAAATTTTAAAAAATCATCCGCCAGATGAGCATTTTTGTCAGATATTAAGGTTCCGTCTTCACGGAACATGTAAAATAGTTGCTGGTCAAAATCAATATTCGCCTTGCAAAAACTCCGGATCGAATCGAGATCGCGCAAATTAAAAGTGTCGTACGGAGTGTTAATTTGCACTCTTAGGTTCTTATAATGGCGACGCAGGAGAGACAATAGCTCAGCAGTTTTCAACATTGCATCAAAGCCGCCTTTTATTTTACGTGATTTATCGTGGGCTTCATGCAGGGAATCAATACTGAATTGAATGGTAAGAAATAAATCCGGACAAGTGGTTAAAATATCAAAGGTGTCATCAATAATTTTCTTGGTTAACGCCCCGTTGGTCGGGATTGTCACCCACATGGTTTGAGCCTTGTCATAAAAAGCCCGGACCACTTTCGGAAGATCTACGCGGGCAAAGGGCTCGCCGCCTGAGAAGGTAAGATAGGGTAGGCGATTAAGATTTGACGCTAGTTTTTCAACTTCGTCTAGCGTAAGTTCCGTGGCTTGGCGCTGCTTCCAGTTTATGACGTTTTCAAGATTAAAACAAAATTCGCATCTGGCGTTGCATTTCGAGGTGACGAAATAAAACATTTTGGAAATTCGACCCGGCCACCAGAAATTCAGAATCGATAGAATAATTTTTGTGTAATATTGAATTTTCTCGCGCAAATACTGCCCAATTCCGAGCAATGTACCGACAACCCAACAGGCGGCGCGACAGGCGACTAATAACCGTAATCCGATATTCTCAACCAGCCCAATTTTTACGGGACAGGGTCGCTGATCGTTACTGTTGACGAAACCAAAAAATGGCAGGGCCAATACATAGTGTAAAATCAATGCAGCGGCGATGGCCAAAATTCCCGGCCACAAGGTATCGGGGAAAATTGTCATTGCTATAGAGATTGGAAATATTACCCAAATTGCCATTGCGGCCCAGAAGAGCCTAAATCCGCCAAAGGCAGCAAATAAATTGTCGCCTCCGCTGGACAATTTTAAAAGATTACTCATCATGCGAGTCCGCGCCCGCAGGATATTGCGTCTAAAAAATCCTCGAAAATCATTTTTGGGTAGGTGAAAAACAAAAATTTCGTCGGTAAAAATAGTGGAACTGACGGACCTTATTTCATTGGCTACGACGGTATCTTCGCTGGAGGCAACCTGCTGAAAGTGAATTAATTCACGACCAGAACGCGCTTCATTCCAAACCGATCGGCGAACGGCCATGTTGCCGCCCGTCAGCGCTGAATCGTCTGGGGTTAAAGCAAAAATAGAATGAACATATTCTTCTTCAAATTTCCCAAACTTTGAAATTAATGATTTGGCATGGCAATGTCGGTACATTCCACCGACTGCACCGATTTCTGGATTTTCGGTAAACTTAGCTGCAATTTTTTCAAGCCAATCGGGCGGCGCCATGCAATCCGAATCTATAAAAACTACTATATCACCTTTTGCCATTCTGACGCCACTGGCTCTCGCGGCACCAGCCCCACCTCGCTCTTCTCGTTGTACAAGCTTTACGCCTTCAAATGAGTTGGTTACAGCGACGGTATCGTCTGTGGAGGAATCATCAATTACAATTATTTCCAACGGCTGGATCGTTTGTTTTTGGATTGATTCCAGGCAGTCTGGTAAAGCAGCTGCGCAGTTATAGGCTGGAATCAATATCGAAGCAGTAATCATGAAATAATCGAACAGATTTTCTTGTTGAGAGCTAAATATCTAATTTAGGACATCAATTCTATTGTATGTAATCAAATTAGAATTGAGATTGTAGGAACATATATGACAATTTGTATTTCTTCAAACATACTTGTTAAATCTTGCAATTTGTTGACGTAAATTTGAACAATGTGGTTGTCGCACTGTATGTGGTGTGGCTCGGCAAGGTTCGAGAAGCAAATCGCCGGACCTTGAATGTTTTAACTGGAATCAGGCAATTCGCCATTTGCAATTTATCTATATATTGATTGAGCAAAACATCGCTTGATTTTTCTGTGCCATTCTCCTGCTCGGACGGGGAAGGCCATTGCAAAATATGTGAAATCTCGAGTTTTTGTATTTGCTGTACAAAGAGTCCGACGTTATTTGTTTCAGGTATTAGATTCACGAGCGATTGAGTATACTGATGAGCCCAATAATGAGGTACGTTCAACAAATACTCATACCAGCGCACCATGGAAAGAACATGGTCTTTTTTTGTTAAATTCTCATTGATCCATTGAACTGGCTGGTACCAGGAAATTGTGCGTTCAAGGTAGTTATCCCGGGTCTCGTTTGAAAAGACATAGCGTGCCGACTTAAGTGTAAATAAGCCGTGGCTAGATAACTGCAGGAAAATTGTTAAGATAATTGCTGCGAATAGCGGCCGATCGACATTGTATTTTGCTGTCAAACGTTGTGCTGGAACTGCCAAACAAATCAAAATCAAGGGCAATATGGGCAGCAAATGGCGAATTCTTTGTGAAGATCCCGAAAAAAACCAAATGATATAAAATAAAAAGGCAATCAATGCATAGATGAAAAGATTACTGCCTTTAATTTTTTGCCGGTAAATCCAAAGCCCTGTGACAGCGAATGGCGTGAGCAAAAGCGGCAAGGGACCCAGACCGGCGCGCAACGAATCGAAAGCTGGAAACCCTTGAATAGTCGCTCGTATGGGATAGGCAATAAACCAGAACAAATTTACTGGTACACCTAATTCACTGCTGAAATAGTTTCTCAAAATGGATTGATGAGTCAGATCCCAGAACGGCGTTTCTAAATCACCGATTAAGGCAAATAGCACCGGAAAAAATGGGTCGCCCGTATGTATCCAGTTCCAAACATACCACTGGCATCCAGCAACAATTACGACAACTGAATATATGAGCCCTCGGCGGAACCAGCCGGCCCGCAACAGCAATACAATTCCAACACCAATTGCAAATAGAAGTCCCAGATACTTTGCGCCGACAAAAAAGCCAACACCTAAACCAGCTAAAATTACGTAGTTAATACGATTGGTATAAAGTGCACGCGCGGCAGCATAGGCTGAAATCATGACGAATAGAGAAATTCTAATTTCCACCATTCCAGATCCGGCTCCAATAACTACTGCGGAGACAGTCATAAATGTAAGTGTCGTTGATAGGGACCAAATGAAGTCAAGATGCTGGCGCAAAAGAGCAAAAAGCAATACTCCAGCACCCCAACCACTCATCAGAACCCAAAAAGTTAAGGAAAGTTCCCCACCAATTGCCAATACAGGAATATAAGTCATTTGGACGAGTAACGGCACGGCGCCATCGATTGCTCTAGGTTCAAAAATCATCTGGCCGGCATTGATGAAATTTCTTGGTATGACAAAATGATAGGCCAAAGTATCGCCGTCACCGGGAGGTGATAAAGCTTCAAGAAAATCAAAGCAAAAGGCAACGACGATCAGGATTAAAAGCAAGACTCCCTGCCATCCTACCTTTTGTAGTTTCGGGTAGGAAACTCGGCCTCGTAGATAAAATAGGCCAAGTAATCCTAGCAACAACAAAACGACCAAATAGGGTTGGTAAATCGCGTTGGCAACACCCGCAATAAACACAAGCCAGCCTAAAATTCCCAGGCCAATGGAAAAAGCAACCGCTATCAAAGTTAAATCTGCAAAATCATCTAGCAGGCCTAAAAGAGATAGCGTCACGAGGCCGAAACCGATACACGAAAGTATCTGAATTAATGTGATGGTAAAGGACAGCATTTAAACTATTTCACATTACTTAATATTGACATTATCGGGTCGAATAGATCGCCAAACTGCATTAGGTAAAGGCCTGTAATTCCTAATACCCAGGCCCATGATAGCGCTTCTGCTAGCACCGAATTTTTCGATTCAGTAGGCTCTTTGGAATTTGATGAGTCGTACATTCTCATATGATCATTATTCTCAATATTTGCCCCAATAGGGATCATTCCTCATCACATCTTCGACCCGAAAGACATCCTCGGGACTGTCGACCGACTGGTACGGTCGAAGTCCCATTGGCGCAATGCGCTGGGTAAAGCCATGATCATAAATCCGATTACTGTCACAGGATTCTTTTATTTCAAGTGGTGATTCTGGTGCGGAGGTAAACCATTGTAGAAAACGCCATCTAAATCCGAATATACCACCCACTCTTTTAGCACCAAGATCAGGATGGAAGTTTTTTGTGTAAGGAATCGGACTTCTGGACGTATAAAGAACATCTCCCTTAAGATTGTGCACTAATTTTACGATGTCCGGATTAACGAAGGTATCTTCATCAATGATCGGTACCGCAAGCATAGTACCATCAACTTCAGTCTCGATTTCCAGCGGTTTTATGACGGCTTCAATTACATCAGGACCAAGGAGCGGCTCATCGCCCTGAACGCAAACTATGATATCGTTTTCTGCAACGTCATGACCACAATTCTCAACGGCTTCAGCAACTCGGTCCAAGGCTCGCGAATGCTTATCGGAGGTCATCAAAACCGGATAATTATTTTCTTCACTAAATAATCGTATTTCATCATCGCAGGTCGTCACCGCCAAAAAATCCCAACGGTTATATAATTTTGCGCGCTCAAAACAATGTTCCAGCATTGGGCGGCCCAGGATTGGGTGCAAAGGTTTGCCAGGAAAGCGTGAAGCCGCCATACGGGCAGGAATAAAACCAAATATTTTCATCGTAGAGATCCTGAAGAGGTAAGAGTCATAATATTAATATGTCACCGGATGGTGAAAGATAAATTTGAATATAATTATTTTTCTGTTCCGATTATTAATTTTAATTTGATCATAAGTGGCGCAAGCTGCCCCGATCATTTATAGATGATGAATTAGGGGAAATTAAATTGCCTCTTGGGGTTTTTCCAAAGTAGTTTCTTACGAAGAAAAATTGCGGACTTTAAAAAGGTACGATTATCTATGACGCAAGACACTGTTAAACAGGATATCCAGAAATTCTGGGGTTCGCTATATGACTCTTTGTATGAAGATGTTGATCGAGACCTTACCCGCGAACAATTGCTTATCGGGTTGGATGATTTGGAAGATATGTTCCGCTTGCGTGGCCACATGGCGGTTGCTGATATGCCTTTGGAGAGTTTATCGGGTAAACGAGTGTTGGAAATCGGGCCGGGAGCGGGTGGACATTCCGCCTTATTTGCTAAATATGGTGCAATAGTGACAAGCGCTGACATTACTCTGGCGCGCGTACGTTCGACTAAAGCAAAGTTCGAATTAATGGGAACGATGGCTAAGGGGTGTCAGGTCGTTCAATCTGATGCTGAGAAATTACCGTTTAAAGATAATAGCTTTGACATTGTATATTCAAATGGCGTTTTGCATCATACGTCGGATACGCAGGGTTCTATTACGGAAGCATTTCGGGTGCTTAAACCGGAGGGACGGGCAGTAATTATGCTATATTGCAAAAGTTCCTGGCATTATTGGATCAATATGATTTTTTGCGTCGGTATTTTACAGGGAAAATTGCTAAGTGGTCCTAACTGGCTCGGCAGAGCTACCGAGTGGGGCGGTAAAAATGAACAAATAGTCGAAAATCCAATTACAAAATGCTACACGAGCAGGGGTATCAGGCGTTTATTTAAGAATTTTCAGATAACGAGCCTCCGAAAACGGGAATTTTATTTCTATTTGATACCAAAATTCGGTCGTCTCTACCGGCGTTGGCAGATAAAACGTTATGGTGTTCATCCGGGCGGGGTACTCGTTTACGGAGAACCTTGGCCAATTCAGTCGCCGTTGGAATTGTTTCTCGGAAAGATAATCGGATGGTCTTGGTTTATTTCTGCAACTAAACCCAAATGATCGATTTAAACTGAGGCCTAAAGTGTTAGAAGCGCCTGAGGCAAATCTCTAAAATCGTCAAGAAGTACCTTTGCATTTAAATCCGCGTAGGGCACATGACAGTAGCCATAGGTCACGCAGATAGCAGGAATACCGGCATTTTCCGCCGCCGCCATATCGGTTTCGCTATCACCAACAAATACTGAATTTGAAATATTGCCGATCATCGCATCAATGGTTTCAAGAACATGCCGACCATCCGGTTTGCGATGTTCGACATCGTCTTCGGTGATCATCGCACTAAAATAATGGTCCAATTTTAATGACTCGAGAACCGGTCGAGTCGTCAATCCTGGTTTGTTGGTACACACACCCAAATTAACGCCAGCGTCTTTAAGTTCTGATAAAACTTCATATACACCATCATAGACCATAGTGTATTCAGCTGAATTTGCCATGTAGGCGTCAAGATATCTGGCCATCAGTTCCTCCCGCTTTTCTGGAAGAATTTGCAGGCCGCGTTTTTTATGTATTTCAGTGACCATCCATTTTGCGCCAAAGCCGACAATTTCTTTAACCTGTTCAATCGAGAGCGGTTCCATTTTTTCTTCAGCCAGAACATGATTTAAAGCGACACGAATAACTGGAACGCTGTCGATCAAGGTTCCATCCAGATCAAACACGATGGTTTGCGGAAAAACTATATTTTTGTTCATGAAATCTATCGGATTTTATTTAGTATAGCGAGGCGATGTTGTTTAAGATTTGGGTTTGAAAACCAAAATGGCAGCTTTGCTTGGTACTCGAACTTATCCCACTGACAAATTTCATCCAGCAGTATTTGGTCATCAGAATGCCAGGGAAAATCGGTAAATTTAATTTCTTCGCCATCATATAACTTTTTATAAAGTCTATTACAACAATAGAAGGCTGTTTTCTCGCTTCTGTTGCTGCGCAATAAGTCGAAATAAGAATTAATCACTTCGTTCGTCATTTCCTGCATCGAATGGATATTAATGGCAAGTCCAATCGGCGCTTCGGCGATCAATTTTGCATCATCTGCTCTGATGGCGATGACATCAATATTCTTTTGCTGCAACGCATCTCTCATTGCATCCACGCTCGTCGGTAAGGCGATTCGAAGATCGGGAATTGCTTTCCGTGCATAAACAAGATCAATGAGAAGAGGGGTTGTCAAATTAACGGCAATCGTAAGAGTTTTGGGGTCAGATAGTTTCAGCAGAGAAGTCATAACGCCATAGCCGTCACCGATAACGAGATTTACTCCGCTGCTTTTATCTAAATCCATATTATCCATAATGGCGGCCAAACTCAGTGTCTGACGCAGCATATCCAAGGTGAAAGCCCTTTCCTGACGCTGCGCTACTAAATGAGCCAAACGGGTGCATTCGGAAATGTTACGGCTTTTTCTGGAGAGGAAGCGATATGGCGCTTGTAGTAGCCAATGGGCAGCTCTATTCAAAAAATTAGTTTTTTTGGAAACACTTCCTACACATATTAATCCTGTCATTTCGCCTTTGGAGGTGAATGAAAATCCCTTGAGTTCTTCTTCCCAAAACGAAGAGCGCGTGCTCTCGGCTTGATTTGCAGCAGCCTCTAATGAGTTTAGAGCTTCATTATCAAAAAGTAGTTGTGAGCTATCCATATACATGCTTGATGTTGGAGGTTAAGAAAAGTGGCGGACCTATTGTCATTTTATTCAAGCTGGCCATCTTTGATCATCTTGAATAAAATTGGAGCGAAGTCAAATAGGCTAAACTTCAATTTAATTACACAATTCTTCGAAATTGCCAAAATGATATCTGAGAATAAAAAAGGCTGGCTAATAAATATAATGTGTTTTGGATGGTGTATTGCTGTTCTAACGTCTTATTATTTTTATAGTTTTGGTTACTACCTAGAAAAATTGAGTGTGTTTGGGCGCTATTTCTTGTCAGCTCTTGGATATTAAATGCTTTCGATATTATTGATTCTAGTCTTGGTGCCGGTTTTATGCGGGATTGGCTGGTCCATAGTCTCTCGGCTGGATTCTTCTAATCAGTTAGATGACGGAGAGAGGTTATTTTTTTCCTTTCTCGTCGGCAGCTATGCGATTTATTTCGGCGTATTTAGTATTGGACTTATCCGACTTGATGTCACCACGATGTCGGGGCTCGCTGGAATATGTATTTTGGCGGCCGTGCCGGGCTTAAGAAACATACCGTGGCGGAATATAGTTGGTTTTTACGTAAATTTGCGAAGCGAAAGCGGGTTTACCAAGTTTATTGCTTTCATCATTTTCATCGTCGCACTTAGCTCTTTGCTTCAAGGTTTTGCGCCGCCAAATGACTATGACAGTTTGCTTTATCATCTGGCAGTACCGTTACATGACGTCGAAGTGGGCCAAATAAAATTGCCGCTGGATTCTCGAGGATTTCAAGCGCTGTTTCCTGCGATGATGAGCAATTTTACTCGTTTTCTATTGGTTTTTGCGGATGGTGAAGCTGCTCAGTTGTTTCATGGGCTATTTGGAATTGTTGCCGCTACGGGCAGCGCACTGTTATTACGGCGGTTCGGATATACTTTGCAAATAGCCTTAATCGGGGCGCTTTTTTTTCTGGTGATACGCGCGGTTGTTTGGCAAATGGGTACGGCTGAAACGGATTTGCCATTAGCAGGGTTTTTCATTGCCGTAATTATTCTTTACGTCGTCTGGCGAGAAAAGCCATCTATGGGTTTGAGTGTTCTATTCGGCCTTATGATTGGCGGCACAATTCTTACAAAATATACCGGGTTTGCCCTGGCGCTCGCAGTTGGCCCCTTGCTTTTCTTTGATCTGCTGAGCAATAAAAAAGCTAGAGTTTCTGGATTTATTGGTCCGATTGTATCTTTTGCCGTAATTCTTCCCCATCTGCTTCGGAACTATAATTTAACGGGTAATCCTATTTACCCGCTATTCAACGCTGTATTTAATCCCGAGGCGATTAATCCCTATGATTCTGTGTCCGAATTTTTTGGCACCGGGCGAGGCTTAGTGGATCTAATTACTGCTCCCTGGAACATCTTTGTTGTGCCAATGCAATATTATGACGGTATGATGATGGGGGCGCCCTATTTGCTCGTTTTTTTCCCTCTGATTGTTTTTGACAAAAAAATTCTACGCTGGATGCCAGTACTTTTGGTGGTGGCTACTTTTTTCTTGATGTGGTTTTTCATATTAACCCAGCAGGTTAGATTTTTGCTGCCAATAATGCCGCTAATTTCAGCGATGGCTGCTGTGGGTTTTGCAGTTATGCGGTCCTGGGCACAACCTTTTAAGATGTTGAAGGTTTGCTTTGTTGTTGTTGTCGCCGTGTTGGTTTTAAATCAATCGATGTTTGTTGGGATTTATGCCGCCTTACGCTTGCCGGTTGGTATGGGACTATCGAGTGCCGCAGCCTATCACTCAAACACGCCGACTATGAAAGGCGCCTATTATAAAACCTGTTCCTATGTTCGCGAAAATCTGCGGTCAGGCGAAACTTATTATTCCGGACTTATTTTTCCCTCGTATTACTGCCCACAAGCAAATGTGGCTTTCAACAGATTTCCGGATGAAGAGCCGCTGATATTAAAACTCGGCAAACTTAAGCAGTATTCAAAAGAGGAGTTTCTGGCAGAATCCGAACGATTCAATTTTCGCTATTATATGGTTCTATTGGCCCATCAAAACAGATTAGATGTTTCAAAAAACTATAAAAGCAGGAAGAATATTGTGGCGAGGTCTACCGCTATTTCAGCTGATAAAATTGACTACCGCTTTAAGCGGTTTCTTGCGCCAGCGGTTAAAAGCTTAAAACCACTAATTCAGGGCCCAAACTCAGCGGTGTATGATGGAGCAGAGGTTCGCGCAGAACTTAGAAAACTGGCATCCGACCGTTGATTTATCTCTTTTGGGCAGTAGCTTCGTCGCTGAGATTCCATTTATTCTTCCAGGCGAGATCAGCGCAATAAATTTTGTACACGAGTTGCATGGTTTTAAAGGCTTCCAAGGAAGAACCTGCGATAATATCTTCGTTTTTCAAAATTGCGGTTGAAAACTCTTCGATCTCATCTGCCCAAGAAGGGTCAAGCGGGTAATTTTTAGTTTCTTCTTCCGGGTCGCCCCGATCATCACCGGTTCGACGAGCAATTGTCAGGGTTTCTTTTCCATAACTTTTAGAGCCGGAAAGAATACCACTGAGGATCAGCATACCTTTCTCCAGTGTAATCTCGAGAGTAAATCGATGCCGCCATTGAGTAGCGGAGGAATGAATCATTGCTACAACGCCGTCAACAGTTCGCATTAGGGCGTAAGCGTTGTCCTCAACGTCATGATTCCAATAGGAATTGGAAATGAAACTGTGAACCTCTCCAAATTCTCCGCCGAACAATCTAACGAGATCCACCATATGGATACCTTGATCCAGCAAAATGCCACCACCGGAAATATTCCGGTTTGTACGCCAATCATGATCCTTGCCGAAGGTTACGAGTTGGGATTTTCCGTATACGGCTCTTAGGTTAATTACCTTTCCCAACTCGCCAGATTTAACAATGCCCAAGGCATCTCTGACAGAGTTGTGGTAGCGGTGATTAAAGCCATATTTGAGTTTTAACTTAGGGTATTTACTTTCGCAGGCTCTAACGTTGTAAATGTCGTTCAGATCACGGCCGGGAGGTTTTTCACAAAAGACATGTAATCCCAATTCTAAACCGGCAATGGTTATCTCCGATGCCATGTCATTGCTGATACAAACGAACAGAGCGTCGAGATCTTCACCGAGCAACTCTTTATATCCGGTAAAAAATTTTATGCCGTTATCCAGGACGCCATTGGATTCAAACACGCGATCACATACGGCGACAACTTTCATATCTTCACGTAATTGAATAAATTCGCACCGCCGTTTTCCGACGACGCCAAAGCCGGCGATACCTACACGTATGGTCATAATCAGATTTTTTCGCTGGTTTGCTGGCTTGTTCTATAAATATCGGACAATTTGTCATCCGAGCGACCGAGACGGGTTGACTGGTTAGTTTCCTCTACATCAATCCAATCACCAGCTTCATCGGAACAATAAAACGCATGTAATAGACTTAGCGTGCCAATACAGTCTTCGCGGTTTACTGGGTAAGGCGCCTCCCCTGAGAAGTGTTTTACTATATCGCGATACATTTCAGAATGACCAAATCCATAAACCGCACCATGCCCTTTGATACCGATAAAATCTTCGCTATTTTTGGCGCATTCATCAGGCGCCGGGGTAAAAATCTGTAGCTCGTTAACTGCAACACCACCGATCTGAGCCAAGCCTTTGGAACCAACGATAGAAAGCGATGCTTCAAAATCATCTGGCCTGGCTGCAGTGGTCCCCTCTAATACGCCGACAGCGCCGCTATCGTAAGCTAAAGTGGCGACCACAGTATCCTCAACTTCTATTTCTGCACCATAGGTGTCCATGATTGCATTGACTCTTGTGACATCACCGCCGAAATATTTGAGTAAATCGACGTGGTGTATACATTGATTGGTTAACGCACCGCCATCATGGGAAAAGGTTCCTCGCCACGGCGCCAAATTATAATATCTCTGTGGCCGGCACCACCGAACTCGGACAGATACAATCCGTATATCTCCAAGTTCATTTTCGTCAAGGGCGCGGCGGACTCGTTGTACAGCCTTATTGTAGCGGTTTTGAAAAACCGGAAAAATCTCAACGCCATTCGCATCGCCAAGATCAAAAATGCTGTTGGCCTGATCCGGGCGCATAAAAGTTGGTTTCTCGACGACAATATGCTTGCCGAAGCCTTCGATAACTTCCTTCGAATGCTCTGCGTGCATTCCGGAGGGCGTGATTATCGAGACAACATCGATTTCCGGATGTTCATTTAGCATTCGATGAAAGTTGCTAAAATAAGATACGTTGTATTCTTCGCCGTACTTCCGGGCTCGATCTTCAACGAGATCGCAAACGGCTACGAGGTCAACGCCTGCGGTATTATTTATTGATAGACAATGATGACCAGCGACTCGTCCGCAACCGATCAAAGCGATCTTGAGATTTGTTGGGTTCATTAAATTTCAGTTCCGATAGTTAAATTAACTAAGGTGTTTTTGATTTATAGCTTTCGAAGCGCTTGGAACGAGCCTTTTGAACTACTCTGCGAATAGGCAGTTGAAGCTGTTCCGGTAATGCATGAAAAGCTTTACGGGCAACTTTCTTAGCTCGAAAATGCCCGGCTTTATTGTCGGTGTCCCGATGAAGCGCCAAAACCTGTCGCAGTTGGGTTAGATAAATTTCCGCATCTTCAAATCCAAATTTTTTGACTTTTGGCAGTGATTTATCAATCGCCGTGTACATGTCATCAAAATCTGCTTCAGTAAAATTGAGATAGGTGCTTTGAAATTCTTCAGTTTGATAGGGATTTGCTACCAATAAGATGAGCGGCTCGGCATCGTATGACAGCGCCAGATCGACAAAGGATCCGATCTCGTGGCAATTTAATTTATTTAGTGTCATGCTAAGCGTATAGCTAAATTTTTTGCGGGATTTAAGTTCTTTTAGACGTTCCAGGTTCTGAAGCACCGTTTCCCAACTGGCATTTTTGCCACGGACACGGAGTTCATTAAAACTTTTCTCGCTCGCCGCATCTAAGGACGCGGCCATACAAGTAATTGGCAATCGTTCCAGCGTTTCATAAATGCGATCCGTTAATAACGTCGCATTGGTTATAAAATAGAATCTGGTTTCCAGATTTGTATTATGAGCCTCAAGAAAACTGACGACAGGTTTAAAATAAAAGGGTTCGCCTCCAAACGGAAATACGACCTGAGCTTTTTTTGCATATTCAGATGCTTCTGCCATAAATTCGTCAGGAAGCTTAATTCGCATTTTTGCATCTTCGCGCTGATAGCAGTGGTAGCAATCTAAATTACAGGCGTAGCTGTAGGTAAATCTGAACCACCGGGGATTAGAGGCAAGAATTAGCTGACCAGATGCAAATTCTTCCTCATTTAGAATAGCGTTTTGCCGCTGCTCACCATCTTCACTTAATTCCGTGTACCAGTCCAAATTCTCATACTTTTTGCCCCCTTGTAAAACAGGGCAGGTATGAGGACACATAGCATGGGCGCCTTCGTCACGCATGCGTTGACGATTTTTTTTGAACGCAGTGCCATTCCAAATTTCTTCGACCGTACCTTCATTCACATTTCCAAGCACGGTATCGTTATTACAGCACATGGTAACGTCACCATTAGGGTTGTTAACCTCAAAATGCGACCAAGGATGTTTACAGACAAACTTTTCCATATCGGATTAACTCACTTCTAATTCCCGAGCCCACACTTCGGGAATCACTTTGGCATAAATGCTGTCCCACTTTAATGGTGGAGGTTGAACAGCATTGTTGAGAGCATCATCGAGACTGGCGATTGATACTGCAACCGGATTGACACCTTCGGGCAGGACATTGATGGCAACCTGATCATCCGGACGCAGCCGGAAGGTCGGTATTTGAGCCAGCATTCCTTCAAGTCCCGATGTTCCAGTGCCGTATAATACGGCACTGATACCGCTTTGTTCCGGAATGGTGTGAGAAGTGATCTGAACGCTTTCACTTTCCTCTATTTCCTTTGGATATAGCGGGTGAATCTTGATTAAGAACTTCCGCCCATTTTTTTGAGCACCTTTGACGGCCAGCATCAATTTCCGGGTAATATTAGAATCGCTTGATGTGGCGACAAAAATTGGTCCGTCAGGATCAAAAAGATTGTCTTCAAAACTTGAAATCCGGAAGGCGCCGCCAATTATTAGGCGATCCTCAGGTATTCCCCATTGAATGAGTTGATCATGGTAAGCAGGGCCGGAACAAATTATTCTGTCCGGTATGCTGTCGAAACCATCGGGATTTGACGCCGGCCCAGGATTAAATTGCTGAGGTCCAATAACGGCATGTTGATAGCCAATTGTTTTGATGCCGAATTTTTTTGCTCTTCTGCACAATTCCCTTTCCCACGGATGGTTTTCCCACGGCCATAAAATTACGCTAGGTTTATTTTGCGAAAGCCAGCGATTCTGACAATGAAATTGCCAAGCATTTGTCGCCACTGCTGCGGTTGAATTTTCGATGATGATGGCGCGTCGAATTAGCCAAGAAAAATCCCCACTTAAGTCAGATTGGCTCGGTCGCCATCGTTTAAAGATGAGAAAAGGCACATATAAAACGTGACCCCAAGCATGAAAGCCAGCCGTGCGTTTGCCGGCGAGACGATTTACCGCAGCGGGCCCCGCATCGGTGTGGATTATACGTTTAAGAGCCGGCATATCCTTCATCAAAGATCCAAAATAAATATCCTGACCATCAGCTGAGCTACCTGGGTGCCCATAGGCCAGAATTGTTTTGTCTCCAACGTTAATATTATTGCGGGTGTGCTTAAGCCGAAAGGATGCGGCTGAAACTTTGACCGCAAGCCATGCGCGGGATAAATACCCCCTTACCGATAATCGAATAATATGTCGCCACAAGGATGGTGGACGGCCTGCGGATACGCCATTAATTGCGGCCAGTTCCCGATATAGCCAGGGGTCGTCGCAAACCGCCAGGCAGGACGCAGATTCCGCACAAACTCTTTCGGTCAATCGAACCCAGGCCATCATCAGACCAAAATCACAATTATAGGAAGCTGCTGTCGGCGTGTGAGCAAGTCTGGCTGACGGTGTTTGACCAAGTTGTTTTCCAATCCGCCACCATTCATCGCGAATACCATCAAATTCCTTTTCTAAGCGAGCTCCCAAACCGGCAAGTTTACAGTCTGGATTTAACCCCGCTGAAGTTCCGGTAACGGCGTACCAAGATAGCGATGTGTCAATATCTGATAAGTCGTTCGAATGTCTTAATATAACTGTCATTTTGTCGGTTCTTACAACCAATCGCCACCAGTTAAAGGTATCATTTGTCCAGTGATGAAGCTTCCATATGGCGACAACAAATAGGTTATCAGCGATGCTGCTTCGTCTGGATCACCAGCCCGCTTCAAAGGGACCAGATCAGCGCGTTCGTGCATTTCCTGTTCTGTCTTATTGTGCCAGCGCTCGTGAAAACCGCTTGCAATGTAGCCGAGACGAACTCCATTGACTAAAATATCATTTGGCGCACCTTCACGGGCCAACCCCTGGACCAGGCATTCCGTGCCTCGTTTGGCGATTGCGTATGGGAAGGAAACAGCGCTACCGCCATGAAGTGCAGATTCCGTGCCCGTCAAAACAATACGCCCGCTCTTTTTTATATGTTTCATTGCTGCACGGGCAAGGTAAAAGGGCTGATTTAGATTGACACCAATTTCTTTCTCCCAATCTTCACCACTCATATCCATCCAATGGCCGCTAAATTGAATTGAACCAGACAGGACAACAAGCGCGTCTATACCCCCAGCCTTGCTAACAAAGTCATCGACTAATATGCGGCATGAACTTTCATCATCGAAGGTCTGGCTTAGAGGAATGATCCGCTCATCCCGGCTTTCAAATGTCTGGCTCGAACCGTGGGCGCCAACAATACAGTCGGAACCTTTAAGTAGCATGGTGACCAAGTGTTGACCCAATCCACCTGTCGCACCAGTAACTAGAATTCGCATACCGGTTGGAACGCTGGGCACCCAATCCGGTCGGTTGAAGGCATTCTTCATCCGAAACACTCCTTTAAAACACTGGCGCTTTGCCGCAAGGCGTCAAGCGGCGCTTCTTCGCCGATCATTTTTTGTTCGATTGAGACATAACCATCATAACTAATATCTCGTAAGAGTTTCGACATCTTATGATTGTTCACTTGGCCCGATGAGCCAAGAATTCCGAGATCCGGCTCATTGGTGTGAACATGAATGAGATGAGGGGCTGCTGCCTGAAAAATTTCAGGCGTCATTTCGTTATTGGTGACAAGCGCCTTTGCATCCAATTGGACACGCAATGAAGGATGATTAACTTGCTCGACCAAATGAATTGAATCCTGGACGGAATTAATGAAATCCGAATCTGAAGGTCCCAATGGTTCAAAACAAAATACTGTGCCGTGATCTTTAATGCGTGGAATGAGGTCGTTGAAGAAATCGATTGTTTCAGTAAATGCGTCTTCTAGCGGTAAGTCACGCCGCCATCGTCCACCGCCGTAAATCAGCGTCTTACCACCAAGGTCCCGGCATAATTTTGACAAATGCACCATAAAATTCAGCGTTAAACGCCGGGTCTCGGAATCGCTAAACAAACCTAATTCGGGCTGGTCGTAAAATAACGAATGTAGCCCGATAATAGAGAGGCCGGCCTGTTCGACTTCTTGGCGATAGGATTCAACTGATTTTGGTGAAAGCCCATGCCAGGTATCCTGCCATACACGGCTGGGAGCAACTTCTACACCGGCCAGCCCCATACCAGGCAAAAGTTTTAATTCTTCCCCATGGTCATAGGCTGGCAGTGCAATATTGGAAGCAGCAAGTTTCATGGCTCTGGCGTTTCAGCCTGGAGCTCTGGATGACTGCCAAGTTGTACAAAATGGCGAAATTCTTCATTGTTCTCAAGCATATCATCGTATGTGCCGGTAGCTTCGATACGCCCGTCTATCATGAAAACGATTTTATCGCAGTTGCGCACAGTACTTAAGCGATGAGCGACAAACAGAATGGTTTTTTCCCCTGCCAAGGCTTCGATAGCTGCATGAATTTCCTGCTCAGTAGTATTATCGAGGGCAGAAGTTGCCTCATCGAAAACGAGGATTTCCGGGTTGAAATACAATGCTCTGGCAATGGCAATTCTTTGGCGCTGACCTCCTGATAGGCGCGTTCCGTGTTCGCCAACTGTAGTGGATAACCCTTCGGGTAAGGAGTCGATAAATTCATCCAAATTTGCCAATCGAATACAATTGAGAAGCTGGTTGTTATTGATTTCTGCGTCTTCAACGCCAAAGGCAATATTTCGACGCAAGGTGTCGTCCATCAGGAAAACTTGCTGTGGAACGAATCCAATACTATTTTGCCAGGCGCTGATATTCTCCGAGACTTCTTTACTATCTACTTGAAAAGACCCTGAAGAAGCCTGCAGTAATCCGAGAATGATATCCATTAATGTCGATTTTCCTGCCCCCGACGGACCGACAAAGCCGATCGATTGTCCGTTGGATATTGATAAATTTATATTGTGCAATGCGGGATATTCTGCCGCCGGATAAGTGTAAGATAAATTTTGGATAGCGATTTTATTTTGAAGTGTCACCGGGTTCATGGAAACCTGCCGAGACTGTTCAGATGATCTAGTATCTTCGGTGGTGAAAGCTTCGTAAACTTCAGATATGTATGCCGAGCTGCGCCGTAATTCCGTCGCTGTAGTCAGAATTCTGTTGAGCGACGGCATCAACCTAAGAGAAGCCATCCCAAATAATCCAAGAACAGTTATAATATCATTTGGTTTCTGCTCGGCTGACAACAAAATGAGGACAATGGCTAGAAACCCGATGACGACAATAGTTTCAATCAGCAATCTCGGAATTTGAATGGATGTCGTGCTGAGGCATAAATAATGAGCGCGGCGTATTCCGGTATCTTCAATTTTGCGGTTTAAAAAATCTTCCGCCTGCATCAATTTTACGTCGCGAATGCCGTTGAAAGATTGATTGATCCATTTGATGAGTGTGCGTTCTAATTTCAAAGACATCTCGCCCCAAAAACGAAATATTGGGCTTGATATAAAATAAAATACCAGTCCTACAACAGATAGAATTAAAGCTGCACTAATCGTTGCGATAGGCTCCGCAAACATTAAAAGTGAAAACGCGCCGATCATTAACATTGCATCAAGCGTCATTAATAAAACCAATCTAGCAGTTTCAAGTGAACGATTTACACCAGCGGTTATATTGATGAGTAATTTGGCGCTATTGTTATGAAAGTGAAATTCCATCGGGCGTGAAAGATATATGTTAAAAATGTTGCGGGTGTAGATTGCGGTTTTGAAGGTAACAACTCTGGTTACCAGATAGATTAAGGATAACAGCAGAACATTTTTTGCGATAAAAAATAAGGCGAATAACCCGGTTACCCAAAGTGCGGGATTCTCCCCCTCAACGATCGGCAAAAATTCAATAATAAAACCGGTAATTGGCCCATCCTGCTGACCCAAAACGAGCACCTGAATGACAGGAATAATCAGTCCAATACTGACGATTTCTAATCCAGTCATCAGAAACATAGGTATGAGCAATAAGGCAAAATGGACACGTGTCTGCGGGTCCAGTATTTCGATTAATTGACGAATGGTATTGATCATTTAATTAATTGCCGAAAAGGAGTTTCAGTTGATCTATTTCGAAGTTGTCGCAGTGCTATTTGAATTTGGCATGATGTAAGTAATTTGACTTCTTAGTTTTGGACGCGACGAATAGCGAATCCAAAACGGTTTGTGGTTTTTTTAATTGCATTTTTAAGACCAACACCGGCACGAATTTTAGTACTTACGATGCTTCCTTTAAAATGCGCGACACTGGAGGTTGGCTCAATGTCGTATAAGCCATGAAAATTTAACATGTTGTTTAGCGCGGCAATGTCGGTTTGCGAAACATGCTGGCGCCAACGGTTTTGATCAAGGGCGCCAATACGAGCCGGCATTGTCTCATCGCCGTCATAAATTTCCCGCCCTTTGCGAGGGTTGTCAGAAGTGTTTGGCCGGAAAGGTTTGCCCTCAATACCAATCAAGTCTTGGTTGGTAATACTGACGCCTAACCATTCCGATACTTCTGCTAGAGCGCGATCGGTATCGTTACATAAATGTTCATATTTCAACACTTTGTAACGATCATGTTTAAAATTTGCAACAAAGTCCAAATTGTCTTGTTGTTGTCGAAGCACTATTGGAAAATTTCCATGATGTGAAATGCGTTCGGATGAAATTCGTGCATATGGATTTCGCACAACCTCAAGCCAATAGGCACGGGGATTTTTCAGAAACACCGGAGCATAGCGATGATGAGCCGTCCAGCGAGTGGCGCAGATCTGAACGCCCAATTGATCACCGATTTTTGTTAACAATGATCCGATATCCGATAAATTATCGTGATTAACAATTATCTCCACAAAATTAAGAAGTGTTTTTCTATCTAATCCGAAGACCAGGTCACCCTCTGTTGCACTGTTGGATTTGAGCATGTACGGCCAATAAACGCGTTGAATGTAATCCTGCAGAAAATGTGAGCGAACATAGTAGTCGTTTTTCTCATCGATAATATTTGGGGCTTGTTCAAAATCTTCAGTCATTATCTCAGCTTTATCCCGATAGCCTCGCGAATAGGCGATGGCACGGATAATCTGAAAAAACAAATTAAAACAGGTTACATCGGGCTGACTATCGAACAGTCGTTCGGTCATAGTCGTGCCGCTTCGATGCAGGCCATTGATAACCAGTGGTAGAGAGCTCATTTAATGTTCAATCGCTTTCATAATTTGGATAGTCTGCCTACCCAATTGTGGGAGAAACTTTCATATCCTTTTTTATTTGTTCGAAGATAGAAATATCCGGAGTTTCTACTAAGTCTCTATAGGACTCAAAAGGGTAAGTCCAAGTGCCATCCTCGATACCGCGAATTAGTCTAATGGCTTCCTTAGGCTCATTTTGACATAAATAGGGATATTCCCGGTAAATGCAGTAGTCGTGTTTTTCAACGACATCAATAACGAAGGACGGAATGCTGAATTGAATTGTTTCCATAATTATTGTGGCTGGATCGGAAAAGGCATATCCAACCCTATCAATCAGATCTTCCAAAAATAGCGGGGTGTACTCAACATTATCAAATCCTTCGGTACAATCGTTGATAAATTTAATCGCTATTTCATCTTCATGGAAAAAGGATTTAAGCTGTAAAAAAATTGTGCGGTCAGAAAAAGTGGCGGCAATTTCACGGATAAAGCTTTTTAATTTGGGGTGATCAAAAAGCGGAACATAGCTGGTAAAGATGACAATATCCTTAGGTTTTTCTTTTCGATTTTTTAGCGCAGCTATTTTACCCGGCGTAAGTCCGTAGGAACCGATGGGAACGACGTCCATGTCGGTTGCCCAGGTACGCTCGTATTTTTTTTTGAAAGCGCGTCCCATAATATAAAGCTTATCAAAACTCATATAGGACAATGTCTCAGCCACGTCACCCAATACGCCATAGCCTGACAAAAAGGTATATGTTTTCCCGCCAACTCTTTTCAATTCCTGCCTTCGTATAATGTGTTCAGGATTATATATGTCGCGGCCCCAGTAGTAGTCAGTAGGGTAAGTTGCTACTTGAGTTCGGATGCGGGCCCGTCTATGAGGCAAGGTGATGATTTTATAAAAAAGAGACGATTCTCGGGCGTAGTATTTTCTTAGGAGTTTCCAGCCATGAAGAAAAATCATTCCAATCGCAATTACACCATTGCGGATGTTCAATCGTCCTAGATTTGAAGATATTATGTCAAAGTCCGCTAACTGTTCACGGAATTGTTCCAAATAATATTTAATTACCACAACAATTAGGATTGGTCCGCCGATTTTCAGTTCTTTCGCAAGTTCAATGTCCCTGACGTCACCATAAAAATCAACTGCCAAAAAATACCTTTTCCTGGCACGGAAAAAAGGCCTTAGCCGGGACAGAAGCCAGCCAACTGAGAAAATAGTTGTACCTGCACTGATGAATATATTTAAAAGGCTGCGCGGATAACGTAAAATTCGGATTGAACATTTTGGCAGGCGTTTATAATAGGCCTCAAACATTTTGATGGTGTCGGGTAAAACACCGACGATTTTCACTGAGTCTTCAGGTAAAACCGATTCTGCTTCTTTGATTAACAATATCTGCAGTTGCTTTGGCGCGGTATAATTTACGGTGGTTAAATTAATAGCATAACTGTAGTCCGGATTATGTATTTCGGCCTCTTGAAAGCCAAAAAACTCCTCATGCCAATCCAAGGTATCACGGAAGATATTATAATATAAAAGGCTAACTTTGTATGATCGGACATGGTGAAGTTCTGGGCAGATATCCATCAAGTACTGAACCCTACCAGTTTGAATTTGTCTTTCTACCAACCGCTCTAAAAATCTTTGTAACGGCGGAAACAATGGTTCAATTGACAAAACATAAACTTTTTTTCCAGCTAAAATAGATATGAAAAATGGGATTAATGTTAGCTCATTAATGTTGTACACGAAGTTTAGACGCATAAAGGAGTTTGCCTTGTATTAAGAAATATCAAATGGTCCGAGAAAGACGATGTTGCGACCATGATCGAGTTGAAAAATTTACTTCGGCAGGTTTGCCAAAACATGGCTTAAATTTGGAGAAACGCTCGAGCAATCTTCAAAGTAAATCTAACGCCCTTTACGAATGGGCTCCATTTCTGCGGAATCCCCGTCTAAGGGCCCGATGTCGTCGTTGACGATTTTTCTCAAAGATTTGAATCCATAGGAAAATTTTCTTTTCAAAAATAGGTTCTTTGATTTGTAGCTGAGATATTCCACGAGAAGTTCCCAGGTTCTGCCAATGCCTTCATTTTTCCAGGTCTTTATAAGAATCAATAAAGGTAAGAATTTCCGCATCCGGTAATACGTGATTGGGTGCCACAGCATTGCTGCGCCAAAGCGGCCCTGAAGTACATATTTGAACAATGAAGGTGGTTTAATCGCGGCGCTTGCCGATTTTTCATGCTCCTGCCCGACACCCTGCTCTAACAGTCGTTTGGGATTGGCAAAATATCCCGTCACTTCTTCTTTAATCGTATCGCTCGAGGTTAGGCCTTTTCTGTAGTGGTCAAGGCCAAATTTTTTAACGTAATGATAATTTGTTTCGATGGTTATTTGAGGACGCCAGGTGCGAGCTGTCAGGGTCGGATATTCGGTGAAGTTTAGCGTCGTTGTTTCATCATGCGCATTGCTGTCTGAAATATCCAATAAATATTGTTCTTCGCTGTCAATATCCCGTCCAATCATTCCGTGAGCGCGGCCATATTCATACAAAGCAGTTCCCGGTAGAGCCTGAGCATAATTAATGCTCATATTATTAGGGTCCTGATCGGGTATCAAACTGGTGACATATTTACAGTATTCGATTGTCTCTTTTATGGTCTCCGGGCTTTCGCCTGGCATACCCACAACAAGTTGAACGCCGGTTTGGATTCCAGCATCAATTGTCCATTTCATGCTATTATAATTGTCCTGGATATCGACTTTTTTCTCCATTACTTCAAGCATACTTTGGCTTCCGGTTTCATTCCCAAACCCCATCCCTGAGCACCCGGCATCGGCCATCCGCTCGATCCACTCTTTGGTAAAAGTATTGGCTCGGACGCCGTGGGCCCGCCAGACCAAATTGTATGGCTTAATCATATCAAGAAATTCGGCCAGCCAGCGTTTGTCATTGCCGAAGGATTCTGCGTTCATGCTGACAAAGCGGACGTTGTAATTGTCAACAAGGTCATCAAGTCGCTGCTTGAGAACTGGTACCGGCACATGCCGTAAACCCTTGGTCCAGCGATGGCAGAAGGTGCAACGGGCGACGCATCCTTTGGCCACATCGAGCACGCCGACCCTGCTGTCCTTAGGCATTTTCCTATCGAGGTCACGAAACCATATATCCTTGGTGCCTTCAGCATAGGCAAATGGCACATGTTCGTCCAAGGTACCTACTGATTTGCGCAGATCTTCCAGGTCGAAATCCCACATTTGATCCAGTGGTACTGTCGCTCCATAACCGGTATTAACCAATTCTCCGTTTTGATCGAGAAAAATTAGTCCTTTAATATTTTTAAATTCGGGAACTTTTTTAGTTGTTTTTGCGAATTCGCAAATTTCATAAAATGGTATTTCACCATCATCCAGCACAACGATATCAACTTCGGTCTTTTTTAAGACTATTTCCGCACTTGCACCCATGTTCCCGCCCATTACGATAAGACAATCTGGCAATGCCTTTCTCACCGCAATGGAAAGCTTTTTTGTATATTCATAGGCTGTTGAGACGACCGCACTTAAGCCCAGTACATCCGGCTTTTTATCAATTACGTATGCCAAGGCTTCTTCAAAGCTCGGACGGAACATATCGATATCGTATAGCTCTACGCCATCAAAGCCTTGTAATCGCATATATTTCATAATGCTAAGTGGACCAATTGGCCTATTTTTATTTGCCACCGGCCTGAGTGGAATTGTAACGATCAATACATTCATGTGTGGTTCAATCTGGTTTGAAGGTGTCATGTCGGACTCCTAATTCCCCCGTCAATTATTGCATTTAGATTAGTGACTATAAGCTCAAGTTAACTGTTGGGGCGGAAGTCCGTTATAAGGGCGGGCAAATTAGCTCATTCAGCCTAGCTGTTTAATTATTTGACGACGCTAGAATATATTCACGCCGTTCCATACCGCTCAGAGAAAACGAATGATTTGCGTGAGGTATACCGGAAAGGGTGAAACCAATTTCGTTAAGCATATGAGCATAGGGATGATAATACGAAATATAGGAACGGCGCAACGAACTGGATTTGGCAAACTGGGAACCCAATTCGGTCAATGCCAAATCATACTCATTATCAAAAAGAATATCGAAAAAATCGCGCAGATCCTTGGGTTTAAAATAAGACAGTGTGCCGCAAGCTATTACCAGAGTTTTTGGCCCTTTTTTATTAGCAAACCAATCCGGATTGAAGGGGCCATATTGGATACCATCTTCTACACCACCTGGATCAAAACCGGATATTTTATCCAAGGCAACAATCTCGATTTCCGGGAATAGACGTTTATAGTGAAACGGCCGAATCAAATCATAGGCGCCGATCTCAACAATCCGTTCATACTTTTTTTCAGAAAGGATGCGGATTATAAAATTTACCCGATCATCATTAATGGGAGGCGGCGTTTTGGAAAATTCGATGTCAAAATTATCATACGACAGCCCTTTGTCTGCATACATATTTTTAAATCTTGTCGTCCAGTAAATACACCACAAACGATTCAGCAAAAGAGAGGCAGTCATGTTTCTTTCTGCTATCTTTGTCACCGAATTTAAAATTGATTTTAGCATAAAAATTGATTCCTAGGGCAGTCAGGCGCGGCGCCAAATAAAATCGAGTTACGAATTCGCAGGTTAGATGGCAGGCGCAGATCAGACGCCGCATCGGTCACAGGGCATATGACAGTTTCTCTGATCGGCCAAGTGATCTTCACGAATTTTCTTCATTTCAGGCCCTTGCCAAATTTCTGAAAGCGGCTTGTCCCTGACATTGCCGGGTGACAGCAAGGTTTTATAGTCTTCATCACAAGGATTGCAAGATCCATCAAAACAAATTAAGAGCCTTTCCCACAGAAATAAACATGGAGAATTATTGTCTGGATGGAGGTTATTATTATAGGTGTCCCAGCGTTCTTGAGCACGCACATATACAACATTATCGCAGTAATCTGACCAGAATTTACGAAATCCCTCTTCATTCTGTTCTTCTCTGATATGAACACCTGAGATTCTAATTTCAGCCCTTGAATTTGGATAGTGACGCTCGCGAATATCATGGAGCCGCTGAACATTCTTCAATACTGTCTCAAAGTTGGCGCGAACCCTGATGGCTTCATAGAGTTCCTTCTCATGGGCGTCGATTGACAAAATAATCACATTAAGATTACTGGAAAGGAGATCGTGGCAGTCTTTTTCCGCCAGCTTGGTTGCATTGGTGTTTATCTTAACATCAAAAAATGAATCTTTTTGTGACACATAGCTGAGCATTTCGCCCAAATTTTTGTTGAGAAAAGGTTCGCCCCGGCTACCGATTGATATTGCCCCGGTTCCTCCTTGCTCCGCCTGGTCGATGATACTTTTGAAAAGCTCGACTTCCATCAACCCCATCGGATGTCCTTGAGTAAAGGTTTTATCGACCTGGAAGCACATCGGACAGCGAAGATTACATAACGAAGCGGGTTCAATGGCAACATGTACGGGTGTTTCGTTAACAACGCGCAACTGTGGAAGAGTTCTGAATTTATAGCGGTAAATAATATAGGGAATTATTGATTCTTTCGGATTGTGATCAATAAAAAATTGTTCCTGGGGTGTCCAGGAATAGGGAAATTGTCCGGACTTTTCTAAGGATTGAATTAGCGCATCATAACAATCCCGATCTGTTTCGGAAAAAGTTATTTTCTGAGCCAAATTATTTAAATCAGCTGACGTAAATGGAACAGTTAGATTGTTCTGATGGCCGAGAAAATGTGCCCGGTGTCCTTCGTCAAAATCTTTGTCACTGACAACGAGTGGATTGTCTAAATTTTTCATTTAATGCTCATAACTGTTTTCTGGCCAGGTTACCTAATGATTGATGGGCTCAAGATAAGTTCGACCCCAGTTCATTTGTAATATTTGTGATAGATCAAAAAGCGACAAGTCGTTACCTTTGGACCGGATTGACTTTTTGATCTGGTTGGCCGTTATTGAATCAAGATCTAATAAAATCTCTGAGTTTTTTTCTTCTTCTGAACTATTTAAATACCCACAATTATGCAGAAGTAAATTAGTTTCCGGGCTGAGTTTTAGGCTGATCTGATTTGACTGATTACCATTTAAAACGCTCGCTATATAGTTTCTTTGCCGGCAAATCAGGAGCAATTCTTTAATCACTTGTGGCGAAACAGTACCCTCTAGTTCTTTATTGAGGGCTATTTCCACACAATCGTAATAGCTTTTTAGTTCGTCGCTATTATTAATTAGCCTGGCAGAAACGCTAAAATTTAATTTGGTGAAACCACTATTAATAAATTGATCCCGGTTTTCATCCTTTTCTAGGAAACGAGCAACTTCCTCTTGATCTTCAAAAAATTCAACATCTATCTCGTGTCTAATCCAGTCCAGTACGGGCGAAAATATTTTATTCTCTGAACTCAATAAAAGAACTCGCACCAATACGTTGGGGAAGCTTATTTTAAAGTGCCGCAGAACATAAATGATTGGTAAAAACTCACCAATTGTTACGGCCCCAAAAAACAATGAACGAAGTAAACGGAGATACTTCATTTCTTCTTCGGTCATGGTACTTGTTTCGCGTATGACTTCCTGAAGTTCGTATATAAGTTTGCCTTTGTAAATGCCGGCACATCCTTCGAAGAACCGATATTTTGTTTTGATAGAATGTTGTTCTCTTACTTCTGGTGTTTCGAGTTCACTTCCGGGCAATAGTTGAATCTCACCGCCACGAATATGATCTATGCCGTATGAAAGAACGCCGTCTAATGAGCTGATATGACTTTCCACAGTTTCACCCGGCGCGCCCAGTAAAATATCCGTTTGTGCCGAGTGAGAATACTCCTTGAGGCCTTCGATTAAGAATTTCAGCTTATCTAACCCAATGTTTGTTCTTTTCATCCCCTCTAAAACGACAGGGTCCAGACTTTGAAAAGCAACGTAGGTATGAGAAAGATTTCCCAAGGCTTTGCCGATATCCAGCATATGTGGTTGGGCGCTTTTGGACCAATACATTTCAACGGCTGAGAAACTTTTTGTTGATTCGTAGAGCTGCCTAATTTTTTCAGCAATTTCGACATCCCTTTTTAAAATTCCGAAATTAGCATCGGCAAAATATATGTGCGGAAAATTCAATCCATAATTTGAAATGTAATCCAGTTCACTAAATACTCGATCCAGGCTAAAAGTCTTTAGTTTGTTAAGTGCCGATATTCCTCAAACACAAAATGTGCAGGAAAATGGGCAGCCTCTGTTTGTTTCCAGGATCGGAATCATGTTTTGATCTAAAAACTGATCCAGCATACCGTTCAAATAAGGTGATGGAATAAAATCCAGATTTTTCCCAGTTTCTGAATTTGGTAAACCTATCAATTCTCCTTCGACAAGAGCATATAATCCAGCAATATTTGAGGTTCTTATTTTTTCTGAAAGGTCTAATCGACTGCTATCCCAACCCAACATTTTTTCGATTAAATTACAAAAAATTGATTCTGCGCCAAACATCATGTAGGCGTCGATATATGACTTGGTATTGAGAAAATTTTTAATGCCCTCGTCACCAAGAGAGATATTTGGACCACCCATAACTATAGGAATGTGAGGAAATTTTTCTTTTACCTGAGAGGCGACGAACTGATTTAAGTTCTCATTCCAGCAGTAATTCGACAAACCGATAATATGGGGAGGTTGCTGATCGATGGAATCCAGGAGATGGTCCGCCGATTTAAACAATTGGACATCTATCTCGTCGCCAAACTTCTCCATACAATAGGAACCTATGTAGCCGATATTAATAGGCACAAATTGCTTTGCACCAAAAAAATCATGATACAGATCTGCGAGGTATATTTTTAGTTTCAAATCCTTGAACCCTTTCAGGGGCAGATTTTCTTAACACGAGTCTTCACATTCCATAAAATCACTTTTTCTGGATTGCTAAACCGATTTGCCTTCATAAATTCATCAAACTGATATTAATCGGGTTTCCTGGCTAGAACCCACATATGTGAAGATTGGTTATTAGAAGTAATAAATTTTTGAAAATTATCTAATACTTGTTTGTCATCTTGTGAGAAAAGTTGACGTAAAAAAGGGTCGGATACCGTCGCTGGGTCGTCGGCAAAGCTGTTGCGGACAATATCGACATCAAGAACCCCAGGCGTAGTAAAAGATACTTCTTCCAAGCCGCATCGTTCCAACAGTAAACCTATGCCCTTTCGTGATATAAAATTCAAGTGATGTGGCGGGCTGACGGCCTTAGATTTCTCGCCGAGAATTTTTATATCAAACCCTGAACCGCTAAGTCCCGTAAATAGGATAAATCCTCCTGGTTGGCTAAGAATCGATAAATCATTTAAGAAATCCTGCGGTGAGATCACATGCTCTATTACTTCGAACGACATAACTAAATTAGCTGAGGCGACAAGGTTTTCTTCTTTTGCCGCATCGTCCGCAAATCCTCCAAACACAGAAAAATTTTTGGCTCGGCAGATTTCAACCAGATCAGGAGTTGGTTCAATTGCGACCAGATCTTCACCTATTCCGGATCTACGTAATTCTTCCAACATAGCGCCGGAGCCTGCGCCCACATCGATAATTCTTTTTGGCTCAAAGATATTATGCTTAGCGAGCAGTTTTTTAATTTTAGCGGCTCTCGGCCGGAAGATCTTCTTTTGACGGACTTCTGCGACCGCCGGGAAAAATGTTTTGGCCCAATACTTCTGAGACGGGCTATTATGATAGAATTCCGCCAATGGTATTGGGTTAGGGCAAGGATTTACGTATAGCGACGTACATTTATTACAACAAACAAACCAAAAATCATTTTTCATAAATGCTTTTTGATTGGAATCACTGCCACAACCTGGACAATTACGATACACACGATCCGATTTGTTTAAAAAATACTGCTCAACATCATGAGCGCTCAGTCTAAGATATTCTTCAAAAATATCTGCTGGACGAATTTCAAATTCTTTCATTTAGAGCCTAATCTTTAAATTCGGGATCAAGGTGATCACCATTATTTATTTCTTCGTCGATTTGTTTAATGCAAGACACCAATCCCTGCCCTAGTTCAGTGAAGGTATTTGAAACCAATTTACGGGCGATGGAGGGATGATAGGAATAAGGCGTTACCTGATAATGCCCCTCCCAAGGTTCATTAATATAGGAAATTTCAACTTTATTGTTCAGAATTTCCCGCACCATCTGTAAAAGATCTTTGTGGCGGAGACGTTCGACGCCGGTCAATACCATATGCTGATTTATATACTCTTCGCTTTCTATAATATCGACTGACAATTTTGCTGCGTCGCCGGCGTGAATATATTCACGCACTGCCTCGCCATCGCCACGAGAAACAATTTCTTTGTTCTCCAAGGCTGATCGCAGTAACCGGTAAACGCCATTATGATGGTCAGCGCGTTCACCGTATAGCGAGCCATAGCGAATAATGGAAAAGGGTAAATCAAACCGGCTAAAATATTCTTCGACAACTTTTTCCGACGTAAGCTTACTGATTCCGTAGAATGAACCTTTGGTGCTAAAGGCATAGGCGCTGCTGGCATATACATATCGTTCAAAGTTTTGCGCCCGACAGGCTTCCAGAATATTAATATTCCCAATTACATTTTGCTGCATGGTTTCATGAGGCAGATCAATTGATTCATCAATGTCGGCCAGACCGGCAAAATTATAAACGATGGTAGCGCCTGCAATGGCATTTTTGATCGTATCGGGCTCCAGTATGTCGCATTGAACAAATTCTTGATTAGGTGATTTGAATTTTGGCGCCTTTAAATCTGCAATAACAACCTCGTAGTTGCGGTAGGTCAATTCATCGGCAACATAACTTCCGAGAAACCCGCTGCCGCCAAAAACAACGACTTTTTTCATTTAGCAATCCACTCCTGTTCAATATCAGTTTGTTGGGCGATAATTTTACTCGGCATAGGCTGCCATTAGCTTGTCATCGATCATCAACTCGATTACCCGGTTGAGGTCATGTTGGGTGTCGACGCTCAAGGATTCGTGGAGCATTTCAACCATTTTGACCTTATCCCCATTTTCAATCGTCCGAAGCATGTCAATCGATTCAATTTTTTCTAAAGTTGTTTGGGGAGTCGCATTAAATTTTAATAAATAGTCGCGTCTAAAGGGAATTATGCAAACTTGTTTTAGCATCGGCACCTCACCATCCCATTTTTGCCTTGAGGGAATGGCTTCCCTTGAGAAATATATTGCGTTGCCATCGCTACCGATAACGACCTTTACTTCATTCGGATCAATGAATTCATCAACAGTTTTAATAGTCGCAAAGCCATTGGAGACGAGGACATCTGGGTCATTTTCCAAAGCCCCTACCGTGGCGTCGATCATTTCCGGATGCAACATGGGTTCGTCGCCTTGTACCAAAACGACAATATTGTGTTGAATTTGGGTTTCTTCCTCGATCTTCAACATAGCTTCAGCAATTCGATCGGAGGCTCGCTCATGGGTGTCGGCAGTCATAATACAGGGAGCGTCAATCGATTCTGCATATTCGCGAATTTCTTCGTCGCAGGTGGCGATATAAACGCCATCCAAGCAACTGCTCATTTTACTGCGGTAAAAACAGTGTCCAATCATAGGAATACCATGAATTAGAGCTAATGGTTTTCCTGGAAACCGGGTTGACGCCATGCGTGCAGGAATAATGGCAATAGTCATTTGAATTTTCCAATCTCGGCAAGGTGGTCGCGGCATATTGCATCCAAAAATCTTATATCCATGCCGTAGCCGATAAAGGTGAAGCCGTCATCGATATATTTTTTTAATAATTTCAGGTCGGGCTCAACGACGTGAATACCGCCTGGTTTTCCAGCAGCCTTACCGCCGGCGCAGATTTTTTCAATGGCCTCAACGACACGCGGATCAGCGAAGTCTCCTGGAACTCCCAATGAAGCTGAAAGATCATAGGGGCCAATTATGAAGCCATCCACTCCTTGAACTGCGAGTATTTCATCTATTTTGTTAACCGCATCAATGTGCTCGATCATGACAATTACGACACCATTTTCTGCCAGCCATTCTTTGTAGGCCGGAAATGAAGCGCCATACCCTTGAGCCCGGGCGAGACCTGTTCCTCTCGTTCCAATTGGCGGATAATATACGGCGCGGACAGCTTTTTCGGCGTCTTCTTTAGAATTAATAAATGGGACGATAATGCCATGCGCCCCAGCGTCCATTAGGCGTTTGATTTGATTTTCATCATTGGCAGTAAGTCGGACAAGTGGCGCAATACCCCCAAGATCAATGGCTTGTATCATTTCCTGAGCGTCCCGAAGTTCGATAACGCTGTGTTCGATATCTAAGACCAGCCAATCAAAACCTCCTGTCTTTGCCATTAACTCGGCAATTCCGGAATGAGCCAGTGTTATCCAGGAGCCAATCGTCAGCTCATTACGGGTTAATTTGTTTTTTAGGGACATATGCCTTCCTTTGATTTTTTTCATAGCCGGGCAGTATTCGAATTGTCATTCCGTTATCTGCCGGTTTTCGAAAGGGGTAGAATTCGATTATTTATTGATATCCAAAATTACTTCAAAAGCCTCTGCGGCAGATAGGCCGACCTGGCTCCCGCGAACAGCGGCCAAATGATTGACGGCTTCGAACGACCTCGGATGGGGAAATTGCCGCATTTCGCTTTTATAAGATTCTAAGGCTTTCAATTTCAAATCGATGGTCTGGGAAATATCAACAAAATAGTTTGGATTAAACTTTGGTCCTATTGAAGGTGTCGACCACTCGGTGCTTGAAAGGGTTTCAAATCCATAGATTTTTCGTACCGGACTTTTAGGTAGAGGTCTAAAAGCGGTTACGACCGCACGATGAATAATAGTATGATCGAGATTTAAATCGCCGCCATGGTGTGTGAATACGATTTCCGGCTCGATTTCTCGGGCGAGTGTTTCGATTGATTGAACCACATCCAAAAAATCCACAGAATCTAGACGATTGTCAGGTAATCCCAGGAATTTCGGTTCCTCAGATCCTAGAACATGTGCAGCTTCATTGGCCGATTTTTTTAAATTTTCGACTTCTTCCCGGGAGCCGTCAGGACGTGAAGTTGCGCCTTCTGCCGCGATGATTATCGCCACGCTGTCACCGCGGTTTGCGTGCCAAGCAATTGTTCCTCCCGGCCCCAATATCTCGTCGTCCGGGTGGGCAGATACGACCAAAACGTTCATGGAAATTCCTTCAAATCCTATTTATGCAATGGTTTTTCACTAATCATGGCTTTGTCTGAGAGCCTGATAAAATTATTTCCAAACTGTCCTCACCACAATTGAACAATAAGTCCACTATCGAGAGGTGAGATATGAAATCACCCTGCAATTGCTGATATTGTGGATGATTGTATTGATCAAATTCAACGTCGATTCCACATGCCTTAAAGGCATCCATATCGGCGTACTCAATTCCTTGGGGTCCGAAAATATAGGTATCAGCACCGGTTTTTTGACACATATCCAGCACGAGATCACTTTTTTCGCCGGCAAAATCAAAATCGGCCGCTGATTCCACCGTGCTATTCAATCCAATCGTATTTAAAAACCACTGTAACATTGATTCATTTAACTCAACCAACGTATCCCACTCACGTGCATAAACATTTTCAAAATAATCGGCATATTTCTTAAAATGAGGTGCTTTTGTATAATTAGCTTTCAACGAGTTCCAATGTTTTTTTTGCCAATTTACGTTATTATTAATCTTGATATCAGAGTAATTTCGATCCAAACGGCCTTTTCTCAAAACAGGAACAGAAAGCCAAATCGGACCCTGGTGGGTTTTGATCCGATTACGGTTGTTCCAATCTTTCGCCTGGTATTGAACTTGGTTAAAAGAAATAAACCGATCAGCGCGGGCAATCTTGTGAAATAATCCTAGCCAGGGCAGGTAACAGGGTTGATGGGCAGTGAGGATCATACTGAGGATAATCTCCTAAGAATATTGCGATTGCTCAAACATTGAGAATTTAATCTAAAATTGATTAAAACAGCCATTTTCCATTATCGCGGATAAGTTTTAGCTCTTTCCGGTCATAGTCAATCCAAAAAGATTTATCGGATAGGTAGGTAGGTTCGATGTCTGTAATGCAGGCGAAGACCATGCGAAACGTATTGACCGGCGACATCGTCGGATAAAGTGTACTCCGGCAGGGTTGAGGTACTCGCAGAACATTCAGGTTTGCATAGGCTCCATCCATGGCCGCCTTCCGCCATGGTTCCGGGCCGGGTTCCGGTGCGTCATCGGTACCGGAATAACGGTTATTCGTAAAATAGGCTCCGTGGTCGCCCTGCAAAATTATGATGGCGTCCTTATCCTTAGCAATCAAGGCGTCTATCATCTTCCTGACTTGACGATTACCACACTTGAGAAAATCAAGATACCGGTGGCGAATGTTCCAGCGGAAAGATGTAAAATCACCACTGCTCTTGATATCCACGGGCTTACATTCCGCGTCCAGGGTGTAGGGAGAATGAGGCATCAATATATGAGCATAGAAAAAAGCCGGACCCTTGGGGTCGAATTTGAGAATCGTATCATGCAGATCTGAGATATTATTTAGTTCATATACGAATCGTTCCGGAACCGTCGCCAGTAACAGATCTTCTAACAGCGGAATCGTCTTGATTAGAGTCGTGCCCAGACGACCAATATAGAGAAAATCAGATTTCGGAACAGTTTTATAGCAGGTAATATTCTCTGGGCATGGCACGACACCGCGAGATTGGGACATAAAATGTAAGCTATAGCCGAGCGCTGAAAAATTCTTAAAAGTATCCGACTTAAATCGTTGGCTCCAAATATCTGGTTCGAATTCCGTCACATGCTTCATACGAAATGTTGTCGTCATTGAATAAACCGTTGTCGGGTAAGCGACGAAAGAGCCCTCGGCATTAAAAAAATTTCTTTGGCTAAGAAACGACATAAACTGCGAATTATCAAAATCCAAATTCTGTTTTAAGATATCTGATCGCATATAGGCGTCCAGGATAAAAAAATAGACATTTGGTTTTCGAACAGCCGGGCCTTTGAAAACAACCTCATTTAAGGAATTCTGAGCTTGTGAGTAAAAAAGAAAATAAAGATGCTGACCGGTTGGGATGGCTGATAAGAAGAGAAAGAAAAAAGAAAATGGAAGGATGAATTTATTTTTTCCAACGGTTTTTATAGCCAAATACGATAGGCTGGCCGCGATCAGAAAGGCGATCAACAGGGTATATCTATACCGAATATATTGATCAAGAAACTCCCGCAAAGAAGGCGTTAGGAACATAACGAATAACGCCATGTAAGAGCTTATTAATATTGATTTTTTATATTTTGGAAAAGCTTTCTGAACCGTGAATGTTGTTACTACGGCACCGAGAAACACAGCCATATAAAATTGTCCGACGTTCGCAATACTAAAATATTCAAATCTATTTGAGAACAAAAAGTTTGAAGCAGCCCACCATACAATCAAAGCATGGGGTAAGTATGATGCCAGATTTCGGCCGGTTGTAGTCATTTCCATTTACCCATTTTTATTTGCCCATTCCGTCAGGTCGGAGCTTTTAGTCAAGGCGCCGTTCGAAACAGCTAACAACAAATCTTTTATGCGTTCAGCGTAAAAGGTTTTTGAGTATGTTGTGCCACTGCTGGTATTGGGAAATTTGACGTACAATGGGATCAGATTCCGATGTTTTTGCAAATCGTCAGTTATCGGTTTTCGCCAACTGTGATCCGCAGACAACATTAATGTCGTCTGCTTCCAAATACCGGCCTCTTCCATACTGTGACGAATATCGTTAAATAACGCATCAGCAATTAGCGCATTGTGTAAATATCCGTTTCGCTTAAAATTAAGGGCGGTAAATTCGGCTGTCTGACTATCAAATATCGCTGGTTGATGGGGTAGTGGTATGTGGAGAAAAACGAAATCAAATTCCTTGTCAGTTGCCATTGAAATTGCCTGCCGCCGAAAATTATTAAATGCCGAGACGGCTTTAAGACGCCGGTGAAAAGGATTAATTGAAATTAGCCGATTCCAGATATGACTAATGAAAGTATCATCGTCTGCTATATGGCTCATGCCCAAATGAATTTTTCGGCATTTACTCAAGTGGGGAATAAACATCCTGCAATATGGAAAATACCAACCTAACACAGCCGGCTTAACACCTGATTTAGCCAATTCGGAAAATAGACTATTTGTTTCATGCCAATTAACAGATTTAGCGTCGCCTGAATAATTCAAATTTAACTCTTTAGATCCCATTGGTGTCGAAGTGATCACTTTCCGGCCAGTTGTCATACCTGGAACTGCAGTGATTGTATTTGCATTTGATTGTACGGCGTTGGTAAAGGCGAATGATTCCTTGGCAAATCGCTTGAAGGCTGGAAAATTAAAATTACTTAATTGCGCTTCAAAAATTGCCCGGCGATCCAACTCATCGAAAATAATCCAAACTATTCTTTGGCGCTTTTCAGGTAAGACCGATTTTAATTGAGTTTTTTTAGCCTTTAGTCCGGCCTCTCCTGGTGAATAACTCGCGACCGTCCAAATTGCATTTGCCACTAATGAGGCGCTATAGGGTAAAACTAATAACAACCCAACGGTAAAGGTCTTAATAATAAGTCGAGGTTTCAGCCATGCCGAGGCGAATAGTGCTGCCAAAATGGCACAGATTACTATGATAGCGATCAGATTTTCAGAATATTCCCAAAGGGCAATAATCGAGGTACGCTCAAAGAAAACAAATCCATTAAAAGTTAGCGGATTGACCAAACTTATCAGCAGAAATAGAGCGAGGAAGCGGTCGAGTAATGAAAGTCTAAGGTGATTTACGGCAATTATTATGACCAGGGATGCAACGAATATTATCAAAGTTGCAATGACTGTAGCTGCTAAAAAATTCACTTCCGGCAATGGCAGGAAAAACGAGTCAGGAGAATCGACCGGTGAAAATTCTTTCCATACGCTAAGCAGCTGGAGTACAGCAAAAGAAAATATTGAACCGGCTAGAATTAATAGACGATATTTATCACTTGTAGAGGTTTCGACCGTTCTATCCATTTGATGGTAATTCAAACATAATCAGCTTTCCGGGAAGACCCGCAACAAAGAAGCGTGCCTCACTTCTGGTGACATGAAATGATAGGTTACTCCGGCTGTGCAGTCTTGTGGGTCCGTTGGCAATGTTGCTGGGTCATCATTTAACGAAAGAGCTGTCAACAGCATGCGCGCCCGTAATACAGGATCAAAAATCGAAAAGATGAGACGATATAAGGTTTGATTATCAGGGCGGTCTTTTTGGGGAATTGGAAATATTGCCGCTTTATAATTTTCGGCAGCGATAACATCACCGGTGTCTATGCCTGGTGCCATATAAAAGCAGCTTGCACCGGGTTGACCGTGTACCAAGTAAGACCACAACAATCCATCACTACCCCTGACATGAGGCAATAATCCTGGATGGATATGAAGTAGGCGGAGATTGGAGATATCCAATATCGAACGGGGGACGATACCGCCGCCGGTAAATAGTACGGTGCTCGGTGAGACTTGAGCCAATAAATCAGCAAGCCTCTGATCTCCTAGTCCTGAAATCATTACCCGTTGAATATTATCTGTGAATTCTTCTAATGGATCATGACCATCTAATGAATCCAACAATTCGGCAGGAAAATCCAAAGCTTCCGAAATTCCAGATATCATTCTGTCGGTCAAATCTTTGTTGGTGGCGCGAAGTGTTCGAGGCCAATGGAACATGGAGAGATTTTGCGCCTTTTCGGCTAGAGAGCGGCGAAAGCGAGTTGGTAGCCATCTTCCAATTGGCTTGCCTGTTCCCGGATGATTTTCAGGAATCATAAGGATCAACCGCTCAGGCCGCATATTTTCATGGGCCAGTGCAGTGAGATAGGCCCGCGCAGTTGGACTGTCGTGGACAAGAACAGTAATGGGAATTGTTTTCATTTTTCCAATGAGATTTGAAACTTAAGATTTAATAACGCAGATACCTGTTCCATTTTACCCTGGTCAACGGGCAATGTATTTTCCGCTATGCGCATTGCATTAAAAGCGGCGTTCAACCATTTTAAAGAGTGTCCTCGCTTCTCTTCTATATGAGAAATATCTGCTAAGGTTAAGCATAGGATAATGCCGAGAAGAACTTCACAGGATACCGGTTCTTTATCAATGGGACGTTTCCATTCGGCATCATATTTTTTGCAAACCCGGCGCGCGATATCAATTTTCCTCGTTAAGGTATCAAGAAATAGAATATCAATATCACTCGGACCATCGAGACGATTGTTCAATAGATCAAATGTAAATACTGCGGTGGTATTTCCATCGGAATGGGACGAAACTTCACTTTTCAGGAGAGCAGTAATTTCGCCGACAATAGGATTAGACATCAAGCTCATTTCAGATTGATCGGACCGGTCATTTTAATTCTTTAGTGTATCCTGATAGATGGAGAAAATTAACTGCGCACCCTTTTCATGACTTTTACTGACGTTGAATATCCATTCGTCACGAACATCGCCTATTGTGGCAACTAAAGATTCATAATTTTGCATCATGTCTTCTATGGCGCTGCTAATTTGTTCGATGGAATTTACCTTAACAACACGACCAATTTTATTTCGAATAAATTTTTCGATCGGTATGGCTTTGATCCGATCATAGTCCGGATTATTTACTTTCGGCGGAAGATCAATAAACAAGACAGGACGCTCGAGACCGAAGGCAAATTCCAAGGCAGCTCCAGACCAGTCGCTTAGTAGAATATCTGAAGCAAGGTAACTATCGAAACTCTTGACATCTTCTTCCATCGAAAAATTGGCGGTTCCGCCAAACCGTTTTTTCATTGAGGTTATATTATTTGGCGATAGTTGACGGGTGCGGGGATGAGGTCGAACAATTACCTTATATCCGGAGTCTAACAGCGTTTTGACAACATCTTCTCCGGCAGTTTCCAACAAACCATGCGGCCCCCATGAAGGGGCGATAATAATTTTGGTTTCCTCAGATTTGACGGGCGGCTGGTAATTTTCTGGCTTGCTGGCAAGTATGGTGTCCAACGGTGCGTAACCATGTTGGAACAACTGTTTTGGTTCAAGGCCAAATTCTTTTTCCCATTGCCGGGTTTCTTCCATTTGGTGCGGGCCGACACAAAGGATTGAATCAAAATTATCGAATGCACCGGTCCGGTATATCATGTGGGTGCTGACCATCGAATGATGAATGTAGACATAGTGAACTGGATGGCGGGAGCGTTTTATATGATAGTTTCCCAAATCTGGCATGGTCATTGCCAAAATATCTGCATCCAATGTTTCAAAAAAAGTTATCAATGCGGATTTGGAAAAAATGAAAAAGGTTTCAATATTGTTTAATTCTTGGGCCAGTAGTGGATCTGTTTTATCGGATGTGACATAAGCGATATTTATTTCATATTCTGAAGTGAACTGCTCCATGATAGGCCACAAAAATTTATGATATGACGCGCCTTCAGAGTAAAATACGATCCGCCGCTTCTCACGAGGCAACTTATTAAACTTGCGCAGGTTTCTCCACGATTCAAACAATTTTCTTAATTGCCTCAGAGTTCATTATTTGGAATTAGGATATTTGGCATAGCGATCCAAGTTGTTTTTCTCGGTTTAACTTTTCATAAAGTGCCAGATCTTCCGCCGTATCAACTTCAAGCCAGCCATGTTTGGTTGGCACCGCCTTTACCCGCCAATTTAAATTAATAAGATGCTGAATGAAGCTGGTCATATACATTTTTTCGAAGGGCTGGCCATCATAGGTTCGGGTTTGGTCCATGGCTGAATATACGTCAAACAAGGTGGCGGCACGGTCAGCTCTGATTTTTATCAAACCGGTAAATTGACCCTGAATTTCACTCAGACTATTAGGAGTTTGACCCAATTCAGTAACATAACCATCTTTATTGACACGAAAGCTTTCAACATCATCCAGGGGATTTGCAATGCGTTGTTGCCAATAAGTTAACCAGCCTTGATCCGATACCAAACCGATTTCGTCCGGGCATGCCAGCAATTTTTCCAATACTCTTTTCTCGAAAACGATGTCGCCGTATCCAATAATGAGATCGTGCTCATTGCTAATGTGGTCTTTTGCTTCAAAAAGCGTAAATACCATATTAGTTGTTTCATATTTCTCGTTCAGCACCAGGCTGTAACCAAGATCCTTAATCTGGTCAGCCTTATAACCACCGACCACAAGGACTTCGCTAATTCCACAGCTGTTCAAAACTGATACCTGTCTTTCGAGCAAACTTTTTCCAATGAGAGGAACAAGGCATTTAGGCATATCATCAGTATAGGGACGCAAACGATTACCTAGACCTGCTGCTAAAATTATGGCTTTTGTCATTTGATGCTATCCAGCGATAATTTAATCGTCAGGGCAGTCTGATTTCATATTGAATTGGTTCCTGATCATTTGGCGATCATTGTGGGCAAACGGAATTACCCTTTCCGGATGCCACATGATACCCAATTGGCGTTTATCTTTTATCGCCAGGGCTTCAATATAACCTTCTTCACTAAGCGCAACTGGAGTGGTGTTGTCAGCCAAATTTTGTTCGGTAATGCCAAAATTGTGAAAACTATTTACATCTATGAAACCGGTGGCGGTCAAAAATCCAGTTTCTATTACCTGCACTTTGTGATTCGATCCTGCATGACCGTCAATTTGTGTTAATTCACCACCGTTCCAAACGTTAAGAACCTGCATACCACGGCATATGCCAAGTACGGGTAAATCATTTTTATGGCAATAACTTAACGCCTCGAATTCAAACGCATCTCTTTCTTCGGCGATGGAGTCGTTACCATAAGAGGCGAGGTCGTTGCCACCCGTTAAAATTATGCCATCCAATGACAGTTCATCGAGATATAAGCTTATGTCATCAACAACATTGCCCAAGGGTATCGGTAAAAATCCGCAACTAAAAACCAGATTTACCCAATTCTGGTCGAGACAATCACGTCTTTCACCATAGGCCTCTTTAATTTCCACTCGCTGAGTAAGTCCGATGCGTTTCATCGCACTATCCTAATCTTTCGGCTGGCACAATCTAGTTCGATTATTTCTGCATTCCGATAGCGGCTATATGACACTTCTCCAAGTCCAATTACAGCAGGCAAGCCAAACTCCGCCGCCCGAATAGCCATATGAGAATTTGCACCGCCATACTCAGTGACCAAGCCGGCGATTGAATGGCCAAACAACCAGTCAAATCCGGGATCGGCCTGAGGGATAAAGATAATCATTCCTTCCAACGCCCGAGGACCCAAAGTATTTTCTGTAAGATCTTTAACCGGCGCCTCGATTTTTTCCAGACTGATAAAGTTTGGCTGATTCTTGGGATAATGGAATTTTATAATATCGCTGCTTGAGATTAGCAGGGGAGGCAATTCAACCATTTGCGCAATTTCATGGGCTTCTTTGCCGGCTTTCGATTTTTCATTGAACCAGTCCTTAGGATTGCCAGAGAACCCATTTTCTTGGTAGGTGATAAAATCTTGGATTGATATATGTGAAAGTTGCTCCTGATCCAGTCCAATTTCAAATCCGAATTCGGAAATACAATCCAATGCCGCGCTCAAATTCCGAGAGAATACAAACTTGGCATATTCTCGCCCTTCAATCGCGCCCTTGAGAAAAGCATTAAATTGTTCAAATTCAATATTCAATCGACTTTCCTCAAGTGCGTTGGAAATTCGATTGACGGATTCTTTGCTCCAGGAAAATGGCGTAGTTGTTGTCTCGGATTTCAACTGATCATTATCTTTATTTGGTAAATATTGGTCGCTATTTTCGGCATAACTGGAACTGGTAATTTCATAGGAACCGGGACGGAGGTGTCCATATTGTTCCAGGAATTTATCTAGCTTCATTTCCCCGCGTACAACCAGGGCGCTGTCTTCCGTAAATCTTTCTGCTACGGTCTTCAGTGAGCGCATGAAATCGGAATGTTCTTGCTCGGAAATGAGGTTAGCCTTTACTGCTGATTTCAAGAAAGATACGGCAATGAATGCCTGGCGGGCCAAATGCGCAAAGGGGAGCGTGCCCCATTTTTTGCAATCGTCGAGTAGTGCAATAACCTTTCCGAGATGAGATAGGTCAGAATCTAATACCGTGCCACGTCTTTGTTCGAGAATTTCTAAGTTATCTAGATCAGACGAATAACGGTTTAAGGCCTTACGGGTAATTTCAATTAGCTGTTCTTTTAGCTCGTTAATTTCCTCTTTACTAAAATTGTCTTCTAACAGCCTATCGTTATCTTCTTCGAAACAAAAAGTTAGCGACGTAAATAATATGTCGAACTCAACTTTGTCATGGAGGTGCGGGTTCTTAATAAGTCGATCTATATAATAATTCACAAGTTTTCGCGCTAATTCGTCATTCAAATCGGCCGGAATAAAGGAGTTAAAGCTTGCTCTAATATCAACGTAGGGATGGCCCAGAAAAACTTTCAGTAGTTCGTTGGAACGAACATTTCGGTAACCAAATTCTTCGCGTTGGATTGCCCAGACATTATCGGTAACAAGATTGCAGTATAGACTAAGAGCTAATTTCCGAGGCGAAGTGCCAACAATTTCCGCTGGGTTCCAATCTGGCATTATGCCGAATATATTGCGATCACCAACGACGTTAGGTGGTGATGATTGATTGGTTTCAAATTTTGCCTTTGCTTGTTCTAATAGGTCGTCAAATTGGCTATCAGTAATTTGCGGCGACACATGCTGAACTGTAATTGGTCGAATCTGAAAAATATGAACGCAACCATCTTTCGTCACGGCAAATTCGACATCTAATAAATCGTAATTTACAAGTTCCTCCAATTCACCGATGGCCGATAGAACGTCTTCAAGTGGGGCCTCAATATTGCTGGCTGTTTTGTGATAACCGCGGTAGGCGATAAAGGTTTTTAAATCTTCACCATTTCCCCCCGTGACGGTATCTGTTCGACCGGATTTATCATCATAATTTATTACATAATATGGTGCGCCGGAACGAATGGTTCGAGTGAAAGCAACACCGCTTAAAACTGGTGAATCAACCATTTCCTGAACTAGGACCTGATTTTCTAAACTGCTGCTTTCATAAGAGGTTATTACTTGATCGATTGCTTTTTTTAATTCCTCATCATCGTTGGCCGGCACATTGATTACGCTTTCGAAAACGCCGGCGTTTGCCGTACTCCAACCATCCTCATCGAACGAACTACTACGAATAGCTAAAAGTTTCCCCGGAAACTGCGTCTGAATCCTGGCAATTTGGTCCGAAAGTTGAGATTCCCAGTCACCTACTTGAAAACAAACTTGGTCACCAATTTTTGATTTTTTAACAATCGGCCGAAGCCGTTCCAAGGTTTCAGATTTGGTGCCTAAAACGTAACGAGCCAAATCTTGAGTGGCATTTAGTTCTGCCCAGTTTCCGGCAATTTCAACAGCGTTTATTTGAAGGCCTTCACCTTTCAATGCGGCTAGTAAATCAAGGAGACCAGACTGACGAAATAGTGATCTTGAGGTGGCGCGCAAGGCAATAATTTTTTCAGCTGCCGCAGGTGTAATTTTTGCCAGGCCACAAAATTCCGCGGTTGCTTCCTCTTTAGTAACTTTTGATCCCAACGCTATTGCTTTACCATCTGAAATTAGAAGTTTTTCAGCAATCTCGATATCTGTATCTGTTCTCCCGTCATAACGTCCCTGCCAATTACTATCGACAGCGACGACGATATCCCCCTTGGCCTGTTCCATTTTTTGAACAACATCTTTTGAAAATGCTATATCCGTATAGCTAACGTAGTGATGTAATTGTGCATCAATTGGCGCCGAAAACAGGGATTCGGCGGTACGTGTGGTTTGCCAGGCAGGATTAATAGAATATTTTAAACTTGGAAATTTCTCCGCGATTTCTTCGAGATGGAAACCACCGACAAAATGCCATTCCGGATTTAGGTCAGAAAAGGCGTCGATAATCCAATCTAAAACCAAACGGCTGTCAGGAGTCTGGTGAAGGCTAGACGGAATGTTTCCCTGGTAGGGACGACCGGCACCTAAAAGAATAACTGAACTGGTTTTGGTAATATTTTTCACAGTAGTTTATCAAATTCAGTATTTATCAAGAAAGGTTCACTTTCCGATGCAAGGTGGTATAAGTGGTGAATAATTGAATAGTGAATTTACCATTCGGCAAATGTAGAGGAAAATCTCACATGTTTGTTTATCACGCCCTTAAGGTCGTCGGCGTTGGCGTTACGTTATTGCTGTTTTCAACTGCTCCCGCCTACGCTTATCTCGACCCAGGCACAACGAGTATGATACTTCAAGTTTTGATCAGCGTTTTTGTGGGCGCAGCGGTAGCAATTAAAATTTACTGGAATAAAGTTAAAGACTTTATATCCGGATTTCAGAAATCAAATGAAGAAAAGAATGAATAACAGGCCGTTTTTTCTATTTTGACAATTCGACTATAGATGTGGCCACTCTTTGGGCGCCACCGCCATCAATTAAATTTTGCCCTTTTTGACACATTTTTTGACGTTTTTTTTCACCTAACACTAGGGCTTCGATAGCGTTGAACAATTGGGTATCGAAGGCTGCTCCATCTTCATAAGCAAGTGGTACCACGACGCCTTCTTGCCCCAGACGCTCAACATTTTCCCTTTGATTCTCCCACAACCAGATCCCTACCGTCGCGACGCCAAATGAGGCTAACTCATATAAGGTTATGCCGCCGGCCGAGACAGCTATTTGGCAATTTTTAATGATATCGGCAATGCCATTTGGTTGATGGTGAAGGGTAACTTTATGCCGACTTTTCAACACGGCAGCTTCAATAGTTTTATTGTTTTCAAAATATTGACCGACCACAATGTGTAAATGAATGGGCTGCCTAATTTTATTTAAAAGAGTTAGGGTTTTGGTTGAAAGGTCGTAATGATCGATGCCGCCTGTCGTAACGATTATTTCGATATCATCAACTTTTTCTGAAGCTCTGGGATTTATGTGCCAATAATCAGAACTTAGAACAAGATGGCGGGGTCCCAGCAATTTGTGTGGTGACGTATATTTTAATTCATCAGCACCAATCAAACCATTTATAACAACATCCGCGCCACATTCTAAATTCAGCATATCTTCAAAATAAATGGACCGCTTGTTGGCGTTGCGGATCGCAGAAAAATAGTCTTGAGTTACCGCGTAAGAGTCCAAAACAATGGAGTCCGCATCAATTTCATAAGCCACGCGTAAGGTCTCTTGCAAATCTGAATTTGTACCCATTTTGTCTTTTAGCCAAAATTTTAAATAACTGGTGTGGTCAAGCAGTTGATGAGCAGCAATATCGTCAAAACAGGCGAAGCCGATAGATACCTCTTGGATATTTGTAATCGCTTGAGCCAACGACATACAGCGCCGTAAATGCCCCAAGGCAACTTCTTCAGTAGCATCGCACCTGAACAATATGGTTGGAGACACCGATTAATTACTCTTTGAACCGGTGTCCCACCGGTGAAATGTAAGGGCTTGCGTTAGCGGACGATAACCGGCTCTCAGATACATGCGGTTGGCAGCTACATTAGAAACCTGGGTGCCAATTTCCAGCAGGTCTATCTGAGGTGAAAACTCAGTTTTGAAATTATCTAGTAGATTCTTACCAATACCTCTTCCCTGAAACTTGGGGTCCACCGCTATAAGCCACAGAATTCCATGGCGACGACCCATAATTTCAGTAGTTTCGCGGTCAATAAGACCAATCGCAAATCCCACACCACGTCCATTTTCGCGAGCGATCGTGACGTGGCATTCTTGAGACAAAATCCAGGCTGAAGTATCTCGATAGAATTTTTTTGCCAGTACGGGGTCTATCATTGGGTCTTGGTGGACGCGACCCCAGATCAAACCTTCTATACAATTATCAAGAATTTCGGCCGCTTCATCTCGTTCGTCAATGCCGATAGGTTCACCGGCAACCGATTCAGAGACGTAAATATTCAAAATATCACATATTCTAAAGCCGTTTTCTTCAAGTGCATAAGCCAGCAACGTATCTTCAGCTGTGATCCTGCAGCTCAAAAACTTATAACCGTTGTCGTTGGCTCCACGAAGTATGTCATCTATTAATTTCAGGCGTGTTTGATAGGCATTTGGGTCATTATCACGAAAGTACAGACTTTCAATCCTGGCAGATTTACAGCTGAAGAAATTACTATCCCATTCTAAATGGGTTAACTTCCCAATCCCATTCGGACGGGTCTCATCCGAACAGAAAGTTAAATTGGTATCTTCTGCAATGGTATCTAAGGCAACCATATCCAGGCCAAACTCGGCCAAGGCATTGCGATAATCGGCTGAGGAAGCAGAATTGAAAAAATCCTCACTTACTTCCTCAGCGAATAATGTTGACCAGGACTTCATTTTAAATCCCGGTAGTAATCAAGGGTTGTTTTCACGCCGTTAAAAAGGTCAGTTTCTGGAGCCCAATCCAAGGCCGCGCGCAATTTTGATATATCAGCATAAAATTGACCTAATTCGTTCGGGCGTTCCGGCTGAGATATTATTTCTGGAGACTGTTCTGCTACGGTCTCAAATGCCTTTACGACCTCGTTTACCGTTGTCGGCGTGCCGCTTGCCACATTATAGGTTTCTGAACCTGAAAAATTTAACAGCCGCATCGTCACTTTCACGGCGTCTTCGATGAATAAGAAATCTCGGATATGCTCGCCGTCGCCAAAAACTGTAAACGGTTCATTGTGAAGCATCCTTTGAGTGAAGATAGCGATAACCCCAACCTCACCGTAAATAGGTTGGCGCGGGCCATAAATATTGCCATATCTGGCGATGTGGTAATCCAGACCTCGGGTGACACCGTAATATTTGATATATTCTTCGGCACATTGTTTGGCGATGCCATAGGAATATATCGGCGTGATCGGGCTAGTTTCATTAACCGGTATGTTTGACGGTGAGCCATAAACGGCGACGGAAGAGGCATAAATAAATTTGCCTGAATTATGATTAAGAGCTGCTTCAATTAAGTTTAATGTACCCTGGACATTGACGCCGAGATCACGTCTAGGGTCCTCTTCGGGTACACTGGTATTTATGTGAGAAGCCTGATGGATTACGCCATCAAATTTATGTTTAGAAAAAATTTTTGAGATTAAGTCTACGTCGGTGACGCAGCCTTCATAAAAAATTCCATTAGGATTCAGATTCTGTTTCGAACCCGTCGACAGGTTATCCAAGATGACAACAGAATGCCCCTCATCAATCAGGTGATCGGCAATATGGGAGCCAATAAATCCACAACCACCAGATAACAGATAAGTCGCCATAAACTCCTCTAACTAAAATCTTCGGGATGAAGTGGAGCATGTTTTGCCACCGGTCTGACCAGTGTGCGGCCTAGATATTTCTCTAAATCTCTTGGCAATATCCCTGAGCCGGGTTTGCGAAAAGCGACGTCTTCAGATTTTACAATGTGACCTTTTTCAAAATCTGCTTCAGCGACGACACCAATGCGAAAAGCATCGCGGTTTTCTAATTCAACTTCGGCAGGTGACAAATCGGCAGAACCAAGACGGTTCTCAGCTTGACGGACGGCAGCAACGAGATCTGCCATTTCATCAGGCGTTGAACTAAACCAATGGTCGGGGCCAGGTAAGTTATGATCCAAGGTAAAGTGTTTCTCAATTATTTCAGCGCCCAATGTAACTGCCTGAACAGCTGCGATAGATCCTTCAGTATGATCCGAAAATCCAACGGTGGTTTTATATACTTTCTTTAGCTGAAGCATTTTACTTAAATTTACATCTGAAGTTTGAGTGGGATAGGCACTGGTACAATGGAGCATGATAACATTCTCCGGGTAAGCATCACCGAGGGCTAAGATAGCAGCGTCAATGTCGCTTTGGTCGCCCATACCCGTCGATAGGATGACTGTCATACCACTTTTGGCCATAGCACTTATGAGAGAAACATGAGTTAAATAATCTGATCCATTTTTAACGTACCGGCAACCGATGGCACCCAGTTCCTCAATTCCCATTTCAGAGGTTGGCGTTGAAATAAATTCGATATTAAGTTCATCACAGAGAGTTTTTAACGGAGACAGCCATTCTTTTCTAAACTCATTTCGTTTACAAAGATCATAGAATGGCTCGGTAACTTCTTTTCCCTGACTTTGGTAGGTAAAGAGTTGATCCCGATCACGAACAAAATCTTCAGTGACAAAGTTTTGAAATTTTACTGCGTCGCAACCGGCTTCGACTGCGGCGCTAACGGACTTCTTTGCCAACTCAAAATCGCCATTATGATTTAGACCGACTTCGGCAATAATGAATGTACGTTGTGGAGTAGACATCTTATCTATTTATCTGATTTTCTGGCCATGAATGAATAAAGTATGAGTATCCTCTATAGGAACAATCTTTCCCTCTTTGGGAAGAAAACCACCTTCGTTTAATATTTTTACGCCAGAATCCGTGACCGCCTGACGGACGTCGTCCATCAGAAACCAGGAATGAGCTGGGTCTGGGTCAAATCCATTTTCACTAAAGGCAGACCAACCCAAATGCTTCGTGGTCAAAAATAATTGCCCGTTATTGTTCAGCCGGTCGACACTGTGCCTAACAGCGGACGCTAGAGGGCATCCGCAAAGCTGCAGAACACCAACCAGGGTGATAAGATCTACATTTTGGATATCCATGGGTAGGAATTCCAGGTCACCAACTTCAAAAATCGCCGGGCTAGACAAGGCTCGATCACGGGCTTGAGCAACAATGGATTCGGTAATATCAACACCGATTAACTGTTGGAACTGAAGATTTTTCGTTTCAGCAATTTCAAAAAACCGGCCAGTGCCACAGCCGATGTCCAACCATCTGTTAACATCAGGCCAATTGATAACATCAAGACCAAGGCGAAAGCGATTCAACATACTCTCTTCACTGCCCCACATGGCCTTTTGTGCATCTGTGGGTAATTGACTACTTTCAGTATATTCCCGCTTTAGCTCGGACTTTCTTTTTCGGACGACAATGGAATTTTGATATAAGTCGTTTGTCAAAATAGAAATCTCAACGTACCGCGAAGACCGGTTCGATCACTGGACCGGCCAGGCGTTTTTCCAGACTTCCGGAGCGGAGGTCTTGGTGGATTATCGGTAGAACCATGTTATAGGCGTGGAGAGCAGTGGCAATATTTTCACTGCTGTGGGCATAGGAAATATTGTGGCTGGCTGTTAGAAGAATGCCATTGCTGAGCATTTCCTGAATAAAAACGGATCGGATAAGCTCTTTGGTTGCCAATTTGTGATTGTTAAAAGACAGCAACTTCCATGGGGCATGACCGACCAGTGAAATTGTGTCTTCCAACTCGTGTTGTTGGATTAGTTTTTCGACACTGTTTGATAACTGTGCACCTTGGTCCCATAAGGATTGGATCACCGGCTCTCGCTGCATTTTTTCGATGACGGCTAGGGAGGCCGCAAGGGATAGAGTTTCGCCACCAAATGTGCCGGAGAAGAAAATGTCTTCCATTTCCCGCATGATATCAGCGCGCCCCATGACGGCGGAGATAGGCATACCATTGCCCATCGATTTACCGAAACACGATAGGTCAGGTCGGATATCATATAGTTCTTGAGCTCCGCCTAGAGCAAAGCGAAATCCAGTGATTATTTCATCAAATATCAGTAAGGCACCGTTTTCGTGGAGTAGATCTTTAAGACTTTTAAAGTATCCGGGCAAAGGTTCGGTAATGTTTGTTGGTTCCATAATCAGAGCTGCAAACTCTCCCGGATATCGACTTAAGAGGTCGGCGACGGCCTCTAGATCGTTATAGGGAACCACGTGAGTTAGTTCTCTGACAGCTTTTGGAACACCTTTTTCTCTTGTTGTGGCACCAATGTACCAATCCTGCCAGCCGTGATAGCCGCATGTTAGAATTCGTTCTTTGCCGGTAAAAGCACGGGCTAAGCGGACGGCAGCGGAAGTTGCATCAGTTCCATTTTTTCCAAATCTAACCATTTCAGCTGATGGAATTATCTCGACTAACTTTTCTGCTAGAATTATCTCCAGTTCTGTCGCGAGACTGAAAGTAATGCCATTATTGAGTTGGCTAGAGATAGCTCTGTCAACATCTGGATCACGATAACCGAGGACATTCGGCAGCAATCCCATAACAAAATCTACATAAGAGTTCCCGTCGGCATCCCAAACGCATCCACCATCACCATAGGTCAGGAACATTGGGGCGTTTTTGGGATATTGAATATGACTTTTACTGAAAGTCTGTGATCCGACAGGGATAGATTTAAGGGCCCGGTCGAGAAGTTTTTTTGAGGCGCCATATCCCTTGCTTGGAACTGCTGGTTCTTCTGCCAGCGTTTTTAAAAGTCCTTCATTTCGCTTAATTTGAGCATTGATCTCACGATATTCAGGATGATCGTCGAGAATGCCCATTACTTCCAAGTATGAAGGAGGATGATCATTATCGAGATGGCTCACAATTTCTCTGAGGAAATCTAAATCTTCAGGGTTATCGATTGTCCAGCGTTCACTTTGAAGATTTGGCAGCGGACAGGACAAAGCGCTTATTGAATACCGGTGTCTATTATAGTGAATGAAAGGAGTGACATGTTCCCGCTCGATTAACAAAGTAGCTTCTGCATTGGCTTCTGCCAGAGCTGAAGCCGAAAAGACTTCACAATCTAGGCCATCCGGCCAATTAGCCGGACTGCAATTGCTGGTATAGTCGGCCTTGCTAGACTTAAAGAGCGCAAGAACGGTGCCGCAGATTTGAGGATCAAGCAACGGACAATCAGCTGTTAAGCGGATGACAATATCTGCAGATTCGGACGTTGCGGTTTCGGCAAATCTCGCCAGTACGTCAGTTTCAGATCCGCGAAAACATTTAACAGAATTTTGCTGGCACCAATCCTGAATAGCATCATCTGCAGGGGTCGTTGAAGTTGCAACAACTGTTTCGTCAACGCCGGGAATTTGTTGGGCTGCCCGGACCACCCAGTTTAACACCGGCATTGATCCCAGTTTCTCCAGAACTTTACCGGGTAGGCGAGAGGATCCCATTCGGGCCTGGACAATGGCAACTGTTTTCATGATGTTGGCAGTCCGCACAACTGGCGTGCAGCTATCACTTGTTTAAGACTCTCAAAAGCGGTGCGACCATCGCAGGGCGGCGCTATATTTTTTTCAACACACTCGACAAAGGCTGCCATTTCTTCGATGTAATCTTCAGCTGAGCTGGTAGAATCGAAAATCAATTGTTGCCTGACAACACCCTCAAAATCGGTGAGCGTTAGGTCGCGTTTAACAATATCAATTTTTAAATTTCCAGCGTTGCCACCAATATCACAGCTACGCCGCGTGGGGCGAGAAATGTAATCCAGGTGCAGGTTTGAATGAACTCCAGATGCGTGCCGGAGAACAATATCTGCACAATCCTCTGAAGAAATTTCAATTTCACCCGTGTTTCGGGCGGCCGCTGTGAGTGTTTCAGCTGGACCTAATAAATAATTTGCGAGATCAATTTCGTGAATAATGTCGAACAATACTCCACCGGTTATTGGGTCGGCCGTATATCCCAAGCGGTAATCCTGATCTGGCCGCCAGTTTGGAAGGTAGTGAGACGATTGGAAAATTGCCCAAAGCGGCTGACCGATTGCGCCTTCTTCGAGCAGATTTTTTGCCGCTCTCACGGCAGGGTGAAATCGGAGGTTTAAGCCGGCGAAGACCTGAAGCCCCTTTGCGGTGGCTTCATCCAACAGGATGTCAACGCCGTCGGCTGTGTGCGACAAAGGTTTTTCCACAAAGGTATGGCAAGTTGCTGCAATTGAATCTTTTAAGTCTTGCAAATGAAATTGGTTCGGTGAGCAAATGACAACGGCCTGAGATTTATCGAGTACTTCATCACGAGATGATGTCACGGGCATACCTAGGTTGCGTGCCCGCTCAACTTGTTGAGCCGAAGGATCAAAGGCGATCACTTTTTGACCCAATTTAATTAAATTGGCGGCATGACGGGACCCAATTGAGCCCAGCCCAAGAATTCCATAGATCATGAGAGTTGTGCTTTTACTACCAAGAATATATTAGCCCGAAAATCAGGAAATTAAGCTAACTGGAAATTTGACTGTAGCCCCGCCACAAATTTCTCAACGATTCTGAGAAAATAACCCTTGAGGCGTTTAATTCTATATCTCCTAGGTACATTTTTTGTGATTGGCTGACGATGTCTTTGATGGTTTCATGATTCCAGGCCAAAACGTAGGAAGTTGAATTGTTATATGTCCGCAGCAATTGATTATTATCTTCCTCATACCAAGTGGCGACATCATACTCTAATTCGATAACCTCTTCTTCGTCAGGAGGTCCGGATATATCAAATACGGGTGCTAAATCTCGTGTTGCCAATATCCAGCGCTCAAGATCGAGAAGAGCGGAAAGTTCTTCTTCATCAAGACTTGATTTTTTTAAATCACGAACGAGTTTAATGGTGAGGCGGGTAAATTCTGTCCCGGCCTGGAGGTGCATCAAAGCGCGAAAACGACGGAGCAGGTTGTCACCAGCGTCGCCTTTGAGTAATTCGTCATAATGCTCTTGTTTTGAAAAATGTTCATATAAGGCTTTTTTTGAAGGGTACAGTTCATCCGACGTTGCTTTAAGGTAAGCGTTATAAACTGAGCGGATTGCGGTCAAAGATTTGTCGCTATGAATCTGAGAGTAGAGGGCTAATAAGAACTCAGAGAACTCAATTTTAAACTCCTTCAGAATACGGCGAATCGCGTCATATTGTTCGGAGGCAAATACCGTGGACACCAGCGCCAAACCCCGGCAAATATTATAATCATCATGACTCATTGTGTTGGTTTCGATACAAACTTCTTCAACTTCAAAAACCTTGCGATTACGATATTCACCAAATTGGCGGGGCAGACACCTGAACATTGTTTTTATCGCATGGTCTTTTCGGGTTTTTTTGGAACTAAGGTCGGTACCCATGAGCATCATTGTCGTATAAACATTGATCATTTCAATGCCGATATTCGCCACCATTTTGACACCGTTAAAGAAACTTTCTCTGGTTTCGCCGGGAAGCGGCACAATGATTTCACCAATCATTCTCATATTGGCTTCATCTGTATGTTTGCGTAATTCTTGATACTGCTCAGGCGATAAATTTTTGCGTTTTATTTTTTCAAGTACGGTGTCATCCATTGACTGGGTTGCACAGTTAATTTCCATCCGGCTTTTGAGCAATTTTCCAACTTCGATGATCCGCTCATGATTGGTTTTTCCTGTCGTGACCTGTATCCCTTGAGGCCAATCCGTCTCATCCATAATTTTACCAATTTGAGAAGCGACTTCTATATCGCGTGGATACATTCCGAAGTTAGAGTCCGTTATGCCGAGCCGTACCCCGGGAAAACCTTTCATTTTTTCTGCAATATAGCCGACTTCTCTGCCTACGCGTTCGGACGAAAAAACGGCTAGCTTATTGTAGGATAATACGCCCTGACAGCAGAATGTGCATGAAAACGGGCAGCCTCGAGCGGTTTCGATAAGTGGGATATATTCGCCATTGAGCCACTTATCCATAAGGCCGGTAATGTAGGGTGATGGTATTAAATCTAGATCGCGGGTTCTTTCAGCCGGCGGTCCTAGATGAATGGACCCATCATCGGGATTTAGATTTGCTAGCCCGTATTGCGGGACACTGCGCAATTCATTCACGCTGATACCAGCAACAATTTGTTTTATCAGTTGATAAAAGGCGACTTCACCTTCATAGGGACAGTAAAAATCGATATAGGGCCGCTCATTTAAATATTGAGCCCGTTCGTCCAATTCAGGTGGAAATTCAGGGCCACCGCATATTGCAATGGTGTCAGGCCGATCTTCTTTTAATAATGAAAAAACTTGGTAATTGAGATCAGAATTCCAGCAGTAATTGGCCAACCCGACGACATCGGGACACCATTCATCTGCATCCGCCAGCAATTCATCGGGGTCATCGAACAGACGAACTTCGACGCTGCCTTCCGGCATTTCTTTCAGCAAATACGTGGTTAAATAACCAATGCCCAAGGGGGCATAGATTGAATGTTTGCCGATCGTACTGTGGCGCAAGTCACCAAGCGCTATTTTTAGGGGATTATTTCCCACGAGAATTACTCCAGAAAGCATCGCAAGCGATTGTATATACGTTATATTTTAGCAAAATTGCAGATAATTTTGTAAAAATATTGTCTAATTTAAACACAAGATAATTGTTACTATAGTTGCCAGGGACAATGGATTATCCAACATGTTTGAGGCCGGCCAATGATTTCATCCAGTGCCACCACCATAACTGGTCGGTCCGGGCAAATTGATTAACCCAGATTTTGCGAGCATCTTGAACCTCTTTACTCTGCCACCAGTCTTCAATATTTTCTTCGATGCTATTAATGTAAGCGGCTGCTGAAACTGCTGATTCGTGAACAACGCCACATTTTCTTAAAGCTTCAAAATAGGGTTCGGCCTCCGAATGCGGCGCCATTATTTCGGGCGGCATGTAGACTATAGTCGGGACATTTGCCGCCATGGAGAAATTCATCGTCGTGCTAAATGATGTAATAACCACGAGACGACATTTCAGAAGTGCTTTCTCCAGGTCTGTCTCAAGCATGGGTATTTTGGGAAACCGAGTGCTAACCAAGGCGCGGACTTCGATGTCATTAGCCGTCCGGGTATAGGGCCGGTAAACAACGGCATTACGAACTTTCTGGCTTAGATTATCGATAAAATTTATAGAATCCTTGCAATACCAAAGATGCACACTGCTTCTAGAACACCAATGTATTCGATGCAAATTAATCCTGATAGCTGGACCAATAACAATTATATCTTCAGTTTGGCGGCGGTGCTTGTCGGCCATTTTACTGTGGTAGGGAGAAGGTAAAGGCAGAATATGCCCGTTCTCTGATTTATTATAGTTCCAACCCCAACTGATAAAAATGCACGACTTACCTTCCATTTCGTTAAACATCAAATTGTAGTTTAACATGCCATATTCACCACCATGCTGAAATACGACCCTTTTTTCACCTGCTTCTATAGCGAAGGCAGCAATAACTTTTTCTTGCTCATTCCAGAAACTTAATGTTCCGAGTCTCAAACGGCCAGCCCGGTAAGGTAATTTTATTGCTTTCGCCGCAAGTTCACTAAATCCTTCGAGAAGGCTGTGCGGTATGGTTGCCTCAATGAGGTAGTCCAAGACCTTTAAAAAACGTGGCGGAAACAAATCTTCGGGTAAATTAGGTGTCGTTGAATCATGCTGTTGATTCGATCTGCGTTTCGGCAAAATATTCACATAAAGCGCCAAAAGAAAGCCACTCCATTTAATGCCAAGGATGTCTGAGTAACCCAACCGGTATTTTATTTTTCGAACTAAGCTGCCAATTTTACTTTTTGTATCGGCCCGTGGCTCACTTACTATAGGCCGTGCTCGTGGTGCCAGAGGAGCCGCAGGCGTCAATTGCCAATTTTCAGGTGATAATGCTCGGGCAAGCTCTGAATCTATCCACCAATTAAAATTATAATCCCTCAATAATAAATCCAAAACTTCCGCCGTATCCCTGATCTGCCACTCACTCGGTCCATCATATATTTTAACTGCTAAGGATCGACTTTGATGAAGTTCGTCCAAATTTCTTAACCGGGAATATCCGGTCCAAGCCCGTTGAACAATTTCAATCAACCAAGGGAGAATTATGATGCGCCAAAAATCATTCGAATAATGGGAATTGTGGTAGGTGTTCAACTGTTCCGCAAAACGCGGTATTAACGTGTTGATGAGCTTGCGCACATTCCTTTCAGCAATCTCCAGTGAAGCTTCGTTTTTATAGGCATCGACAAACTCCAAATTTTGCCAATTTGGAAAAACATCTTCGCGATCTATAAAACAGTGAGGGCCAAGTGCGATTTCCTGGGAATCGTCAAAGGTATCGCCAATCGTGGAAAGGTGTAGAACCGTCATCGTCTTGTCAGTTTTGTCAATCAGGCCGGATATTATGAGCGTTGTAAGTACAGTTATATTCGACCAAGCTGTTGATAATCATACATTCTGGCTACTGCGTTTACCTGATATGACTTGGAATGACTGAAAATGCGGAAGACCGCCATATTCGAAATGGTTGATCGTGACGTCAAAATACTTTTCCCAAAGAGAGGCTAGATTTTCATCCGTTGCGGCAAACAATTTTAGTCCGGTACAATTTAAATCATCAAAATCTTCGGTTAACTGATAATAATTGCCGCTTAAATGATCAGCGCTCGAAAATACTCCAGCTTGAGGAGATATATAGGCCATGAAAATTTCACCGTCCTCAGCCACGGTCCGAGACACCTCTTCGACAAATTCCTTCTGATTGGCGATAAGATTTGAAGCGAGGCTAAAAGCGACGTCAAATTGCCCGGTTTGAAACGGGAGTTTGTTATCGTGCCAAATTTCAAGTGTCGGCAAATGCTTTAGGTCTGCCTCACCGGTTACAGCGATTATTTTATCCCGCATGTTTGTATTCAGACATACGCCGGTCGGTAAATAATTAAAACGGTCCATGGCAATAATATGAGATGGGCCTAAGCAGTTGACTTCAAGTGCGGCTAAATTTTCGACCTTTGATATGCTTACCTCCTGACCTACTGTGGGGCGGAAATAATCACTATCTTGGCGCCTTTTCCAGGATGCTAAAAAGCGGACAATCTCAACATTTGGATACTCTTGAAGAATTGTTGAAGTCGTTCCGTCCGGTTCGGTTGATAAATTTTCTAAAGCCAAAATATTGGTTTGGGTAAATTGACTCTCCGTGTCCGTCGACTGAATGTATACCAGTGGCACCAGTTCCGTGGGGGTAGAGCCTACCGATTGCATTTCAGCATTATCCGGTCGATTTTTTTTCTGTCCACGCAAATAGTGCCATGATTGATGGACTTCAAGCAGATCAGTTTCATAACCGTCAATATTTAAATCAAAACTACGTCCATAAATATCTTCTAGTTGCTGGGAATTTTTATATAGGAAAACCTCAAGTCCGGGCAGGCGAGGATTGGGATGATTGTCGGTAAAGCTGACAACGCCCCCTGGCTCTCCATCTATGTGCTTCATATATCCGTGATGTGTAGTGAAGAAGGAGAAAAAGATAATGCCTCCGGGTGTCAGCATGCGGGCACATTCATCGGCGAAAAATTCTTGATCTAAATTGTTGTATACGCATTGCAGGCCGATAATGGCATCATAATAACCGTCTTCCACAGATAGCGGGACGCTCTCAAAATAGGCTGCACTTAAGTGTTCTTCAAAACCATAAAACTTGATAGCTTCATTGGCCACGTCAACGGCATCTTCAGATACTTCCAGGCCATGAACATCACATCCTTCCAGTGCCATCATGCGCATATTAGCAATACTGCCAAAGCCAAATTCCAATACACGGGGACGCCTGTCTGTTGGCCAATTAGGGCTATTTTTCCAGCGTCGAATAAAATCAACTAGTCGTAAGTTGGGATATTGGGTGCCTGGCATCAGAGTACCTTTTTCATAGGTACTGTATATAGATTTCCAAATGGCTAGGTTTTTATCGTTATTTTCTTCATGAGCTAAAGACATGTAGTTTTTCCGTGCGTTAAGTCGATCAATCTCTGATTACAAGACTGTTCGGTTAGTGAATAAATCATATTGGGTAATAGGGTTAAGCGTGACCAAATAAAACTGCTGCTGAAAGGCTTAGTTCAGTATACCGGCGTTTTCAGATACATGAGTTAGGCATCTTTCCAGACTTTCATAATCGATTGCGTATTCGTACTCGCCGTAATATTGCGGTGCGGCCAACTTATGCATGGCGAGACATAGCGACCATAACATCAGCGGATTTACACCTTTCTTTACCTTCTCTTCAACCTTATGGAAGGCTTCAATGCATCTTTTTGGCTTATCGTTACTGTAAAGATTTTCGTCGAGTTGATCGATTTCAGCACCGGGAGTAAGTAAATCACCGGTATTAACGTTGGCAACATCCCGCATTTCCTGTCTCTCATAGACAATGGTCGCAGAATGATGCAAGCAATTGTGGTTAACCGCGCTTAAAGGATCAAGGTCGTTACTGGCACATGGTTTAAAGCCAAGCTCGGCCATAAAATTGATATACTCAAATGGCGAATACAGATGAATATAAGGGGCAAAAAAATCGTCCATAATGCAGCTGACCACGGGGTCGTCTAATCTGCCTTCGCTGTATATTAGAGAGCTGGCAATAAAACTATCATCCAAATCTTTGGCATTTAGCAGGCGGCGGATCATGTCACAAACGAACCATTTGAAAGTTCCCGAGCGGTAAAAGTAAACCCATATCCGGCCGTTTGGTTTAACGCTTGAAGCACAATTTTTTAATCCGACGGCAGTGTTTGAAAAATGGTGTGCGATACCGTTGAGATAGACAAAATCAAATTTTTCACTCGGCAGGGAATCAGTGCAAATATCAATATTCGTCGTCGTTAATGGCAAATCTTGATACTTAGAGGAAATAAGCTTCGAAAATCTTGTGACGTGCTCTTTAGAGATATCAAAATGGTGAACTGATTTAGCCTTTAACAAAGCAAAGCAAAGTGCCTGCCGCCCGGTCCCAACATCCATTATATCAAGATTTTCCATGTCGTCCAAAAGCCCGGCAATTTTCAAATCGGCCTGGATTATGGGAATCGTATTTTCTCGCAAGAAAGGTTCATCAAGCAGCTTTTCATATTGATTTCCGAAACTGTATTTGCCGTAAAGCGCGCCGGTAAAATTTTCTTCACCATATCCTGCTAATAAACCCATTCTTATTTCCTTAATTTACTGCCATTGATAATATAGGAGCAGTTTGTATCCTGCCCTTGGAAATCCGCTGATATTTTCATTTGCTTCAACATCAATGTATGGCTAATTTCAACCTCAAATCTTTATGAGGCAGGTAGGGCGCCAAAAACCTTAAAGTAGGCGTCATTGCCCTGCTTAATCGAGTTGCCCTCGCGAAATAATCTGTGCCAGATCTCTAAATTAAGAAATCGCCAAATCAAAAATTCGTATCTTGTCTCACCAGAAAAATAATTGGCTAAGATTTTTTGCGCCAAACCACCGTCGAGATAAGTGTTTAAGAAGCCATCTGGATCAAAAATCAAGCCTTCGATTAGTGATCTTGACTGGCCGTTGCGTACCCAGCTTTCAATTCCCGAAGGGAAGCCATCTTTTGGCTTGGTTAATATACGGTCTGGCAGTCGATCTTTCATTATGTGCCTTAGCAAATATTTGGTACGGCTGGTTTGGGCATCATACTTTGCCGAAAAGGGAAGACGGTTTATCCATTTCACCAGGTTAGGTTTTAAAAATGGGATACGGCACTCAACGCCGTGTGACATGCCAACCCGGTCCTGCCGATGCAACAATGATAGCAACCGGAACTTTTGACTGAACAATAATTGTAAATTTGGTAACGGCAATTCCCGGCCATATTTCTGTAGCCAAAGCCAGGGCTCGGTTTGCTGTTTCCCTGCTGCTTTACCGGCACATAGTTGATCAACCAAATCAGCATTATGTTCACCGCCACCCAAATAGACTGCCCGAAAGATTGTATTCTGGTCAGTAACTTCAGATAGCTGTTCGGCTGTTCGAGTAAAACGGTCATAGCCGTACAGAATTTCGTCGGAGCCTTCGCCCGAAAGTAAAACTTTTATGTTCTGATCTTGTGCTTTTTGGCATATTGCGCTCAGCGAGATTGAATTGGTAAATACCAAAGGTTCGTCGAAGTGCCAAGTCAGGCGCGCATGATCGTCAATAAATGAGTCTATATTGGGTTTTGCTGTAAATAGTTTAAGTTGATTTGCGGATTGCCCTGCACCCATGTGGTTCAAAAAGGCATCGACATCATCTCTTTCGCTGGTTGCCGGATCATTCGACTCTGCGAAAAAAAATGGCGGTGCTTGTTTGTCCGTTGAGATAATGCGCTCAGCGATGGTATTAGAATCAATGCCGCCTGATAGTAAAACTCCAATAGGGACATCACTAACGCTTCTGCTTGCCACGGCCTGATCAAGTTGCTCAAGTAAATTTTCACCCCAGGAATCCATAGATTTTGCGGATAACTCAGAATCAGAATCTTCCAGCGACCAAAATTTATCAATGACTGGTTGGAGTTGTTCCTCGCTAATTACCAAAAAACTTCCTGGAGAAAGCTCTTTGACGTCGCGAAACATGGTTTGCGTTCCGTTAATCAGTCCCGAATGAAAATAGTCATCGATATGCGCTAAATTTGGCGCAGGGCTTGCGAGACCGCTAGCGAGTAATACTTTGATTTCTGAAGCAAACGCAAAACTGCCGTTTTTTTGCGTCCAATAGAGGGGTTTTTCACCGAGGCAGTCGCGAGCTAGGTATAATGTCCGGCAGCCACCATCGTAAAAGGCAAAGGCAAACATGCCATCAATACGACGCAGTGTCTTTTCCACGCCCCAATGCCGGAGACAGCGAAACAGAATTTCAGTATCACTTTTGTTACTACATAATATCCCGTCATTTTCTAAATTTTTGTGTAATTCCCGAAAATTGTAAATCTCGCCATTAAAGGTTAACAGACAATTTTCAACTTGAACGGGTTGCGCAGCTAAAGATTCTTCAAGGCCTAATATTGACAGCCGGGAATGACCGAAAAATGTATTATGAAGTGACTTAATGCCCGATGCATCGGGTCCCCGATGATCTAACATTTTGGTTAAGAACGGCATATCTTTGCTGATTTGGGCCCGGTTTCCGGGTTGAAAAATACCTAATATTCCACACATATCAGAGAGTTTTCTTACTCGGATGCCGGTTTAAATTTTTGGTCAAAATCAGCCCGGGTCATGGCGAAGGAAACAACGTCTTGAAATTGGCCATCTTTCCACAATGCTTCCTTTTGAACACCTTCACGATTCATGCCGGCTTTTTCATTACTGCGTAAAGACGCCTCGTTGGTGCTTACGACACCAGTAGCTATTCGATTCATACCAAGTTTTAGAAAGGCGTATTGCATGACCAATTGAAGCATTTCCGTGCCGTATCCTTTGCCTCGATATTCAGGTAGTCCGATTATGCGGCCGTATGCACAGCGCCGATTGGTCCAGTCAATATCACTGAGCCTTACGTTACCAAAGTACTGGTCATTTTTATTGTCACATACAGCAAACATAACGACTTTGGGCGGCACGGAAGATTCCCAATACTTTACTAATTCCTCACGGTTAACTGGATAGACGCCATCAAGATTCTCACGAATGGAATAGTCGTTAATCCAATCGTGCCAACCATTATCAATATCGAACTTTTCAATCGGCCGGGCATAAATTCTCTCTCCGATTAGGATCGCATTTTTCATTTTTGGTATCTCCAATTGTCTGAATTACTCGGTCAAATTCACTAAAGAATTTGAGAGATCGCCTCGACAACTCTTTCAACATCGCCATCCTCCATCTGCGAAAATAGCGGCAACGAAAGAGTGCGGCTGTAATAGGCATCTGCGTCTGGCAAATCTATCTCACCGTAAAGGTGTTGATAATAAGGTTGGCGGTGTACAGGTATATAGTGGACCTGGCTTCCAATTCCTCTCTCCCTGAGTTCCATCATAAATTTCTGACGCGACAGGCCGGCTGTTTCAAAATCTATCAGCACAGAATAAAGATGCCAGGCCGGATTACTTCCTTGAGCTCGAGTTATTGGCTTGATTAAAGGCGCATGAGTTGCAAGTAAATTATCATATAACTTAACCAAGTCGCGCCGGCGCTGGACACGAAGTTCCAGTTTTTTTAGCTGGCTTAAACCTAACGCACAATGGATATCACTTGCCCGGTAATTAAACCCAATGTCCTGCATTTCGTAGAACCACGAATTTGTTTCTTCGTCTTCACCACGCGCTAAATTAGATTGTACAAAAGCGGATTCTTCCCGAGTTATACCGTGATTACGCAGCAACCTTAAACGATGCAGCAAATTTTCGTTTTGAGTGGTGATCGCGCCGCCTTCACCCATGGTAATTGTTTTAACCGGATGAAATGAAAATACCGCCATGTCGCCATAATTACAGGAACCTACAGCCTGGTTTTTATCGTTGGTGTTTTTGCTGTAAGTCGCTCCAATAGCGTGACAGGCATCTTCGACAATTGCCAATTGTCGATGTTTGGCAATTTCTGATATGGTCTTCATGTCGGCGCACTGACCGGCAAGATGAACGGGAAATACTGCTTTGACTTGGTCTCCGCCGATTGCCAAGGCGGATTCCAAATGCGCGGGCGTCATCAAACCATTATCAGGATCTACATCAGCAAAAACTACATCAGCGCCGGTATATCGCACAGCATTTGCAGTGGCGAGAAATGTGATCGATGGGACGATGACTTTGTCGCCCGGTTTCAGAGCCAAGGCGGCGGCAGCCAGATGGAGAGCAGCCGTGCCGCTTGAACAGCTTACGGCAAAGGAGTCCCCCGTTAATTCCGACAGTTTATCCTCAAAGCTATTTATTACCGGCCCGGTCGTTAAAAAATCAGACTCTAACACGGCATTAACCGCTGCAATGTCGTCACGATCAATCTGTTGTCGAGCATAGGGCAAAAATGGATGAGTCATATTCAATCAATTATGTCGACTAGGTTTGCTGGGGTCAGCCATTCTGAATTGCCATTGCTGTCATAGATAAAATCTTCATCTACGTAGGAAGCTTCTTTCGGCGGTTCTATAGGTTGATCCCAAAATTTAAAGGAAGGTAAAATGGCATAACGATCTGCATACTCGATGGTTGTCCGCGCGTCATCTTGAGTGATCATCGTTTCGTGGAGTTTCTCCCCTGGACGAATACCAACGACACGGAGCGGCACTCCGGGGGCGATGGCTTCAGCTAGATCAGTTAATTTCATACTCGGGATTTTTGGTATAAAAATTTCTCCTCCCGTCATCATGGCTAGACTGGAAAGAACGAAATTGACGCCCTGGTCCAAAGTAATCCAAAATCTCGTCATTCGTTCGTCAGTAATTGGTATACTCTCGGCGTTTTCTGCAGCAAGCTTTTTGAATAGCGGGACGACACTGCCACGTGACCCGATAACATTTCCGTATCTGACAACACTAAATCGTGTTCCGTCAGCCCCACTCAAATTGTTAGCGGCGACAAATATTTTGTCCGAGGCCAATTTGCTCGCGCCATAGAGATTGATCGGATTTGCCGCTTTGTCAGTTGAAAGCGCAATAACTCTTTTAACACCACAACGAATCGCTGCCTGAACAACATTTTCGGCTCCAATTACGTTTGTGTTGATACATTCCATCGGATTGTATTCAGCCGCTGGAACTTGTTTAAGAGCCGCCGCGTGGATCACAAAATCAACCTCACGCATGGCCATTTCTAACCTATCTTGATCACGGACGTCGCCAATAAAATATCTAATAGCCGGATAAGTTAATCCAGGAAAATCCACTGCCATATCACTTTGTTTTAGCTCATCGCGTGAAAAAACAATTAGTTTCCTAGTTTTGTAACTATTCAACACCTTTTTTATAAAGGCCTTGCCAAATGAACCCGTCGCACCCGTTACCAGAATCGACGCGTTGCTGAGGCTGGGTTCCGGGTTAAAAAAGTCTCGATTTATACTTTTTTCGGTCATGGTGATGTTTTCGCTCTTTTAAACTAGGATAGGGTCGGTTCGAAAATTATGCCATTGCTAAGAGATAGCATTTTTCCATGCTACCGCAGTCCGGGTGAAAAACACCCCGACATAAAATTAATAATCAAATTCTGGCCGGCGTTAATTGATAGCCGCGATTTTATCCAAAGTTGTTTTAATGCGTACCTGACGACCCATCAGTTCAAGCAACATTGTTACGCGCTCTTGATCGCCAAGAGTCTCTAAAACACCAGTTGTATTGCCGAAGGCTCCATCAAGAATTTGGACGCTGTCGCCAGGTTTGTAGCGTGAATAATTATTCAGTTTTATAAGTCCGTCTTCATCTTCCCGGGATTGCAAGGAATCAATAATTTCGAGCGGTACCTCGACAGGAAGATCGCCAAATTGAACTAAATAGGAAACTCCGACAGTCGAATGAATAGACCGCCAGCGTCTATTCTCGGTATTTAATCCAACAAATAGATAACGGGGAAAAAGAGGGGATCTAATCCAATCAACGCGCCTGGCGTGGCGGCGTTTCTTCATATGTTGCGGTAAGTAGACTTCAAATCCCTGACGCAATAAATGTTGACTCGCAATTAGTTCCTTGCGCGGTTGGGTATGGACTGCATGCCATATAGTCATTGTCATTTCTTCCGCATTTTATCGACAGATGAAATATTGAGAATGCCTGGTGCTAATACCCGATCAGCAGATGTGGCTTCTGAAATTTTCTCAAAACTAGATTGAGGGTCACCCAGATCAGTAATGAGAATGGCGTCAAATTCGGTTAATTCGGTATGTTTGTGGACGATTTTTATGCCGGCATATTCCTCGGATGAAGACGAATCATCGATAATGCCGATAATTTCGACTTCGTAATTTTCTGCACATAAGACTGCGATTTCGGCCAGATCGGTAAGTCCGTGTAATCCAATGCGTTTCCAGCCCCTGTCTTCACACAGTTGAAAAATATCCATGCATTGATTTCGGGCAAGACGAAAAAATTCGAATCCTTGTGATAAATATTCAGCTGTTAATCGGCTTTTCTCCGCGAATCCACTGGGTGTCAGGTAATAAGCGTAGCGGTTTGCCGGTGCCTGTTGAATTTTGATCAAACCTTTTTTTACGCAACGTTTTAAATAAGAGTTTGTTAGGCCAAGGGCGATGCCGAGTTCTTTCGCCACGCCACGTTGTGTAATGGCATTGTTTTCCTCTACTGCATTAAGCAGACCTAAGGTAACCGAGGAATCGCTATCGGAATCGGACATAATTAAACTTTTTCATTAGAATCAAGAGTCTACACTTCGTGTTCATCGACTGAACATACCATGTTCACACCCTGAACGTCAATCTTGTTCATGGTCTGAACAATCCAAATGAGTTTGGAGACAGGCGCTAGAAAATGGCCTTGGCGCTTTTTTAAGCCGAAATTTTCTCTTCAGCAATATTCGGTAAATAACTCAGACATAGTAACGACCAAATTAAAAATCTATGATCAGCGACGCCCGCATTGTGATCATTCAAAATTTTTTCAATTCCTGATTTTTGAAATAAATTTAGATGCTGAAAGGTTTCCGATAACAGGCGACTTTCGATAAAAGACTTGGATGTGGTGCTAAACCAGGTTTTATCTGGTGGCGTAAATCCCTGCTTTCGCCGGTCTAGTATCGAATCTGGTAAAATTCCTTTAAGGCAATGTTTAAGTATGATTTTGGATTTGCCGTTCTTGAATTTTTGATTTGGCGGTATGTTTAAAGAGAAATCTATAATGTCATTGTCTAGAAAAGGGACCCGGGCTTCTACAGATCGGCTCATGAATAATCTATCATCAACGATAAGAAGCGCTGGGAGAAAACCTTTCAAGTCAAAATATAGGGCTCGTTCGATTGGATCTTCGCTATTGCATTCGGACATTAGCTCTTTAAACCCATCATAGGGAGAATAATGATTAGCTTCCTTTTTAATATCTTCGGTCAGCAAATCATACCTGTTGTCAGAATTTAATAACCGAGACCAAATTTGAAAGTAGGCCTCGTCAAATTGAACAGGGTCTTGATAAGATTCGATTTTCGCATAGCGCCAAGGATAGCCTGCGAAAAGTTCGTCAGCGCCGGTTCCGGTCAATAGAACCGGAACCTTCTTTCCCACTAATTTAGCCAGCGATGATATCTGGTAACTAATACCTGCTCTTGGTTCATCCAAATGCCACATGACTTCAGGTAACAATCCGGCTAGATCTGTTGATGTAATTTCACATTCGGCATGATCAGATTGCAATAATTCCGAAACTTCACGAGCACTTATCCGTTCATCAAAATAGGCTTCCAATCCTTCCATATTTGAGGTGTCAAAGCCGCCGGTAAACGTCGCAAATTTACCAGATATGTATTGGCGGGCCATAACAGCTACAGAATTACAATCGATGCCACTGCTCAGCAAAGAGCCAACCGGCACATCGCTTCTTACTTGTCTTTGAATAACCCTATCTAGGATTTTTTTTAATAATTCACTGTTCTCATCGAGGCTGTTTTGTCGGTATTTTCCGCCATATTCCATCCGCCAGTAGCGATGTTCCGTTGTACGGCCCCGGTGCCATTTTAAATATTTCCCAGGTTCCAATATTTGAATTCCCTTGAATATAGTTCTCGAATTCAAGGTAAACTGAAAGGTGAAATGTTCGATAAGTGCAATGGGGTCGAAAATTTCATTTATATCAGGATGCTTTAATAGAGATTTAATTTCGGACGCAAAAAAAAGGGTTTCTCCGCGTGAATAAAAATATAGTGGTTTTACGCCTAGACGGTCTCTAACCAAATAGAGCTCATGCTTATGTTGATCCCAAAGAGCAAATGAAAACATGCCATTTAATAGTGGAAAAGCTTCAGTGCCATATTCTTCATAAAGCGCTAATATAATTTCGCTATCAGACTTACTGATATAATGCCGGCGGGAATTTTTTAGGTCTGCACGCAACTCAACATGATTATAAATTTCACCATTAAATACCAACCACAAAGAGCGATCATCATTCGTCATGGGTTGA
>CAZMHI010000008.1:0-107578 GCA_964566055.1 uncultured Rhodospirillaceae bacterium
AAGGCCGGTGATGCACTAACATTCAAACTGGACCCATCAATGGGGGCTGACCACAAAGTCTGCCCGCCTAACATTCTGTTTAAGTTAGCCGACGACACACCCGCAATGGATCTATCGGTCCGAGGTTGTCAAATGTGCGAGGATTGGCCCTGCGTTGCGGCTTGCGAACCCGCCGCGTTAATGCGGAACTCTGAGAATCCAAATGAGTTGCCCAAATTTGCTTCGGTCACAATCAACGAAGATACCTGCCTTCCTTACCAAGGTCCGGAGTGTGGCGCTTGTGCCCATGCCTGCCCGGTACCTGACGCCTTAACCTGGGAAAACAGCATCAAGCCCGTGATCAATTCTGAGCTTTGCACCGGCTGCGCCCTCTGCCGCGAGGCCTGCATCGTCGAGCCAAAAGCCGTCAATATTGCCATTTTAAAACATTAGCGCCGACGCTTTTCCCACACCAATTGCGAAATGTAATCACTATCGTTCCATAACAAAGGTATGGACAACGGTCGGGAATGCATAATAATTGGCCCAAAGATAATATTTATTAACGGGAGGATACGTCATGAAGATGGGACGTTTTATTGTCGACACACATGTACACGCGCAACGCTTTGCCGCCGGTAAGGCCTTTAAAGAGAAAAAACTCGATACCGATAAAGCGAGCTACAACGATCTAGCCCAAGCCATCCGAGGTCTCGTCGCCTACGATAATTCACCGCGGCTGATGTTTGACATGGATTGCTATGACGTCGATATGTGTGTGTTGCTGCCCGCTTTTGGCATGTCCAATGAAATGAATGCAGATTTGGTCGAACAGCACCCTGATAAATTCGTTGCCGTCTGCTCGGCTATGGAAACAGCCAAGAAGGCGCGCATGGGAGAAGAACCGTGGTCCATTGAGGCCGCCGCCAAGGAAGTCGACGAACTGCTCGCGACCGGGAAGTTTGTCGGTATCGGCGAAGGCATTCCGAACGACACCACGCGGCGGAAAACCATGAGCCAAACCGAACGGCTGGATCAAATGCGGGTGATAATGGATGTCGCCCGCAAGCACGAGACCGTCGTGCAAGTTCATAGCGGTGTGGTCATGGGCTATCCGCTGACCCATCACAACTGGCCGGAAACCCTGCATCCGATGTGGGTCTCGGATTTGGCGGTTGAATATCGCGACGTGCCGATTGTCATCAACCATGGCGGTGTCCAGGGCTGGTGGACCGAGCGGTTTTACGAAGAGGCACTGCTGGTTGCCGCCTCCAACGATAATGTCTATTTGGAAACCGGTCTCTGGTGGGCCGAGCTTTATCACAAAGCTTTGATCGATCCCAATATCGGCGCCGAAAAATTAATGTGGGGGTGTGATTGGGGCGCTAGTATTCCGTTCCATTCCCAGCCCGGTAATTATCCGTCGAGCTATGCCGTGCAAGTGCGCAGCAAAAAACTGGTCAAACATCAGGTTGATGTCTGGGGCTGGAGCTTGAAGCAATTGCTGAAATTGGAATGCACCCAGGATGATCTCAATTTGGTTCTGGGCGGCACGGCGGCCCGGATTTACAAACTGACGGTGCCGCATTCACGGCTGTTCCGCCCGGTCGGCAAAGAGCTTAATCCGCAGGAAGATGGCAGGATTGAGGTCGCCCCCATCTGCTGTTAAGCGGCGGCGGTTAGTTTTGTCACTTTAACCTTGGCGCAAAGGTCAAGATTGAGGTTGGAGGGGCTCGAATGGGCCCAATCCAGCTCAAGCAAATCATTGAAAAATACGCCTTTACCCTTAGCAACCGGCAGGCCGTCGCTCCAATGACCAGCCAAGGCAGCGATACCCAGACCTTCCGGGTGAATGCCTTCGGTCAGTTTGATCCGACCTTCAACAGAGAGGCCGGTATCGCTTTCAACTTTGACCGGATTGCCATTCTTTAAACCCATTTTCTTACCAACCTCGGTATTGATGGCGATGGTATAGGAAAACGGGTCAAGCTGAGCAGCTTCATCTAGCCAGGGATTTTCCATGGTGAAGCTATTGGTGTGAATGGTATCCCGGTAATAGAAGGCATAAAGATCAAAATCACTGTCCGTGCATTCATGGGACAAACAGGGCAGCCATTCAGGCAACGGGTCGTAATGCTCCTGTGGCAAATCGAGACCCTTTGGTGCGGCAATCGCATTGGCTTTTTCCCACAAATCGCTCATCCATTCGAGATAGATCGGCACCCGGACATCAACAAAAGGCCGCCAATAGACCTCTTCCGGTTTTTTCGGCCAGCTGATGACGCCATTATCCTTAAACCACTCCAGCCCTTTTTCAGGCCCGAACTTATCTTTCAGATCGGCATCACAAATTTCGGGGTAAGGGTATTTTTGATCGCGCTCAAGACTATAGGGCGCCCGAATATCCAGGAGCGCGTTTAGGGCCGTATTCATGTCCGGCAAAAAGCCGACCCGGTCCGCCATTTCCATCAAGACGTCAGCAAACAGACGCTCTTCTTTCTCAGGACCAACGACGGGTTGACGCACCGGCCAGCTCCATTTTCCCATGCCCGCGGGGTGGCTGAAGATGAAAGGAAAATTTGATCTGGAATCATAGGTCTGCAGATAATCACAATCCGGTAGCACAATATCGGAGAACATCGTGGTCTCGTGTAGATTAATATCGAATGAGGCGATGAACTTGAACTTTTTCAAAGAGTCGGCAACCGCCGCTTTATTGCCCATACTCATCAACACGTTGGTGCCGAAGTTCAGCATTACTTCGGGACGATAGGGCAGATCAAATTTCTCCCACCATTCATCCTGATCGGAAGAATTGAGAATGGCCGAAAGCATACTCATCGGAAACAAATCCTGCAGGCCGAGCCGTTCGGGATAAGCCGGCTCACTTATCGGATAGGGTTTATGGGGTCCCATCCAGGAGCCGGTAATCATCATACCGTCTTCGGCCGGAGTTGGCGTATAGGCAACGCGGCCGGTTTCGGGATAGCCATGACACACAGGATTAAAGCCTAAACACCCGCCTGCGACATCAGCTGACCCGATGAGTTGGTTCAACAGATCAATGGCGAACATATTATAGGTCGAGTTCTTGTGGCCTTGCGATCCCCTAAAGGCGATAGCGGCAGCCGGACGATACGGTACGGTCACGCCATCAATGACAATGGTGCTGCCGATCCGTGCTTCGGTTGCAAACTCGGTCGCCAAGCGCCGGATATTTTCGGCCGGGATCGTCGAGATTTCTTCAGCCCGCTCCGGCGTATAGGATTTGAGATGCTCGCCGAGGATCGCAAATGACGGCTGGCAGGTAATGCCGCCGACTTCATATTCTCCCTCAAGTGCCATCATCTCCGGATCAGCATCGTCAAAGGTCTTGGCTGATTTTGAACTTTCATCCCAGACCAGCGGTTTATTGCTGGTGCTATCCCGGACATAGCGTTTGTCAGGGCCGATCAAATAGGGCGCGTTAGTTTTGGCCTTCAAATAGGGTTTATCGATTGCACCCAATTCATTGATCATAATATTCGCCATCGCCAAGGCCAGGGCAGCATCCGTGCCGACCCGGATCGGCACCCATTCGGTCGCCTTAGCGGAAGCAAAGTTTGACATCGGATCAATGACCACCATTTTCATACCGCGGTCTCTGGCATCGGCCGCCTGCTGCATATTGGTGGTCGCAACGTGACCGGCGCCGTGGCCTTTGGAAGCACCAAAATACATGGCGTAATTACAATGTTCAAAATCCGGCACGATCGACCAGGACGCATGCATGATGCCGCTGATCAAATGAGCGCCATTACCGCAGTGCAAACCGCCACCGCCGGCCCCGCCATTGCGGGAGCCAAAGCTCGACATGAAAGCGAAATAGGGCATCATGCTCGATTGCACGGTGGTGGTGCGCTGGAAAACCAGCTTGCGCGGGTCATCGTCCCGCACGCGCTTCAAGTGGCCGCAAATTTCATCCAGCGCTTCTTCCCAGGTGATTTCCTTCCAGCCCGGATCGACATCGAGACCTTTTTCAGGATTGGTGCGGCGGAGCGGTACTTTAACCCGGCCCGGATTGTAATGGGTCATCAGGCCGCTGATGCCTTTGCCGCAGAGCCGTCCCTGGCCGACCGCGCTGTCAGGATTACCTTCGATTTTGACGATAACGCCATCAACCCGGTGCGCCTTGATCGAACAGGAGCCGTAACAGAGACTGCACGATGTCGGTACCCAGACATCCTCGCTGCTGGTATTCGGTTGATGTGTATCCATCTTAATCCCCTCCACGCTGCTGATTATAGCATCTCTCTTCGCTTTAGACAGGTTTGCCCGGGCCCATGATAAACGGCCAAGGCGCTGCCTCTGATCCGGGTTCAACCATAACTTCGATAAGGGCTGCCTGATCATCTTCGATCGCCTGTTTGAGGGCGGCTCTAAAATCTTCGGCGCCCTCAACACGATACCCTGCTATACCAAAGGCATCGGCCAATTTCATAAAATCAGGATTGTCTAAATCGGAGCCGATCACCCGGCCTTCAAAATTAACTTCCTGGCTGCGCCGCACATTGCCGTAACCATTATTGTTAAAAATAATTGTCACCAGCCCGATATCATATTGCGCTGCCGTCGCCAGTTCCTGCACGCCGAACATAAAACCGCCATCACCCGTGATCGATACGACGACTTTGTCCGGGTTGCCAAATTTGACGCCGAGCGCAGTTGGAAAGCCGAAACCCAAAGTGCCTTGATATCCGGAAGTTACAAAGGTGCGCGGCGCTAATACTGGATAGGCAAAATCGGAAGTAAATCCGGCTTGAGTCAGTTCCTCGACAAAAAAACCATCGCCCGGCACGAGTTCCCGAATAATATTCAGATAGGTTATTTGGGGCTGTAATCTTTGAAAGGATTCAGTCATTGCTGCCTTTACTCTGGCGACCTCGTCCCGCTGATCCTCAAAATTTGTTTTTTCATCGGCAAGAGCCGCGAGCAAAGCCTGCAACACTGCTCCGGTGTCACCACAAAGCGAAACATCACCCGGCAACCGCTCCAGTTCCAGAGGGTCAATATCGATCCGGATAAGCTTGGGTTCTGCCGGGCGCTCTACAATCTTCATGGATTTATTCCATAACCGGTAGGGCGCTTCCAGGCGTGAGCCGATGCCGATCAGCAAATCCGTTTCAGGCCAAAAATTACGGGCCATGGGCAGCGTTACGCCTAAAGGATGGTCGTCCGGAACGATGCCGCGTCCGAATTTGTGGGCGCCCACCGGCGCTCCCAGTAGATCAGCAAAATTCACGACCTCATCAGCTGCTAAAATGCCACCACCGCCGACCAGAATCATCGGGCGCTTCGAGGCGGCAATCAATTTTGCTGCCTCGTTGATATCATTGTCTGCCTCGAATGCCGATTTGGAGACTATAGTTCGAGGCGGGATGTCGACCTCACCAACGACCCCCATGATGTCATGAGGCGTTTCCAGTGCGACCGGTCCGGGTCTGCCACTGAGCATGTGTTCAAAGGCCGCTGCAATTTTATCCGGCGCTTCCGCCGGTCCATTGATCCGGTCCGCCCATTTGATAAAACTTTGCAAGGTCCCGAGTTGGTCCGGCAATTCATGGAGAAGTCCATGTCGCTTGCCGATGCCGGCGGAATCGATCTCGGAAGTCACACACAGAACCGGCGTGTTGCAGGCATATGCCGTACATAACGCTGCCGCTGAATTTAACACGCCAGGACCAGGTACGACCGTATAGACACCCACTTTTCCCGTCGATTGCGCATAGCCAAAGGCCATATAGGCGGCCGCTTGCTCATGCCGTACCGTCACCAGCTTAATTTTGTTCTGAACTTTGTGGAGAGCATCAAATAGTTCGTAGGTTTGTACGCCCGGGAGTCCAAAGATCGTATCCACATCGTAATTGATCAGCGTTTGAACAATCGCCATAGCGGTGGTGTGTTGGGGCATATTTTCTCCAGTTTGTGACACTTCAATGGCTGAAGGTTCACCTTCGTATTTTAGTTTTGGGTGTTATTTTGATGCTGAGTCAGATTACGGTACGCCAATTCGAACCATTGTTTAATCTGATAATTCATATACATATTATTCACGATATGAATACTGTAACTTAAAAGTCTTCCGTAATACGCTCGATTTCATTCCGAAACCACTTGTGTTTAGGGTCGTTGTCATGCCGGGCAAGCCAGGCCATTTTACCATCGAGTATTCCGGTGTCGATCGGCACCGGCAGAGTGACCAAATCAAAGTCTTCTTTCAAGACATCACAGACACGAGGCGTAAAAACGCCAATCATATCGCTACTGCGTAAAAATTGCGGCACCATGGCAAAATTGGATACTGAAACGGCAATGCGCCGCTTGAGATTTTGCTCCGCCAATTTCTGGTCAAACAACCCCCGGCGTGCACCTTTGGAATCGACCAGGATGTGCGGAAAAGACAAAAAGGTATCAACGTCGAATTTCTTACCCATTTTGACGATTGGGTGGTCCTTTCTGGTCAGGCAAATATATTTTCCTTTCAGGATGGTTTGAACGTGGATTGGCGCCTTTGGAGAAGTCGCCGGGTCGAGCGCTAAATCTATGCGGCCTTGAATCAATGAATCGAAGGCTTTCTCCAGGCCTTCTGTATTAATATGAAGATCCATCTTCGGCGCGTGCATCGCCATACGCTCATAAAGACGGGGAATAATCGGTAAGCTCAGATTATCCGGCGCACCAATTCTGAACACACCGGTAGCACTGGCAGGGTCAAAGGTCGACGCATCCGTAAGGCAACTCTCAATAGACCGGATGATATCTCTTAAGGGCTGGCGCATAGTTGCTGCCCGCACTGTCAGGTCCAAACCACCATTGCCACGCACCAACAGTGGATCATCAAGCATACCCCGCAAGCGGTTGAGGGCATTACTGACACCCGGCTGACTTCGGCCCAAACGTTCGCTGGCCTTCGTGACGTTACGTTCCTCGAGCAGAATATCGAGCACCTTCAACAGATTTAGATCAACATTAGCTAAATTCATGGGCTTAACCTCTTAGGTTAGTATTCATGATATGAATATAGTGTATATGAATTATAAAATTTAACAATGAACTGAATTGGCGTACCGTAATCGGACATGGCGTCAGTGCCATATAACGCGAACAACTAAGAATACACGGAGATACTAGAAACGGACTTTTTTAACGGGAGGCCCCTAATGAAACATTTCACTTTAAAGAAGCTAATTACACTTTCAGTCACCGGAATTGTCGCCGGTATACTTTCATCCCCCAGCCAAGCCGGCATGGACAAAGCTGCTATCGACGCGCTTTATCAGAAAGCCAAGAAAGAAGGCTCAGTTGTTGTCTGGGGTCCGCAAAAAAATACGCTTTCCTATATTTCGGAACATTTTAATAAGGACTATCCCGGCATTAAGGTCGTGACGGCTGCTTCGTTACGGTCCGGGCCTAAAATCATCGCCGAAGCCAAAGCGGGCAAGCACAGTCTAGACACCTTCATCTTTCCCATCAGCAGCGGCATGCTGCCTCTTCATCAGCGCAAGCTTTTAGCCAAAGGTCCCTGGGATATATTTGGCGTGCCGAAGGAAAAGCAGTATCTGAACGGCCATGTCGCCGGGCTTAACAATCTGGCCTATGTGGTGGTTTACAACACCAAATTCGTGAAGCCGAATGAGGTTCCCAATAAATGGGAAGACCTGCTTCATCCCCGCTGGAAGGGTCGGCTTTTGGGCAGCCCATTCCTGTTCCCTCATTTGATGTCGTATTTTAATCTGGTGTGGAAAGATGACAGAGTCGCCGCCTACACCCGAAAAATGGTTAACGAGCAGAAAATTTTGCTGCCTCGCGGACCCCGCGAAGGTTTTCTGAAGTCCGGCGAGCGGCATTTGGTCGTGGGCGATTTCACCCAGTTAAGCAAAATCTATAAGGATCACGGCGTACCGACGAAGTATAAATTTATGGATTTAACTCCGTCGCCACAGTTTACTTCGGCCGTCATGGCCAATGCGCCTCATCCCAATGCCGGACGGTTATTGGCTGGCTGGCTGACGACAAAAACAGCGGTCAAACTGCGTGAGGGAAAATATATGTTCGACCTGACGCCGTCTTCAAATTCTGATTTGGCTAAGGAAATGCGCGCTTCCGGCACCACGCATGTTCTGGAGACTGCGGAGAACTTCAAATCACGAAAAGTCAACCTCAAGAAGTTCAGGCCCATTATCACGGGCCGGAAAAAGTAAGCCGATCCCTATAATTAATTCGGCAGGTTAGGAGTATGGCAGCAATAGCTGCGTTGTTTTCAGGACGCAGAGGCGGCGATCTCGGCCTCGGGGGTATACTCACCCTCGGCGCCGCCGTCGTCGCCGCGCTTTACTTTATTTCGGCTCCCCTATTTACGATGTTATTGTCGGCCTTTAAGGGACCGGAAGACACGCTGCCCTTTGAGGATGCAGCCGAATGGACCCTGAACCATTTTTCTGAGGTCTATATCAATCCAGTTCTTTACCAGGAAATTATACCACAAACCTTTATCTTCGGCCTTGGCGCGGTCACCGTCGCCTTTTTGATTGCCTTTACCCTGGCCTGGCTGGTGGAGCGCACGGATCTGCCGGGCCGCAATGTCATATTCACGCTTATTCTGTTTCCCCTACTAGTGCCCACCATAATGCTGGGCATTGCCTGGATTTTCATGTTCGGCCCCAACGCGGGCTGGATCAATCAGGCGATACGGTTTCTTTTCGGGCTGGAAGGCGGTGGACCTTTCAACATATTCAGCATGACTGGTTTGATATTCGCTCAAGGGGCAGCATTGGTGCCATTTGTGTTCCTGCTGCTGACAGCGGCGCTGCGTTCGATGAATCCATCCCTCGAAGAAGCCAGTGCCGCCTCAGGCGCCTCACCCATGACGACCTTTTTTCGGGTGACCATACCAATATTAAGGCCGGGTATATTGGCGCCGCTGATCCTCGCCTTCCTGATCGCCATGGAACAGTTTGAACTGCCGCTGATCATTGGCCTGCCGGCCCGTATCAACGTTTTCTCTATCCGTATTTTCTTTGAGCTCAGCCCCGATACCGAGCTCCCGGTTTACGGCAGAGCAGCGGCCTTGGCGCTGCCGTTCTTAGGCATCGGTATTCTGCTTCTGCTGGCCTACAACCATATGATTAAGCGAGCCGATAGTTTTGTCACGGTTACCGGCAAGGGCTACCGGCCGGAAAGATTTAAGCTCGGCAAATGGAAATGGCCGTCATTAATTTTTGTTGCAACTTTTTTGGCTTTCGCCGCCATCCTGCCGGCGCTGGTTCTGCTTTGGACGAGTTTTTTCGGCTTCAACCCACCGAGCTTTGAGGCGCTGGCTAATTTATCCTTTAAACCCTATATCGAGCTATTCCAGGAAACTCGCTTTTTCAGAGCCATTGCAAACACCTTTGTTGTGGCAGGGGGCAGCGCCATCGTCGTTACGCTGATTGGCGCCATGCTGGCCTGGATTTTGGTCCGCACGAAAATGCCGGGCCGCTCAATCCTCGATTTTGTCAGTTTCTTCTCCATCGGTATTCCCTCGGTGATTGCCGGTCTCGCCGCCATGTTGCTGTATCTCAGCTTGCCGATCGGCGTCTATGGTACGGTCTGGGTGCTGATCCTGGCTTACTCCTACCGCTTTGCCGTGACGACGAGGCTCAACCGCGCTGGCCTGATGCAACTGCATGAGGAATTGGAGGAAGCCTCTTACGCCGCCGGCGGTACCTGGTTGACAACCGTCCGGCGCATTGTCCTGCCGCTGATGGGGCCGTCGCTAATGGCCAGCATGGTGCTTCTGTTCATAATCGGTTTTCGGGAATTCACCATTCCGCTGATATTGATGAGTGAAGATAATATGGTGCTAAGCGTTATTTTGTGGCGGCTCTTTGAAAATCTGGAACTCTCTAAAGCCGCCGCGGTTGGCGTGCTGATTATATTATTCGTTATTCCCATCATCTTCTTAATGCGGCAGTTCCTGCTGCCAAAGACGGAGTAATTTATACCAATGTTAAGCGTCAAAGGATTGACCAAAACCTACGAAACGCCGGAAGGACCGGCGCATGCGGTCAAAGGTATTGATTTTGAAGTTGGTGAAGGCGAGTTCTACACCTTGCTGGGGCCATCCGGTTGCGGCAAGACAACTACGCTCCGCTGTATCGCCGGCCTGGAAAAACCCAATGATGGTGAAATTTCTATTGATGGCGTCGTCGTCGCCAAACCATCGGAAGACATGTTTTCGCCAACCCATCACCGTAATATCGGCATGGTCTTCCAATCTTATGCCATCTGGCCGCATCTCGATGTTTTTAACAATGTCGGTTATCCGCTGCAGGTCAGAAAGCCCCGTCCGCCCAAAGCCGAAATAAATGATCTGGTGATGGATGCTTTGGAACAAGTCGGTATGGCGGATTTCGCCAAACGGCCAGCAACGAAAATTTCCGGTGGCCAGCAGCAGCGCGTCGCCCTCGCCCGCGCTCTGGTGCGCCGTCCTCAATTGTTACTGCTTGATGAGCCCCTATCAAATTTGGATGCCAAACTGCGCGAACAGATGCGGATAGAGCTGGAGGAAATGGTGGCCAAAATCGCCATTACGACGCTCTATGTCACCCATGATCAATCGGAGGCCCTATCGATGTCGGATCGGGTGGCCGTTATGTCGGAAGGCTTGATTGTCCAGGAGGATGAGCCACGGGAGATATATGGCAAGCCGGTGAACGAATTCGTGGCTTCCTTTCTCGGCACGGCGAACATCATCAATGGCATTGTTGCCGATGCAAGTGACAGGGAAATGGGTGTCGTCAATATTGATGACGATGTCGGCCAGTTAAGCGTTATTTTATCGAATGGTCTGGCTGCGGGCGATGCCTTGCAAATCGTTGTCCGCCCGGAAGACATCCACGCCACTACCGAACAGCCGGCTGACCAGTCTAATGTTTTGGCCGGGGTCGTCGATTTGCTTAATTATCAGGGTGGTTATGCCGAATGTTTCGTTCATGTTGGAGCCATCCGGTTGCGCTGTATTGTTCATCAATCCTTGCGTGCCAAGGCTGGTGACAAGATCTGGCTAAGTGTCGATCCCCAACACTGCGTTATTTTTTCAGGGAATACCTAACCCATGCCGGGACTACCAAATTACTCAATCCTCAATCCGATGATGGGACGGCTGCCGGATGCTGAACGTCACGCCTTACAAAGCGACCGCCTCGTCACCATGGTCAATTACGTTTATGACTACGCACCGTTTTGGCGAGCCAAGTTCGATGACGCCGGCTTAGAGCCCGGCGATATTAAAGGTATTGAGGATTTACCGAAAATTCCCTTTTGCACCAAGGCTGAATTGTTGGCGGATCAGGAAGCACATCCGCCTTTTGGCAGCTATACCTGCACCACTCAGAAACAATGGGCAAAATTAATAACGACCTCGGGCACCACGGGCCAGCCCTTGCGCCGGGCGTTCTCGCAGCGTGATTGGGATTACATTCTCGACCGCTTTCAGCGCGCCCCGCATATGGGGCCGGGTGATATTTCAATTATTTTGGGACCGATTGACGGCCTGATGGGACCAACCGCGGCTTACGAGAGCGGCCAGCGCATGGGCGCGATCATGGTGCTCGCCGGCATGTATGATTCTAAATCCAAGATCAAGCTGATCCAGGATTTGAAACCGGTCACTATAAGCAGCACGGCGTCCTATTTGCTCCGGCTGCTGGAAGTAGCCGATGAAATGGGCGTTGATACGCGTCAATTGGGCTTGCGTGGTGTCGCCTCGGTCGGTGAGCCGGGTGCCGCCATTCCTGCTACCCGCAAACGTTTGGAAGAAGGCTGGAACGCAAATGTTGTAGACGGTTTCGGCATGACTGAGCTTTTTCCGCTCGGCGGCAGCTGTCCCGGTAATACCGCACTTCATATTGCTGCTGATATGGCGATTACCGAAGTTATTGACCCTGAGACCGGCGAGCAATTACCGCCAGGAGAAGAAGGCGAAGTTGTCTACACCAATCTGGTTGGCGACACGCAGCCCCTGCTGCGCTACCGGAGCCGCGATATCTCCAAAATCACAGCGGGTGAGCCCTGCCCGGCCTGCGGTCACACCGGCCCCCGTTTGGAGGGCTCCATCATTGGCCGGGTCGACGACATGATCTGGTTCAGAGGTGCTAATATTTTTCCCTCAGCCATTGAAGCAACGGTCCGCAATTTCGATGAGCTCAGTCACGAATATCAAATCGTCATCGACGGTGACAATGCAATGCCGAAGATGACGATTAACTTGGAAGCCAATGAGAATATATCCGACCAGGCGGCGGCTGACCTTCAATCTAAAGCGGCAGAGGCGATCAAATCTGCCATTCGCGTCAACGCCGACGTCAGTCTGGTCGACGCCGGCTCCCTACCTCGCGATGATGACGGCAATAAAATCCGCCGGGTGATCGACAAGCGAGAAACATAGCAATTCGTTTCGTCAACTCCGCCAAAAACCCTCTTTATCGATGCGGTGCAATGCGTCCAGCTCTTCTTTGGTCGGCGCCGGAGTTTCATCAAGATCGGGCGCACTCTTTAAATCCCAACCCGTATTTTCCACGACTTCCTCAACAGTGTGGCCAGGATGAACCGAGGCCAAATGAAGCTCGTTTTCAGGACCGTGCGGCCTCAGGATAGCCCGGTCAGTAATAACGACCGAAGGACCGCCACCCGGCAAGCCGGCCTTTTTGCGGGCATCACCACCGGTTAAATGACCCGGCGAAGTAATAAAATCAACTTTCTCGACCAGCCGATGCTTTTGATGATTGATGATAACAATGAGGCGCTCGGCCATCGCCGCGATATCTGGTGCTCCCCCCGAGCCCGGCAATTTGGTGGTTGGATTTTCAAAATCGCCGATGTAAGAGGTGTTGATATTGGCAAAGCGGTCGATCTCGGCACCGCCAATAAAGCCCGCATGTACGCGGCCACCACTGAGGAGTCCCATAATCTGGATCAGGCCAGTGGTCCAGGCAGCGCCAAACTGGTTGGGCCCATCGCACATGGTGTAGAGCATATCTTCCGCCGGCTCATAGCGGGCGACCCCGCTTTCAAACAAGCCCACCGCGTTCGGCGCATGAGTCAGACGGGCAACTCCATAGGCGGTGATCGGCAGGCGCATACCGACAAATATCCGCTCACCGTCATTGATTTGGCGCGCTGCCGCGATAATCATTAATTCCTGGGTCGAGTATTCATGCATAAAGCTCTCTCCCCTCAATCCGTGGCATAATTGGCAGGTGCCGAAAAAGCTTCGCCTTCAATACGAAGTTCTTCCAGCTCGCCGCCGAGCTTTGTGCGATAGGCTTCATGATCCGGCAGATCACGCACCCATTCGTCAATCCAGCGCTGGAAACCCTTAGGATCACGTGTTTCCTGATGGTAGTGATGAAAAAACGCATTATCCCTTTTCCATCTGCCGATTAAAGGCGAAGGGTGGCTGGCAGCCGGAATATGGCAGACTGCGTTGACTCCAAAGCCCGGAATGAGAACTCTGCTTGGATCAGAAGCGATAACTTCCGGCTCGACAATTTCATCAGCCAACACAATAATTTTTTCTGAGGCAATCGAAGCTTCCTGGGTCAGACCGGTGGAGCCCCAAATATGAGAATTGCCGGCCCGGTCAGCACGTTGCACGACCAGAAAGGCGACATCCGGTTTCAACGCCGGAATCAAGGCGACGGGGTCCGGCTCATCCGAGAATGGATTTTCGGCTAATTTAATCCGTGGATTAGATTTAATAATGTCTGAACCGAGAATAGATTTTACCGGCACATAAGGCAGCCCATAAGCACCGGCGAAAAAAGCCATGCCGACAGTAAAGTTAGAATAATCATGAACTTTAATCGGATGGGGTTCAGCATGTTCGGTGGCGCGGCGGAAATTATGACCCATGCCACCCGACACATTGCCGACCCAGGCACCAGTAACTTCGGCGACACAGCCCGCGCCAATCATCATGTCAGTTGAAATATCGGAAATCGGCGCAACGACATTGAGGTCACGCTTGCCTTGCCGGATCAGCTCATGGGTCGCCGCAAACGGTATGGCGTTTTCTAAGGCCGCGCCAAGCACAATACTGGCGCCATCCGGCACCAATTCTTTAATCGCATCCGAAATGCTGCATAACTTATCGCCGTTAATCGATCAGTCTCCCAGGTGACATTGATTTTCATTATTAACGCGCCAACTCGTAGCAAATTCAGGACTGCAAGACAAATTAGAAATAACTGATGTGAGATAGGCAAAAAAATAGGCGGGAGAAAATCCCGCCTATTTAATTTGGTTGGTGGCCTATCTAAGCGGCTGCTTCCTCATCACCACTATTTTCCTCAACGACACCTTCTGCTACATCGTCATTCGAATTATCCTGACGAATATTAGAGAGGAATTGCTGTACTGCACTTGCCAGCATTGTTGACTGCTGGGACAACTCGCCAGCCGAGCCTTGAACCTGGCTCGCAGCTTCACCGGTAGTGGTCGCCTTCGCGCTCACGCCGGTGATTGTCGAAGTGACTTCCTGGGTGCCAGTTGCTGCCTGCTCTACATTGCGGGCAATTTCCTTGGTTGCCGCGCCTTGTTCTTCAACAGCGGCTGAAATACTGCCGGCAATTTCATTGATCTCACCAATGATCGAAGAAATACCGCCAATGGCATCAACTGATTCATTGGTTGCCGATTGGATATCACCGATCTGTGCAGAGATTTCCTCGGTTGCCTTAGCTGTCTGGTTGGCGAGATTGCCAACTTCAGAAGCGACAACAGCAAAACCTTTACCTGCTTCACCAGCCCGCGCCGCTTCAATAGTTGCATTGAGAGCAAGCAGGTTGGTTTGACTGGCAATGTCATTGATCAACTCAACAACTTCGCCGATTTTGCTAGCAGCCTGCGCCAAGCCTTGAACTTTGGCGTTTGTGTCTTCAGCTTCCGAAACAGCCTTATCGGAAATCGTCGATGATTGCGACACCTGCTCCGATATTTCGGCAATAGATTTGGAAAGCTGCTCTGCGGCGGCGGAAACGGTTTGAACGTTGCTTGAAGCTTGTTCAGCCGCTGCAGCAACTCCTGCAGATTCTGACTTGGCTTCTTCAGCCGTACTTACCATATCATTAGCCGTCGATTGCATACCTTCGGCAGAGGAAGAAACTTGATTGACGACGCCCATAACCTGGCCTTCAAAATCATCGGCCAACTCTGACAGCATAGCTTGACGTTCTTCTTCAGCTTGCTGTTTTTGCCGTGCTTCTTCTTCCTGGGCTTGACGCTGGCGTTCAGTTTCAGCTGCAGCCTCTTTTTGCTCACGCTCAACTTCTTCGCGTTGACGTTCGGCTTCGGCTTCTTGTTCTTTGCGCTGACGTTCGTTTTCTTCCTGCTGGCGTTGCGCTTCAGCTTGGCTTTGACGTTCTTTTTCAGCGTCCGCAGCTTTGCGCTGTTCTTCTGCTTCAGCTTCTAAGCGCACACGCTCGGTAGCGTTATCTTTGAAGACTTGAACGGAGGCCGAAATTTGGCCGATTTCATTGCCATAGTCCTGCCCTGGCACTTCGACATCATTGTGGCCGTTGGCCAATTCTTCCATCGCCTCGGTCATATCAGTCAGAGGCTTGGAAATCGCCCGGCCGATGAAAAATGACAGCAATAATACCGATATCAAAACCAGGGCAATCGCGCCAAAAATAATCATGGTCGACTGGTCCCGTACTTCTTTCAATTCAGCAGAAGCGATGGTGGTATCTTCAAGACTATCGGCAAGCAGTTCTTTAAACGCCGGGCCCATTTTAGCAAACAATTTGCTTAGCTGGCTGACGTCCTTGACGAGCGGAATACGGAGAGCGGCAAATTTGTTAAAAGCTTTGTGATAGGCCGCCATTTTTGCGGTAATGACTTTTTTCGCCTCAGCCGGTACTTCAGTTTTATTAAGTTCCGCCGTAAATTCTGCGAGGCGTTTTGGCATCCGCTTGACATATTTCGGATCAACCCGCGCCATGAAATCTTTTTCGTGGCGGCGCATCATCAACATGATGACATCGAGCTTGTCGTTGTGAACTTTTTTCAATTCTTTTTCGACACTTTTAACGGATTTACGCAACTCGCCATGCAAGCCAGAGGTTGGCGTTAAGCCAAGCGTATTCCATTCCTGGGAAACTTTAGCAAAATGAGCTTGGTAGGTTTTGTAGCCGGCACCAACTTTGTCGACCAAAGCCAGCACTTCAGGCTCATGATGATAGGATTTTAAATCTTGAGTTTGAGCCAATATTTTTTTGGATACTTTATCGTGGGCACCAACATATTTATTGTTGAGCCGGATGAGAAAATCTTTTTCCCGGCGACGCGCATTCAAGAACTCATATTTAATTGAGTTTGTCAGCGCCATTCCGCTATCTGTTCGCTGTTTTTCAGCCGTCAACGCTTCGGTCTTCTGCATATTGACATAAAATACGCCACCAATAACGACAAATCCAACTAATACCACGGCACTGATAATACCAATTTGTAAACTTATTCGAAGATTATTTAAGAAATTCATTTTTAATCTCTCCACTATACCAGAAATTTTTCCACATATAATTCGGCGTCAGCCAACTGCCGCACCAATTTATTTATCAATTCTAAAGGTTGGGAATTTGGGGTAAATTTCAATAGACTAGGCTAAATAATTACCCTTTTTTACTGCCAAGAAATATATTGAAACAAATAACATACCAATATATGTAAGCTTCCTTAAATATACGCCTATCAATATAATTTAGTATTTTCTTTTCTTGAATTTATATTTATTGACCCCAGTACATCTGTCGGGCTAATTGGCAATATGAACGGCCGCACAAAAAATCTCCTCACAAATTGGGCCTTTTTGATATCATAAAGGAAAATAACTCTAATAACGCCGGACAGGTTGTCGGCGGCACTCATTTGTATCACTATCTAAAAAACAAATTACCTGATTAATGAAGTGATGAATTATCCACGGGGAGAAAAATGCGCGGTTTTATCGGCGGGTTAGTGATGGGTTTGGTTGTCGGTGTAGTGCTGGCGGTAACTGCCCCTGGCTCAAAATTATCAAACCCCTCGGACAATGCAGGTTCGTCCGGCGTTGGCTTGGCAAATTCAACCAATTTAGAAAAACCGGTTAAATGGAAATTGGCCAGTGCTTTTCCAAGCGAGATGCCGTTAAGCGGCAGCCTCGGCCTTACCATGATTGGCCGGCTGAAAGAAATTAGTTCCGGCAAGATAGACCTTGAATTTCACGAGCCAGGTGCGCTGGTGCCAACGCTCGATCTGTTCGAAGCTGTGGCCTCGGGAACGGTTGACGCTGGTCTGGCAAGCTCTCAATTCTGGGGAGAAAAATCTGCTGCCTTTGAACTTTTTGGCGCCGTCCCCTTTGGCCCCGACATCGCCTCACATCTTGCCTGGTTCCGACATCATGGGGGGCAGAAACTCTATGAAGAAATATATCACCGCAACAATATTCACAGCCTCATCTGCGGTGTAACGGGACCTGCTGGCGCCGGCTGGTTTGACCATCCAATTGAAGAACTTAAAGACCTTAAAGACCTCAAGATTGCCGCCACCGGCCTCGCCGCACGGGTCTACAGATATATCGGCGCCACGACGATAAGTTTGGCGCCAGCAGATATTCTAAAAGCATTAAAGGAAAAGCAAGTTGATGGCGTCGCCTTTTCAACACCTGCGGCAGATGAATTTCTTAAATTAACTGAATTCGCCAAACACTACTATTTTCCCGGCTGGTTTCAACAAGCCGGCTTTATTGACCTGATGGTGAACTTGACTAGATGGCAGGGGCTTAGCAATTCCCAGCAGAAGCTGATCGAAACGGCGTGTATGGCCAACATGGAATATAGCCTCGCCGCCGGAGAAGCCGGCCATTTTGATGCACTTAAAAATATCGTTATTCGAGGTGTCGATGTGAAAAAATTTCCACCAAAAATTACCGAGGCGTTAAAACGAGCCTGGCTGGAAGTCGCCAGAACAAGAGCCTCGGCTAATAAAGACTTTCGCCGGGTGCTGAATTCATTAAAAAATTTCCGGGAAGATTATTCAATTTGGCAGGAACTGGGTAAAATTTAATCCCAATGACCTAAGCATTGTGGTCGAGATCGACTGGAAGCTCATTCATTTTTGTCAGCAGATATTCCAGATCATCGGATTCCATATCGACGCCAAGATCACCAAACTGAGTTAAGATACGTTCAATCATCCGCCGGGCAAATCTTTCGCGGTCATTTTCACCGCCATCAAATTCCGTTTCCTGCTCAACTTCCACAGCGGCCTGAATAGCTGGGAAAAACGTGTCCGGAAGACCGGCCCGCTTAAATAGACTGTTCAGGCCGAGTTCACCTGAATCTTCAATAAGTTTTCTCGCATTATCGACAGGAATACCGGCCAATTCCGCCAGAGCACAGACTAAAAATAAAATATTCCCCATACACGCCGCCCGCAAAACAATCGACGCCGTTAGGCGGTCATTGGCCATCAATTGCCGGACCAATTTTAGCACTGATGCTTCGTCTGACCCGACCGACAAACCAACGACAGCTTTTTCCCTGCTTTGTATCAGAATACCTTCCGCCATACCTGCCGGCAGGTCAGAACGATTGGCGAGCTGCTCCTTGAAATTATCTGAAACTACCGTAACGAGACGCTCAATGACGGTAACCGGCAGTTGGGGGCGATTGACCATGGCGCCCTGAATTTTTTCACTGCCGCCCAAAGTATCGACGACAGTTTCAAGAGATTTATCCGAAATCTCGGCGCCTTCATTGCCAACTAACTGAGCAACGACATTTTCATCTTGTGTTTGCACCAGTGCAGCCGAAACATTTTCTGATATATTGGCACGCCCAGCGATGGCAATTTGCTTTTCCGCCCCTTGGCTTTTTATAATCTCGGTTAAATCCTGATCGCTCAAAACTTCTGAGAACTGAAGAACCGGTAGGGAAACTTGGTTGACATCCTGAGCCAGCGACAACGCTACTTCGTGCGGCACATTCGGATTTTCTTTGAGATTTTCAGAAAGCGCTTCCCGCACACGAATCTCGGCATCTTGAACCATGATTAAGAATATGTCTTCGGCGAGCTGTTTTTCTTCGGATGAAAGCTGTTCGGGATCGAAGGAAGCCGCAAATTTCGCCGCCGTTTCGGCGCGTTGCTCACCGGATGGATTAGTCAGAAGATTTTTAACATCATCTTCAGTTAAATTTATTGTCGTCATTTTTTTCTTTCACACTAAAATAATAGCGCAATTTCAAACAGTTACGCACAAATTCTGCACACAAATATTCTTTTCTGAAAAACCCGAGTAGTTCAGTATTAACCAAATATAGGAACGATTTTTAAATATGTAAGTAGTTTGCCATAAAATTTGCATATTTGGCCCTTAACACCAATATAGAGTCTAGCAATGGTCGACGTAAGACTAAGCGGTTTATTTAAATTAGTAATCGTTGGCCGTTAAAATTTTTAGGTATCTTGGGCTTGTCATCCCAGGCGTGCTGATTATAGTACGCGCCGATACGCCAAAGAGACTTGAAACAGGTCTTTTTGTTATGAATTTTTCTACCGCCTATTCTTATCCGAAGTGGGTCGGGTGGAATTGAAACGGTAATTTTAGGAGTTTGATATATGTTCCTTCGTGGTGTTTTGGCCTTTGGCCTTATTCTTTCAACTGCTCTTTTTGCATCAAATGCATTTGCTGCCGGTGATGCCAAAAAAGGCAAAAAAGTTTTCAATAAATGCAAAGCTTGTCATACGGTAAAAGCCGGCAAGCATAAAGTTGGCCCTTCCTTGGCCGGTGTCATTGGCCGCAAAGCCGGTACAGCCAAAGGCTTTAAAAAATACAAAGGCCTCAAAGGCGCTGACTGGAATTGGGATGAAGCTGCTCTTAGCGCTTATTTGAAAGATCCGAAAAAATATATAAAAGCGAAAAACGGCAAAAAAGGCTCCATGGTCTTCAAGCTCAAGAAAGCCAAGGACCGGGATAACGTGATCGCTTATCTAAAAGCTTCGAAATAATTTATTTCGCTGAATAAAAAACGCCGCTGTCTTATCAGATAGCGGCGTTTTTTAATGCGCCATTTTTAATTTATTCGCGCACCACCATCACTGAACAATCTGCATGACGGACAACGCGCGCCGCATTGGGTCCCAATAAATAGTCGCTTAATTCAGGCCGATGAGAAGCCATGACAATCACATCCGCATTGGCTTCCTTTGCGACCCGAAGAATTTCCTTGTAAATTGAGCCTGAACCTACGTGAACGTTTGGCTTTAAATCAGAGGGAAACTGAGAATTGGCGAAATCAGCAATTTTGGCAGCGGCGCTTTTTGCCATCTCCGCTTCATAGTTCTCTGGGAAGAATTCCTCCACCAAAGGCGTTCCCATATCCGGTATAACCGTTAGGAGATGTAAATTGGCGCCAAAGGCCTTACACATCTCAACTGCTGTCGGGGCAGCCTTAGTCCAAGAAGTATCATCGCTTAAATCAACGGTTAGCAAAATATTACTGTACATGATTACGCTCCCTCCCCTTCAGCAACGCCTTTCTTACGTCTGCCGTTTTGTATTAGCAGAACGCCACCTAATAGGATTAATGCGATCGGATAGACGAACTCCTTAGCGGGCCGATCAATTTGCTCAATTTCGACGGCTGTCACATAATCACCGAAATCCATTTTCACTTTTTCTGCAGCGCCGTTTGGCGTGAGATCGGCGACCGCAAAGCGACCATCTTTTTCTTTCTCAATTTTAAGACCAAAGGCTTTTTGACCTGAATTTCCACCAGGAGCCCTAAAAACATAAAGTTTAAAGCGATCCCCATAATCAGTTTCACGTACAGAATGCAATCGAACTTTTCTGTCCTTAGGAGCTTGAACCTGGTTAGCGACAAATTTGTCAAAATCCACAGTTTCATATTCCGGATAAATGTATCCCAAAAGGACATCAGGTCGAAATAGAGAGAACATGATCACCAGCAATATAATTCGCTCCGCTACATTGGTTCTGACGATCAACCAGCCTTGTGTCGCCGAGGTAAAACAAAAAATTGCAATGAGTGAGACAATAAAAATAGTTACTCCATGCAAGATGCTGGTCACACCAATGAGCAGTAATTCCGTATTGAAAATAAAGACGAACGGTAAAATTGCCGTTCGAATATCGTAGGTAAAAGCTTGCACACCGGTTTTCATCGGATCGGCCCTCGATATCGCTGAGGCCGCGAATGCCGCCAAACAAACCGGCGGCGTCGAATCTGCCATTAAGCCAAAATAGAAAACAAACAGATGAACAGCAATCAATGGGAGCTCCAAGCCGGCTGCCGTACCAAGTTCAACCAACACGCCTGCCAATAAAGAAGCCACAACCAAATAGTTTGCTGTCGTCGGCAAGCCCATGCCCAGGACCAAGGAAAGCACAGCCGTTAGGATGAGCAGGATAAAGACATTACCGCCTGAAATCGCTTCAACCACGCCCACCATGGCATTATTCAGCCCGGTAGAGGACACCGCACCAACAATAATTCCAGCGGTTGCAACTGCCACTGCAATGCCAACCATGTTTCTGGCGCCAGCAATCAAGCCGCCATAAATTTCATCCACGGAGTCACGTAATCCATCGGCAACGCCACCTTCCTTATTATTTTTCATAAACGCGAGACCGACAACGATGAGAACTGCAGCACCCAAACCCCAGAACAATGACGGCTGGGCTTTCTCTCCTGATATTCGGAAGATCACGGCAACAACAATTGGAATAATATAACAAATGGTCATTGCCGCACGGCTGAGATCACTCGGCGTAATACGCGTGGCAATCATAATAAGAAACATGACCATGATCGTATAAAAGACAGCACTACTCGCGGTCCAGCGCTCCACCATCAGCAGATAAACCAAGACAACAATAGGAATTATGAAATGTACACCGGTGAAAAATATTTTCCGAAACACCGGAACATCTTCTTTCGCCATGCCGGATAGACCGAGCTTCAGAGCTTCCAAATGTGAGATATACAGCAAACCAATATAGCTAATGATCGCCGGGATAAAGGCAGCGACAATCACATCGAAATAAGTAATACCAATCAGCTCAGCGATAATAAAAGCAGCCGCTCCCATAATGGGCGGCATAATTTGGCCGTTGGTTGAGGCGGCAACTTCAATGGCGCCCGCTTTCACTGCAGGAAAACCAGTTTTCCGCATCACCGGAATGGTAAACACACCAGTTGTCACGACATTGGCGATTGATGAGCCTGATATGAGACCCGTCATACCTGATGCCAAAATAGCGGCTTTCGCAGGTCCGCCACGATATTTACCGACCATAGCGAAAGCGAGATCGAGGAAATATTTACCAGCGCCTGCTCGATCTAAAAGGGCTCCAAACAGCACAAACAAGAAAACGAAACTCACGGAAACATCGATTGGAATGCCAAAAATCGCCTCGCCACCAAGCCAATGGTACCCAATTAATCGAGTCAGCGAGAGACCTCGATGCGAAATGATCTCGGGCATTGACTGACCAAAAACCGAATAGGTGAGAAAAATTATGGATACGATAACCAATGGTATCCCTATGGCCCGGCGTGTGGATTCCAGCAGCAAGACGATGCCAAGACCGCCAATGATAACTTCAACAGGAATGCCGTTCCAAACCAGCATAATTCCGGAACGCTCTACAATACCATCCCAACCAAGGAACAAATAGAGCGCAACGAAACAACCAAGGATCGCAAGTAAAATATCTAGAATAGCAATTGGTTTTTTGGCCATCGACTTTGCCGCCGGAAACATCAAAAAAACCAGCAATAAAGCAAAGGCTAGATGAATCGCACGTGATGGGACACCACCAACGATTCCAAAATTGAACAAAAATGGCAGCGGGGAGGCGATCCACAACTGATAGAGCGACCATAAAGCAGCGATAGCACCAATAATTTTACCCAGAGTGGGTCCGGTTACACGCCCGGTATACTCTACCTCGTCAATCTGTGCTTGGATTTCCTCCTGTGTAATATTGGAACCGATTCCCGTCTCAGCCATTTGTGCCCCCTATGCGCTCCAAATTTTTTGGCAAATTTAGCAAAGAAAAACGGGCAGACGATTAGAATCGTCTGCCCGTCGATAAAGCTCTACATTAAGCCTTTTTCTTTGTAGTACTTCATAGCACCTTTATGCAGAGGTGCCGACAATCCATCTTTGATCATCTTTTTTGGATCAAGATTACGGAAAGCTGGATGAAGTGTACGGAAGTCAGCGATGTTTTCCATGACGGAACGGACAACTTCATAAACCAAATCAGCAGATACATCTGAAGAGGTTACAAACGTCGCCATAACACCAAAAGTCGTAACGTCTGAGCTACTTGTTTTGTAGGTGCCCTTCGGAATAGTGGCAAAGGCATAGAATGGATTTTTTGTAACCAAACCTTTTTCAGGAGCTCCATTCAGATTGATGATTCTAGCGCCACAGCCATCTGTCGCAATTGACACACCAGCATTCGGTACACCAACGGTGTAGCCATAGGCATCAATTTTGCCATCACACAGGGCTTTAGATTGTTCAGTTGACGTCAATTCAGTCGCTACTTTGAAAGCCGATGTCGTTGTGCCATGAGCTTTCATTAGAACTTCCATAGTGCCACGCTGGCCAGAACCTGGATTACCAATATTTACGCGTTTGCCTTTTAGATCATTCCAGCCGTTAATCCCGGAACTTTTACCAACAATGATTTGGAAGGGTTCAGGATGAACAGAGAAAACGGCACGAAGTTTACTATATTTTTTGCCTTTAAATTTGCTTGATCCGTTATAGGCGTGATATTGCCAATCGGACTGAGCCACACCAAAATCTAATTCGCCCTGGCGTATTTGGCCGATATTGTAGGTAGAACCACCGGTCGAAGGTGCAGAACACCGAATACCGTGTTTCCGGCCGGTTTTACGACCTTCTGCTGCTGATTTGTGAATCAAACGGCAAATGGCGTTACCTGTTGCGAAATAAACGCCGGTCGGACCGCCGGTACCAATAGCAATAAATTGACGTTTTCCAGCCGCATCAGCACCAGAAGCACCGATCATAAAGGCGCCTGCTGCCAATCCGAAGGCCAATGTCGATACAGATATTTTTTTCAACATTATAAATCTCCCGATTAGTTTAGTTAAATTATAAGAGGTCCTTAATTGTGACACAGGAATCTTATTTAACTTTGAAAATAAAGGTTCAATGCATCCCGCACGTAAACTTAATAGTCAGGGAGTTTCCCAAATTATACTTAAAAATTTATATGACCTCCCTAAAATCAGGTCAAACGCACAGGTTTTCCTATGTCGCACTGGGGAATACCCTAAACCATGCTGGGTTTCGGACTCAAGTTATTCTTTTGAATTAATTGAATTAATAACCGAATGTATTGAGCTTGATAATTTTTCAACAATGCTATTAATGTCGTTTTTGGAGGCAATAAACGGCGGCGCCAGTAAAACATGATCGCCTTTGACGCCATCAATTGTACCCCCCATGGGGTAACATATCAGACCATCTTCAAAGGCGGCTTTCTTGATTTTTGCATTAATTTTCAAACCAGGATCAAATGGCTCTTTGGTTTCGCGGTCCTTTACCAATTCAATGCCGCGAAACAGGCCTCGACCGCGGATATCACCGACATGGGGGTGTTGACCCAACGCCTCATCCAATTGTGCGGCCAGATAATCTCCCATTTCGCTCACATTCCCAAGCAGATCACGCTCAAAAATTGCAGTCATAACAGCCAGTGAGGCCGCACACGCAACCGGGTGTCCCATATAGGTATGACTGTGCTGGAAAAAACCCGAACCGCCGCAAATAGTGTCGTAGATTTTATTGCTTGTGAGCAAAGCACCGATCGGCTGATAGCCACCGCCAAGTCCTTTGGCGATTGTTATCATGTCAGGAACAATGTCTTCCTGCTCAAAAGCGAAAAATGAACCTGTACGTCCAAGCCCACACATCACTTCATCCAATATCAGCAACACACCATAAATGTCACAGATCTCACGAATCCGTTTGAAATAGTCGGGTACCGGCGGCACCACACCAGCAGTGGCGCCAACCACGGTCTCGGCCACAAAGGCCGCCACGCTATCTTCACCAAGCCGTAAAATTTCGGTTTCCAGTTCATTGGCGACTCGGAGCCCGTAGGCTACCTCGCTCTCTCCTTCCTGCTGCCCCCGATAGGCAAAACACGGCGAGATATGAGAGACCTCGATCAGCAGGGGTTCGAACTGTTTTCGCCGCCACTGATTGCCACCCGCCGCCAGCACACCCAAGGTATTGCCGTGAAAGCTTTGTTGCCGGGCAATGATGTGGCGGCGTTGCGGCTCACCATTTTCAAGATGGTATTGCCGGGCAAGTTTAAGGGCTGACTCGACTGCTTCCGAACCTCCTGACACATAAAAGACTTTGCCAAATTGAGAGGGTGCTTTCTCAACAAGCAGGTCAGCGAGTTGCTCTGCCGGTTCACTGCTCAAAAATCCAGTATGAGCGAAGGCCAGTTTTTCGGCTTGAGCTTGGATAGCCGCGATGACATCCGGATCACCATGCCCTAGGCACGACACCGCCGCACCGCCCGAGGCATCGATATATTCTTTGCCACTAGCATCCACCAAATACATCCCCCGCCCACCGGTAGCGACAGGCGGCATGTTTTGAGGATTGCGGTGAAAAACGTTGGTCATGTCAAATCAGTGCCGTTAAACTGTAGCAGTTAAATTAAATCGACCATCAAAAGGCGACAACCCATACCATGGATATCAAAGATCATATACGCGGCATACCAGATTTTCCTCAACCGGGCATTTTATTTTACGACATATCGACTCTTCTGGCGAATGCTGACGCCTGGCAGGTGACGATGGGTCGCTTGGCGAAAGAGGTAAGCCGCCATCAACCGGATATATTGGCCGGCATTGAATCGCGTGGCTTTCTAATTGCAGCGCCACTGGCGCTCAAACTTGGGCTCGGCTTCACCATGGTGCGCAAAAAAGGTAAGTTGCCCGGCCCGACCATTCCTTACGAGTATGAATTGGAATACGGCACCGATACCATTGAGGTGCAAGCGGATGCGGTTGAGCCCGGCCAAAAAGTTGTTCTATTAGATGATTTGCTGGCCACCGGTGGTACCATGGCGGCGGCAATCAATTTGCTGCGGCAGGTTGGCGCCGAAGTTGTCGGCAGCGCCTGTATTATTGAACTTAATTTTCTCAATGGCCGGGATAAATTGGACATCCCCTGCACCACTCTGGTTCAATATGACGAATAAATAAAAGTCAGGCCGCCTGATTTATCAGGCGATTTGCAGGCAAGCAAAAGGTGACTGTGGTTCCTTCACCGTATTCGCTTTCAATATTCAGGCGACCGCCATGACGTTCAATCAGGAGTTTTGTCAACGGCAATCCGAGCCCGGTACCTTCTATAGATTTAGTCTGATTGTTTTCAACCCGTGAAAATTCCTTCAAAACCTTTGGCATTTCTTCCGGCTTTATACCAATACCAGTATCTTGCACGGCGACAACCAAATTGCCGAGCTGATCAATTGAAATCGAAATGCTAATACGGCCAGACTGCGGTGTGAACTTCACCGCATTCGAGAGTAAATTCAGTAAAATCTGTTTAAAACGCCGTTCATCGGCGGACAACAGGGGCAATTTAGCCAGAGCATTAACTTTAATGACGAGATCTTTTTTCTGCGCCAGCGGGTCAATCATCCGCACGGCCTCGCTAAAGCTATCAACAATATCAAACGTTTCCTCAAACAGCTCCAGCTTGCCTGCTTCGGCTTTTGAAAGATCGAGAATATCGTTGATCAGCGCGAGCAGATGTTGACCGCTGTTATGTATATCCTTGGCATATTCGCCATATTGAGCAACGCCCAAGGGTCCCATAAGTTCGGATTTTATGACATCGGAAAAGCCGATGATGGCGTTTAGCGGTGTACGTAATTCGTGGCTCATCTTGGCCAGAAAAGACGATTTTTCCTCATTCGCCCGCTCGGCTAAAATCTTTGAATGCTGTAGTTCCTGCTCTTTTTCCTCCAAGGCCAGGAAGTCTGAACCAATGCGTTTGGTCATCATGTTGAAAGCCTTGACGACATCACCTAACTCATCTTCGCTGGCGTTTTCAATTTTGTAGCGGTCCGGATTAGTCGGGTCAGCACCCGCTGCCAATAGATTTCGACGCAATGCCAAAACCGGTTTCAATACCATGGTACCGAGAATAATTGATGTTACGCTGGTGACAAAAAAAGCGATCAAAAATACCAGGCCAATGATGCGGCCAATAAAGGCGATCAATTCAAAACCGATCCAAGAGGAATCGAGCCGGGCGATTATAAAATAAGGAGCCCCCATTGATTTTGGCGTCCACATTATTTCATAGCGCTGACCGGGCACAGTTTCCATCATCTTCATCGAGGTGGTGGAATCTGGTGTATAGGTAGGGCCGATTTCCTCACCAAATTTTCCCAGCCGCGTACCTCCTTGATCGAACAGCACACCTCCCCGTAATTTAGAGTTTTTCATTTGCTTGATTGCTGCATTTATCAAATCTGCAGGCATTGCGTTAGGCGCGGCCAAACGGAAAATAGATTGCACGGTTTGAAAGCCTTCAAGTTCGAGACGTTTTAAAAGATCACGCTCAAAATTGACCACCGAAGGTATCAGGATCGCGCCTTCGATAAACAGAATGGCGATAAAAACCACCAAAGCAATACGGCGGCATAGCTTGCAGGTCGAAAGCGCTGAAATACTATCCGCAATATTTATGTGTTTAAACACACGTCCACCAATATAAATCCTATCCTCTGCGGCTAATATGGGCCTCGGATTCAGATACTGTAAGTAACAATATTTCAACTCTCAGTGAGTGTTATTGAGGGAGAATACGTAGCTAACAAAGCTTGCCTACCCAACGCCAAAACAGATACAAAAGGACATTGTTTAGAACTAAAATAAAGTAGGGGAAAAATTATGGACGTTGATGCCAAGAAAACAGCACTTCGTATGATTCCATATGGAATTTACGTTATGACAGCTGAAGATGGGGATGGAGAAATTGCCGCGGCAACGGTTAATTGGGTCACCCAGACTTCATTTGATCCACCGCTTGTGGCGATTGGGGTAAAATCTGATTCCGGCATTTACGCTATGATCAAAAAGACCAATTGCTTTGCCCTTAATATGCTGGGTAAAGGTCAGCAGGGTCCGGCTTTCGCCTTTTTTAAGCCAGCCGAAAAAGACGGCGATACAATCAGCGGTGAGGCCTATCACAGCGGCGCCAATGGCGCGCCGATAATCGACTCCGCGCCTGCCAGTGTTGAATGCTCATTGGCCGAGATTGTCGAACGCGGCGACCATCATATCGTCATCGGAGAAGTCACAGAAGCCAATGTCGCTAAAGAACCCGAAAGCCGGGCAGATGAAGCAATCCTCGAAATGAAAGAGCTTGGCGACAACGTATTTTATGGCGGCTAGGTTAGCGTCATTAATTTTATCAAAAAGGGCTGCGAGTTGAATTCGCGGCCTTTTTTAATGACGCATAAGTGAACACGAATTGATCGCCTCAACCTTATGCCTCAAGAGCCTTTAATCTATATGACATAGCGGGGGACAAATAAAATATCGGAGCCTGAAAATGTCAAAAGAATATGATCTCATAGTTCTCGGAGCTGGTAACGCTGGCTTTGCGCCCGCCGGCATGGCCAAAGAAGCCGGACAATCCGTGCTGGTTATCGAAAGCTGGGAATTCGGCGGCACCTGTGCGCTACGCGGCTGCGTGCCAAAAAAAGTGCTGGTGGCGGCTGGAGAAACTTTGGATCACATCGCCAAGGCTGGCGATCACAAAATCGATGCTCAGTTTATCAGTATCGATTGGCCGGCTCTGATCGAACGCAAGGAAACTTTCATCGAGGGTGTGCCGGATATGATGGAAGGCAGTCTTACCGGCCGCGATATTGATACCATTACCGGGCGGGCTAAATTTACCGGACCAAACGAAATTGAAGTAAATGGAGAAAGCTATAGCGCCAAAAAAATTGTTATTGGCACCGGTTCCAAAAATAGAGACCTGCCGATTCCCGGTTTTGAGCACTCCATCACCAGCGATGACATATTGGATTTAAAAGACCAGCCCGACTCGATCATTTTTATCGGTGCCGGCGTGATCGCTCTTGAATTCGGCCACGTTTATGCCCGTGCCGGCACGAGTGTAACGTTATTAGAAGTTATGCCCCAACCCCTGCCAATGCTCGATGAAGACGCGGTCGCAGCCTTGACGGCTGAAAGCAAACGCATCGGTATCGACATTAGAACTGGTGTTTCAACCAGCAAAATTAAAAAAACCGCCGATGGTTTCGCAGTCACCTTTGAAGAAGATGGCAAGGAAGTCACGCTGACAGCAGATGTCGTGGCAAATGGCGCCGGGCGCATCGCCGATGTTGAAGACCTTGATCTCGAAGCCGCCGGCATTGAGCATGACCGCCACGTTATTGCGGTGGATGAAAATCTCCGCTCAGTCACCAATCCAAATGTCTATGTAGCAGGCGATGCCAATGCCGCTGCCGGTCCGCAACTGTCCCCGGTCGCGACTTATGAGGGGCGCATCGTTGGCCATAATCTGCTTAGTGAAGGTGGTGAGCTAAAAACGGCTGATTATATGAATATTCCAAGCTGCGTTTTTACCACACCGCAATTGGCCAGTGTCGGTCTCAAGGAAGAGCAAGCAACGGCGCAAGGGCTTAATTTCAGTGTTAAATCGAATGATATGGTTGAATGGCGCTCGGCAAAAACCTACGCCGAAAAAGCCGCCTTCGCCAAAGTGCTGGTCGAAGATGACACCGGCAAAATTCTGGGCGCGCATTTGCTGGGTCACGGCGCTCCGGAAACCATTCATCTCTTTGCCTTTGCCATGACCTACGGCGTCACCGCCGAGCAACTCGGCAGCACGGTCTACGCCTACCCGACTTTTATGTCAGATATCAAATTTTTAATTTAGAGCAGCCGTTTCCTCAATGGATTGCTATATGGGGTGATAGCAGGTATTTGAAATTATCACCGAATAGCAGATTGAGGGGGACGGGAATATGCTCACACAGAATTGGAATACTTCACCTCGCGAATTTGAGGCCATTAAAGAAACCGGTCTCACGATCCCAACAAGTGATGGCATTACCCTTGCCGGTGATTTGGTCCGGCCGGATACGTCTGAGCCTGTTCCCGTTCTCTTGAGCGCGCATGCCTATCCTCAGGAAGATCAATATTCCGATGTTCTACCAGAAGCTTTCTCACATGCCCGTGGCCATTGGGAGGCCGGCGACAGTCAGTTCTTCGCTCGTAGAGGCTATATTCATGTGATCATAAATGTGCGCGGCACCGGAAATTCAGGCGGCGTTTATGACAATCTCGGCGAACGGACCATCCTGGATATCTGCGATGCCATTGAATGGCTGGCTGTTCAAGAATGGTGTGACGGCAATGTCGGTATGTTTGGCATGTCCTTTTTTGCCATTGTTCAGAACATGGTCGCAGCTAAGAACCCGCCCGCCCTTAAAGCCATTTTCGCACCATTTGCGTATACCGATATGTACCGGGATCGCTATTATCATGGCGGCATTCTGAGCCATGGCTTTATGAAAATGTGGCTGCCGACTTTGTCCGATCCCAAGCTGGCGCCCTTGCTGCAACAAGAAATTGGCGACGCAGCTTTTCAAGAACTTGTCGATACGGCTAAAGCTGATCCTGATATTGCAGCGGTGCCATTTCTGAGCGAGGCGCTTGACGCCCCGCTTGAGGAACGCTTTGCCCTGATTGCAGAGATTTTGGCGCAGCCACTAGACAATGATTACTACCGTGACCGCTCGCTTGATTATGAGAATGATCAGCCCGCCGTGCCGGCTTATCTTGGTGCCTGCTGGGGCGTGTTTGGCCTTCACCTGCCGGGCGCCTTTCGCAGCTGGGAAAATTGGGCCGGTCCGAAATGCCTGACCATCGGCCCGCCACTATATTTGGACCGGCCAATTTATCAGTACCAGTATGAATCACTGCGCTGGTTTGACCATTGGCTTAAAGGCCAGGAAACCGGCCTTGAAGAAGAAAAACCCGTGCGGGTATTTATGGTTGGGTCCGGCGAATGGAAAGAGGGTGATCAATGGCCATTCCCGGAAACCCGCTGGACGCCGTTCTATCTCCACAATGACGGCTGGCTGAACGAGCACGAATTATTCGAGCATGATGATACCTCAAGTTTTGAAGATGCCCCTGACAATCATGGCGAAGTTCAATTCTGGACCGGCGGCATGGTTGAAAAGACGGAGATTTGCGGCCCCATCGCCTTAAATCTCTACGCTGAAACAAGCGCTGCTGAGGTGCTTTGGTTTATATCATTGCTGCACCGCGATGCCGATGGCAAAGAACGCCTATTGACCCGCGGCTGGTTGCGCGGTTCTCAGCGTGAGCTTGATACGGATAAATCCCTGCCCTGGCAGCCTTATCACAAACATACCAGCCGTGCGCCGATAACCCCGGGCGAGGTGTTGGAATACAATATTGAAATTCGCCCTTATGGTATCGAGCTGCAACCCGGCGAAAGTCTTGGACTTCGGATAAAATGCGCCGATGATGACGTTCCCGAAAATTTGTTGCACGTCATCAGCATGGGACATCTATCCAGAAAGGAAGCTTCCAGTATCACCATCCATCATAGCCGGGAATATCCATCCAATCTGCTGCTGCCGATCACCAAAGGCAACCGGATCGGCACTTATTATTCGGGTGGCGTGTTGTCAGGCCTCTAATTTTTATAAAAAAGCAAAAAAGTGATACTTATCCCCAGGTTCCACAGGGGTGTGGATCGAATCCCTATTGTTTTTTGAATCTAACTGCGGCTAATATAATGACAGATCGGAAAGCGGAAATGGACCGCGAGGAAAGTGGAAGCGGAACGATCTAATCGGAAATCCCAGGGACTCTTCGGAGTATGAAGGAAATCTGATTAGAAGTGGCTTCGTTGGGCAACCGGCGGAGCCACTTCTGCGTTTGGGAACACGAACTACAATGAACCAATCTCCAACTATCATACCAATCTAGTAATTTTAGTAATCAGACCCGGCAATGTCTGCTTCAAACCAAAATAAAGGATATTATCCACAAAATTTTGGAAAACCGTTAACGTGATGCCTGCTTTTAGGAGCACAGCGGACCCACAATCATTGTCGTTTTTGAAGCTGGTCTCAGCTAGAAGCGGAGATCGGAATAAAATTTTTGCCAAATTTCAGCCCCAATCAATCAGGCGCAATGAAAATCACGAGTTGAATTTACGTTTCGGTTATAATTCTCGATAAATTTTTCTCAGAAATGGCCATCTGGATATTCAAATGGATCGTAAGTAAGGATTCTGCGTCAACCAACTTTGGTAAACGTAGATCCTTTTGCGGACCTATCTCGCACTTTTTCCTGAAATCGTCGAACGGTGTGGCGAGAAACGCCAGTTAAAACCGCGAGGGAGGAAATATCCACTTCGTGACCCTCTCGCAGGGAAGGAATAATTTCTGAACAGTTCCGTAAGATTGTCCAGCCTTCGTTCTTTTCGCCAATCCAATAATGAACGGCTTCTGATAATTCATGATTCATCTGCAAAAATGGTACGACGTCTTCAAATTCAACATCAATCTCGGAGAATAGCTGCTTGAAGCCTTCCTGCGGTGTTAGTTCATTCATAACGTTTAACCATCTTTACTCATAAATAATTTTTTCACGCAGTGTTATGGCGAAAATCGCCAGTTAAATTGTAGGTACGGTGCCGACGAATTGCTATTGATAATTAAAATTAATAATACATATCGTCAATATTTCAGGGAGTACTTAGTATGGATAATTTAATTAAGTGGCCAAAAAAGACACGTGAAATTCAAAGCTGGGCGATGGATTCAACGTATTGGAACGATTTTAAGTTTCGCGACGACGACATAATTATAGGAACCTGGGCCAAAGCCGGAACCACATGGGTGCAGCAGATCGTTGCCCAGTTCATTTTTAACGGCGAAACTGAAGACCTCCCTATCGCCAATATGTCACCTTGGCATGATTTCCGCTTGCCACCATTAGAGGCTAGAGACGACATTGAGGCGCAAGAGCATCGACGCTTCATTAAGACACACCTGCCGGTGGATGCCTTAGTGTTTTCTCCGAAAGCCAAATACATTTACATTGCGCGCGATGGTCGCGACGTGGTTTGGAGCATGTACAACCACCATGTCTCTATGAATGACATGTTTTACGAAGCCGTGAATTCCTTGCCTAGTTTTGGTCCTGTAATTGAACGACCTGCCACCCACGACTTGCGAGAGTATTTTCTTGATTGGTTCAATAAGGAAGGCCACCCTTTCTGGCCGTTTTGGGAAAACATTCGTAGCTGGTGGAAAATTCGCGACCTTCCCAACGTCTATTTCATTCATTTCCAAAGTCTGATCGATGACATGGAAGGTGAAATGCGCAAGATGGCTGCCTATCTCGACATCACCATCGACGAAGCTAAATGGGACCTTATGGTCGAGCATGCTAGTTTCGACTACATGAAGAATAACGCGACGCTTAGCACACCGCTCGGCGGGGCCATATTTGAAGGTGGTGCCAAGTCGTTCGTCTACAAGGGTACCAACAACCGGTGGCGCGATACGCTGACCGCGGAAGATATTGAGGCCTATGAAGCGCGCGCTTTGGAAGAACTCGGCGAAGAATGTGCCCATTGGCTTGCGACCGGAAATTACTTGAAGTAACGGCAACGGCAAAAAAGATGTAAACTTCATGCGTCTCTATCCGCTCTTAGCATGAATGGAGAATAAGTGATGGATACCCACGAAACAACGCCCACCAAGCCAACAGGCGGTCGCAAAGCCTCGGTTCGGCCCTATTCTGGCTATATGCAACGGACGCCGCCGAAAAAGGAGGAGTATCTGACGGAGGTCGGGCCCGGAACGCCAATGGGCGAATATTTTCGGCGGTTTTGGCATCCCATTTGCCTTTCGGAGGAGATTGAGGATGTACCAAAAAATATCCGAATCCTGGGCGAAGATCTCGTCGTCTTTCGCGACAAATCAGGTAACGTAGGTTTGTTTCATCCATATTGCTGCCACCGGGGTGCGCATTTCGAAAATGGCATCGTTTCAGAAAAAGGGTTGCGCTGTTGTTATCACGGTTGGCTGTTTGATGTCGACGGGACGTGTCTTGAAACACCGGGTGAGCCGCCGCACTCAACATTGAAAGATAAAGTTTTCCAGGGCGCCTATCCGGCCACGGAGATCAAGGGGCTTGTTCACGCCTATATGGGGCCGCCGGACTTACAACCCCACCCGCCGCATTACGACCTGTTCGATGTGCCGGGTGCTAAGTTTGCTCCCTTCTCGACGCCGTTTCCGAACAACTGGCTGCAAAGCCATGAGAACAATGTTGACCCGGTTCATGCGGTTTTCCTACATCAGCGAATTACCGAACAATTTGTAGAACCTTGGGGGATATTGCCTCATTTGGTCTGGGGTCTGTCCAACAACGGCGACGGCCTCCACCACCTCGATGGCCGTCGCCTCGGTCCCGAGACTATTTGGATCCGCTTTGTACACACCCTGGTTCCCGGCTGCAGTTTCATCCCGTCAACCTGGGATCTAGGAGACGCCCCGCTCTACTACCAACGGGCGCTTTATATGCGTTTTACCGTACCCATTGATGATGAGAACAATAATGTGCTCGGTTGGCGCGTCCACGGAGAGGGTTTCCCCGGTGGAGATCCCGATTTGATGGGGCCCGGGCGCACCGACATGGAAGGCCAGGTAGACCGCGCCGACACCCTGAGCTATGAGGAGATGCAGCGCACGCCTGACGATTTCCAGGCTCAAGGCACCTTATGGGGAGGCCAAACCTTGCCGTTCCACAAGTCGGAGCATCTCGGCACCACTGACCGGGGCGTAACTCTGATGAGAAAGACATTTCGAAACATTCTCGACGGCAAAGTCCCTGAGGCCTTCCCAAAGCCAGCCACCGAAGAGCCCGATGGCCCGAAAGCACGCATAATTTATTCTTTTGATTCTCTTGTGAGTGTCAAAGAACTCCCGGACAAAGATGCCGACTTTGAAATGATCGGTAGGCTTGGCAAAGACATGGCCGACGTCGCAGTAGAAGTGGCGGAAAGCACCGATGACCAGGGAGAACGCGACCGGCTAACGAAAGCTGCCATCAAAGAGGTGGAAGCAGCCTATCAGTCGAAGTATTGATCGGTATCGGCGCCAATCTAATTCGAGGCTTCCGGTTCAAATATTCAAGTTCGGCAACAGCCAATAGTTAACAATGTCTGCTTTGGGTCATTAGCTGACTCTCTTGCGTTATGCCGATGACATCCGCTTTCGGGTGCAGTGGGGATAGGGCTTTTTACCTTCCTCAAATTTTCTAAAATCCGCCTCCCTCAAAATTAGACGATGTTTTGTCCAATTATTTTCCCGCCGCCTTAATCATCGCATTAAAAGTTAGACTCTCAGTCAAAATCCTATATTATGGGATTTGTTATAAATCTTTAATTCAAGAATCACGGAAGTGACATCAAGTATTAAAGAGGATGCAGGAGGGGAAATTTCATTTACACCGCCTGTAATTGGACCACCGCCACTTCATTAGAAGACGGCGCAACAAATACCTAATTTCAGATTTTGGGAGAAACTAAATGATTAAGAAATTTACCGCTGCGCTGACCACCAGCGCTGCCTTAGCAGGCTTGGCATTGGGCGGCATTGCCGACGCCAAAGCTGGTCAAAATTTACGCTATGCGACTTGGGATCCGCCGCATCATGAAATGCGCAAATTTGGCGTCGATGTTTGGGTCAAATCTGTCGGCAAGGCAACCGAAGGCCGCGTTAATGTCCGGATGCTGACCAAAGGTCTTGGCGCACCACCCGCCTATCACGACTTCATTAAAGACGGTGCCATTGACGTTGCACACATTATTCCAGCCTATACTCCGGGCCGATTCCTGCTCCATAAAATGGCTGAATTTCCATTTCTGACCAACAGTGCAAAGGCACGTACCGTTGCGTATTGGCGGGTCTACAAAAAGCATTTTGAAAAAGCCAACGAAGCCAAAGGTATGAAATTGATGACATTCTGGGTCCATGGCCCCGGATTGATCCACAATTCCAAACGTCCGGTTACCGATATGGCAGCGCTTAAAGGTTTGAAACTCCGTGTTTCCGGCGACAACATCTCAGCGCTTGCTAAGTCGATGGGCGCCACCCCAATCTTTGCGCCGATTACCAAAGTACATAATATGCTGTCTAAAGGCGTGATCGATGGCGTGTTCCTGACCTATGAAGGCATTAAAAACTTCAAACTAGGTAAATTGGTCAAGTTTACGACTGTTCCCCCCGGAGGCGCCTATGCCACCGTTTTCCAAATGTACATGAATAAAGCCAAATGGGACGGTATTTCCAAAAAAGACCAGAAAATCATCGAAGGTATTTCCGGCGAACATGCTGCAAATTATATCGGTGATGCCTGGGATTTGGCAGACCGGAACGGCATTAAACATATGAAAGAAAATGGCATCAAAATTATACCAATGCCGGCCGCTTTCACTAATAAAGCCAAAGAAATGTGGAAACCCCTTCAAGCTGCTTGGATGAAAAAAGCCGCAACTAAGGGTGTGGACGGTGAAGCCGCCCTCGCCATGTATAAAGCTGAGATTAAAAAAATCGAAGCCGCCAGCAAATAAGTCTGGTATTCTAAACATATGACCGAAGAAACTTCATACGCCCGGCTCCGTGAACAACTGAGCCGGGCGTTAACAATATTCGCCTCGGTGACGTTGTTTGTCATCATGTGGCTTGTCGTCATCGATGTTGTTTCGCGTGACGCCTTCAACTATTCCATTGTTGGACTATTTGAAGTCACTGAAATTCTGATGGGAATTTTGGTGTTCGCCGGTGTGCCAATCGTTACTGCCAATCAAGGTCATGTCGCCGTTACACTATTGGACGGATTTATCGGACCCAAACTTCGCCTTGTGCAAAAGTTTTGCGTCAATTTGCTGTGTACCGGGATTTTAGCGCTGTTTGCCTGGCGGCTTTGGGATGTCGCCGAAAAGCTAGCAGGCTACAATGATGTCACCCTGTTTCTCAAAATCCCCTTGGCGCCGGTTGGTTATTTCATGGCCGTCATGACCATTATAAGTGTGCCGATCCAGATCGCCTTGACCTTTTTACCGGATCGCGATCCTTCAGAAATATCAGCCGAAAACGTATAGGATTATTATTGCATGACTGCTGCCTTTATTAGCTTTGCGGTTTTAATCGCCCTGCTGTTTCTCCGCGTTCCCGTGGCTTTTTCCATGGCCGCTGTTGGTATTATCGGCTTTGGCCAATATGTCAGCTGGCAGGGGACTTTTTCCATGGTCGGACGCCTGGCCTATGATACGGCGCAGTCCTCGGAACTATCTGTAATCCCTCTATTCGTGTTGATGGGCAGTTTTATTACTCGGGCTGGACTAGCCGACGAGCTTTATACTGCTGCTCATGCCTGGATCGGCCACAAACGTGGCGGGCTGGCGATGGCGACCATTATCTCGTGCGGCGGCTTTAGTGCGGTTTGCGGCTCTTCCGTGGCCACAGCAGCAACCATGTCCAAAGTCGCAATGCCGCCCATGCGGCGGTACAAATACGCGGATACGCTGGCAACCGGTGCAATAGCAGCCGGTGGCACCTTGGGTATTCTCATTCCGCCCAGCGTGATTATGGTAATCTACGGCATTATGACCTCGACCGATATCGGTGCCCTGTTTATCGCCGGTATTGTACCGGGTTTGCTCGGTATCATTGGCTACAACATCGCGATTTCTATCGTTACCCGCATGAACCCGGAAATAGGCCCGCCCGGTGAACGCACCAGCTGGAAAGAACGCTTTCAGGCCTTGAGCCAGGTTTGGGGCGTATTGCTGCTGTTCCTGCTGGTCATCGGCGGCATTTATATTGGCTTGTTCACACCAACCGAAGCAGCCGGCATTGGTGCCTGTGGCGGTTTCTTCTTCTGCCTGTTCCGCAAAGCCTTATCGTGGAAGACGTTATTTGAATTGTTGGCTGACGCAGCACAGACGACCGCCATGCTGTTCTTTATCTTGATCGGTGCCCTGATTTTCTCAAATTTGATGAACGAAACCGGTATGCCGGAAACCATGGGCGCTTGGGTGACCAGCCTTGATACCCATCCCCTGGTTGTCATTTTTGCCATTATGCTGATTTATGTCGGACTGGGCGCAGTGCTCGACAGCATTGCGATGATCTTGCTGACCGTGCCGCTGTTCTTCCCAATTGTCCTAGGGCTAAAATTGGATCCGGTCTGGTTCGGTATTATTGTTGTTGTGGTAACTGAGATCAGTCTGATCACCCCACCAGTGGGCATGAACATATTTGTGCTCAATACCATGCTGCCCGATATCAGCACGGGCACGATCTTTAAAGGGGTGACACCTTTCTGGATGGCAGATCTGGTGCGACTGACCCTGTTGGTTCTGTTCCCGACCATCACACTGTTCCTGCCGAGATTTATGGGCTGACGCTTTTTAAGCTTCTTCCAAGGCCGATTTCTGCCACGGGTCAGCACCGGTGAGATCACGCACCCGTTCAAATGTCGTGGCCATAATGACGTCATCAGGCTGCATCACATCGAACGACTTGGCGAATGGATGTTCGACTTGCCACGGTGTTTCAACGTAAAGCTCCAGCATATTGCCTTCCGGATCCCTGAAATAAAGCGACCAGGCATTACCGTGATCAAGCTGATCCACTTCCATCTGAGTTTCCTCAACAACCCGCCGGGCGATCTCGCGTAATTCGTTTAGACCGCCAAGCCGAAATGATACTTGGTGAACGACATTGCAGTCATCTTCGCCAAACAGGGCATTCGACAATTGCAGCTGTTGGTGAATTTGCGGATCGTTGCTGAGAAAAATAATCTCCGAATCTCCCCGCGCTGCCCCCTTTGCCATCTTGCGGCCATCGGACACGTTTAACCCCAAAACCCGCCCATAAAAGTCGATCATTCTCTCAACGTCACGAACGAATAACGCCATATGTGACAAGACCGGATGAATTTCTACTGACACTGTAAAGTCCCCCAAAACAATTTAATCACTTAACAAAAGCTTAACTTTTTATAGTTTTGCATAATTTAAATATTTTGCAAGATATTTTTTTTATGCATTTTTAATAATATGTGAGTTATAGTGCCGGACTATTTTTTCGCATCTGTAAAAAGGGACGAAAAATGGGGGAAAGGCTGGCGCATTGTTAGATATTCTGGAGTCCGGGGGACAAAAAGCCGCACCTCTATCGGAGCAGGCTTTACAGCAATTGAGGAGTGATATCCTCAATGGCACCCTGGCGCCTGGCCGGCAACTCAAGCTCGACGTTCTAAAAGATCACTACGGTTTCTCGAGTTCGCCCTTACGCGAAGCGCTCAACCGTCTTTGTGCAGAAAGCCTGGTCAGCAATGAAGAGCGCCGAGGCTTTTTTGTCGCGCCTATCTCAATCGAAGACATTCAAGAGATTACGCGGCTGCGGCTTTTGCTGGAGCCGGAGGCACTTGGAGAAGCGATAGCCGACGGCGATGATGCCTGGGAAGCTGCAATTATCTCGGCCCATTACCGCCTGGAGCGGGTCGAAAATCGGCTGACTTCACAGCAACCCTTTATCTTGGATTCTGACTGGGCGGAGCTACATGAAGAATTTCACCGAGCCCTGCTGGCAGCTTCGACATCACCAAAACTTTTGCAGATGCGGACGACACTGTTTTATCAAGCCACCCGCTATTGGCATCTCTGGGCCCGCAATACGCCTAAGCCAGCCAAGCGTGGCTCAAATCATGAGCGGCTGCTGGAGGCCGTTTTAACCCGTGATATCCAACGCTCGACGGATTTACTTAAAAATCATATTTCCCAAACCACCGAAATTGTCGTTAAATACATGACACAAGAAATTACCTAACCAAAACCAAGGGAAATCCGAAGATGCTTGAACTTTATCACAACGATATGTCGACCTGCGCCCAAAAGGTGCGCCTGACTTTAGCCGAGAAAGGTCTGGAGTGGGAAGGCCACCATATGAATTTACGCAAAGGCGACACGCGGACGCCGGAATATATTAAAATGAACCCGGGCGCCGTGGTGCCGACACTTGTCGATAACGGCACGATCATATGTGAATCAACTGTCATCATGGAATATTTGGAAGACGCCTATCCGGAAACTAGCGTGCGCCCTCAGGATCCGATTGAGATTGCCCGTATGCGGGGCTGGTTGAAACAATTGGACGAGGGGCTTCATGCCGCTGTCGGTACCATCAGCAACAGCGTGGCTTTCAGGTATCAGACCTTGGAAGGCCGTACCGAAGAAGAAGTAATCGCTCATATCAATCTTATCCCGGATCAGGCCAAGCGGGATCGCACGATGGAAGTGACGTTCAAAGGCGTTGATTCAAGTTATTTCAAACCAGCGATAAAGCGCTGGGACAAGCTGTTTTCTGATATGGAAGAGGCTCTCAACGAACACACTTGGCTGACGGGCGACACCTATTCCCTCGCCGACATTGCTTACACGCCCTACCTCACCCGCATGGATCATGTGCAGTTTATGGATTTGTTCGAGCAGCGCCCCAAAATACTGGCTTGGTATGAACGGGTGAAAGTGCGGCCAAATTATGCGATTGGCATTGGCGATTGGATCAATGAAAAATATATTCCGCTGATGGAGGAACAAGGCAAGTTGGTGTGGCCCCGGGCCAAGGAAATACTGGCGGCTTAGCGACCATTGAAATGGTTAATTTTTTGAAAGGTGCCTGGCACCTTTGATTTTGTTAACCTTTAGAGAGAAAATAACGATGGCCTCATATTTCAACGGATTCAGCAAAAACTTTTTCGGTTTCTTTAGCGATCTCGCCGACAACAATAACCGCGAGTGGTTCAACGCTAACAAAGCGCGCTACACCGACATCGTGCAAGGTGAAATGGTGGAATTTATTACTGCCATGGCGCCGCATCTCGAAAAAATATCGCCGCACTATATCGCCAATCCAAAACGCCATGGCGGCTCTATGTTTCGCATTTACAAAGATGTACGCTTTTCAAAAGACAAGCGCCCTTACAAAGATCATGCCGCCTGCCAGTTCCGCCACAATGCCGGTAAAGATGCGCACGCGCCCGGTTTCTATGTGCAAATCGCAACTGACGAAATTATTTTTGGCGGCGGTATTTGGAAACCACCATCCGATAGACTTAAGCTGGTCCGCGAACGCATTGCCGAGCGGCCGGATGACTGGAAAAAGGTAATATCAAACAAACGCTTGAAAGATACCTTCGGTGGCGTCGCCGGTGACGGCTTGGTGCGGCCACCGAAAGGCTTTGATCCCGAGCACAAATATATCGAGGATCTTAAACGCCAGTCTTATTTCGCGATGCGCCACGCCAAACCATCTGTGGCGCGCAAAAGAAATTTCGTCGAAGAGGTCGCTAAGACTTTTAAAGCCGCCTCGCCACTGATGAAGTTTTTGGCGGCTGCCTCGGGCCATCCATATTAGCATACTCTAATTAACACAATTTTTTTGTGGTTAAATGATCAAAGTCAATTCTTTTAGAACTATTATATGGTAGCTTAGGCAAATCATCGTCAAAGCGAAGAGTACATATTATGAATGATCTTGCTCAAGCACCTGCCTCTGAACCAGAAATGAAATCCGAGTTTAAAGCCTTTCTATTTGTCACCGTGTTATTGGCGCCGATTTTGTCGGTCATTATTGTCGGCGGCTATGGATTTTTAATTTGGATTAGTCAGATTCTTGCTGGACCGCCAGCATCCTGAAGACTCCCTCGTGAGTTAGTGAACGAAATGTTCAAAGAACAAAAAAATAACGAAAATATCGACCGGGCAAAACGTGCGTTTTTGATCGGCAACTCCGCAGTTGTGGACAAATCCGGAAATGCTGAGGCGGAAGCTTCTCAAATTGCACGTATCAGCGGTCGATGCTTCGCTATTGATCGCGTTGCCTGTCAGATCTGTGGTGACATCTGCGAACCCCGCGCCATTAAATTCTTTTGGACATCGAAAAAAGTGCCAACACCACACATTCAAGAAGACGCCTGCACGGGCTGTGGCGATTGTCTTCCAGTATGTCCACCGAGCGCCATAACTTTAGTATCGGCAAAGGCAGTATCGAATGACTAATAGAAAAAATGATGAGTTTCATGTTTCCGGCTATGTCATCCACGCACAACCGATCCAGGTCGAAGCAATCATTGCCGAGATTGATGAGATCGAAGGTGCGGAAATTCACGGCTCGAACGAACAGGGAAAACTCGTACTAACCCTAGAAACCTACGGTGAAAAAGATATTGCCGAACGCATTATCGCAATTAACTCCATTCCCGGCGTCATCAATACGGCGCTTGTCTATCACCAATTTGATGAAAATTCTTAAGAAGGTAAAAGTCATGAAACTAAGCCGTCGAGATTTTATGAAAGCAAATGCCGCAGCGACTGCTGCTACAGTTGCTGGTGTGACACTTTCGGCCCAGGCCTCTAATCTGGTCACAGATTCTGAGGCAACAAAGCTCAAGTGGTCCAAAGCACCCTGTCGCTTTTGCGGCACCGGTTGCAGCGTTATGGTGGCTACGAAAGATAACAAAGTTGTTGCCACCCACGGTGATATCAAGAGCGAAGTCAACGCGGGCCTGAACTGTGTCAAAGGCTATTTCCTGTCCAAAATAATGTATGGCAAGGACCGCCTGACAAAACCTCTGCTCAGAATGAAATTCGGCAAATACGATAAAGATGGTGATTTCGAGCCGGTTTCCTGGGACAAAGCTTTCGATATTATGGAAGAAAAATGGAAGAAAGCTTTGAAGGAAAAGGGGCCAACCGGCATTGGCATGTTCGGCTCCGGTCAGTGGACCGTCTTTGAAGGCTATGCAGCTTCCAAATTAATGAAAGCCGGCTTCCGCTCCAACAATATCGATCCCAATGCGCGGCACTGCATGGCTTCGGCCGTCGGCGGATTTATGCGCACCTTCGGTATTGATGAGCCAATGGGCTGCTACGATGATTTGGAGCATGCCGATGCATTCGTTCTGTGGGGCTCCAATATGGCGGAAATGCATCCGATTCTGTGGTCACGTCTCGCTGACACACGTCTCAGCAATCCAAATGTTAAGGTCGCCGTTCTTTCAACGTTTGAGAACCGGTGTTTTGACCTTGCCGACATCCCGATGGTCTTCACCCCACATTCAGATTTGGTGATCCTTAACTATATTGCCAATTACATTATCCAAAGCGGCAATGTTGATCAGGATTTTGTCAAAAAACATGTCAACTTCCGCCAAGGAAACACCGATATCGGTTACGGCCTCCGGCCAACGCATGAGCTGCAAAAAAAGGCAAAGAACGCCAAAAAAGCTGGTGGTTCGAAAAAAATCAACTTCAAGGAATTTGCTAAATTCGTTGAGAAATACACACTCGAATATGCAGCAAAAATGTCCGGCGTACCGGAGAACCGCCTGGAAGCTCTGGCGAAAATTTATGCTGACCCTCAAACCAAAGTTATGTCGCTTTGGACCATGGGTATTAACCAGCATACCCGCGGTGTGTGGTGTAATAATCTGCTCTATAACATCCATCTTTTGACCGGTAAAATTTCTGAGCCTGGCAACAGCCCGTTCTCCTTGACCGGACAGCCCTCAGCTTGTGGCACTGCCCGCGAGGTTGGCACGTTTGCCCATCGTCTGCCGGCAGATATGGTCGTGGCCAATCCGAAGCATCGCAAATTTGCTGAAAAAGTCTGGAAACTGCCAGACGGCATTATTCCGGGTAAAGTCGGCGCCCACGCTGCGTTGCAAAACCGTCATCTCAAGGACGGCAAAATCAACGCCTATTGGGTGCAGGTTAACAATAATGTTCAGGCTGCGGCTAATATGAATGAGGAAACGCTACCTGGTTACCGCAATCCGGACAATTTTATTGTTGTCTCTGATGCCTATCCAACGGTGACAGCGCAAGCTGCCGATCTCATTTTGCCGACGGCAATGTGGGTCGAAAAGGAAGGCGTTTATGGCAATGCCGAACGGCGCACCCAGCAATGGCAACAATTGATCGATGCCCCGGGCGACTCAATGTCCGACATGTGGCAGGTTGTGGAATTTTCCAAACGCTTTACGACAGATGAAGTGTGGCCCAAGGAAATTCTCAATGCCCATCCTGACTTTAAAGGCAAAACGCTCTACGAGGTTTTGTTTAAAAACGGGCAAGTCGATAAATATCCGTTGTCAGAAATGAATAAGGAATACAACAATCACGAGGCCAAAGATTTTGGTTTCTACATTCAGAAAGGCTTGTTTGAAGAGTATGCTGCCTTTGGCCGTGGCAAGGCGCATGATCTGGCACCTTACGAAACCTATCAGAATACCAGAGGTCTGCGTTGGCCGGTCGTCAACGGTAAGGAAACCAAATGGCGCTTCCGTGAAGGTCATGATCCTTATGTCAAAGAAGGAACTGAAGTTCAGTTCTACGGCAAGAAAGATAACCGTGCGAACATCTTCGCCTTGCCATATGAGCCGCCGGCTGAATCACCAGATAAGGAATACGATTTCTGGCTTTCCACCGATCGCGTCTTGGAGCATTGGCATTCAGGCTCAATGACCCAGCGGGTCCCGGAACTTTATAAGGCCGTTCCGGATGCACTCGTTTACATGCATCCTGACGACGCAACGAAGAAAAAACTCAGACGCGGTGATGAGGTCCGGGTTATTTCGAGACGCGGCGAAATAAGAAGCCGTATCGAAACCCGGGGCCGCAACAAACCGCCGAAAGGCTTGGTCTTCGTACCATGGTTCGACGCCAGCCAATTGATCAATAAGGTCACATTGGACGCTACCGATCCTTTATCCAAACAGACGGATTACAAAAAATGCGCCGTCAAAATCGTGAAAGTATGAGGTGGATCATGTTGAAAAAAATCGTACTCATTGCAGCCATGGTCTTTGTCTCAACGACAATGGTTTCTGCACAATCGGCGGATAAACTCGCGACCTTGCGTGATGGTGCGCTTAATAAAGAAGCCAAAGCGCCACCTATTCCGAGAGTGTATAATGACGATAAAAAACAAGTTCGGAGCTATCCTGAACAACCACCGACCATCCCGCACGCGATCAATAACTATCAGATTGATCTTAATACTAATCGCTGCATGTTCTGTCACAGCCGCAAAGCGGTTCAGGAATCCCAGGCTCCGGCGATTAGCGTAACGCATTATATGGATCGAGATGGGCAATTTCGGGCAGCCGTGTCGCCACGACGCTACTTCTGCACTCAGTGTCACGTTGGACAAACCGAGATTAAGGATTTGGTACCCAATAATTTTGTCGACATTGACAGCATATTACAGAAGAAAACCAAGAACTAGAGGACGCCTAAAATGTCTAAGCTAATCGATATATATCTGAGGATCTATCGAGCCTTAAGGCGCCCTAGCGTTCACTTCAGCCTTGGCTTTCTCACCATCGGCGGGTTCGTGGCGGGTATCATTTTCTGGGGTGCCTTCAATACGGCCTTAGAACTGACTAATACGGAAACTTTCTGTATCAGCTGTCACGAAATGGAAGACAATGTTTTTGCAGAGCTGAAAACGACGATCCATTATTCCAACCGCTCTGGCGTCAGAGCAACTTGCCCTGATTGCCATGTGCCGCATGAATGGACTAACAAGATCGCCCGCAAGATGGCCGCAACGAAGGAGCTCTACGGTAAATTCTTTGGCACGATTAATACGCCTGAGAAATTTGAAGCAAAACGCCTCGAACTTGCCAAGCACGAGTGGGCCAGGTTCAAAGCCAATAATTCTCTCGAATGCCGGAACTGCCATGAATTTGATAACATGGATTTCACACGTCAAAGCCCACGGGCCGCAAAATTCCATTCAACTTCACTGGCCAGTGGCGATAAGACCTGCATTGATTGCCACAAGGGTATTGCTCATAAACTGCCAAATATGAAAGGTATCAAAGGACTGTAAACCGAACTACCCGGGGAAACTAAAGGGAGGTACCACGCTTGGTACCGCCCTTTTTTTATTTTATCTTAAAGCTCGTCTTCATTAACCAATCCGCGATCCGAGGGGAATTTTGGAAAAAGCTGTGCTTCTTTGAGCCAGGGCGAGAGCTCGGTCATTTTCTTACGTTCAGCTTTTCCAAAGCCCTCATGTTTGGATTTATTCGGCCAGACATGCTCCGAATACTCGGTCATGCGGGTGACGATTTGATCCTTGGTGACATTCACCACCATAAAGTCTGTCGCCATGGCGAGCGGCCCTTGGTAGTGTTCTCTGACTTTGGTTAGCATTTCAGGTGAGGTGTCAAAATCATTGAAGAAATGAAAGATGATCGCCAGTCTGGGATCAACTTCTTTCAAAACCACGGCAGCCTCTTGTGGAGCCGAATGAATATAGGTGCCAATCGCCCTCGCCGTCCGTTCATCATAGCCGGAGCGGTCCATCAATTGCTCGATAGTATTGAAGGTCTCATGGACCACCACATCGGCGCCTTTGGCATTATCAATAAAAAATTGGCTCGGCGTGGTGTCACCGGAATAAACAAAAGACAGCCCATTCCAATCAAGCCGTAAACTCACCGCGCCATCAAACAAGTGAACTGCCGGGAAGCTCGTGATCTTGACGCCGTTTTGCTCATAGATCACATGGGTTTTTGAATAGTCAAATTCATGGATATTGATCTCAGCGCCTATGGCCGGTAAGGCGCCGACCCGTGTATCGGTATCCCAGGCATAGGATTCCTTTTGCTTTTCGGCAAAATGTTTAAAGCCATATTTGGGTTCAAGCCCGGACGGGCCGTACATTTCCAGCGGCTCCAAGCGGCCGCCGGCCCAGGAACCGACCCAAACTTGGCCGAAGTCGCCAACATGATCGGTATGAAGATGGGTCGCAAACCAGGCGTTGACGTCGCTATAGGGAATTTCAAGCGCCGTAAAATTCATCTGCGAGCCAAAGCCGTAATCAAAAACAAATTTATCACCATTGCCCAACTCGATCAGCCAGGAAGCATTAGCTTGGGAGCGCCGTAGAAAAGGCCGGCCGGTGCCAAGTGCGACAATCCGCATTTCATCTTCACCAAGCTCTTCGGTATCCGGATAATAATGTTCCGAGTACTCACCTCGGGTAGCTTGGGTTTTCTTTGGTGATGCCATTTTTCTCTCCCTTTAAACTATTTCGTCTGCCAGCGCATATCCCTCGCGAGGATTTGGCGCTTGCGGCAATTGATGAATATTGGCGCAGGCATATTTCAAAATCTCGGCAATCTCTTCCCGGCGGCCTTCCGGCAACCGCTCGTCAATGGCGGCAACGCTGAGCGCGCCAAATGAAATACCACCCGCCCACATAATCGGTGCGGCAATACCGGTAACACCGTTCACCAGGCCCGTATATTGTGCTACCGAATAGGCATTGGCTCTTGTGAGATTGACCTGCTCTTCAAGCCATTCGCGCCCAAGCTCCTTCACCTCCGGTCGGTTAATCAACAGCAGCTTCATAACATTTTCACGTTCTTTGTCCTGCAAGCCGGCCAGGGCTGCGAGACCGCCCGCACCCAGACCCAAAGGCCGCCAATCGCCAACATCAACCGCAAGAGCTTTAATGGCGAAATTACCGGTGCATCGTTCGACACAGAGGACATCAAGACCGATCCGCAAAAACAGATAGGCTGTATCACCGGTTTTTTCGGCTAAATATCGCACCGCTGTGCGGCCGCTTTGGATGAGTAGAGTCCGCTCCGTTGCTAAATTGGCCGGCGTTGGTTGAGTAACACCGAGGAAATAGCGCCGCTGTCCTTCCGGTTGCCGCAACCATCCTTCGGATAACATCGCCTTGCACAAGCGATGAACCGTCGGTGGCAAAAGACCAGTATCTTCGGCAATGTCTTTTAAACGCGCACCTTCAATACCCGCAGCACCAACCGCCCGCAGGACAGTCGCCGCTCGGTTGATGCTTTGAACACCGCCTTCGCTTGATGAGGATTTGGCCACAGTTTTCTCCTTCTCGGAAAGATCAACTGTGCCAATAGTTCCACAAACAGAAATTAAAGTCACTAAAAAAAGTATAAAAAGGTGTTATTTATTAATTTTTTCCATTATTCAGAATTTTCTATGGCGACACAGTCGATCTCAATATCAAACGGCATCATCCATGAACCAACTGTAATAAAGGTCCGGGCGGGGGCATCTTTGTCAAAATATTCCCGATAAACTTCGTTCACTTGCGCAAAATAGCCTGAGTTTGAACAATAAACATGAACCTTCAGAACATTTTTCATAGAACTGCCTGCAGCCTCTAAAACACGTTTTACATTCTCCAGGGATTGCCGGGTTTGAACTTGAATATCTCCCATAACCATATCTCCAGTATCCGGATTTAGCGGTGGCAACCCCGAGACATAGACAAATCCACCAGCCTTGGTTGCCGGCGAAAGTGGTACGAGCGGTCGGCCATCCGGTAATTTCGGCATTTCGAAACCGGGAACCTCAACAATTTCTTTTTTCATTTTCAATTCCTGTTTGTTTTTGGGGTATTTTCAGGATCATACTAATCTAACTTTATGCTCACTAGCCAGAGAGGAAATCCATGCTCAAATTTTCCGCCAATATCGGCATGATGTTTAATGAAATCGAAGACCCGGTGGCACGCATCCAAGCCGCCCAGGATGCCGGCTTCGCAGCGGTTGAACTTTTATTTGTTTACGACATTCCGATTGAAGATTTGATCGCTGAGACCGAACGCACAGGCATTCTGTGGTCCGTGGTTAATATCGCGGTCGGTGAAGGCATACAGATGGGCCCACTGGTTGCTGCGGCTCCTGGCAAAGAAGGCAAATTTAGAGAAAATCTGGCCGCGGCGAAAAAATACTGTGCAGCGCTTGAGCCAATGGGTTTGGTAATTCCGGCCTACACGCCACCTGATGGCGTGAGCAAAGCTGACGCTCTACCCGTCTTCAAAGACAACATGCGGATTGCTGCCGAAGAAATGTCTGATCTCGGTATCCCGGTTATCATCGAAGCACTTAATCCGGAAATTCGACCGAATTCTATACTCACAACCACGGCGGAGGTCATGGCGGTGGTGGAAGAGCTAGACCATCCTAACCTTGGCATGGAATATGATGCCTTTCATATGTACAGCACAGAAGGTCATATGGAGGAAACTGTGGAAAAATACTTGCCCTATATCGGCAATATTCAAATCGCCGATGTGCCGGGACGTCATGAACCTGGCACCGGTGAAGTGGATTACGACAGCTTTCTCAATACGCTTGATCGCATTGGCTACGACAAATGGGTCGCCTTGGAATATGCGCCAGCTGGTGACACGCTGGAAGGGCTCAGCTGGCTGGAGAAATGGCGCTAAAAAAATCCATTTCTGGTAACACAGTAACGATAATCGGTGGTGGCTTAGCCGGATGTTCCGTTGCGGTCCAACTGTGTGACCAGGCCGAGAAACCGCTCAATATTAATATCGTCGAACCGCGATCGGTATTGGGAGCGGGCGTGGCCTACTCGGCAGATGACATAGATCACCGTCTAAATGCGCCCCTGTTTGTTCAATTTTTGACACCTGATCGCGGCGAAGAATTTCACCATTGGTTTGTTGATGGCGGCGGGCTCGACCGTGATCCGGACGCCTTGGCGGAGGATGGCGCGATTTATGCCCGGCGAACGGAGTTTGCCAAATACGTTTCTGAAATAATGGCAAGCTACCATCGAGCCAATTCCTCAGACTCGAAAATCAAGCACCTCCAAGATAAAGCTGTAGATATTTTGCCGCTCGAAAAAGGTTACCAAATAGAAATGCAAAGTGGTTCTAAGTTAGAATCAGATGTCATCGTGTTTGCCACCGGCAATCAATCTCCTATTGTCCCATATCCCTTCGATAAAGAATTGGCGGAACATCCCGCCTTTTTTATTTCGCCGTGGGATCTCGATAAAATTGCGAGTATTAAAGAGGACGCCAATGTACTGATCGTCGGCGCTGGGCTAACAATGTCGGATGTTGTCACAACGCTGGTGGGACAAGGGCATAACGGCGATATCACCGCTATCTCCCGAAATGGCCATATACCCAAAACCCATGCGCCGCCACCCCAGGATGCAACACCTCGACATCCTTTCGATGCAATTATGGAGGACATACCACCCCATCTTAACGGCTCACTGTTGCAGGTATTGTCCAATCTCCGAAAGAATATGAAACAGGATATGGCAAGCGGCGGACATTGGCATTGGGCATTTGACGAGTTACGGGATTGCGTGTGGCAGATATGGCCTAGTTTTTCCGAGCGGGAGAAACGCCAATATTTGCGTTATTTGCGCCCATGGTATGATTCCCATCGCTTTCGCCTACCGCCGCAAACTGCGCTCATTTTGGACGATGCTCTTGCGAGAGGTGTTCTTACCTACAGAACCGGCGAAATCGTTTCAGCAAAAGATAACAGCAATCAGATCGAAGTGCGGGTAAATTTCCAGCCGAACGGTCAACTAGAGGAACATCGATTTGATGCGATAATCAACTGTACCGGACCGGCTTTATCGCCTGTTGAAACGGCCAATCCTTTTTACCAATCTTTACTAAGGCGGAATTTGGCCAAAGCGACCGCCATCAATATTGGTTTTGAAGTTGACGCCCAATGCCGGGCTATTGGCAACGACGGCCTGCCACATGAAAAATTATTTATAGTTGGTCCACCGACGGCAGGTGCTTTTGGCGATCCGATCGGAGCGCCATTTATCATCGCGCAAATTTGGCGGATGTTACCGGCCTTGTTAAAATCTATTAACGGTAAATAGAAGAAACGCTATTGACGCTTAAGAGATAACATCCGCTTTCCAGAAATTGATGACCGGCGGCTCATCCCAATAGCGGGTCTGCCAATTTTCATCCATTCGGTCCATGTCGGAGAAATATTCAATCTCTCCACCAAGTGGACATTTGAAATACCAATGCAGGTTCGAGCCGAGATTGTGACGCCCCGGATTGCGCGAGGTATCCCATTCCCGCTGCCGCATATATTTACCGCCAAGAATAATTTGCTCTAAATCCTTCACTTCAAAAGCAACATGATTAAACATTACGCGATTGCCACGATGGGAAAGAAACCAGTTATGGTGATAGGTAGAACCTTCACATTGCATAAAATCACCCATTTTCGTGACCGCATCGGTGAGGCGGAAGCCCAAACGTTCGGTGTAAAAACTTATTGCCTTTTCACGAAACTCAACCGGGAAGTTGTAGACCACATGACCGATCCGGTAGGGCCGCGTCCTAATCTCCTGAGTTTTTTCGATGGTTTCATTCAAACGCGGCGCAAACCGGTTAAAATTTAATACCGGCGCTTCTTCTTCAACTTCAACGACATCTTCGACTTGAAAGCCGATAGCGATGCCAAGCTCATCATAGCAATGGAGACTGCCGTCAGCTGCTTCGGTGACATCGCGATCTTTTGACATCTCAGTTCCGATCGCCTCCAAGCTCGCCTGACTATCAACGCCCCACATCACTTCACGCACCGTCGGCCCGTCCTCACAAGGTGTCGGCAGCCCGTCATCATTGATGTCTTTAATAATAAGGGTCTGGTTTTCAAGCGTCGTAAAAACAGCACCTGATTTGCCGCTCTCTTTTTTCTCGAGCCCCCAGTCATCTAGAAAACGCGTGCATTTTTCGATGTCATCAACACCGTAAACCAGGCTTTCGACCCGATTAATCCCCATTATGAATTACTCCTTACACCTTACCCTAAGACATTTTTTTTATAACTCGCAATTATAGTTTCTTTTTAGAAGAATTAAAATCAACTAAATTTTTCGGTGTATTTGCTTGGGAGAGACTTTTAACCGTCGCGGGTATAGGTTTTATGATCCGTCGGACGATGAAAGATGACATCAGGAGTTTTACGGGCATCTTCAAGCTGGCCCATTAATGAGCGGATATGGCCAATAAGATTAATAACCAAAGACTGCATTAAAGCGCTTGAACCTTTCAGTTCACTGTCGAATACAACCTGCGGGACCAGGACACAGATGGTTTCACCTGCCGCCGCAGCCGTTGCTGAGCGCGGCTTATCACTAATCAGCGCCATTTCGCCAAACATTTGGCCTTGCTGAATGGTGCCGAGCACTTCCTTGCCTTTTTCCGACATGGTGGATATTTCGACCGCGCCGGAAGCCACGAGAAAGGCACTGTCACCATCGTCACCTTCGCTAAAAATGACTTCACCGTCTGAAAATGTCTTTTGTTCCATATCCATCAATCAAGCATAACCAATCCGTGCGGTGTCGCAAACTTTACTTTGTTAAGTTTTGAATCATTTTCGCTTTTTATGACATGCGCAAGATGGCTGGCACCGATAGAACTTAACACCGCACTTAGGGAGTCAGGCTCGGGGTGTGATAAAGTAATACCCTCAACCCGGCACCCGAGATCGGCCATTTTTGCGATTGGTGGACTATTACCCTGCCACTGAATAATTGCCGGGCAAAGGCCGCCAAACGGCAAACTGCCATCCTCGCGAATGGTAAGTTGCCAGTTAAGCTCACCTCTCTGCATGGCAACTATTTCACCGAAATCTGCAGTTGAATTTGAAAGTGTTTGGGCCAAATCCGAAGTCCGGACCACCCAGGTCAAGATGCGGGGCCGTTCAGCCAAGCGCGCTTGTTGTTCAGGGTTATCAAAAACGAACCAACGTCGCCGGGCCGGTGCATCCAAATGAGGCGCGATAGCGATGATTTCAAAATAGCAGCCGGAACCTAACGCCATGACGCAATTATGGGTGCCCATTTGCAAATGTTCGCCGCCGCCGGGCACGTCGACACCAAATCTCTCGGCGATATATTGAAGTCCTTGCTCGAGACTCTCAGCGCCCAAAACAATGTGATCAAGTTCAGGCGTCATATCCTATTCCAGTTGGGTGAGCGCGGCGATAAAGTTATCCTCGCTGATCACTTTGGTGACATGACCTTTGCTGTTGGTATCTTCTGCCAATACAACATCACCGACTTTGGCGATCCGGCTTTCACCGTCACTCACAGTGATTTCGATGGCGCCCTGGACAACGGCAAAATACTGGCGGCGCGGCGCCGGATGAGCAATGCCGACCCAGCCGGCGTGAAACTCAAAAAAGGAAAACCGCGTGGCTTCCCGAATTTCGGAGACTAAAAAAGGATCTGCCGGCGGGGCAAAATCCTCCACCCGCATTTCATCCTCGACATCTTCAAAGTGGGTCTCGCCTTGATCATCGGCATAAAGCCGCACATACCGCATCTCAATTCCCTAATTTTGTAATAAATGTGCCAAGCACACTTATTACATTACCCTACTTCGAATAATTTCTGCGGCATTTTGTGGATGCTTTCACCGGGACCATCATCGCCAATAATGTAATTATCACAAATCCAGGAATAAACATTGCCGCGGGAATAGCCAGGATGGCAGACGATGTTCATATTCTTTTCGATGTTCATCGGTTCGTCTTTGCGGATCAGGGGACGTTCAACCATTTCATAACCCTGGCCATGGCAGTAGAGCCGAATTTCCGGGTCGCGGTCATTTTCGATCATGAAGGCGTTGTATTTGTCCCAAATTTCGGCACAGGGAGTGCCCGGCTTCATCAAATCCAGGGAGAATTTCTGGGCTTCGAGCGTGAAAGCGAGCTCATCATGCTGTTCCTGGGTGGCCTCACCCAGAACAATAGTCCGGCCAATCTCGGTAAAAAATCCACCGGCGCCGTTATTCTCAACCAGCATATTAAATGTATCGCCTTCCTGGATTACCCGGTCTTGATTGTGACGGGGTCCAATCGCCGCAGGTGAGCCAATTTGCCAGGACTGACACAGATAAACGCCCTGCTCGCTGCCGAGGTTATGGCCAACATGAAGGGCTACGGCAGCAACGTCGGAATCCTTCATACCTGGCTTGATCTCGGCAATAACCGCTTCCATCGCTTTGACCTGCTGGTCAGCCGTGCCTTTGATAAGTTCAATCTCCTCATCACTTTTGATAACCTTGATATGATCCATCAGATCAGAGGCTTCGACATAAGTCGCGTTAGGGAATTGCCTCTGCACATACTCGACCACGGCGTATGATAATTGATACGTGCCAACGAGCCCGATGGTGCCGTCTTTATAAGGTTCCAAGGCTTTGCAGGCGAGGGATGGATCATACTCACGGGTGTAGGGTGCAGAAGCATAAGATGGTGTCGTCATCAGCGTCTTAACGCCGCGATGAATGCCGTCCGAGCCGCCAACGTCCAGATCACGCACCATATCAAACGGCCCCTGGTTAATCTGGGTCATGGCATCATCACGCGGGAAGACAACAGTCATCGGATAACCGTTGGTCGCCGGAATATCTGTGACGTATTTGGTATAGCCACCCATGTGATCGTTATTGTTCTGCATTAGCAAAACATCGATCCCCTGCTCCTCCATGGCAGCGCGAATGGCGGCCCAGCGGCGCTCCAGCTCTTTGGTGGAAATTGGTTTATTCACCCGTTCTGACATTTGGTTCATAATTTTCTTCCCTAATTTTAATGGATTATTTTTCTACAATATTGATCATTTGATCGAGCTTGCCATCGACATAGGCGCGCAGATTGGGCTCGATAACCGTTAGTATCCGCTCGGCATACATGTCACTCCGTCCGCCAGTAAAGGGCGTCATAAAGACATTTTCCATATCCCAGAGCGGACTTTCATCCGGCAGTGGCGCCACTTCATAAACATCGAGACCGGCTGCTGCAATTTCACCAGTATTCAAGGCTTCGATAAGCGCCATCTCATCAACCACCCCGCCCCGCGCCACATTTATCAAGCAAGCTGATGGTTTCATTGCTTTGAACGTCGCGGCATTGACGATTTTGTCGGTATCGGCTCCGTAGGGCACAAGCACCACCAGAAAATCTACTTCGGCCACGGCTGCAGCCATATTGTCGCGAGAGAAAACCTGATCAATCCCATCAACAGCACGGTCGGTGCGGGAAATGCCATAGACCGTCATGCCCAGCGCTTTAAAGGTCCGCGCCATATGCTCGGCGATAGCACCCAACCCTAATATCGCGACTTTTCGCGTATCCAGTACTTTCGGCAGAAAGCGGTCAAAGACGTGCGTTTCCTGGTTTTTGGTCAGACGCCGGACTTGGCGATATAGCGCCAGCATATGGAGCAGCGTGGTTTCGGTCATTTGGGGGCCGTGAATGCCGCGCCCATTGGTGAGCAAAACATCAGGCCGGCCGGCCAAAGGTTCGTCCAGATGATCGGTGCCGGTGATATTGCATTGCAGCCATTTGAGATTTTTAGCACCCGCCGCCATATCAGCGGTCAGCCAACGGCCGATTGAAATGATAACTTCTGTCTCCGGCACCAGCGGTTCAGCCGCCTCACCATCTGTCACATAAGAAAAATCAACCTCTGAAAAAATCGGCTCCAGATAATTTTTATATTTCTCATACTCGTTATCGACGATCAGGACTTTTGTCATACCCCAAAGCCTTTTTTATTTTTTCCCCTCCTCTATCCATAAAGACGCAGACAGGTTTTATCAAGGCTGGCCTGGGAGACGAATAAGGTTCACCCCTCTTCAAAATCCAACTATCATAAGCACATGATCCAGCTGCCGAAAAATATATTGACGATAGGTGCCGCAATTTTGATTCATCTCGAGCAAGCTGCGGCTCAGGGTGTCTCAGATCCGGTTTTCACCTGCCGGTATTACGGCGAGGACTACAAGATTGGCGCGCGCATTTGCCTATCGACGTCGGGCACGACACGGCAAGCCACCTGCGGCATGATACTGAATAATTCCGCCTGGATATCTAGTTCAGAAAAATGTTCGCGGGTGACCGAAAAAAAATCCCGGACAACCTCAAAGGCACAAGAGTATATCGACAAATATATTCGGGATTATTCCACCAGCGGCAAATCAAAGTAAAAGACGGAACCTTTACCCACCTCCGAGACAAAATCGATCTGGCCATTGTGATCTTCGATGATGGCTTTCGATATATTGAGGCCCAATCCGGTTCCGCCAACGGAACGCGTATCGGATGAATCGCTCTGGCCGAAACGTTCAAATATCCGAAGGCGATCATTTTCAGCCACTCCTGGTCCTTTGTCTGCAATCGACACCCGGACTGATTCTTCACGTTTTTCAACATAAATATTTACGACATCACCGGATGCAGAAAATTTTGCCGCATTTGAAAGCAAATTTGTCACTACTTGAGACAGCCTCTGACGATCGGCTCGCACTAATATTTTTAAATCATCGCAGGCAAAATTGAAACTGACGCCATGGCGTTCGGCATAGGTCAAATTAATTTCCACCGAAGCCTCAACGATTTCATCAATTGGCTCTGATTTGAAATCATAATCAACTTTACCTGACTGAAGTTTTTCAAAATCGAGCAAATCATTTACCAGATTACTGAGCCGTTCTGTATTCTGGCTGGCAATGCCTATCATATCGCTTATTTTTTCGGGAACTTCCTCAAGCGCCCCACCTTCAATAAGATCCAGCGCGCCTTTAATTGATGTTAACGGCGTCCTCAATTCATGGCTGACAATCGAGATGAATTCCGATTTCATCCGCTCGATTTCCCGCTGTTCAGTTATGTCACGGATTACCAGCATACCGGCTTTTTCGCCTTCCCATGGGATCGATAATCCACCGACTTCAGTATAAATTACGCTGCCGTCAAGGCGCAGCTGTTTGTATTCCACCAGATCGACCATACCTTTTTGCATCCTTTGGGATTTCCGGCCCTGGACAAATTCGTGGTGATCGGGATGAACAAAATCCATAAAGTCCGCGCCGAGAATTTCATTTTCTGTTTTGGCGCCAAACAATTGAACAGCTGCCGCATTGCAGTACACCACTCTATCCTTAAACATTACGATGATGCTAAGAGGTAACAGTTCGGTCAAAGAACGATGTAGTGTTTCGCTGTTTTTTAGTGCTTCTTCGGCTTTTCGCCGGTAAGTGACATCTTCTGTTAAAATGAAAAAACCCTCAACACCGCCTTGTTCACCAAATTTGGGAATATAGTTACCTCTTCGAATGACCGGAGCACCATTTTTTTCTTTTGGGGGAAGTTCAAATTCAACTTTTACAGTTTCACCTTGAAATACTTTTTCCATGTGTTTCTGCACCCGCTGCAGCGAGTCCGGGTTTAGAATATCTTCTACTTTCTCGCCAATAACCGTATCTAACTCCAAATCGCTCCAATGTTTCATTCGGGTAAGCAAATCCTCATCAAATCTCGCATTAATATAATTGAAGCGCATATCAGTGCCAATTTCCGCGATATGAATGGGTAGAATGTTTGCTAAGGCTCGAAGCCGGCCATCACCCTGTCCGTCATCAGATTTTTGCTTGATAAGAAAGGCACTTACCGTCGCGCCAATCAGAGCAGCAAGCAAATACACAAAGCCATTTATGTCTGGTGAAGGAACGGCAAAATAGACAAGCACAATCACACCGGCCGACAGCAGGCAAGTTGTCCAAACAATTTTTGGGTTTACTTTTCCCACTATAGCCTGTCTCAATTGTCCTTCTAAACTTTATTAATGCATCAAGTAATTATTTATATAGGGAGGAAGATGTTTAAATACTTTAAATAAATACAACCTAGAGACAAACAGAAACTAAGGAATAACCTGCAAATGCCGCAAAGCCGCCTCAATTTTTTCTTCCTCAATATAGGTCATCTTTATGATCACCTGTTCGTGCTAATTTTCGCGACCGTCGCGGCATTGTCACTTTCGCAAAATTGGGGATTGTCTTATGGCGAGTTAATACCTTACGCAACACCAGGTTTTGTCGCCTTTGGTGTCTGCGCCCTGCCCGCTGGCTGGCTGGCCGATAAATGGAGCCGGGAAGGTATGATGGTGGTGTTTTTTTTCGGCATCGGTATCAGCTCAATTGTCACGTCCTTTGCCGAAACACCGCTTCAAATCGGCTCGGGGTTACTCGTAATCGGGATGTTTGCCGCCATCTACCATCCGGTTGGCTTGGCACTTGTAGTTGAAGGGCGCAAGCGCACTGGTGTGCCGCTGGCAATAAATGGCATTTTCGGCAATCTCGGTGTTGCCGCGGCGGCGCTCATTACCGGTCTTCTAATCGATATGATTGATTGGCGGGCGGCATTTTATGTCCCTGGAATCTTGAGTGTTGGCACTGCCCTGGCCTATGGGCTTTTTATTAAAACAAACTCGAACCATGAAGCTACTCCCGATGCCAAAAATACTGCCAATAAATCTAAAAATGACGCCAGCCGGTCAGAAGATCGAAAAATTATAATTCGAATTTTTGCCATTATGTTTATTTCAACTGCAATCGGTGGCGTGATTTATCAAAGCACGACTTTTGCCCTGCCTAAATTATTTGCTGAACGGCTGACCGACATTGCCGATACGGCTTCCAAAATCGGCTTTTATGCCTTTATCGTTTTTGCCGTTGCCGGTGTCGCCCAATTAGTCGTTGGGTATTTCGCTGACCGTCATTCTATCCGCTCTGTCTTTGGGGTTGTCGCCCTCCTGCAGGTTTGCTTCCTGGCGTTGGTTCACAATATGACCGGGTTAAATTCAGTGTTGGTGGCGATGATTGTGATGATGGCGGTATTTGGTCAAATTCCCATCAATGATATTTTAGTCGGCCGGATATCATCACCAGAGTGGCGCAGCCGAATTTTCGCCTTCAGATATATTATTACCTTTTCGGCGATGGCGATCACGTTACCTCTGGTGGCTTGGATTCATGCCAGTTGGGGATTTGGAACCTTGTTCCTTACCTTGGCTGCAGCGGCCGTTGTGACGTTGATTTGCGTTCTGGGATTACCCCGCGCCGGCCGTATAACCGGCAAGCCCGGCTAACTATAACTTAGCTTGATCCCAATCAGCGGCAGGTTTCTCAGGGTGAGATACATATCCTGCTGCTTTGACGGCCTCTATTGCACAATATTCATCTTTATCCGAAGCATCTCCACTAATGCCCACGGCGCCAATGGCCTGCCCTTCAGAGTTGCAAATTAGTACGCCGCCCGGAACCGGAATAAAGCGGCCTTGCGAAGCAGCGGCGATAGCCCCTTGAAAGGCCGGGCGGTCTTGTAGCCGGTCCCTTATTGTTCTGCTGGAAACACCCATACCGAGCGCCCCCCAGGCTTTTCCCGTCGCAATGTCCTGGCGTACGATCCCGGATCCATCCTGGCGTTGAAAAGCAATTAAATTTCCGCCGGCATCCAAAACCGCAACCGTCAACGGCAAAATATTTGCATCACCAGCTATTTGCAATGCCGTTGCAATAATTTCATTTGCTTTTGCCAGCGGCAAATTAACCACGAGTTCCTTAACGTAGTGCTCAGCCATTTTTGTATTCCCTAGTAAATTTTTTGAACTTTTAATTACTAAGTATTCTCTTTAGAGAGTCGCTTCTCAAGCAGAAATATGGTGAATTGTATTTGTAAACGCTGAAATAAAAGTGCTGAAAGGCTGACTATGGGTTTAGACGGCATACACAACTGGATTTCACGATACGTTTGGGCGCAGGATATTAATGATCGGGCTAAACCCAAAGTTCTATTTTTTCATCTTTTGCGTATGATTTATGTCGTCGGTCGTGATCTCCGAGCAGGGCAACTCAATTTGCGGGCGATGAGCTTAGTTTATACCACCCTACTGTCGCTTGTGCCAATTCTTGCCATCAGCTTCACAGTTCTCAAAGGCTTTGGCGTTCACAATGAAGTAGGCCCTGTCCTTTTCAGCCTGTTTGAGCCACTCGGCGAAAAAGGCGCAGAAATTACTTTAAAAATAATTGAATTTGTTGAGAGGATGAAAGTTGGTGTGCTCGGATCAGTGGGCCTTATTCTCCTCCTTTATACCGTCATTTCTGTGATGCAAAAAATTGAACGGGCCTTTAACTTTATCTGGCATATCTCCGAAACCCGCCCCTTTGCACAGCGGTTTAGTGATTATTTGAGTGTAATCTTAATTGGGCCGGTCTTAATCGTTGTCTCAACCGGCCTCAGCGCAACGGCAATGAACAACTCTGTCGTGAAAACTCTCGTCACCATAGAGCCGCTCGGCTCGCTCATTCAAATCGGCCTTGTCATTCTGCCAATCGTGCTCAGTATAACTGCTTTCACGTTCTTCTATATATTCATTCCCAACACAAAAGTTAAAATGCGCCCTGCCATTGCTGGAGCTGTTGTGGCTAGTGTTTTGTGGAAAGTCACCGGCTGGTTATTTGCGTCCTTCGTCGTCACTTCAACCCAATATGCCGCCGTATACTCAGCTTTCGCTTCACTTATTTTCTTCATGATTTGGCTTTACCTGACCTGGCTCATTTTAATGGTCGGCGCCTCCGTCGCCTTTTATATCCAACATCCGGAATACTTGTCCTATCAAATTTCTGAACGACGGCTGAGCAGTCGAGTAAAAGAAAAGCTGGCATTACTTGTAATGGCGAAAATTAGTACTAGCTTTTATAATGGGACCCCCGCATGGACATTGGAGGAACTTGCCAACGAAATTAAAGCACCGATTGAGGCTGTAGCGTTTGTATTGGCGCTTCTGGAACGCAACGGATTTACCGTCAAATCAGATAGTGATGAACCTGCATATATTCCGGGAAAACCATTAGATACGACTCCCGTTACCGAACTTCTTCGTGCTATAAATGAAAGTGACGAAGAAGATTATATTAGCCCCGACGCATTTGATAAAAACGCCGAGGTTGAGAATTTGGTGCAGAATATAGAGTTTTCTGTCACCGAGGCTTTAAAGGGAAGAATGATAAAAGATCTTATATCAATAGATATCGAGGACGATCATTCAGTAAAACCTGTGCCGATTAAAGCGGCGCATTAGATTTAAATATTTGTATAATTGGAGGCAATGATCATGAATATAAAAAACCTAATCCTCACCGGGGCAGCAGCGCTTGTCGTAAGCGCCTGCACAGGCGGAGCTGATATTGATGCAGTGAGAAACGCGGCATCCAAAGGTAATATGTTTCAACAGGGATTACACCGCGAATATTCTTCGCTCGCCGTAATGGAACGGGCTGAAGCAGATTGGTCGGATGCTGATTATTTCAATGAACGCGCTAGAAGTGCATCAATGGGTAAAGCCAGCGGTCCGCAAAACATGAACGCTCGCCAAATTCCTGCAGACAAAGTACGGATGCTCAGTAAAGCCCGGGCACGTTTAATGCGCGCCTTGGATAATGGTGGTGCGGATATTTTACCGCAACCTGCCGCACGCGCCCAAGCGATGTTTGACTGCTGGATGCAGGAACAGGAAGAAAACTTCCAAGCCGATGATATTGCCGCCTGCCGGGCTGCTTTCGACATTGCCCTAAAAGCAGTCGAAAGTGCGCTGGAACCCGTCAGAATGGCAAAAGCACCGATGATGAAAAAAATGGCGGCACCTGCGCCGAAATCATTCATCGTCTATTTTGATTTCAACAAATCTTCCTTGAATGGTGCTGCCAATGCCGTGATCTCTCAGATCGCCGCTTCCGCCTATTCTGCCAAACCGGGTTCTATCGCTGTGATTGGGCACACTGATCGTGCGGGCTCAAATGATTATAATGCCGGTCTGTCAAAAATGCGCGCCGCTAGGGTGGCTAAAGCTCTAACCGAGAGAGGATTAAGCCAAGTTAAAACCAGTAGTTATGGTGAAACGAAGCCTTGGATGGGAACTGCCGATGGTGCCCGCCAGGCACTCAATCGCCGCGTTGAGGTGAATTTTAAATAAACAAACCAGTTGTGAGATAAATTTAGGGCTCCGGTAAAATCCTGGAGCCCTTTTTTTTGAATATAGTTATTACCTAATGCAGGTCAGATATTACCCGCTCTTTGGGCAATCGAATTGTAACTGTCGTTCCCTGTCCAAAAACACTTTCAATTTCAAGAGTGCCGTCATGGGCTTCGATTAAACCTTTGGTCAACGGTATACCCAGCCCGGTTCCCTCCTGTTCCCGTGACAAAGAGCTTTCAACTTGTCCAAAGGTCATCATTGATTTAGCCAAGCCCACCTCATCCATACCAATACCCGTATCGCTAATGGATATTGCAATCCCGCCTTTATCTGCCTGAGCAAGGTCAAGAGAAACTTCACCGCCCCGTGGCGTAAACTTGACCGCGTTGGATAATAAATTGAGGAGAATTTGTTTAAATCGCAGCTCATCAACAGCGATAACGATTTCAGATTTTTCCAGGTAATTTGAAATGAGAACACCGCCTTCAACAGCTCTTTGTTCGATTAACCGTATCGAAGCCTCTGCAATATCAACAAGAGAAATTTTATCTTCTTTCAGCTCGAACTGACCTGCCTCTATTGCTGAAACATCCAAAATATCATTGATAATTTCAAGCAAATGGTTACCGGCTTCATGTATATTGTTGAGATAGTCAACCTGATTAACATTCGCCAGATCACCAAATACGCCATGTTTCAACGCATCTGAAAACCCAATGACGGCATTTAACGGGGTGCGCAATTCATGGCTCATATTTGCCAGGAATTCTGATTTTGTTTTGTTAGCAGCCTCGGCAGCTTGAAAAGCTTGATGCAACTCGCTCTCTTTTCGTTTGGTATCCGTAATATCAATATGAAACGCGATGGTGGAGCCATTCGCCATGCGCTGTTTTTTAATCTCAAACCAACGGCCATCATCTAATTTATATTCAAGTGATATTTTTGGATCACTATGATCTTTGATCCGCACTTCAGCCCAATTATCTAAATCCTCGAAATTATTTTTTGCCCAGTCACTTTCTGCAATGTGGCGAATATAGTCTGCATGTGGCAAACCAGGTTCCAGGATATCCTTGGCCGCCGTCTGGATACTTAAATAGAAGCTATTGCACATCACAAAACGGTCATCCGCATCCCATAAAACAAATCCGGCATCCAAATTTTCCATTGCTTGATAGAACTGGTTCTGAATATCTTTCGCCCGGGCTCGTGCTTCAACCAGCGAAGAATCGTCAATTGTTGTTCCCCGGTATCCTAAATACGTGCCATTTTGATCATAGTAGGGTTTACCACTTGCTCTCAGAGGATAGAGAATGTCGTTATTTCCCCTCCAGCCGTAACGAAAGTCGCGAAATGGTTTCTGTTCCGCCACATCCGAACGCAGCTGCTCCCAATCCACCTTATCTTTTTCTACTCCGTCAATCTCCCATGGAGATCTACCGATTAGATATTCAATCTCATTGGTTAAATTGCCGGTGGTAGGGGTTATAAATTTATACCGGAAATTCTCATCTGTTTCCCAGAAGCGATCAGCAACGGAACCGGCAAAATCCCTAAACCGTTCTTCACCTTTGCGGATTTCATCTTTAACCCGCTCACGTTCTATTACGTGACTGAGCTGAGATTCAATCTGACCAAGGACGGAAGTGAATACAGCATCTTTATCACCCCATTCTTCAACGATAAATTCTAAAATTGCGAAAACTCCGCCGTCAATTTTCAGTGGAAATAAGACGGCCCCCTTGCCTCCACACTCCCAAATTATTCTAGCGCGCTCACGATGTATTTCAGTTGAAATATCTTCTGACCAATAAGTTTCGCCCGAAAGGGCAACGCGACCGACAGCACCGATGGCAGCATCTTTTTCATTCTCATACTGGTGTTTAATTAGCGGATCGAATTTTTCAGCTTCTTTGACACACCATATATTGGAAGAATAGATAGATCCTGGCTGATTTCCTGTAACGTTCCATACATGCCCAACTGGCCAGCCCGTATAGGCACAGACTTCATTTAGGCAAGCCTGAAACGCTTCCTCTACGGAGCTAGCTTGGTTAGAGGCAGCGGATATTTTACTTAGGAGTTCTCGGGATTCTGTTTTTTCTTTTAGCGCCAGTTCAATTTTTACGATTTCAGTAATGTCGCGGTAGAATTCAATAATATTACCATTCTCAAGCCGATTAACCCTGACTTCCAACCATTTGCCTGAATTTATACGATTTCGCCAGATTGATTCTGGTGTAGCCCCATGCTCTTTAACTGCTTCTTCAACCCATTCGTCCAACCGGCCCTTAATGTCTTCAAATTCGCCAATTTCTGCCCATTTGCGGATAAAATCGCCATACCAGAGACCAGGTTCGAGCATTTCCTCTATTTCGGGGGGTGTCGACTTCTTGAAAAAATCATTACACAGGACAAGTCTGTGATCAGCATCCCAGAGAATAAATCCTTCAGACATATTCTCAATTGCATCAAAGAAACGCTTCTCAGTCGTTGCCGCACGTTCCCGAATTACTATTTCATCGGTTATATTTGTCGAAACCCCTCTAAAGCCTGCAAAATTACCGGCTTTATCAAATACTGGTGTGCCACTACGACGAAGATATATACGATTACCATCCTTATCTAACAATGGAACGGTAATATCACGGAAGGCTTCGCCTTCCTTCAAAATATCGATAAAATCCTGCCATTCCTTAATATCGATGCCCTCAGGAACTAATTCTTCTACTTTTTTACCGATGATATTTTCTGAACTAACCATGTTCTTTGCCGGGCGCTCAGATGATATATGGGTCATTCTTAGATCTGCATCCATCTCCCAATTACTGTCGTAGGCAGACAAGGCAAAATCCCGCAACTGAGCTTCCTTCTGCCGTAACTCTTGGGTCCGCTCCGCTACTCGTTTTTCTAGATCATCGTAGGATTTTGAAAGTTCCGCTTCGGCTTTCTTTTGCTCTGTAATGTCATCCATCAAGGCAATGAGGTGATCAACTTTACCGGTTTCATCCTTCACACCCCGGGCTGATATTTTGACGTAAACAACTTCACCATTTTTGTGAATGTAACGTTTTTCTTTAATGAAACTATCGATTTCACCGTCAACAATTTGGCGGAAATCTTCGGCATCGCGATCCCGGTCGTCAGGATGCGTTAAAGTATTCCAATCCAAATTAGTTAATTCGCTCCAGGTATAACCGAGCATTTCACACAACCTGTCATTCACATGAAGCCAAGTTCGATGAACTGATGACACCGTCATACCAACCAGGCCTAAATCAAAATAGTTTCGGAATTGAGCTTCACTTTTTTGAAGTCTAAGCGAAGCATCTCGATGTACGGTGGTATCTCGAGCCAGGATTGATACATATTGAACATCACCGTCGTTATCGAAAATTGGACTTAACTTTGATTGATACCAAATACCATCACGCTCACTTTCGATTTCGCGCGGTTTTTTTTCCTTAAATACTTTACGATATTCCGGCAGGCGAATTTTATTTAACTCAGCAGAAAAGAAATCACTTATGGGGCGACCGATCACTTCGTCCCGGGTAGATCCAAAGTTATTAAGAACGGTCTGATTTGCTTCAACGACGACCATATCGCGATCAATAACCGCAATTCTATCTTCAACGGAATCGAAAAGATTCCGCAAATCAATATTAGCACGAACCGATTGAGGCAATTTTTTGTCCATCAAAAGTTGCTGATAACCCTTACCATCCAACAAAATATTGGAAGTATGTAATTTTACTAAATGGCTATGAACAGGGTATTTTTCAATACATGAGGTGAAGTGCAATTATGGACTCAGATGGGCTAACCGCCCAGGAAAAGACGCCCAACATCCGGATCATCAAGCAATTCTGCGCCGGGCCCAGCTTTCGCAGTTTGGCCGGAAACTAAAACATAGCCAAGATCGGCAAATTCCAGTCCTTTTTTGGCATTTTGTTCAACCATAATAATGGTTTTACCCTCGGTATTTTGGAGATCGTCGAGAATTTCAAAAACCATATCGATAAACCGGGGCTCCAGGCCAATCGATGGCTCATCGACCAGCAGAACTTCAGGATTCATGATCAAAGCACGGGAAATCTCCAGCAGCCTCCGCTCACCACCGGACAATACGCCTGCGCGCTGGTCACGCCGATCCCGCAGCCGGGAATACTTTTCAAAGACTTTTTCGGCCGCCACTTGAGCCTGCTCGACGCTGTCCATCAGATACCCGCCCATCAGGAGATTCTCTTCCACCGTCATATCAGGAAAGACGGAATTATCCTGCAAAATATAGGCGACGCCCGCGGTCTTTAATTTATCGTTAGGCGAAAGCCTGGTGACATTCGAACCACTAACCAAAATATCACCGCTCATAATATTGGTGAAGCCATATATCGAATGCAGGATTGTCGACTTGCCGGCGCCATTTGGCCCAATCAGACAGAGCGATTGGCTTTTACCAACCCGTAGATCAAAGTTATGGAGGATTTCCATCTTACCGTAGCCGGCGACCAGATTATTAATCTCGACCAACGCTTCGCCATTAACCATCTCATTGAGGTCATCAAGCGACGGCCCTTCGGCCGCTAATTTTTCTGCTTCCCTTTGAACGTCGTCTACCGAAATTACAGTTTCAACGTTTCCCAAGCCATAGCCGGATATTCTGTCATCTTCTTCAGCCATTAATGGGCTCCCAGATAAGCGTCAATGACGAGTTGGTTGTCTTGCAGTTCTTCCGGCGGACCGTCGGCAAGCAATTGACCGTGGGCCAAACAATAGATGTGTTCGGCCAAATTCATGATCACGCGCATATTGTGTTCAATGACAAACAGCGTAATACCAAGTTGCTCATTGGCTTTTTTCAAGCGGTCAATAATGCCATTAATCAAGGTTGGATTAATCCCAGCAGTTGGTTCATCAAGCAATAATATTTTTGGCTCGTTCATCAGCGCCATGGCAAATTCCAGCAGTTTTTGCTGACCAAAAGACAACTCCCCCGCCAATAATTTTCTTTTTGAGTAAAGGCCGACAAACTCCAACAATGATTCAGCTTTTTCGGTGGCATCGGGCGGAAACTTGGAAAATATGCTCATTAGACTTTCGTCCCGGTGTGGCATGGATATCAGCATGTTTTTGACGCAGTCCATATCACCGTAAATTCGGGTTTGCTGAAAAGTTCTCAGCATGCCAAGTCGCGCAATTTCCGGCACACGTAACTTTGAAATCTCCTGACCTTCAAATTTGATCGAGCCGGTATCAATCGGATGATAGCCAACGACCGAATTAAACAGCGTCGTCTTGCCGGAGCCGTTGGGGCCAATGAGCCCGGTGATACTGCCTTCCGGTACATTGATACTGATATTCTCATTGGCGATGACACCGCCAAAGGCTTTGCTCACTCCGGAGACTTCAAGCATAACGGAACTCATTGAGCGGCTCCTTCCTGGGGTGCGCCTTCATCAATCTTCTCACCAAAACGGTCCGGCCAAGTATCTCTGAGCCAGCCCATAATACCGCGCGGGAAAAACACCACGATGACGACAATCAACACGCCGAGTGCGACCCGCTGCCAGCCGAGCAGGAAGCTCCAGAAAAACTCCTGGGTAACATGGAAAATCGCGGCGCCAATCACGGGTCCCCAAATGGTTCCCTTGCCGCCAAGAATAGCCATCAGAACCATCCAGATGCCAAAAGTGATACCGGCAAAAGCGGTTTCACGGGGGTCGATGAAACCAACCAGCAAGCCTAATGGTCCGCCGGCCAAGGCCAGGAAAAACGCCGACACGCACCAGGAAATTGTTTTGTAGCGCGTCGTTTTTAAGCCCATGGCTTCAGCTTTGTCTTCGTCGTCCCGAATGGCATTGATCGCCAAGCCAAAGCGACCGGAATAAAGCCATTTCAAGGTAAAGAAAGTGGCCACCGCTAAGATAAAGAAAATGTAATAGAAAAACAGATTACGGCCACCGAGAAAATCCAATTCATCCGGAAATGGTGGTGGCGACATACCGGACCCCGCGCCAACGTATTCCCAACCGGCAAACAATTCACCAAAAGCGATACCGAGGCCAAGGGTACCAATGGCAAAATAATGGCCTCGCAAACCCAAGATACCGGAACCAATTATTGCGGCGACAATCACCGCCACGACCGCCGCAACGATCATGCCCAGGCCCAATCCAACAAGGTATTGCTGGCCATTTAATTTGCCAGAATTTAAGCCGGCGGCAGCGGTGTAGTCGGCGACATCATACACCAGCCCAACTTGCACAATAGTACAGACATACATGCCGAGACCAAAAAACAAAATATTACCGAAGGAGTTGTAGCCCATTTGGCCGCCCTGGGTGTCCCAGGTGAGTGCTAGCAGGATCATCAGCCATAAAAAAGCGAGTTGCGCTTGAAAGTTTACGAGAATTAAGGGGGCGACAACTCCGAGTATGCCAATGACAATATATTTTTTCACCCCGCTGATAGAGGAAATCATTTGAGATATCTCCTCTCACGTTTCAACAGGAAATTCCGCCACATCAGAATCGCCACCATCAATAAAAAGACAAAGGCGATGCGGAACTCGATACCCAAAAGGAAAGCCGCATATTGCTCGGCAGCACCTAGCCCGAGACCGGCCACAACAACGCCGACCATATTGCCGAGACCGGCAACAATAACGATCAAGAAGGAGCGAACGGTATAAGCAAGGCCTAAGAATGGGTGAATAATCCAGGTCATGACCACGAGCGCGCCGGCAGCGCCACAGATCGCCGCGTTAAGCGAATAGGTCGTGGCATAAACAAAATCGGTATCGACACCCATGATGCGGGCAGCACGGGCATCTTGGGCAGTAGCGCGGATGGCGCGGCCCATTTTTGATCGTTTGAGATATATCACCAGGCAAACCGCCACGATCATCACAATGACAAGAGAAATGAGATGAATTTGGGAAATCGTTATGGCATCATCCAAAAATCCCCAAGTGTCAAAACCCGTTTCAGCGCTTTGGATATCGGCGCCAAAGGCCTGGTCCATCAACTGCTGGAGGATAATACTGATGCCAAAGGTCGCCAATATGGAAATAAACATATCTTTATCAACCACGCGATGAACCACCAGCCGATAGGTTAGCCAGCCGACAAAATAGAGCACCACAGCTGACATCGGTACCGTCCATAAAGGATGAATACCGGTCACATTGGCAATTGTTAAAGTAACAAAACCGCCCAAGATCACAAATTCGCCCTGGACGATGTTAATGATATTCATGACGCCCCAGACCAATGCCATGCCATAGGCGGCAAGCGCTAATATGGCACCGATCAAAATTCCATCAATCAGCGTTTGCACGGCAATAGTTGGTGCTTGAAAAAGTAAAAGAAAATTATCGATCATTAATATAAATGCCTAAAAGGACGCTTGCGTCATGTCTCCATAACGCAAGCGTTCCTTAATTTGTTACTATCAGCAGTACTGATTAACTACCAGGTTTGAATTTACCCGTAGCAAATTTTAGCGGTGCCACAGGAACATATTTATTCCCTTGGATTTGGCGCAGCACCATTGGTTTCGCAATGTTGTTGCCTTCTTTGGCAAATTTTACATTTCCATAGAAGGTTTCTTCATTGAAGCTTACCAGAGCTTTACGGATCGCTTCGGTATCGAAGGAATTGGCTTGTTCCATCGCCCGCACATAAACCCAAACTGCAGCGGTTGATTCTGCTGCTTGATACGGCGGCACATAACCATATTTGGCATTGAAGTCTTTAGAATACTGCATGGCGCTACCGAACATTTTGTCTTTATAGGCCATGTCTTCCGCCCATTGCGTCGCACATAATGTACCTTCCGCAGAACCAGCACCAAATTTTTTGGCATCCGTCACTTTTGCAGATTCGCAGTGGGTCATGGCCAGCATCGGTACTTTGACTTTCATCTGTTTGGTTTGACGAATCGCCAAGGCTGCACCTTTGGAATGACCAGATACAACGAGAAGATCAGGTTTCAACGCCCGGACTTTGTTAAGCGTCGAGGCCATATCATTGAGTTCCGGCGGCAGTTTATCGTCAACAACGATTTTCATGCCAAATTCTTTTATTTTGTCTTTAACGCCAAGCAGCACGTCTTGTGAAAACGGATCGTTTTCAAAAGCCAGCGCAACTTTGATATCAGACGGTTTTTTACCTTTCATTCTGGCATATTCGGCAGCCAACGGAATTGATTCAGAGAGATACTGGTTGGCTGTAGAAAGAACCGCAAAAAGATATTTATAGCCTTTGTTGAACAATGAACGGGAAGCACCGTTACCTTCAACCATTGGAATTTTGTGTTTTTCAGTCACCGGTGCAACGGCTTTGGTCAGTCCAGAACTGTATGGCCCAAGCATATATTTGACGCCATCTTGTTTGATCAAGCGCTCTGCAAGCTGTGCGCCGCGGGCTGGATTAGACTCATCGTCATAAAATTTAAGCTTAATTTTGTATTTTTTACCGCCAACGGTTACGCCGCCTCTAGAATTAATTCTTTCAGCCGCAAGTTCGTAACCGCGTTTGGTGTGATTTCCAGCCGTGGTGTATTTTCCGGTCAGCGATAAAGCGGCACCGAGGGTAATCGTATCGCCGTCAACCCGCGCATCTGCGGGTGTCGCAGCTAATAGCGCAACGGCTGCCGTGCCGAGCGCCAAAGATGATAGTTTCCTGTGAAAGGACATTTTATATCTCCCTAGTTATTGGCCCTGTAAGTTTTACATACCTACAATACGGCCTCCGTTTGTTTCAGAGGTCCATATTTTGATGAAATCAAGTATTCACTGGTTGAAAACAAATCGCAACTGTATTTGTCAAAAAATACAAAAAAAGTGGTTATTTAAGGCTCAATGCCTTTATTGAATAAACGAGACCACCAGGCCTGACAGCAGCAGTGCCGGCACGCCAATAACGAATAGCCCAATCCAGGCGGCTTTGGGTTCAAGTTCCGCCTTTGAAGCAAAGAAATGATGGACGGCCAAGGTACCGAGTGCCAAGGCTAGCCCCATAAGTGGCCAAACATACCACGCCACCGAGATATTTTCTGAAGTAAGCCAATTCCAAAACGCCATTCCACCAGCGCCCAGGATTACACCATATATAAATCGCCACATATTTAGAGGCTCCTCAAATTAATCCAGTTGGGTTCCTTTGGCATTTTTGGTGCCGCGAGGTGGTAATTCCATGCCCCACCAGTCGTCTATATTGCGCTGATCCTGATAGCCGAAAACACCGTCCATCTTGGCAAAGAAGGCGTTGACCTTATCCGGCATAATACGGTTCTTGGCGATGGCTATTTTGACCAGATCATGGATCACCGAAATATTTTTCTTACTAAACGCGCAGACGGCAAAACAGGTCGAACAGCCCGCCGTCGAAACCGCCCACCAGGTCCGGCAGGTCGGTGAATCTTCGTACCAGGTTTTATGGCCCGGATTATTCCAGGGCCCTTTCGGCTCCCAATAGGGTTCGGTTTCCTTGCTCAGACAATCGGCCGGACATTCCTCGGCGCAGACTTTACAGGTGCGGCAAAAATTCATGATGCCGGCATCTATGGGTTTGGTCGGCTCTAGCGGTAAATCAGTGACAAGTTTGAACACCCGTTGCAGTGGCCCGTGCTCCGGGCTAATCATGCGGTTGATGCGGCCAATTTCACCGAGGCCCGCCATAACAGCAAAGGCTGGCGCTATACCCAAACCATTGAACCAGGTTCCCATCAAGCCTTGATAGCCCAGTACATGCAAAAAACACTGTAATTGGTCGATGGCGTTTCGCGCCTGGCCATACGCCGCACCGGTGGCGGCGGCGGAAAGCGCCGAGGGCATCAAGCCGGATTTTCGTTTAATAAGCTCTTCCGACATCTGCACGGAGAATACGATCACCCATTTGGCTTTTTCCGGGATGACCCTTTTTTCAGCTGTCTCATAGGCTTTATCGACATTTTCAAATTCGATCCGTTTGCCGTCCATGGCATCTTCGGCATAGATCAGCTTTCTGGTGTGATCATTGAGTTCCACATAACCAACTTGCGAAGCGCCAAAATGCCTCAAAGCTGAGCGGATCATGCGTGAATTCTCCTGCGGCGTGCCTTCATAACGGGGCACACCCAGTTCTTCCGGGCTCATCGGCTTGGGACGCGCCGGATCAGTCAGTTTTGAACGCGACGCATCACTGGCAAACATTTCGCCTTCATTCTTGGTCGCCTCAGCAGTTTTTGCCCAAGAGCCTAAAAAACTGGTACCCACCGAGCCAGCCTGAGCACCAGCAATATCCAAAGCCCGGTCGCGTAAAGTGTAGCCTGGTTTATGATCGAGCATCCACTGGCGCACTTTTTCCTCGCGGCGCTTACCAAGTTCTCTGGCCTTGTCTTCACCGACATATTTTTTCCACGAAACCTGTTGAATTTTGCGAGCATCAAAGCGCTCGGTGACATCCCAATCGATATCCATGGTCGGCTTTGCGACTTCCGTCACCCACCAGGGCCGCTTCCATTCTGCGGAAGGTGCGGCCATAACATCGTCAAGATCACTGAAACTATCTGCACCATCCTGGCGGTCCAGGCCCATCGCGCTCATGCGTTCTTTTTTACCCACGGTGCTATGGTGCTTCATGATTATCTCCTGGCCAGAATGCGCTAGCATTTTCCATATAAATTATATGGATATTCGATGTGGAATGCACTTCGATTATTCCGCCAAGTGAAATTTCAAGCTATTTGGAGCTACCGTCAATTTTTACTAAATTCATCGCGCAGCGCCTCAGTATGCTCACCCAGTCCCGGTATTGTCATCGGCTCAACCGCTTCGCCGCGGATGCGGGCTGGCGGGGCGGGTATCTGCGCTTTACCGTGTGGTGTATCGAGTTCCATGCGGCGTAAATCTCCATGATTTGAAAGGTCTTCGATGGAATTAACCCGGCCGAAAGCCACCCGGGCAGCCAATAGTTTTGCTGACAATTCTTCCCGCGTATAGCGCCCGAACACTTCAATGATATCGGCCTCCAGCGCCTCGCGATTGGCGACCCGGGATATATTATCTTTATAGGGCCCCTCTTCTGCCAAATCAGGCCGCTTTAAAATTTCCCGGGCAAACTGCGCCCATTCCCGATTATTCTGGATCGAGATAACAATCAATTCGCCGTCTTTAGTTTCGAACGTCGCGTAAGGCGCCACGGAAGGATGACGCAATCCCATTCGTTCGGGAGCCTTGCCACTATAATCCTGATGCAACAACGGCACTGCCATCCAATCCGCCATACCATCAAACAGCGAGGTCTCAATTGCTTTACCTTCACCGCTTTGCTGCCGCTCCATCAGTGCCAATAAAATCGCCGCATGGGCATACATGCCGGCGGCAATATCACAGACCGAGACACCGACACGGCCGGGCTCATCGGGCGAGCCGGTGATACTGGCCATACCGGTTTCCGCCTGCACCAGCATATCGTAGGCTTTCATGTCACGGGATGGCCCATCGCTGGCATAGCCCGAAATATCAACGGTGATCAGACGAGGAAATTTCTGACGCAATTCTTTTGAGCCAAAACCGCCACGCTCGGCTGCACCCGGCGCCAGGTTCTGCACAAACACATCCGCCTTGGCGATCATCCGCTGCAATAGCTCAGCATCTTCTGGCTGCTTGATATCAAGCTCGATGGATTCCTTGCCGCGATTGAGCCAGACAAAATAGGCGCTTTCCCCATTGACCACATCGTCGTAGCCGCGGGCAAAATCACCGCCCGCCCGCTCAATTTTAATCACCCGCGCCCCGGCATCGGCCAGACGCGAGGTGCAATAAGGTGCGGCCACCGCCTGTTCAACAGCGACAACCAGGATATCTTTCAACGGCTTAGACATATTATATTCTCAACTTTATTTTCAAAGACTATAGCCATCTCAGGGCTAGAAATGTATGTAAATGGTCTATCTAAGAAAGTGAGACTTAGCAATGTCGCAGAAAATGAATTCCCTAGCCAATCCGAGGCGCAGTCTTTTATTTGTGCCGGGCGCTCGTCTGGAGGTTTTACCAAAAGCGCTGGCAGGCTGGACGGATATTGTCTGCATTGATCTCGAAGACGCTGTTGCTGATGATGCTAAAGACGCTGTCCGGGCGGAGGCGATCTCAGCCGCAGCCGACAATCTGTCAGAGGCCAAAACGGAAATTTGGCTGAGAATTAATTCTGTTCGAAGCGCTGAAGGTATGGCGGATATCATCGCCCTCGCCGAGGCCGACGTCGTTCCCGATGGTCTTATGCTGCCGAAAATTACCTCGCCGGAAGAGGTGCGCATTTTGCGGGATGTCCTCAGTACCAAACACCCAGACCTCAAGTTTCATCCTTTGATCGAGACCACCGAAGGCCTCAAATGGGCTTATGAGATTGCCAAATCGAGCCATAAGATCGGCTCTCTGGTCTTTGGCGGCTTTGACATGTCAGCCGCCCTCAGGGTGGAGCCAGGCTGGAATTCGCTTTTGCACGCCCGCCAGCAACTCGTTCTGGCAGCCGCCAACGCCAAAGTCGATCTTCTGGATATGCCGTTTTTCGGGCTCGATGATCCCGATGGCTTGAGGGAAGAAGCTGAGGCAGCGCTCGAGATTGGCTTTACCGGCAAATGCGCCATCCACCCCAAACAAATCGACATCATCAATGATGTCTACAGCCCGAGCGCTGAGGAAATCGCTAAAGCGATCGATCTCATTGCCAAATATGAAGCACAGGACAAAGCCTTTGTTGAAATCGACGGCGTCTTGATGGAAAAACCCATTGTCGAGCGGCTTTACCGCACGCTTTCCATTGCCGAGCGGATTGAGTCTTAATGCCGCCCACCAACGCCCCAAATATATATGCTGAAACCGGCGGCGCCGGTGAGACGACCTATCTGTTGCTGCACGGCCAGGGTGCCACCGGTGACACTTGGCAGAGAGTCCGCGATATCATTGAAAATGAAAAATCCGGCCAATGGATTATTCCCGATATGCGCGGACATGGCCGCTCCGATTGGACGGCGAGTTATGGCTTTGGTGAGCATGCGACCGATATCGCCAACCTCATCCGCGGCCGTGAACGGGTAGTTGTTATCGGCCATTCGATGGGTGGTATTATCGGCTTGGCACTGGCAACCGGCTGGTTTGGCGTCAACATTGCGGGCCTTGTGGTGATTGGCACCATTCTCGATTGGACGGAAGAGCATACAGCCGCCATGAATGCCATCGGCGGCAAACCACCGCGCTGGTTTGACAGCCGCGATGAAGCCATTGAGCGCTATCTAAAAGTATCGGGCTTATTTGGCATTGTGCCGCCGGACGACCCCATGGCCGTGGCGGGCATATATCAAGAAGGCGATAAGTACCGCCTCGCTGCCGATAATGCTGTCGCCACTGTCGGCGGTGCGTGGATGGGTGTGTTACTGCCGGTGCCGACATGCCCGATTGTCCTGGCCGTCGGCGAACACGACAAAATGGTCGATATCGAAGGTTACCGGGCGGTTGATCCCAATGCTGTCACCTTACCCGGCGTTGGCCACAACACCCATGTCGAAAACCCGCAATCGACCTGGGATTTGGTCAAGAAGCTCGGTATTTAAAAGTGTTAATTCTCGACTGTTGTGAAATTATTTTCTATTTACTCCGCCGCTCGCACAGAAATTTCACCTGATTTTCTAAACTCTGCCAGCAAACGAGTTTCTTCAGCTTTCGACTCTTCTATGGCACGGGATTTAACGTGGCCAAAGCCCCGGATTTGCTGTGGCAGAGAGGCAAGCTCGACGGCGGCCTCATAATTATCCGGCGCTAAGTTGGCAGTAATTTCACCTAACACGTTCTCATAATCCCGTATCAAAGCACGCTCTTCCCGGCGTTCGGCCAAATACCCAAAAGGATCCAGTGGTGTACCCCGCAATACTTTGAGCGGCGCCAGAAGTTTCAAGGCTCGCCACATCAACGCACCATATTCTTTTTTGATAGGCTGGCCGGTGACGCGATCTTTGGTGGCAAATAAGGGCGGCGCAAAATGAAATTTGAGCTGGTAATCGCCGTCAAATTGCGCCTGCAGTTTTTCCAGGTAGCGCCTATCGGTATACAACCGCGCCACTTCGTATTCGTCTTTATAGGCCATCAATTTATATAACGAACGCGCCACGTTTTCGGCCAAACTAAGTCGACCCGGGTCGACTTTTTTTTCTGCCGATGCAACGCTTTCGATGAGCGTGCGATAGCGTGTTGCGTAGGCAGCGTTTTGAAAATCCGTTAGGTCTTGGACCCGGGCTTCAACAAACTGGTCGAGATCAAACTCCGGCATATTATTATTTTGTACTCCAACCAGGCCAGCCAGCCGGTCCGGCTCATGCGCCGCCACCCGTCCCCAAGCAAAAGCGCGCAAATTCATCTCCACCGCAACATCGTTCAGGCGTATGGCCTCTTCGAGTGAGGCGGCTTTGAGAGGCAAATAGCCTTTTTGATAGGCGAAGCCGAGCAGGAATACATTGGTCGAGATATGATCACCCAACAATCTCGCTACCAATTGGGTCGCATCAAAAAAGTCAGCCTGACCCTCACCAAGCGTAGTTTCAATTACATTGGTATAACCACCGGCTTCCAGCGGCATATCGGGCCGTTCCGCAAAGGCCGCCAGCGGTACCAGATGATCATTTATAACCGCCCGCGTCCGCGTGGCACTCATGGTATTGATCGCCGCCTGACCCGCCGCAACGACCATATCAAAGCCAATCACCAAATCACTCATACCACTGCCGATCCGCGTCGCTAAAACAGTATCGGGATCACTAGAAATTGAGACATGGCTCATCACCGCGCCGTTCTTTTGCGAGAGCCCGGTCTGATCCAGCACGGCACAGCCTTTACTCTCGATATGTGCAGCCATGCCCAAGGTTGCCCCAACTGTGATAACACCGGTGCCGCCAATCCCAGTCAGCAGAACATTATATGAGCCATTAATGGTGGCTGGTGCCGGATCCGGCAAAACAGCAGCGGGATTTGCATTATCTATTTCGGGCGGCTCGGAAATTTTTAAAGCCCCGCCTTCGACGGTGACAAAGCTCGGGCAAAAGCCGTCCAGACAACTGAAATCTTTATTACACGATGACTGATCGACAACGCGTTTGCGTCCAAGTTCGGTTTCAAGCGGGCGAATGGCGACACAATTGGATACCGTATTGCAATCGCCACAACCTTCGCAGACGGCGTCATTGATAAACACCCTTCGCGCCGGATCAGGATAAAGCCCACGCTTGCGGCGGCGGCGTTTCTCAGCAGCGCAGGTTTGGTCATAGATGATCGCTGTCACTCCCTCAAGCTCGCGCATTTCCAATTGCAGTCGTTCGAGCTCCCGGCGGTGATGAATTTCCGCTTGCGGCGCCCAATCGAGAGTGTCCGGATATTTTTCCGGCTGGTCTGAGACGACAGCGATGCGCCCGACGCCCTCGGCGGCAAGTTGCCTGGAGATTGTCCAGGGATAAAGCTCACCATCCATCGGCTGGCCGCCGGTCAATGCGACGGCATCATTGAAGAGAATTTTATAAGTAATATTAACACCCGATGAGACCGCCGCCCGGATCGCCAACAGTCCGGAATGGTAATACGTGCCGTCGCCGATATTTTGAAAAACGTGCTTGGCTGTGGTGAACGGCGCTTGGCCAATCCAGGTGCCACCCTCGCCTCCCATATGCGTATAGGCCGCCGTCCGCCGGTCCATATAAACCGCCATCGTGTGACAGCCAATACCGGCCAACGCGCGGCTGCCTTCCGGCACGAGCGTCGATGAATTATGGGGACAGCCGGCGCAGAACCAGGGTGAGCGTTCCGGTGGCGCTGCCGGGCGGTTGCTGTCTGCCGTGCGGGCTTTGATCGCAGCTGCGGCGGAGACCAAACAATTGCTCTCGCCTTCATCTAAAAAACGATTGGCAATAATTTGAGCGACAATGGTGCCGTTAAGCTCGCCATATTCCGGCACCAAAAGATTTCCGCTTTCATCGTGTTTGCCAACCAGCCGTGGTCTTTGGTCTTCCGGCAGATCGAACAAAACGCGCGCCAGCTGATCCTCAATGAGATTGCGTTTTTCTTCGACCACCAGGATTTCATCGAAGCCTGCGGCCCATTCGCGGATGCGGCTCGGTTCCAGCGGCCAGGGCATGGCGACTTTAAAGACGCCGATGCCCAAGTCCCGGCGCTCAGTATCGCTAAGACCAAGCTCATCAAACGCCTGGCCGACATTGAGCCAAGCCTTACCCGGCGCCACGATGCCAAGCTGTTTTTTAGCGGTTTCGTGGCTGATTCGATCAAGTTTGTTTTCGCGCATAAAAGCCTGCGCTGCTTTCAGCTTAATCGAGATCAGGCGTTTTTCCTGTTCAACCGGCCCATCCGGCCAGCGGATGTGAATACCGTCATCGGGAAAGTCAAAATCGGTGGGGTATTTTATTTCGACACGATTAGGCTCAACCGAGACCGACGCCGTGCTCTCAATAATATCGCCAACACATTTAAAACCGGTCCAGCAGCCGCTATAGCGCGACATGGCGAAACCCATCAAGCCGTAATCGAGATATTCCTGCACACTTGCCGGATAGAGGATAGGGATCATCGCCGCGACCAAAGCTTGCTCCGACTGATGCGCCGTCGTCGATGACTTAGCCCCCTGATCATCACCGGCTAACACCAGCACACCACCATGTTCTGACGTGCCCGCGAGATTGCCGTGTTTAAGCGCATCACCCGAACGATCTACCCCCGGCCCTTTGCCGTACCAGAGTGCAAAGACGCCGTCATATTTGGCTTGTTCGGTCGCCGACTGCCAGATGCCGACCTGTTGCGTGCCCCAGCACGCAGTCGCCGCCATATCTTCATTGACGCCGGCTTGGAAACGGATGTGATGTTTTTCCAGATGCTCACTGGCCTGCCATAGAGCTGAATCATAGCCACCGATAGGTGAGCCGCGATAACCGGAAATATAGCCTGCCGTATTGAGCCCGCTCGCCAAGTCGCGCTGGCGTTGCATCATCGGCAGGCGTACCAAGGCTTGCGTTCCAGTAATATAAACCCGGCCTGAGACCGCCGTGTATTTTGTCTCTAATGTGATCGGACTGTTGCCGTCCACGTTTAAGCTCCCGCTTATAATTAGTCGGCCCGCATTAAAGCGATAAACCTCGCAACAATAAAGCTTCGAGACAGTTGTTGCGAACGCCTGCGAATCCGGTTCCAGGTACCGGACTCGCAATTAGAGCGAGTTGTTGCGACTCCGGTACCTGGAACCTTTTAAGTTTTATGAGCGCGGGCTTCGCGGTGAATTAGGTAGACACCGCTAGCGATAATGACCGCCGCACCCGTCCAGACAAAGCGATCCGGCACTTCCCCCCAAATTACAAAACCCAAAATCACAGCGAAGATCAGCACGGTGTACTCAAAGGGCGCAACCACCCCGACCGGGGCCATGACAAAAGCGCCGGTCATGCCGAGATAGCCAATCAGCGTAAATACCGCCATGACGACGAAGATGACTAGATCGGTGAGCGGTATCGGTTGCCAGACAAACGGCAGAGCCATGCTCGCCATTATAGCCATTCCAACCATGGTGTAGAAAGTAATGCAGATCGTGGTTTCTGTATCGCGCAACCAGCGTGCCGTAAGATTGACCGAGGCGAAAGCAACTCCCGCCAACAATGCCAAAATCGCCACGGGCTCGAACAAACCAACTCCCGGACGCAGGACAACGACCACGCCGACAAAGCCGATTATGATTGCCAGCCAACGATGGCGGCCGATTTTTTCCTTGAAGATCGGCACAGATAAAGCCGTGGTTAAAAAAGGTGAGCCGAAAATAATCACCGTGACGTCGGCAAGTGGCATGGTGGCCAGTGCAGAGAACATCAAGATGGGGCCACAGAAAGCCAGCACCAATCGAAATCCATGGGCACCGAGGCGCTTGGTTCTAAGCTCAGCCGTGCGCTTTTTTATCAGTATCCAGGCGGTAAATATGGCAACAATAATCCAGCCTCGAACAGCAACCACCTGAAACACAGAATAGTCACTGGTCATCAGCCATTTCCCGGCGGCATCGGTGCCGGCCATACCGACCATACCGATAATCATAACGGCGATGCCTTTTAAAGCGTTATTGGAGGAGTATGTGCTGCTCATGGGCGGACTACGATTTCACGTCTGGTTTGTTGGCCACCCGGTCTTTAGCGTCAGCCGGTTTCTCAGCCGCCAGATAGCGCGCCTGGCCATCTTTGCGGTCAGTCGGCACAGTTTCCTTGTCGTTATAGACCGGCCAGACATCTGGCGTATAAACCGCGAAGCGATTACCCTTTGGAGGCTTTTTACCAAGACTAAGATCGCGTTCATTGGTCTTCACCGGCACGCCGGTTTTACCGTCAACGGTTTCCAGATCAAACCACCAGCGGTTATCCGGATTACGCTCACCATATTTCCAGTGATCATCGAGCCAGATCAGGAAGCGCCGGGTAAAGGGCAGTTTAATCGCCATCCAAATGGCGAGGCGGTGCTGCATCAGACCTTCCTTGTTCCACGGACACATTTTCATGCAGCGTCCGCAAGCCGAGCCGCCGGGATTGGTGGTGCGATATTTGGTACAGGCTTCTGAATCTGGTTTCCAGGTTTCATAGCCGTTATACATGATCTTTTCACCCCACGGGATGGCGCCACAAGGGCATTCACGCGCGCATTTTTGACACTTGTTGCAAAAATCCTGAAGACCGAAATCAATCGGCTTATCAATTTCCAACGGCATGTCGGTGGTCACTACAGCAGTCTTAAGGCGTGGACCAATGAACGGGTTCAAGATCATCTCGCCAATCCGGCTCATTTCACCCAAGCCCGCCAATAGCGATAGAGGTACATGCTGAACCTGGCTGTCCATATTGGTGTGGGAGCGGGCACTGTAGCCAAGCTGGCGAATATAATCAGCCATCACATTGGCGATCTCGGCACCCCGCAAATAAGCGCGGAAACTTTGGGCGCTCGATATCCAATCATCACCGGAAGCTGAATCCATAGTGTGAAAGCCCTGATCGATCACCAGCACAATGGCGTATTTATGCTTCACTTCAATCTCGTTGCCTTTGAGATCGTGGCTGTACCAGCAATAGTCTTTGGCTTCGCAGATACCGGTGAGATCGCTATCGAGAAAATACGACAGCGCTTTGATATGTTCAGAGAGTTTTTGCGGATCATTAGGGATTGGCGCTTTTTCCGCTGCTGTCTCTCCATCCTGGAGCGGCACCAGTTGATCAATATTGTTACGCATGGCTGCCGATAGCGGTGACTTAATGACAAACCTTTTAACGCCCGACTGTGCCTTCTCGCCAAAATCCCCAAAGCGCGCCCGGAAAAATCCGTTCACCCGCGCCGGCGTACGCTGCACTTCGTCATCAATGATCAGCGTCGTGGTTTCATCGACACGTTTAATCTTCTCCATCGGATAGCTGCCGAGATGAAGCGGCCGTTTGCGCTTTGAAAATATTGAAAGTCCCATAATTCCCTAAACCTAACGCCTGTGCCCGATAAATCGATCCAGCAATCCCATCGCCAATACCATGCCGATTGAAACGATAATCAGGCCGATGATCTCAATCAAGGTCGGATACTCGTTTAAGATCGGGATGGCTAGCAAGATTACCGTGCCGGGCACCAAAGTTGGAAACACCGCCGCCCGACCAGCGCCCAGGACGGCAATTGCCCGGGTATAAACAATCAAGGCGAGAACAGCAGTGAGCAGCCCTTGTACGACGCCTTGCAGGACAATCTCCGAAAGAGGCGCTTCGGGAATTCCTGAATCGAGAAAAAGCAAATAGACCGGAAAAAATAAAACTGCCGACCACACCGAAACCAGAGCCGCGGCATGAAAGGTCTCAACCGAAAAATACCGCGCCGACAGAGTAAAGGTCGCCCACAAAATTCCGGCGGAAAAAAACATCAAATCACCAATCCAGACGTTTTCTCCACGGCTTTGTAATCCTTCCCAGCCGGTCATGACGACGCCGCAAAGAATAATACCGACGGCTATCCACCTCGTGCGGCTTTGCTTTTCTTTGAGAATGAGCCAACTGCCGAGCGTCGAAGTCATCAATTGAGTACTTGGCGTAATCACACCGAAATGGCCCGCCGGTGCAAATTCCAAGCCGCCGGTACCTGCCAGCACATACGGCAGCCCGGCGCCGGTGACAACTAAAATTACTGCCTTCCAGCTTAACTTGCCGCGCCCAAGAATACCGAGCTGCTGTTTCCAAAACAACGGCAGCAAGATAATCCCGGCAACACCGAAACGCAGTGCGGTTAAATCCAGGGCCGATAAGGATTGATCAATACTTAAGGCAGAGACAACCGGCCAGACACCCCAAATAAAGGCGGCGATCAGGCCGAACACGATGGCAGCTGGAACAGTATGAAGTTTTTGGGAGAGAGAGCTGGTCACGCGGGCTAAAACCTATTTTTTAACCCGACTGAAAACAAATTTGTTATTTCAGTGAGTTCCTTAAAACCTGTTAGACTTATGCCAACAGGTTAGAACTCAATTCCTTGGCGAAATCAACCAAAGGCAAGAATTAAAATACTGCCTTAGTGGCGGTCGCGGGTAAAGGCGTCGCTGCGGATCAATTTCATCGTGTCATCCCACTTATTGCGGTAGCACGCATCAATGGCGTCGCGAAAGCCGAGGGAATGCACAAGGTTTTTTGCTAGGTAAAATTGATAGGTCGTATTACCGTATGAGGGCTGTTGATTTTGGTTTTCCATGTCACACACACCTTTTTAAAGGGATTGACCATATTTTTTTACGTGTGCCCAATATAGCGTCTGAATGTAACGACAATATGGCTCCTGTGTAGAAAGATGTGAATTATTGTATCATTGTATTTCACTAATAAAATTAACACTTAATTGAACAGATTATAATTGATCCAAAACAGAATAAGGCAGATATGCCCGAAAATCTGAGGTGAAATATCTCAATGTTGAAGAACATACTCATATTCACTGCCTTGATTCTCGTGCTTGCTCGCCTCCATGCTGCCAATGCAGAGCCGGTGAAATTATCCTACAATTCAGACTGGCCACCTTATTCTTCCGGTGTCGGCAAAAACGTCACCGGCATCTTGCCCGATGTCATGCGTGAAATTATTGAAAACCGCATGGGTCAAAAAGTAATCCAAACAGGTTCCCCCTGGAAACGCGTTCAGCTTCAGGTCAAAAAAGGTCTCGCCGATGCCTTTGTCACAGTGCCGACTAAGACCCGCCTCAGCTACGCCCATTCCTCCAAAAGCATTGTCTATTCACTTGAGATGCGGGCAATAGTCAAAAAAGACAGCACCGCCCATGACAGCCTCAAAAATGATCCGGGCATTGAAACTTTCAATAAACTTCGTGTCTGCGATATTCTGGGCAATGGCTTTGCCAAAAATTTTTACGGCAAACACAAGATTGATTTTATGACCGCTTCAAACGTCCGCGCTTGTCTCAGAATGGAAAACATCGGCCGCGCTGATGTTTTGATCCAGCCCTTGGCAATTGCCAACACGGCAATTAGCTCTTTTGGCCTAAAAAATGTCTTAATCACGTTACCGAAAATATATGCGCAGATGGATTTCACCTTGCTGGTGTCTAAGAAATCCAATTTGGGAGTGGATTTCGTCAAAAATTTTGATGCAGCTCTGACGCAAATGAAAAAAGACGGCTCCTACAACGAACTCCTCCTACGTTTGCGCAAAAATAATTAGCTATTAGAATCAACGCCTTTACGGCTCATTAACATTAGATCGCCACAATAGCCTGGATATTTATGTCCATTATTTTGGGTGACGCGCCAAATGGTTGGCAAACAGGCTTTAAAATCAAATACGGCTTCTGTTGATGAGCTTTTAATCGGGGAAAACCATCACCGGGCGGGTAATCTTGCCCGGGCGGAATCGGTATATCGTCAAGTCCTGGCGAGCGATCCGGAGCATAGCGAAGCGCTTCGGCTGCTCGGCTTGCTGGCCCATCAAACCGGCAATATCGAGCAAGCCAGCAACCTTTTATCGCGCGCCACCAAAGCGCAACCCGATAATGTCGAAGCTCATTTCAATCTTGGCGTTGCCTATTTAGACCAAGGGCTGCCGGAAAAAGCCGTAGCGGCACTGGAAACAGCTTTAACGCTTGAACCTGAAAATTTCTCCTGCCTCGTTAATCTTAGTAATGCCCTGATTGCCGCAGGCCGTTTTAATGATGCGATCGAGAAATCCAGGCAGGCGCTGAAAATTGATTCCAATTGTGTCGAAGCCCACAGCAATCTCAGCCGAGCGCTAGCCAAAACGGGCGATTTAACAGGCGCCATGAAGGCTGCCCGGCGTGCCATTCTGCTGCGTCCTGAGGATGGGCGCTTGTTTAATAATCTCGGCATCATAGAACAGGCGACCGGATTATTGGATAACGCTAACCGAACCTACCACCGGGCTCTTGAGGTCGATCCTCATTGCCACTTAGCGGAACGCAATTTGCTGATCAATGCGCTCAATTTACCGCAGCAATCCAGCGACGAACTATTTAACATCCATCAGGAATTCGGCCGCAAATACAGTCGTTCTTCCTTTGATCAGAACAAGTTCCTAGATCGGGACAAGGACATTAACCGTAAGCTCCGGGTAGGCTATTTATCGTCAGATTTTCATGCCCATCCGGTCGGCTATAACGTATTGCCGCTGCTCGGTCATCATGACCCGGGAGAAGTGGAAATCTTCATCTACACCGAGAACAAAAATACAGATGGCATTACCGAGCAATTTAAGTCTCATGCCGATCACTGGTACTCAACTTCCGGTCAAAGTGATGCCCAGGTGGCAAATAAAATAGCCACTGACGAGATCGATATATTGGTTTGCCTGGCCGGGCGGTTTAATCTCAACCGGCCCACCGTGGCTGCTCATCGCGCAGCACCGGTACAAATAAGCTATCATGATTGCGCCACCTCCGGCCTCGCCGAAATGGATTATTGGCTCACGGATAAATCACTTCACCCAAATGACACGCCGGAAAAATTTACCGAAGAGCTCTATCGCCTGCCGGTGTTTTATCAATTTTCTCCGCCCTCCGAGTTCCCAGCCGTTTCAGATTTGCCAATAGATCAAAACGGCTTCCTGACATTCGGCAGTTTTAACAAGCCGGAGAAAATTAATGATCATGTTATCGCCCTATGGGCTGATGTATTGGCTTCAGTGCCGCATTCCCGGTTGTTCTTAAAGCACCGAGACTATTTCGAAGACACCAATCTGATCAAACATTGGCAAAGCAAATTTGCCCAGTTTGGCATTACTGAGGACAGGTTGTTGCTGGCCGGTAAAATTGACGAACGGGCAGAGCATTTAGCGCTCTATCATCATATTGATATTGCGCTCGACCCCTTCCCCTTCAATGGCGCAACAACGACATTTGAGGCACTCGCCATGGGCGTACCGGTGGTTGCGATGCAGGGCAAACATTTTGTCGACCGCGTCGCCGGCTCAATTCTGCAAAAAGTCGGGCTCGATCGGTTGATTGCTGATACACCCAGAACATATATCAATGCCGCCCAATCGCTCGCCGAAAACTTGAGCGAGTTACGCCAGCTGCGCGGATCATTGCGTGACCGTCTGACCAAATCGGCTCTTTGTGACGCCGGACAATATGCGCGGAATGTCGAGGTCGCCTATAGGGAAATGTGGCGACGTTGGTGCGCAAAATAAATTCACCTGAGCGGCACACTGTTCTATTGGCGAAAAGAAATCCACAAGATAAAGTCGGTCTAACGTTACTCTGTTAGAAAGAAACTGATTTGCCTGATCTCGGTCCCAATCAAAGTCTTATAGATATTCCCGGCTCACGGAAGGCTTTAACGACACCAGCCCTGGTGCTCGATCTGGATGCTTTTGAGCAAAATCTGACGACCCATGCAAAATTGTGTGGGGAAGCAGGCTTACGGTCGAGGCCGCACGCAAAAACTCACAAATGTTCGGAAATTGCCAAACGGCAAATCGGCGCGGGAGCGGTGGGTGTTTGCTGTGCAACTCTCCATGAAGCTACGGTTATGGTCGAAGCAGGTATAGAAGGCGTGCTGATAACTTCACCGGTCATTGGTGCCGCCAAAGTAAATCGGCTTGTTGAACTAAATAAAAAGGCCGACAAGCTGAAACTCGTCGCCGATAATTCAACCAACATCTCCGATTTATCGGATACCGCGGGGCGGGAAAACACTGAGTTGGATGTATTAATTGACATCGATATCGGAATGCACCGAACCGGCGTTCATGACGTGGCTGAAATTGTCAGGCTGGCCCAGCTGATCATTGATAGTCCACATTTGAATTATCGCGGTGTCCAGGCTTATTCGGGAAAGGTCCAGCATATCGAAGTCTATGCGGACCGTGAACAAGAATATGGTGCCCAACTCGATCACCTGCAAACTTGCATAGACGCCTTGGCTGATGCACAGCTGAAGCCTTCAATGATCACCGGTGGCGGCACCGGCACCCATGCTATCGACCGCTCACGAAAGATATTTACCGAACATCAAACCGGTTCATATATTTTTATGGATGTTGAATATAACAGTGTCGAGCTTATCGCCGGAGACACCTCGCCTTTTGCCACCTCACTTTTCATGCAGTGTTCGGTTGTCAGTAACAATGCAGACGGATTTGTCACCATTGACGGCGGCTATAAATGCTTTGCCACCGACGGTCCAAAGCCGGAAGTTTCAACCGATTCGCTGCCGGATGCCGGTTATGACCGCTTTGGTGATGAGCATGGTAAAATCATTATCAGTGATCAAAGCCAAAAACCGGTAATTGGTACGCCGATCACGCTGATTACACCTCATTGCGACCCTACCGTAAATCTGCACAACTATCTCCATTGCGTGCGAGGCGATAAATTAGTGGATATTTGGGTTGTTGATGCGCGTGGAGTTCTCTAATTTGGTGTATTATAGTGAGTAAGAATAAAAAATTAGGCCTTAGTGGAATATGTCTAAAATACTACTCGTCGATGACGACGCAAACTTGTTGAATCTGGTTGCGCAATGGCTTGAACAGGAACAGCATGATGTTATTAGCGCCAAAAATGGCGCCTTGGCGGCTTCCATATTAGAAAAAGAGAAATTCGATCTGATCGTTACAGATATTGTCATGCCAGATAAAGAGGGTCTCGGACTGATTATGGAAATACGTCAAAGCGACAGCGCTGTCCCGATTATTGCAATTTCAGGTGCCGCCAATAACAGCCATGTCTATCTTGCAAATGCAAAGAAACTCGGTGCTGATCGAATTCTAACTAAACCGTTGGATCAGGAGTACTTCGTTGGCACAATTAACGAGCTTCTAAAATAGCTCTTTCAGGAATCATCACATTGTAGCTCTTCGGCAACCCTAGCCACGCCAACAATTTCTGCTGTTCACGAAATGGCTGCCGCACGATACTTGATGGCGTTAGCCGGGTACTTATGCCAATTTGATGAACCACGGAATAATCCCGGGCTGAATTGACGAGCCAGCCAATTTTACAACTTCCAAGTGCCTTAGGGAGTGTTACCGTCAATTGCCGGTGCATATTCTTTTTGAAATAACTGTAGTTATATTCGTCTGGAAATTTACACCGGACGATGTCCCGGTAAATTTTCATACCTGGTTTATGCAAGGGGTCTTCAGCGAGACGAAGTAAAACTTCAACACCTTCGCCCGGTTCAAATTCGCCTTCATGAATTGTGAAGGCACAGTCGACCACTGGGTCGACGTAACACGCGCTAATCATTTCTGCTGGGTTCCCCCCCATAAACAATACTTAAACATTAGTATCTATTATCTGGAGATCGATTTTATTTTTTCAAGAATTTAATCGTCAAAAAAATCGGGTAATTCTTTGCTTAAAGCTTGGCGGATACGATCCCGGACAGAAATGGTTGCGGGGGCTTTTTCAAAACTTTGCCCCGTCACTTTTTCAAATAAAGCGATATACTTTTCGCTAAATTCAATGAGTGTTGCCGCGGGAATTTCCGGGATCGGATCTTTATAAGGATCACATTTACCCGCGATCCACAGGCGCAGGAATTCTTTATCGAGGCTATCCGGATTTTCGCCAGCCTCAAAGCGCGCCAGATAACTGTCGGCAAGCCAGAAACGGCTGGAATCCGGGGTGTGTATTTCATCGGCGACAACGATGGCACCATTTTCATCAAGGCCGAATTCGTATTTTGTATCGACCAGAATGAGGCCGTTCTTTGCCGCCAGTTCCCGGCCCCGCGCAAACAAAGCGAGACTCTTTTCGGCCAGTTCATACCATTGCTCAGTCGTCACCAATTGAGTTTCCAGAATTTCGGCTTCCGTGATCGGCGCATCATGATCGCCTTGGGCTGCTTTGGTCGTCGGCGTGATAATCGTGCCAGGCAATTTTTGATTTTTCTTCAAGCCATCCGGAAATTCATGGCCATAGAGCACTCTTTCGCCGCGCTCATACATCGGCCAGATACTGGTTTCCGTCGAGCCGGTCATATAATCCCGCACCACCATTTCAATCGGCAGCATGTCCAAATTTTTCACCATTGCGACATTTGGATCGGGATAGCTGATCACATGGTTGGGGCAAATATCTGCTGTCTCATCAAACCAATAGCGCGCGGTCTGGGTAAGCACCTGGCCTTTAAATGGCACTGCCGCCAGCACCTGGTCAAAGGCTGATTGCCGGTCCGTCGAGATCAACAACCGGCGGCCATCAGGCAAGCCATAGGCATCCCTCACCTTGCCACGATAGAAATCTGGCAGCTCCGGAAACTCTGCATCGGTCAGGCAATTGTCAATCAGTTGCTGGTCTGTATCACTCACGGTCTCACGTCCATTTTTTATCTAGAAGAAGGGTATGGTGACTACCCGATTCGAGGCGATCTGAAAACCAAAAAATGTTGCTAAATATAGGGTTGCAACCAATCGAGAGTTTCTGACGTTGGCCTGGAGGGGTCATATTCGGCGCCTAGCCAGCCTTGCCAGCCCATTTCGTCCACTGCCTCAAACACAAAAGGATAGTTAATCTCACCGGTTCCTGGCTCCTGCCGCCCGGGTGTATCAGCAAACTGAATATGACCAATGTGCTCAAGGATTTCAGTCATGCGGTTGACCAAATTCCCTTCCATGATCTGCATGTGGTAGAGATCGTATTCGAGTGCAAGATTCTTATGATCTGCAGCCTTAATGACATCCAACGCCTGTTGTGAGGTATAAAGCAGAAAGCCTGGCCGGTCATAGGTATTGACTGCCTCCACCAACGCTTTGACACCAATATCAGCAAGCGCGTTGGCGGCATATCTGAGATTGCCCGTCAAAACATCAAGGCACTCTTCACGGCCAAACTGATCCATCGGCGGCCAGCCGGGCAGCACATTCATATTAAGCGGCTTTAAAACATCAGCATAACTATGCGCTTGCTCAACCGCTGTCTTAAACTGATCTTCGCGTCCGGGCATGGCGGCAAGGCCAGGGCCGCCCTCGATCAAATCTCCGACGCCAATATTCATGACTGCAATCTCAACGCCGGCACTTTCTTTAGCTGCCAACAAATCTTTGGGGTCAAAATCATAGGGAAATTGCACTTCGATGGCGCCAAAGCCGGCGTCTTTGGCCGCTTGAAAACGATCAAGAAAGTCGTGCTCCATGAACATCATGGAAATATTTGATGAAAAACGCGGCATAGTGCCTCCCCTATTTATCCGGCTTTAATTGTAGCCTCCTTTGTACGGGGAAGAAACGCAGATCGAATTTATGCGTGACAATGCCCCAAATTCCCTGCGGCGCTTTGAGCATGACGACCACGGCGGTAGCACCCAACAGAATTAGATACCAGGAACCGAAATCGGCTAATTGCTCCCGCAGTAAAAAGTAAATGATTGTGCCTATAATGGGACCTTCAATGGTGCCGATCCCACCAATGACGACAATAAAAATTACGGTGGTTGTCCAGTTGATATCGAAAGCGGCACTAGGACTGATGCGCAGCTTGGTCAGGAAGATCAGTGCCCCAATTGCTGCCGTACCAAAAGCCGCAAATATATATACCAGCAGCTTGGCGCGAAAGTTATCAACACCAAGACTGTTTGATGCTTCTTCACTGTCCCGGATCGCCGTAAGCGCCAGACCGTGGCGGGAGCGCAAAAGAAAATAAACGATGGCGATAACGGCAACGACGACAAAAAGGGCTGTCCAGTAAATCGCTGAATCCCGTCCCGCCCGGGAAGAGGCAATTGATTTGACCACGGAGACCGGCAAACTCAAACCCGAACCACCTCCAAGTGTTTTTATCTGGGCAAAACCCAGCAGGAAAACCTCCGCCACCACCCAAGTGCCGATGGCAAAGTAATGACCACGCAGCCGGAAGACCAAAAAGGCGACCGGCAGGGAGACCACGGCGCCGATCAGCCCCGCAATCGGCACGGTCCAGACCGCGCCGACGCCCAAATGAATGGTGAGCAGAAACAGCATATAGCCACCGAGCCCAACAAAAGCTTGCTGGCCAACCGATACCAAGCCGCCATACCCTGCCAGTAAATTCCACATTTGTGATAAAGCCAGGATATAAAACATTTCCACAAGTAAGCGCATGGTCGCGCGGTCACCCCAAAATGGCAGGGACACCAATATGGCAAACAGAGCGAAGCCAATAATGCTGCCGCTGCGGCTGGCGCGGGTTGAGCGCAGGACTTTATAGCTATCAGTCATCACGCGTCCTCGGGAACAAGCCATTGGGCCGGAACACCAGCACGATCAGAAAAGCGATATGGCCAAACAAAATCTGCCAGCCGGGGTCAATCTTGGCGCCGATATTTTGCGCCACGCCAAGAATGATACCGCCGATCAGCGTGCCCCAGAGCGAGCCCAGCCCCCCCATGATCACCGCTTCAAAAGCATAAAGCAGACGCGAGGGGCCAACTGTTGGATCAAAATTCGTGCGCACGGCCATCAAGACACCGGCGATAGCAACCAGTACTAACGCCAGGCCCATTGCAAGACCGAAAATGTGTTTATGATTGATGCCCATCAGCTGAGCCGTGGTCGCATCATCGGAGGTCGCCCGGAAAGCCCGTCCCAAACGGGTGCGGTTGAAGAGCTGCTGCAGACCGACAATCATCACCAAGGCGACAATAAAAATAATCAAGGGAAATACACCGATAGATAACCCTTCGGTCAGCTGTATGCTCATCACTTCAAAGGCGCCGGCTTTAAGACGCTGGGAATCAGCGGTAAAAATCTCCAGCAATATATTCTGAATGACAATAGATAGGCCAAAAGTCACCAAGAGCGGCGGCAACAAGTCATCTCCCAGCGTAAAGTTCAAAATCCCACGCTGCAGGAGATAGCCGAACACAAACATAATCGGCAGCACGGCCAGCATACTAATAAACGGATTTACGCCGGTGACATCGATCACCACCATGGCAATAAAAGCCGCCAGCACGATTAAATCACCATGGGTAATATTGACCAGCCGCATGACGCCGAAAATAATCGCCAGCCCGGCGGCAAACATGGCATAGAGCCCGCCGGTTAAAATCCCCTGGATAATGGTATTTGCCCATTCGATCATTGTTCAGTCATCCATTATCTGCCGAAATACGCTGCGGCGATTTGGTCTTTGCTGAGTTCGTCAGGCTTACCGCTCAAACTGATGCGGCCTTCCTGAAAGCAGTAAACCCTGTCCGCAATCGCCAAAGCCTGGTTGATATCCTGCTCGACCACCAGCAGGGAAACTCCTTCCGCCTGAATGCTCGGCAGGGCATCATAGATGTCTTTGATAATGATCGGCGCCAAGCCCAGCGAGAGCTCATCACAAAGCAAAATATCGGGATTGGACATTAACGCCCGGCCAATCGCCACCATCTGTTGTTCGCCGCCACTAAGCGAGGTGCCGGAAATATCTTTCCTTTGTTCGAGCTTCGGAAACATTTGATAGACCCTGGCCAAGTTCCAGCTGCCGGGCCGCTGATTGTAGCCGCCGATAATCAGGTTTTCTTCAACGCTCAAGCTCGGAAACAACCGGCGGCCCTCCGGTACCATGGCGATGCCCAGCCCGACAATATCGCAGGCCGCTTTGCCCGATAACGTTTCACCGCCATAGACAATCTTGTCAGCCTGGGAGTTTACCAAGCCGGTGATTGAACGCAGGAAAGTCGATTTACCGGCTCCATTGGCGCCAATTGCTGCAACGGTTTCGCCTTTATCAATAGCGAAGCTAATACCAAACAAAGCTTGGAAATCGCCGTAAAAAGCTGTCAGATTTTCTATCTCGAGCAAACTCATTCCAAACTGATTCCCATATAGACTTTCTGCACTTCCGGCGAATTGATCACGGTTTGCGGATCACCATCATCTAGTTTCTGGCCAAAATTAATCACCACCAGCCGGTCCACGACCGATAACAATGCGTGCACGATATGCTCAATCCAAATGATTGAGGTTCCCTGGCTGTGAATTTCATTGATGGTTTCGATAAGCTCTTTCACCTCATGCTCGGTGAGACCACCGGCGATTTCATCCAGCAGCAATACCTTGGGACGTGTTGCCAATGCCCGGGCCATTTCCAGGCGTTTGCGTTCCAGCAGGGTCAACGAACCCGCCAAGGTATTGGCCTTGTCAATCAGTCCGGTGCGCTCGAGTACCTCAGCGCAATGTTGATAGCTCTCGGCCTCTTTCTCACCGCCGCCGAATGCGGCACCGACCAGCAGATTTTCAAACACTGTCATGCCGCCAAAGGGATGCGGAATTTGATAAGAGCGGCCAATGCCGGCCCGGCAGCGGGCATAAGCCGGCAGGCTGGTCATATCGTGTCCATCAAATGAAATACCCCCGGTATCAGAGGCAAGACTGCCGGTGATCAGATTAAACAGCGTGCTTTTGCCAGCGCCATTGGGCCCAATAATGCCAAGCGCCTCGCCTTCGGCCAAATGTATATCGAAGCCTTCGATCACCTGAAGTGAGCCAAAGCTTTTGGATAAATTCTGAACAGTTAGCAAGTTGGTCATCAAGCAAGACCCGCCCCGGCACATGAATCCCTAATCATTATCGTACCATTATACGGTACAGCTATTTCGCGTTGTGGTAAGTGTAGCTAATCTCGCTTTTAAGGTCAATTTTATACCGCGGCAATACGGCGGCGGCGAAATTCTATGACGACCAGACAAACAGCCAAAATGAGGCCGACAATATTGGCTTCATTGGCGGCAGCAAAAGCATTAAGCGGAATGATCAGCCCAAGACCAGCCAAGCAATAGGAGCCTCTTTCCAGCATGTTAAGTGGTTGTGAATAATAGCCGATCATACCGACAGATATCAGCCAAGCGGCTGCCAAAGCACCAAGCGCATCAACAATGATAAATTGCCAATCGCCATGCAGGATCAAGGTCGGTGAAGCCACAAACATAAACGGAATGATAAAAGCCAGCCAGCCAAAGCGCATGGCAGAAAACCCTGTTCGCATGGGGTCTGCGCCCGATAAATTAGCTGCCGCGAATGCGCCGATGGCGACAGGCGGTGTAATCATCGACATCATACCGAAATAAAGGATAAACAAATGTGCAGCGATGGGCAGCACACCGACTTCCACTAAGGCCGGTGCCACCAGAGTTGCTAATAACACATAGACACCGACAGTCGGCATACCCATGCCAAGGATAATACAAACCACCGCTGCTAATATCAGCAGTATGATCAATTTTCCTGCCGCCGCCTGAACCAGAATGAGCGTGAGGGCAAAACCAAGGCCACTGAGATTAAGCACACCGATCACCATGCCGACGCAGCCGCCAATCATAAAGATATCAATCACGCCCAAACCGGTGCCACGAAGCGCATGGAACAAATCATGGAGCGTCAGTTTCTTTCCCTTATAGCCGAATATAGTGGTCGCCAATATCACCACACCGGCTGCGGTGAGAGCCGCCAGCTCCGGCGAATAATTAAAGACAAATAAAGCAACAACCAGGGCCACAAACGGCAAGGGAAAGAACCAGCCGGATTTCAAAACCGGGCCGGCAGCAGGAATTTCAGATATCTCGATCCGCTTCATATTGCCTTTGGCCGCCTCGAGGTCGGCTTGGATGAACAAGGCCACGTAATAAAGAATTGCCGGGATCAAGGCTGCCAGCACAACATCCGTGTAGGGGATTTGCAAAAACTCAGCCATCAGAAAAGCTGACGCCCCCATCACCGGTGGCATGAGCTGGCCGCCGGTTGAAGCCACGGCTTCGATGGCTCCGGCATGGTGCGCCTGATAACCACCCCGCCGCATCAGCGGAATGGTGACCACCCCGGTGGTGACGACATTTGATACCGTACTGCCGGAAATCGAGCCAAACAGGCTGGAGGCAAATACAGAAATTTTGGCCTGACCACCACGAAACCGGCCCATTAGGACCATGGCAATATCAGTGAAGAATTCCGAACCGCCAGAAACAAACAAAATCCGGCCAAAAAAGACAAAGGCGACAACAATGGTGGTGACAATGCGCATTGGCGTGCCCAGCACGGAGGTCGAATCCCAGCCCAAATAATAAATAAGGTGTTCAAGATCGATGGGCCGGCCTTCCATCTCACCCGGCAATTGATCTCCGATCAGAGCAAGTGCGAGAAATAGCAAAACGACCGACGTTAGGATCATGCCAACTGTGCGCCGTAAGCCCTCAATCAACAACACGGCCAAAACACCGCCGACGATTAAGCCATCCAGTGGACGGCGGCCAATGGCCTCGGTTAATTCCGGATACCAATAGGCGGTGTAAGCTGCGACAGCAGCGCCAATTATCGCCGCTAATATATCATACCAGGGCACTGCCCCTTGGCGAAATCGCCCCTTTCCTGCCGGCACCGCCAGATAAACCAGCGGCAGCGCAATCGTCAGCATGAAACCTAAATATTGTTCGGTATAGATCTGCAAACCGACATCGCGGTAAAGGTCCAACGCCCAGGCAGCCGACATCAACGTCACGCCAACCGCCAAAACGGTCACCAGCAGATTAAGCGCCCGGTTATCCAACCGAGCGGTTTTGGGAGCTTCGGTGTCACTCATTTTATTAAAAGTCTTCGAAAATAGCCGGGCAGCCTCAGATGCCGCTGCCCGGTTTATTCAAATGAGGCTATTTTGGCGGCCACTGACCAATCTCTTTATAGAATTTAATGGCGCCGGCGTGATATTGCAGGCCCTCATAATTTTTTGTCATGCGGTTTGGTTTAAACATGCCCAAGCCTTTAAAGGATGCCAGCAAACCTTTTTTGTTGCCGTGCAGCGCTTTGACGACTTTGTAAACTACATCAGCGGGAACTTCAGCTGCGGTATTGAGCAAGAAATCAAAACCAATAATTTTGGTCGGCTTGACGATCCCATGGTTCCGTTTGGACGGCTTAACCGTCATCGGATAAGAACCCGGCAAAATTTTCTGCATACGAGCCACGGCTGCCGGAGAATCATCAATGCTGAGACCACGGATACCTCCGACCTTGGCGCTTACTTGCAGAACTTTAGCTGAACCAATGGCAAAGAACAGCATATCGTTTTTACCCTTGGCAAAGTCACCGGCTGCACGAACAACGTTCGGCGCCGGGTTCATTTTAACATCCTTATAGGTCATACCGGCATTAGCGAGATGAGCAGTAATAATCTGTTTAATGGCTTTTTGAACGGTAAATCCGCCCGGTACATTTTTGCCCCGCAAGTCCTTGATTGATTGCATTGGTGAATCTTTGCGCACAAAAATACCAACCCGCAACGGTGTCATCACTGCTGCAATCCGCAGACTTTTCTTTGGACCATTGCCTTCATACATATGAGATCCATCAACAAAAAACCTCGTATCCCAGGAATTACCCAGGCCAAATTGCACATCGCCAGCGACAATCCGCCGGTGTGCCGTGCCGCTGCCGGGCTGAACGCGCGCTTTAAGGCCTGCTTTTTCAGCAATAACCTTGGCCATCGCTGAGCCCGATGAATGAGTAAACGAGCCAGGCGCCGTGGTACCGATACCAACGGTTTGCGCGCTCGCAGCCGTCGCCATCAATGAAGCCACCGCAACCGAGATTGCCGCAGCTTTAATATTAAGATATGAAATTGTCATGATGTTTCTCCCCGCATTTTAGATAATTTTTGAAATACCCTTAGAACTCTAAGGTTAATCGCCTTAACCTGTCAACGCGAAGGAAGGAATTAGCAATTGAGCCGCCTCCCCCCACTCAGCTATGAAGACATGAGCAAAGAGCAACAACAGCTTCACGACGAAATTCTCGCAGGCCCGCGCACGCGGATTGCCGGGCCTATGCATGCCTGGTTTCTCAACCCGGATTACGGCTCATTAATCGAGAAAGTCGGTGCCTTTTGCCGCTATCAGACCTCGCTGCCGCCGCGTCTCTCCGAGCTCGCAATTATCATTGTCGCACGCCACTGGGGCGCCGATGTCGAATGGTTTGCTCATAGCGCCATTGCACTTGAGAACGGCATAACTCAAACCACCGTGGATGCCATCGAGAAAGATCAACGGCCTGACTTTGCAAAAGAGGATGAAGCCCTCATTTATGATCTCACCAAATCAATACTGGAAATCAAGCGCCTTCCGGACAAACTTTATCAACAAGCCACAGACTACTGTGGTGAAAAAACCCTACTCGATCTGACCGCGATCATCGGCTACTACTGCAGTATTGCCGTGCAACTGAATTTTTTTGAGATACCAGATCAGGAAGGCCGGACAATGAGGCAAGTAGATTAAATGACCGATTCACAAACCATCAATTTATTTAAAACATTCGCTTATGAAGATTTTGAGATTGGCCAAAGACTTGAATATGGCACCCATCACCTGGAGCGAGACGAGATTATTGAATTCGCCAAAGAATGGGACCCGATGCCGTTCCATATCGATGAAACAGCCGGCGAAGAGTCAGCCCACGGCGGCTTGATCGCCAGCGGCAGCCATTTGATTGCCATCCGCATCAAACTGATCCAAAGCGATGGCATTAACCCCTACGTTATTGCTGCGATGGGATGGGACGAAGTACGGTTTATCCGGCCAGGCAGACCCGGCGATCACCTGACCCTCTTCTCCGAATGCACCGGAAAGCGTTCATCAAAATCAAAACCAGATCTCGGGATTGTTAACAATTACTATGAATTAATTAACCAAATCGGCGAAGTCACCATGTCAATGAAAGACACGTTGTTTATGCGCAAACGGGAAGCGTGATTTTTATTAACTTTCGTTGCTTTCAATCTCGGGCAGTTGAAATTTTTTCCGGTAGGCGCCGGGCTGAATGCCGGTAATGCGTTTGAACAGGCGCCGGAAAAAAGCCGGCTCCTCATATCCCACTTGCCAGCTAATTTCGTCAATGGGCGCTTTGGTGCGCTCTAAACGGCGCTTGGCATCCTCTATTCGAAGATGCTGAACATAGTTAATCGGCGAGAAACCAGTTGCTTTGCTGAAGCGGCGCTTGAAAGTCCGCTCGGCCAGATCGGAACGCTGGATCATTTCGGCGACGGGATTAGCGGCGGAACTATTGGCAACGAGCCACTCCTGGGCTTCATAAATTTTAACGTCATCGTGATCCTTTGCCGTTTGGAACATCATATAGGGCGCCAAGCCGTCACGGTGCCATTGCAAGGCAAAAAATTTGGCCACGGATTGAGCCGCCGCCGGGCCGACATGCTGGGTAACCAAATAAAGTACAAGATCATGCCACGATGTTGAGGCCCCCGACGAAACCAGCTCACCGCGCTCCCCGGATACCAGCAGCGCTTTTTCAGGACTTGCAACTACGTTCGGATAGGACCGCTTAAAGGTCTCGGCATAGCCCCAGTGAATGGCTGTTTCCTGATCATCGAATATTCCTGTTTCGGCCAGTAAAAAAGCGCCTGAACAGGCAGAGCACAACGAGGTGCCGGTGGCATGCAAGGATCTGAGCCATTCAATAATTTCCGGGTAGCGGTCTTTTTCCCAGCCACCTGCCGGCACAATGACCGAGGGAACAATGATGATATCAGTCGATTTGACTGCCGAAATTTGCTGGTGCGGTGAAATCGGCAGGCCACTGGCTAAGGATACCTTATCTTCACTTAAGCCTACGACTTCTACTTTAAAGGGCGGCTGTTTGGGCAGGGCATCGTCGACATTGGCGACCAGCGAAATTGAACTCAGCACGTCGTAGATTCCGCTCAAAGTCGATACAGCGCAATCGGGAATAGCTAGGACACTGACATGCAAAGAACTCATATTTCCTCCAATTATCACCTAATAATGGCATAATCAGACCTATTTTGGCAAATATCGCACTTAAATCCTACCAAATGGTCGATTACTTTCCCTACGAAATTAACGCAACCCCGAACAGGAAAGTGAAATGTGATGAATATCGATGAACAAAAGTTAGATGATTTTATTAACAGCGCCCTTACCGATCTTGCTGCCGGCTATAACGGTGTCATGGTAAATTTAGGCCATAGGCTTGGACTCTATAAAGCAATGGCGGGTGCCGGTCCCTTGACCGCAGTGGAAATCGCCAAACGCGCCGGTTGTTATGAACGTTATGTGCATGAATGGCTAAACAGCCAAGCCGCCAGCGGCTACCTGTTGTATCACCCCTCAAGCCAATCCTTCGAACTTGAACCCGAACATGCCATGGTTCTGGCTGACGAAGATAGTCCGGCCTTTTTGCCAACCGCTTGGGACGTGCCGGCCTCCATGTGGTTTGATCAGGACCGCGCAATTGAAGTTTTCCAAAGTGGCGAAGGTGTGCCCTGGGGCGAACATAATGGCCGGCTGTTTTGCGGCTCTGCGGCATTTTACCGCAATGCCTACAAAGCCTCTTTGATCTCTGAATGGCTGCCTTCAATTGAGGGTATCGATGCAAAACTGCAGAGCGGCATCAAAGTCGGTGATATTGGCTGCGGCCATGGGCACTCGACGGTTTTGATGGCTGAAACCTATCCAAAGTCGATTTTTTACGGCTATGACACCCACGATGAATCACTTAATGAAGCTCAATCAAACGCTGATAAATCCGGCGTTTCAAATGGTGTCACCTTTACCCGCGCCAATGCCCGGGAATACGAAGAAAACGGTTTTGATTTAATCTGCTTCTTCGATTGCCTGCATGACATGGGTGATCCGCTGGGCGCCGTACAACATGCAGCAAATTCTCTATCACCGGATGGTTCTGTAATGCTGATCGAACCGCGGGCACAAGACCGTCTCGAGGAAAATCTAAACCCGGTATCTCAACTTTTCTATGCGGCCTCGACAACGATCTGCTGCGCCCATGCAATATCAGAAGGAGGTGACTATGCCCTGGGCGCTCAAGCCGGGGAAGCGCGCCTCGCGGAAATTTTCAAAAAAGCCGGTTTCAGCAAGTTCGAACGCACCTTGGAATCGCCCTTCAACATGATTTTTCAAGCCCAACTTTAATCAACATTTTAAAAAAGGAGTCCTGATTATGAAACGCTATATTATTGCTGCACTCGTCATCGTATTTGCTGGATTTACTCTCTCAACGGGAGTTACCCAGCCAATTCAGGCTGGCGAAACAACCAAAGTTACTTTTATCACGCACCTAAAAGCTGGTCTTACCGAGCTTGACGTGTTTGTCGATAGCAAATCCAATCCGGCAGAGGTCTCTCGGGTTACACCGAATACGATGGCGTTGTTTTATGGCTCGCCCGTTTATGCCAGTGCCACAGCCGTAGCCCATAACCCCTTTGATAAAAATGCCATTGGCCCGTTTGCCAAAGGCCGCCCGCTTGGTATTACGCTGAGCAAATTTCTCGCTGCCAAAGGTAGTGCGGAAATTACTTGTGGGCCAAATGGAGGGTCGGTTAACGCCAGTTTTGAGAAACTGGTGCCGAATGCGATTTATACCATGTGGTACGCCTTCGTGCCGAGCCCGCCGACCAAACCTTTCACCGGCGCGCTTGATTTACCTTTAGGCGCGCGTGATGGCTCGCAAACAATTTTTAATTCCGATGCCAACGGCAACGCCCTCTTTCAGGCGAGTTTCAAGCCCTGCCTGCAAATGACGAATGATCAATTGATGGCCGTGCTGGCAATCGCCTGGCATTCAGACGGCAAAACCTATGGCTCGTCACCGGGAGAATTCGGTAGCCGCTCCCATGTGCAACTTTTCGCACCATTGCCGAAGCGTGCAGTTATCAACTAACGATCAAGATGAAATTGGCGGGCGGGCTCATGGCCTGCCCGCTACCCCCAAGAAGTAATCACTGGCGGAATTCTTTCCGCCCCGACAAAAATGGCGTTCTTATCGCAATCAACCATGCAGAGGCCACAGAGCATGCAATCATCCGGATAAACGATAATTGCTTTGCCAATTTTTTCATCTATGCGAATGACATCCATCGGACAGGTATAGATGCATAGACGGCAATTGTTGCAAAGCTTATGGTCAATCCGGTCAATTGTCATTCGGCTGCCTCCGACACTTCACCCGGCAGCCGCGCCTCATACAGTTTCTCATAAGGTTGCGACAGATCAGGCCACCATTTCTCCGGGATTGGTCTTTTCCAGAGCTTCATCTGCTCACCGTCGCGTTGCAAGGATATCCAGGCCAGCCAGTCAGGATCGTCGCGGCGTGGAAAATCCTCGCGGTAATGGGTGCCCCGGCTTTCGGTGCGAAACAGCGAGGTACGGAGCTTGGTCTCCGCATTATAGATCATGCTTTTGACTTCGTGGGCCAGTTTGAGATCGTGCGGATTATCGACCATTAATTTAGGGGCCAAATGATCCCGCATGAACTCGACCATGGTCAGGGTCGCCTGCAGCCGGTCACCATGCTTCACAAACAGCACATAATAAGGAAACATTGCGTTTTGCAATATTTGGGTCAGCCATTGCGGGCCAAAGCCACCTGTTTGTTTGGTCGGGGCGAAAATTTGCGTTTCGTGATCTTTGAGTTGGGCTGCCGTTATTTTCGTCTCAGCCACGCCTTTGATATATGCCGCCGCACTCAGCCCAGCCCGGGTGCCGGTAACCGCAGCACTGGCTGAGCCATAGCCGATACCTGGATAGGTCGCGCCGACCACCATGGTCGAACAACTATCGCCGGCAGCATAAAGCCCGGGAATATTGCTGTCACAGTCCTTACTTTGAGGCGCCAGGCCCTCGGTTGAGTGAACTGATAAGCCGGTTGCCGCGCCGCCGATCCGCTCGGTCAGCCCACCGTCTTCTGTGCGGTAATAAACCGGAGCCCGGCCCTGATGGGCTTCGAACTCAAGCTCCAGAAAATTAGAGCCGGGACGGTTGGTGATCTCTTCGCCGAGCGAATTGATGCACTTAACAAGCTGGGCCTGGGGTGGGCCGAGATCAGGCGGCGGGCCGACGGATCTGCCAAATTCCGTCCAGCCCATCCCCATCGTATAGGCGGGGTATTCCCGGCTGGCGCTTTTGGGCTCATTGAACTCCTTGCCGGAAATTTCGGCGCCGATCCGGTACGCCATATATTCACCGTCAGCGGTCAGTTCTGAGACTGGCCAACCTTGTGGTTTAAGGGCACCTCCGCCGGTACACATGATAACCGCTTTGGCCTGATAAGACCGGAAATCGCCGTCGTCGAGTGAAAAGCCAACCGCGCCGGTGACCGCGCCATCAACCGTGATAAGATCGGTCAGCATTACCCGGTTGACGAAATTAACACCGGCGTGGATCGCCCGTTTTCGGATCACCGGACCGAACACCCAGCGTTTTAACAATGGCGCCGTGGGCACCATGCCTTCATAGGTATCAAAGATCAGCCCACCTTTGCCGTCCCGCTCAAACTCAACGCCCCAGTCAATTAAATCGTGATAGCGGTCAAGCGACTCCGTGAACAGCATCTCCGTCCACTCAGGGTTATTGACGTATTCACCAATGGTGCTGACGTGGTCCATCCAGGCATCATAATCGTGACCCCAGTCTGGATTGAAGACGGCGAAATGACCAACATAGGGCGAGGAGCCGGATTTTCCGGCATAGGCTTTATCAACAAGCGTGACTCTGCAGCCTTGCTCGGCTGCCTTGATGGCGGCAAACAGCCCGGCAAAACCACCGCCCATGACAAGTATATCGACCTTGGTATGATTTTTATCGGCCATATGCTTCTCTGATCCCCATTTGGATCAAAACTCTAGGCGAATTTCAGATGTTTCGGATTGATCTGCGTCAATCAATTAAATGTACCAGGTACATTTATTACCAAGCGGTCCAGCCGCCATCGACTTTGAGGCTTTCGCCGGTGATCATGGCGGCGGCGGGGGAAGCTAGAAATAAAACAGCCGCGGCGACATCTTCGAGCTTGCCGATATGACCAAGCGCGATGTTGTTTTCCACCGTCGCCTTAAACTCAGCGTTTTCAAACATCGGCCGGGTCATCGGTGTATCAATAAAAGTCGGCGCCACCGCATTGACACGAATGCCTTGGGGGGCAAGCTCAACTCCAAGCGCTTTTGTCAGTCCTTCAACCGCGTGTTTAGTGGTGCAATAGAGCGTGCGGTTAGGTGAGCCGATATGACCCATCTGCGAGGACATATTAATGATCGAGCCAGAGCCCTGCTTGAGCATCACCTTGGCGGCACTCTGCGAAGTGCGAAAAATAGCCCGGACATTGAGATCCAGCATCCAATCGATGGTCTCAACCGTAATATCGCTGATCGGCTGGGGCTTATTGCCGCCGGCACAGCCCACCAAGATATCCAATTTGTCCAGACCTTCGATGCGGGGATAAAGCTCATCGGCTAATACGTCCTCGACCCAATACTCAATATTGTCCGGGTTGTGGGATTGAACTTCCAGCAAATCATTTTCGGTGCGGGACACCGCGATGACTTTTGCGCCCGCTGCTGCCAACGCCAAAACACAAGCACGGCCTAGCCCTTTGCCGCCGCCAGTGACCAACGCAACTTGGCCTTCGAAGTTTGGCGCCGTGGTCAGAGATTTTACGTCGACAGGATCAGTCATAGCTCATATCCGTTATTGCTTTTCTATGGTCTTTGCCTATCATCACCCAAGGAAAGTGTAAACGATGCTAATACTGAATGCAGAAACCGTGCGGGAGTTGCTTGATCCATTGATTGATTCCGGTGCGCTTGTCGAGGCGCTGGCACCGGCCATGGAAGCTTTAAGCCGGGGTGAGGTTTCACTGCCGCCGCGCATTGCTGCCATGATCGAGGAGCGCTCCGCCTATCTGGGCGCAATGCCGGTTTACCTCAAAGAGCCGGAGATCCTGGCGGCCAAAATCATCGGTGTCTTTCCCGAAAATAATCCTGATACGCATCACACTCATTACGCCACTATCTTTCTATTTGATCCAAAGTCAGGAGAGCCGTTAGCCATGCTTGATGGCGGCGATATTACAGCAGCGCGGACTGCGGCAGGCTCAGCCCTAGCGACACAATTATTGGCGCGGGAAGATGTTGAAACTCTGACCGTCATTGGCACTGGCGTTCAGGCTCGGGCTCACGCCAAAGCGCTCAGTACTATTCGTGATTTCTCATTGATCCAGATCGCCGGACGTGATCCAGCTAAAGCTGAACAGCTGGCACAAGAGCTTAATACTGATTTGGACGTCACCGTCACTGCCAATTCATCAATCGAACAGGCAGTGCTGCAGGCTGATATCATCTGCACCACCACCCATGCCGCCGAACCAGTGCTGAACTGGAAGTGGATCAAAGCCGGCACCCATATCAATTCGGTCGGGGTTAATCCCAAGGGCCGGGAAATTGACGGCGAAACAGTGCAAAATGCTCAGGTTTTTGTTGAGGCCATAAGCTCGGCGCTTGCACCGCCGCCAGGCGGCGCCAATGAATTACTGTGGCCGATCCGGGACGGTCTAATTACCGAAGATCATATTTGTGGTGAGATTGGTGCTCTCAACAGTGGCGATATTGAAGGTCGGCAAAATGAGGCAGATGTCACGCTTTATAAATCCGTTGGCGTGGGTGTGCAGGATGCGGTGACAGCTGATTTGGTCTATCGGCAAGCTGTCGCCCAAGGTCTCGGTATTTCGCTGGAAAATTAAGTTGACGTTGTTGAGCAGAGGATCAATAAGAAGCAAATATATTCTCAGAGGAGTGAGTTATGATCCGGTTTTTAAAAGAAGGCATCAGCCAGGAAGAAAAAGACGATGCCGACGCCAAGGTGCGGGAAACTGTCGAAAATATTCTCGATGACATCAAAGCGCGGGGCGATGACGCGCTCAAAGACTACTCCGAGAAATTCGATAATTGGCGGCCGGATAATTTCCGGCTCAGCCGGGCTGAAATAGACGCTTGTTACGATCAAGTCACCGAGCAAAATATCGAAGATATTAAATTTGCCCAGGCCCAAGTACGGGGCTTTGCCGAAATTCAAAAAGCGGCGCTCGTCGATGTCGAACAGGAAACTCTGCCCGGTGTTATTCTCGGTCATAGAAACATCCCTGTAAACTCGGTCGGCTGTTATGTGCCGGGTGGTAAATACCCGATGGTCGCCTCAGCCCATATGAGCGTGGTGACGGCTAAAGTCGCTGGCGTTAAGCGTATCGTTGCGTGCGCCCCCCCTTATGAAGGCAACCCGAGCCCGGCCATTGTGGTGGCCCAGGATATGGCGGGTGCCGATGAGATATACTGCCTGGGCGGCGTCCAGGCGATGGGCGCAATGGCCCTCGGCACCGGCGAGATTGGCGCCGTTGATATGCTGGTCGGCCCCGGCAATGCATTCGTGGCTGAAGCCAAACGGCAGCTCTTTGGCCGGGTTGGTATTGATTTGCTGGCAGGTCCGACCGAGACCCTGATCATTGCGGATGATACCGTTGATGGCGAACTTTGCGCCGCTGATTTATTAGGACAGGCGGAACACGGACCGACCAGTCCGGCGGTTCTTTTGACGGACTCTGAAGCGCTCGCCCAAGAAACCATGAAAGAAGTTGAACGCCAGCTGGATATTTTACCGACCGGTGAAGTGGCGCGTGCGGCCTGGGAAACTTACGGCCAAGTGATTGTCTGTGACAATGACGAAGAGATGCTTAGCGAAGCGGATCGCATTGCTTCCGAGCATGTTCAGGTGATGACCAAAGACCCGGATTACTTTTTGAACAATATGACCAATTACGGTGCGTTGTTCTTAGGCCCTGAAACCAATGTCTCCTATGGCGACAAGGTGATTGGTACCAACCACACCCTGCCGACCAAAGGAGCCGGGCGTTATACCGGCGGGCTTTGGGTCGGTAAATTTATCAAAACTCACACTTATCAGCGCGTCACCGAAGAAGCCTCAATAGAGGTTGGTAAATACTGCTCCAGGCTCTGCGCCCTCGAAGGCTTTGCCGGCCACAAGGAACAGGCCGACATCCGCCTCCGCCGCTACGCCGGCATTAATGAGGGATAATTCGCTTTCAACCAGTCCGTCACCCGCATAAAGTCCAGGGAGACGGGGTGTCTTCGATGAACTAAGCGGACATCGAGGATGTCGACGCAGAAATATTGATTTTTCAAGCAAATGGTGGCGGATTGTGTTGTACCGATACAGGTGATGTGGAGAAAAAATTTCTAACAAAGCAATTGACGTTGTGCTGGAGATGTACAAACGTAAGTCTAATGCCGAGATGCATATATTCGATCAGGCCAACCATTTTTTCTGGCTTGGTCATTCGAAGAAATTTATCAATCTTTTCACTTAGCACTTAGAGAAAGAGAAGAATGACGTTTCAAATATCGGAAATCGACGAAATCATAGACGTTCATTGTCATGTGATATCGCCCGACCGCGAGAAATTCCCCTTAGCACCTCTCGGTGGGCGGCAAAGTGACTGGTCGATGGAGCGACCGACGACGCCGGAACAGTTGATCGCGGCCATGGACAATGCGGGAGTCGCCAAAGCTGCGGTTGTCCAAGCCTCGACCGCTTACGGTCATGATTGCTCCTACGTAGCTGACTCTTTGAGACAATTCCCTGAAAGACTAACCGGTGTGTTTTCGATAGATCCTTTGGCACATGACGCTCTTGAGAACATAGGGCACTGGACGTCTCGCGGCCTGACCGGCATGCGCGTTTTTACGACTGGGACAACCATGCCAGGCCAACAGACGTGGCTCGATGACGAAGCCGCTTACCCGACTTGGGAGGCCGCTGGTCAGCGCAATATTCCGATTTCGGTTCAAATGACCCTCAAAGGCGTTCCACTGCTAGAAAAAATTGTCCAACGCTTCACTGACACAAAATTTCTTCTCGATCATCTGGCGCGCATTACACTGGACGACGGCCCCCCTTATGCTGCCGCCGCACCTCTGCTGACGCTCTCAAAATATCCAAACGTCTATCTTAAATTTACCAGCAGAACAGTGGAGCAATGCCATTTGGGTAAGGCGGATGCCAAATCCTTCCTTGCGATGATCCTGGAAAATTTTGGTGCCGAGCGAATGATGTGGGGGTCAAACTTTCCGGCCCATGATGATACTCTGGCTAACATCTTGCAGAACGCTTTGGACATTCTGCAACATGCCAGCCCATCGGACCGCGGCAAAATACTAGGCGGAACCGCAAAACGAATTTATCCGTCGCTGGCCTGAGGACAGAATATGGCAGAGAACATTACAAACATAAGCGTCGCGCTTAAACGCTATCCAACGACGCAAACCTTGCTCACAGGTAAGATATCCTCGACATTGATGGAACTGGATTTTCAAGAGATTGAACCCATTCACGGTGCCTTTCGACCGATGGTACAACAGCAGGTTTTCGATGCGTGCGAGTTGGCCATATTTACTTTTTTGCAGGCTTGCACCTTTAAAAAACCGCTGGTTCTATTGCCTGTCGTTCTCGCGGCGCGGTTTCAGCACCCGTGTATCGTCTACAACAAGAACTTCCACGCCGAGCTGACACCAGCAATGTTGCCGGGCAAAAAGGTTGGGGTTCGGTCCTATTCACAAACGACGGGCGCATGGGTCAGGAACATTCTTTCCACCGAGCACGGTCTCCCTCTTGAAGAAATCGATTGGATCACTTTCGAAGGCGGGCATCTTGATGAATATATCGAGCCTGACTTCGTTACCAGAGCGCCCGAGGGTAGCAAGTTATTGCCCCAGCTAATGTCTGGTGAAGTAGATGCCGGAATTTTAGGAAATGATCTGCCCGACGACCCTTGCATTGAGGCGGTCATTCCCAATGCCAGGAATGAGGGGCGGGCCTCATTCGATAAAACCGGGTTGGTGCCGATCAATCACATGCTGGTCGTTAAACAGGATCTCGCCGATCAGCACCCCGAAATCGTTCGTGAATTATACCGGCTTTTTCGCGAGAGCAAACAGGCCGTGCTGGCAAACCCAGATGAGCCGGACCTCCGCCCCATCGGTTTCGAGGCGATCGCGCCGTCGCTGCAACAGGTCGTAGATTTAGCTGTACACCAAAAACTGATCCCAGAGAAACTAAGTGTCGACGACTTATTCGCGAATGCCCGAAATATTCTTGGGACTGAGGCAGGCTAATAATTTTTCGCCAATGAATAATAAAGAAACCCAAAGATGGTTAATCCACAGCGGATTAACGCATTAGATTGAAGCACGCGCCCTTAATGTCCGCTTTTGATGCCGTGGACGGCTCCCACCCAACGG
>CAZMHI010000009.1:0-97891 GCA_964566055.1 uncultured Rhodospirillaceae bacterium
CCCGAAGTGTTCGAGCGCATGAAAAAAGAGCTGGCGGACATCATCGACGCCGTCAAAGCCAAGGGAGCCGAGCGCATGACTGACGGCTTTGCCCTGCGGGTCAAGTACACCATTTTTTAAGGTAACGTGGATTTTTGCTTTCACTATATTTCCTTTAAAAACTTTTTATTTAACCAATCTTGGGCCCGAATTAATGGGCTCCTCATTATCCGGCAAGATGCCGAGACGGCGGGCGACTTCCTGATAGCCTTCGGCGATCTTATCCATATCCCGGCGAAAGCGGTCTAAATCCAATTTCTCGTCGGTTTTAGCATCCCACAGGCGGCAATTATCCGGGCTGATCTCATCGGCCAGCACAATGCGCATCTGTTCACTTTCATAGAGCCGGCCAAATTCGATTTTAAAATCGATCAGGCGAATACCGATGCCCATAAAGAGGCCGGAAAGAAAATCATTAATCCGCAAACTCAGGCTCATCATTTCTTCGATCTCAAATGGCGAGGCCCAGCCAAAGGCGGTGACATGTTCTTCCAAGACCAGAGGATCTTTTAACTGATCGCTTTTGTAGTAAAGCTCGACAATGGAGCGCGGCAGTGGCTCTCCTTCCGCCAGACCAAAACGTTCAGCCAGCGAGCCGGCGACGACATTGCGGACCACCACCTTGAGCGGGATTATTTCGACCGCCCGGACCAATTGCTCCCGCATATTGAGGCTGCGGACAAAATGGGTGGGGACGCCAACTTCACCCAGCTTGGTCATCAGATATTCTGAAATGCGGTTATTGATGACGCCCTTGCCGATAATGGTGCCGGATTTGCGTTCGTTACGCTCGTTACTTTCTGATGAGGCATCATCTTTAAAATGCGCAACCAGCGTGCCCGGCTCAGGGCCTTCAAAAATAACTTTTGCCCGTCCTTCAAAGAGTTGTCTGCGTCGCGCCATAATTTGGAATTCCACCAAAATCGAACCGCCGAGATAACCCGTCAGCTCATTTCTTTTTAAGCAGTTTATGCTGCTCTACATAGCAGGAGTCGGATGACAAAACAACGTCTCCGATAGAGCCTGAAATCAAGCCGCAACCGGTTCGTACGAAGTCTCAGCGGGAGAGCCAGCTGCAAACAAAAATACTGGCCTGGTGCCGGGATTGGCGGCGACATATTCCGGCGAAGGCAGCGCGATCAAGGAGGAGGAAACCGTACCAAAACCCGAATCGGTGGAAATCATCATCGCCCCTTCCGGTCCATCATCCGGATCATACATGCGGCTGGCAAAGAGGGCCTGCCAGGCTGACCAATTGCCAGTAGCTGGATCCGGCGTTTCAGCTTTCTCAAATTGCGGCAGATAGGTGCGGATGCGGGCGGATGAAACATCATTCCGATCACTCGCCGTAATCAATGAAATCCCCGGTGGCACCGGTTTAACCTCCGCATGGAGCCCCCAATGGGTTTCCGCCAAGCGCAGCCAATAGGCATCCCGGTTATCAGCAAAAACTAAATTAAAAGGCCGGTAGGCATTAGGATTGATGTCCGCGAGAGCTTCGGCGGCGGTGGCGGCATCGGCATGATCCAGCACTTCCAGCGGCAATTCACCCCGGCTGCGGTAGCCTTCTTTCGGCCCCACGGAGCCGCGCCGGTTGAGCACCCCGGAAACCAAACCAAAATCGTGCATGCCCAGCCAGGTGCCGCCGGCCAATTCATCCTGGCCCGCCAAAATATCAAAGCGCTCCGGCCAATGACGGCCCGGCGGACGCCAGGGCCGATCCTTCATCTCGTCCCGGTTGGCGCCAATTAAAACCGGCCAATCATGGCCGGGACGGCGTAAAATCACAAAAGTACACATAGCTCATAGATAGCGATTAACGGGCCGGATGACCAGACAGCATTTTCACATAAATTAGCCGCCGAGTGAGGAGTTGCGTAATCGGTAAAACAACCTTACATACAGGGTCAGATTTCCACCGCATAACAGAGTAATGAAAAAAATGGCTGATACATTTAATGACCGTGAAAAAGGCTTTGAAGCAAAGTTCAAACTAGACCAGGAAACCGAGTTTAAAGTGGAGGCGCGCCGCAACAAATTGCTGGGCCTTTGGCTGGCTGAGAAACTTGGCCTCAACGAGTCGGAACGTGAAAGCTATGCCGGCGAAGTCGTTGCCGCCGATCTGGAAGAACCTGGTGTTGAAGACGTTGTCCGCAAATGCCTAGCCGATATCGAAGCCCGCGGCGCCAATGTCAGCGAAGATGATTTGCGCGCTAAAATCGAGGAACTAACTTCCGAAGCGCACCGGCAAATCGTCGGCGAGTAGTACCCTCCTTAAAGGAGTTTCAATGGATAGTGATCCAGCGCCAAAGTCACTAACAGAGCCCGAACCGAGCGGTGGCAATACGCTGGTTGATAGCGTTGCCGACTGGCTGATGGAGCAGGCGCTTGGCACGACTGACGTTGAACGCTTGTTGGATCAATGTTCGCTCCGCCTCAACGCTGCCGGTATTCCGGTCTGGCGCGCTAATATCGGGTTTCAAATTTTACACCCGCTTTATCGTGCCATGTCATTTACCTGGTACCGCGAAACCGGTATTGAGGAAGCCAACCAATTCACGGGATCCGGCGATGTAGCTGATGCCTGGCAGCGCAGCCCGCAACGGCATCTGGTCGAAAACAATATTCCCTTCCTGCGCCGCAAACTCTCAGGCCCTGAAGCCAATCTGGATTTTGAATTGTTTGCCGATCTTGAACAGCGTGGCGCCACTGATTATTTCGGCTATATGGTGCCCTTTACCGGCGATGATTTTGGCGATTATCATGCCAATGGGGTTGTCGGGTCCTGGACAACCGACCGTCCGGGCGGCTTTAACGATAACGATCTCCAATCCCTGCTCCGCATCCAGCAGCGTCTGGGCGTGGCCTGTAAGATGGTCATCAAAGAGCAAATCACCAAAAACGTTCTTTCAGCCTATCTCGGACCCGATGCTGGCAAACAAGTGCTCAGCGGTCAAATTCAATTAGGCGACGGTGAAACCACCCATGCAGTGATCTGGTTTAGTGATTTGAGAAACTCCTCAGGTCTTGCTGATACTCTACCGCCGGAAGAATTTATCTCCCTGATCAACGAGTATTTTCAGTGTATGGCCGGGGCGGTACTGGCAAATAATGGTGAAGTGTTGCGTTTCATTGGTGACGCGGTACTGGCGATCTTTCCGATCCGGGGCGGTCATGAGGATGAAAAAGACGCTTGTGCTACGGCCCTGACCGCTGCCCGGGATGCGGTTGAGCGCATGGCGGCACTGAATAAAGCCCGCAAAGCAGACAAACAGGACCCACTTGGTTTCGGCATTGGTCTTCATGTCGGCGACGTGATGTTTGGCAATATCGGCGTGCCGGAACGGGTCGAATTTTCAGTTGTCGGGCCCGCCGCCAACGAGGCCGCCCGGATCGAAACACTGACTAAATCTTTGGGACACCCTGTGATTTTTAGTGATCACTTTACTTCTGCCTTGGACGAGGATTGGCATAGTCTCGGCAAACATGAGCTTCGCGGCGTTGGTGAGCCGATGGAAGTTTTTTATCTGAAAGATTTAGGGAAATAGAAATTGAGCCTTTCAGAAGACATTTTGAATTTCTGGTTTGAAGATTTGGATTTAAGCCGCGAACGGGAAAAGCGCGAGGTCTGGTTCAAATCAACCCCGGAATTCGATCAAGCCATTGAGAATAATTTTCGGGCAGCTTACGAAGATGCAGCTGCCGGGCGGTTGGATGAACTAAAAGAAAGCCGGGAAGGCTGCCTCGCCCTCATTCTAATTTTGGATCAATTTTCCAGAAACCTGTTCCGCAATAACGCCAAAGCCTTTGCTGCCGATGCCAAGGCTCGTGAACTTGCCCGGCATGCGTTAGATCGCGGTTTTGATGAAGGTGTGAGCAACTTCGTGAAAGTTTTTTTCTACCTGCCGTTTGAGCACAGTGAAATTCTTGAGGATCAGGAATTGGCCCTGAAATTATTAGTGCCGATGGGGGGTGAGGACTCCGTTAACGCGGCTGTCGGCCATCACGATGCGATTGCCCGCTTTGGCCGCTTCCCCCATCGCAACGCCGTGCTCGGGCGGCAAAACACGCCGGAAGAAGAGGAATACCTCAAAGACCCCCCGATGTGGGGCAAAACCGCCGCCGAGGCCGAAGAAGCCGAGAAAGCGAAAGGTTAACTCCGGCCGAACACCCGCTTAAAGATCACATCAACATTTTTGGTGTGATAGCCGATATCAAACAGCTCTTCCAGCTCGCTTTCGCTGATTTTAGCCGTGACGTCGGCATCGGCTTTAAGCTCGGTCAAAAAGTCGGCGCCTTCCTCCCAGACTTTCATGGCGTTGCGCTGCACGAACAAATAAGAATCTTCGCGGCTGACCCCGGCTTGCGTGAGCGCCAGCAATACCCGCTGAGAAAAAATCAAGCCGCCGAGCTGATCGAGGTTCTGCTGCATATCTTCCGGATAGACGAGCAAATTCTCCACCACGCCGGCCAGGCGGTTCAAGGCGAAATCGAGCGTCACCGTCGCATCCGGGCCAATCATGCGTTCGACCGATGAGTGCGAAATATCGCGCTCATGCCATAGCGCCACATTTTCCTGCGCCGGAATGACGGCTGAACGCACAATACGGGCCAGGCCAGTGAGATTTTCAGTCAGCACCGGATTGCGTTTATGAGGCATGGCCGATGAGCCCTTTTGGCCTTTCGAGAAAAATTCTTCGGCTTCCCGCACTTCGGTCCGCTGCATATGACGAATCTCGGTCGCCAAACGCTCAACTGAGCTGGCAATCACCCCCAGCACCGAAAAATACATAGCATGGCGGTCGCGTGGGATCACCTGCGTCGACACAGTTTCCGGCTCAAGCCCCATGGCCTTGGCGACATGTTCTTCAACGCTCGGATCGATATTTGCGAAGGTGCCGACCGCACCGGAAATGGCGCATGTGGCAATCTCTGCCCGGGCTTGCACGAGACGTTCTTTGTTGCGGGCAAACTCGGCATAAAATGTCGCCAGCTTAACGCCGAAGGTTGTCGGCTCGGCGTGAATGGCGTGAGATCGGCCCATGGTCGGCGTCATTTTAAATTCAAAGGCCCGCTTTTCGAGTGCTGCCAAGACACGGTCCAAATCAGCCAGTAGAATATCTGTCGCCTGGGCAAGTTGAACGGCCAAACACGTATCCAGCACGTCTGACGAGGTCATGCCCTGATGGACAAAGCGCGCTTCATCTCCGACATGCTCAGCCAAATTGGTCAAAAAAGCGATGACATCATGTTTGGTTTCGCGCTCAATTTCATCGATCCGCTCAACCTCGAAAGCGCCACGATCCCAAACGGCCTTGGCGGCTTCTTTGGGAATAATGCCGAGCTCGGCCTGGGCGTCACAGGCATGGGCTTCGATTTCAAACCAAATACGAAATTTATTTTCCGGCTCCCAAATGGAAGTCATTTCCGGGCGGCTATAACGCGGAATCATGGTAGGTCTCTTTTAACTATTAGAATAATGGGTGTGCGGTTGAGGGTATATCAGAGCTCACCCGGTTTTAGAAGACGCCAGCAAAATTTATTTTTGCCGCCACACCAGTTTCGCCAGCCAAACCCAGGCAAAACACAAAAGTTGAAGGCCTAATACCGTACCAAATGCCGCTTGATAGCCAAGGGCTGAGAATTGCCCCGGCGCGGTCTGTGGCCAAAGATTGATAATAAGCCCGATGCCCCATTGGGCCGTGAAGGCAGTGACAAAAACCAGCAAATTTGCCGTCGTGTATACGCGTCCCGACTGATGCGCCGGAAAATGCTGCACAATGCCGGCGTAGGAAAGTGAACCCGACGTGCCGAAAAACCCAAAAAGAATCAGCACCGGAAAGAAGAATCCAACCGGTTCCAATATAATAACAATTAGAAGGACGGAAAAAATAGCCATGCCGCACAGCGAGACCTTCATGGGCGAAATACCGAACCGGCCCAGTCGTTCTCCGATCACCCCCCAAGACAAAAAGCCTAAAGCCATCGCAATCGCCATTGCGAACAGACCGTTTGCAGTCTCAACGCGCGTCAACCCCCCGACATCACGCAGCCACGGACCCAGCCACAGACTTTGGATCGATAACATCACTCCTTGGGAAACCACGGAGATCGGCACATAGCGCAGAAAAAGCGGATTTTTTATAATATTGATGAGGCCTTGAATCTGATCCTTTAGGGTCGCGTCACCAGGCTGTTTTTTCTCCGGCGGGCGCTCCGGCACAACAAAATAAACAGCCAGACCGATGACCACGGTCACGATGGCAAAACCATAAAAGATACCCCGCCAATCGGTAAACTGCAGGGCGAATTCAATCGGCGCCGTGGCCGTCATCGCACCTAAGCCGCCAAACATCATAATGGCGCCATTGGCCAGCGGAATTCGTTCTTTTGGGAACCAATCGACAAAGGCTTTGAACGCGGCCATCAGGCAGGCCGAAACACCGAAGCCGATCAATGCCCGGCCGATGATCAAATTGACCAGCGAGCCTGAGATGGCAAAAACCACCGCACCCAACGCGGCAAATATCAGCAAACTCGCCTCTACCTTACGAGGGCCAATGCGATCCAAAATAATACCAAGCGGAATTTGTGAGGAGGCGAAGGCAATAAAATAGGCGCTGGTCAAAAGGCCCAAATTCGCCGCGTCAACACCGATTTCTTTGATTAAATCAGGTGAAATAACAGCATTTACCGAACGGTAAGTAAAAGAAAGATAGAAGCCGAAAGCGAACGGCAGAAAAACGCGGAGAGTTTTAGTTAGTGTCATAAATTAGGCCGCCAAAAAACCGCGTGCAGCGGATATCTTCTGGTTCAGAAACTTGGATTTAAGAATGGCTCAAGCGGACAGTAATCTAGACTGAATTTTTAGGAAACAAAACAGCTATTAAAAAGCCTCAGGACGCAAAGGCGATATTGTTTTTTCCCGCCTCTTTTACGGCGTACATCGCTTGGTCGGCTTTTTTCAATAGGGCTTCGATGGTTTCACCATCGCCGGGATAAATAGCGACGCCTATACTGCCGCCGATATGGGCTTCATTGCCCTCACCGAGATCAAATGGCTCACCGATCGCATAAAGAATTTTTCGCGCCAGTTTCTCGATCACAGATTTATCGTTGAGATCAAGCAGCGCGACCACAAATTCATCACCGCCAATCCTGGCCGCGATATCATTTTTACGGATCGATGAAACCATGCGCTGAGAAACCTGGCGCAAAAGCTTGTCGCCTGCCTCATGGCCCAAGCCGTCATTGATCGCTTTAAAGCCGTCAAGATCGATAAACATCACCGCAAACGAGCTCATCTCTCTCATCGCCTGGTCTTTTTCGACCGACAATTTTTCAATCAAGCGCACCCGATTGGGCAATCCGGTTAAAGAATCATGCGTCGCCAAATAACGCAGATTTTCTTCAGCCTCACGACGACGCCCAACTTCCTCACTTAACTCCCGCGTCCTGTATTCAACACGTTCTTCCAATTCCTGATTAGTTTGATGAAGCGTCATAACGGCCCGGCGGTGTTCTGAAATATCCCGCACTTCAAGCATAAAACTATTATCAGACTTGCCACCCGATTGTGTCACCATGACATGCACATCAACATTTTCACCGTCTAACCGTGATAGCTTGGCCGGAAACAATTTATCTTCGGCACTGAGTTCCGCCAGTGCTTCACTAAAAATTTGCTGGTAGTCGGGATGAAATAATTCAGTTACTTGACGGCCAATCACATCCGTCCAGTTGTCGGCACACAGCATTTCCAAGCCGGTCCGGTTAATAAAATTAATCTCCCCATTTTCGCAGGAACATACCAGATCTAAGGCGTGGTCGACAAAATTACGGAAGCGCGCTTCACTGTCTTTAATATTTTCAAGCAGACTGATCCGCTGGGTGATATTCTGCGCCGTCACTACGGCCATGCCCTCACCCAATTCACGCGCCCACTGCACGGATAAATTAACACTAACGGCCGATCCATCCGAGGCCTGTAAACGCGTCGGAAAAGGCGCCTTTTCCTCCAGCATTAAATCGATGAAATTTTCCGATATAACGGCAAAATCCGACACCAGATATTTAGCAAAAAAAGTACCGACAACATCTTCAATTGCGGTCAAAGCCAGTAATTTGATACCGTGCGAATTCATCCACAGGATTTTTCCGTCGTGACAAATGCACGCCAATTCAGGGAAAAAATCCAATACAGGCCGCACATTATCTTCAGAAAAGCGCGGTCCGATTCGACGTCTATCGTCAATTTTGGGTTCTATCCTGGTAATTTTTGATGTCGATTCCAAAATCTGAGCACTTTGTTTTTTTAATTTACTTCAGGTTTTAGACAGGTATGTGGGATTTCGGTGAAAACCAATTGGTAATTACCACAGTTGGCACTGCAAATACCTGAAAAGATTGTGTTTTTTAGCTCAAAAATTAAAGCAGACCGAGACTTTTGAAACTTGAGGTTCCATTACGGCTGACAATGACATGATCATGCACCGAAATACCTAATTTGCTGCCGGCTTCTTTAACTTCCTTGGTCATCGCGATGTCACCCTTTGAGGGCGTCGGGTCACCACTCGGGTGATTGTGCGCCATAATAATGGCGGTCGCGCCGAGATCGAGTGCGCGCTTTACGACTTCCCGGGGATAAACCGGCGTGTGATCCACTGTGCCGACCTGTTGCAGTTCATCAGCTATCAAAACATTTTTCCGGTTCAGGAAGAAAACACGGAACTGCTCTTTCTGCTCCCGTCCCATTGCCAAGCGGCAATAATCAAGTAACGCCTGCCATGAGCTAAGCACCGGCTGACCGGTAATTTCATCTTGGGACAAGCGTATTGCGGCATCACGGATAATCCTGAGTGCTGCCACTGCGACATCGCCGACACCGGCAATTTTTTTAAGTTCTTTCTCATCAGCTGAGATAACACTGGCATAGCTACCGAACTGCTGTATCAGTTTTTTTGCCACCGGTTTTACATCACCTCGGGGCTGCGCCATAAACAGCACCAATTCCAACATTTCGTAATCGGGTAATGCCGAGCTGCCAGACTTTAGAAAACGGTCCCGCAGCCGTTTCCGATGGCCCGCGTAATGTGGTTTATCGAGCATAAGACCTCCATATTCACTCCTGCTAATATCTATGGCGGGACCAGAGGCGGTTTTTTGGGGAGGAGTTTAAAAATTTTACAGAGAACAAATCAGATCGTATACAAGAAACCAAATTATTGTAGACAGGCTGTTTACATCTTCGAAACACTCATGCAAATTCTCGGTAATGGCATTTAAATATAAGATATATACAGATATCAACCTGGTCGCGATGTACAATTTCGGACAGATGGAATTGCGGGAGGGGAAACTTCAGATCGAAGAAATTCTGGCTGATCCGGCCTATCAAGTCGGTATGAATTTTCTCCGTGACACAACGGCGGCAAAACTCCCGCCCGAATGGGGTTTCGATTTTTTTCACAACCAAACACCACCGCAGATTCGCGCATTGTGGCAGCAGTTAGGTGAATGTAAATTGGCCTGGGTGGCTAAAGATAGTAGCCACTATAAGATTGCCCACCAAGCGATGATCAGCAATCGATTGTCGAGCACGGACAAAATAGACCGGCAGCCTTTTAGTACCCTGGAAGAGGCAAAATCCTGGTTAGGCATTCCAGACGACTATGAAATTATTGCGCCCTCTCCAGATACCGCCTAAGCCGCACCTAATTACCCCATTCTATTTCGAATTTATTGGTAAATCCCTTAGTAAGCTGATCAACCAATTTTGCGGCCTTAGCTTTGGCCTCACCGTCTTCCGCAGGAATACATATTTTGCAAATCATTCCATGTTTCGGATGGTCCTGTAATTCAATGGAATAGGAGCTTGATGTTTCATTCAACGGCGTTAGCAGTTCAGTAAATACTTTGGTTGCTGCCAGTTTCCGCAGCTCTGGTTTGAAGATTTTACCGACCACCGTTAACGGTATTTGATCGACAATGAAAATCTCTTTCGGCATAGCCGCAGATTCAGAAATATTTTGGGTGGCAATTTCAGCAAGTTCAGTGATTTTGGTCTGCCGCCCCGGTTTCAATTGGACATAAGCAACCGGCAATTCGCCAGCATAGGCATCGGGCCGGCCAACAGCACCAACCAGAGCAACATCCTCATGCTTTCTAAGCGCATCTTCAATGACCAAGGGATCAATATTGTGGCCGCTCCGGATGATTACATCTTTGGAACGGCCAGTGACCCATAAATATTCATCTGTATCAAGGCGTCCGAGATCACCGGTGTGAAACCAGTCTTCTGCCAGAAATACTTCGGCATTAATGTGGTCATCCAGATAGCCCGGAAATACACCCGGCCCTTTAATAAGTATGTTGCCGATCTCATCGCTGTGGCAATCACGGACAATTTTATTATCTGGGCCGAGCTCGACAATTCTAAGCTGCGTATAAGGCAGCCGAAATCCGCTGGAGCCAAAGCGCGGCTCGCCGTTCCGGGGTGGCAAGGCGATGGTCGCCGTATTTTCCGTCATGCCGTAGTTAGAAAGAATTGTCACTCCGATTTCCGCTTCAAAATAACGGGAGACTTCAATCGGTAATCCTGTTGAACCGGTCATGGTGTAGGGGCGTAAGGTGGAAATGTCGGCCCCGGCAACCTGCACATTGGCAAGTGCTGTTAAAGTTGTTGGTACGCCAAAGAGTTCCGTGATCTTATATTTTTCGACCAATTGCCAGTAATTATCGATGATGGCCCTATTGCGAAAGCCCGCTGGGCCGACCATCAGGCTGGTTGAGCCTTGGGCCAAAGTATTGACTGTGTGATAAACAATGCCGCCGATATGAAATAGGGGACTGGCGGCGAAGACAACATGGTCAGGCTGGCTCTCCAATAATTCCGTGTAAGCCCAATATTTATAGGCGAAGGCGCCGTGACGAAGCTGAGCCAGTTTCGGTAATCCTGTGGTGCCCCCGGTATGGGCATAAACGGCAATATCATCGCTCGTCGCATCTAACTCAAAATCCAGTCCAGCGCCGTTTTGTCCTTCAAGCAGCCGATCAAAATTCTGGTCACTATCGAGGCTTCGACCCGGCAAGGCGACTTTAAGTACCTGGTTTAAGGATTTGACCCGCGCTTTAACTTGCTCAATTTTGTGCCAAATCTTGTAACCGTCAGTCGGCGCCAGAGCCACCACAACCTTGGCTCGGGCGGCGTTCAGAATACCGGCGATGTGGTCCGCCTCAAGCATCCAGTTGATGGGGCAGAGTATGCCGGCCGTCACCGCGCCCATCATGGCGATAATATTGGCAGGTATGATGGGCAGCAGAACTGCGACCACGTCGTTGCGGCCAACACCAAGCTGGTGAAACAAATTGGCGGCCTGGTGAACCTGCGATAAAAACTCACCATAGGTAATTACGCCAGCCTCTTCGTGCGGATCACCATTCGGCAGATTGTAAAAGGCAATTCTATCCGGATTTATCGTGGCGCCGTTTTTTACCAGTTCGTAAACCGTCCGTTCGCAGTCGCGGTCTTCATAAGGCGTTTGTTCCAGCGCCTTGATGTCGTCGATACTACGAATTTGCGCAAGAGAAGCCGTCATGATTTCTGGAGCTATTTTTTGACTGGCGGATAGCGGCCATCGATACCGCCGAACGGCTTGTCACGTTTTTCAAGTGCTGCCTTAATGCCTTCTTCCTTGATGGTTTTGTTAAATTCGGCAATGGCTTTGCGGTAATGGGCGAGGCTGACATATTCACCAGCGGCTTTGACGGTATGACTGAAACCCTGATGATCAAAAATACGGTTCATTGAGGTTTTTGACAGCATCAGGAGCTCTGAATCTATATTGGCGATGCGCCGGGCGATCTTAGTGGTTTCCTGGTCCAACTCATCCGCCGGAAAAACATAATTGGCGATGCCGTAATCAAGCATTTCGCCGGCGGTCAAACTATCACCGGTCAGGGCCAGTTCTTTCGCTTTTTTCATACCGACATGCCAGGCGAACATGGATATTTCCTCACCAGGCGCCATACTGCGCGCCGGCGGATAGCCAATGCGCGCATCTTCACCAGCGATCAATAAGTCACAAGCAAGCGCGATGCCAGAACCCCCGCCCAGGCAATGAGCATGCACTTGAGCAATCACCGGCTTCCAATTGTTCCAAATTTCGAGAGGGATTTCGATATGTCCCTGCACTTGGGCGCGGCTATCCCAGACGCTTAAGCCCAGATCATCACCTTCATTATTCATGGTAATTTCGGACCAGCTGCGCTCATCAATATGTTTTGGCGCCTCGCCCATTTCAGCAACATTGTGCCCGGCGCAAAAACACGCACCCGCACCTTTGATAACTATGACCCGCACGTCTTCATCGAGCTCGGCTTTTTTCAAAGCGTCACTTAGTTCCTGCAGCATTGTCCAGTTAAGCGCGTTGCGTTTGTCGGGTTGATTTAGCGTGATATGAGCAACCCGGTCGTCAACGTCATAGAGAATGGTTTCATAACTCATGGTATTACTCTTCAAATGTTGCCGAGGCTTCCATTGCCACATGGCCGTCCGGTGTCAGCGCCCATAACTCGCACGTCGTACCCTGTTCTGTAACGTTGCCGGCCAGGCGAATATCCTGATTGGCATAAAGTGGCGCCACGGCCCTCATCTGAAAGCTGGACATAGTTTTACCGGGCATGTTTTCGCGGGCAAGTTCCGACAGCCATGTGGCGGTTAGCGGACCGTGCACAACCAGACCGGGATAACCTTCGACTTCCGTGGTGTAGGGATAATCATAGTGAATGCGATGGGGATTAAATGTGCAGGCTGAATAGCGGAACAACATGGTTTCATTAATGCTGATAGTGCGGTCCCATTCGACACTCTCGGGCCCGGGTTTTGGTGGCGGAGGCTGGCGGCTGGCGTCTTTATCTTCCTCCTTAAAAACCAAATCCCAATCATCTTCTGTGCAAAGACCGTTTGGCCCCGTGATCGTGTTGGCATAGACACCATTCGATTCCCCTCCTCCTGTTCCATAATTTCTTACCTTCCTTCGGCACCACTGAAACGAGTTTGCGTTCCTGGGTAACGGTGTCGCCAATTCTAATTGGCTGGTGAAAGCGGGCACGGCTGCCGGCAAACATACGTAAAGGCAATGGGTCGGGCGGGCCATCATCAATTTCTGGGATCATACCATCGCCACCCAAATCTTTGGTCAACGGAAACCGGGGAAAGAGAGCATGATGCCAGCCGGGCGGCACGAAATCGCCGATTTTTGGCATTGGGTCAGCCCGGTTTAAGGTCACCGCCAATTTGTGAACACTGGCAACCGTGACGATATCTTCCAATGTCATACTGCGGCCGATATATTCACTAAAATCGTTCTCAGATCCGTCCATATTTTTTTCTTTCAAAATCAATCGGATCTAAGTGTAGCGTATATCCTGAAAATGTCCGCTATTACTTTCCAGCGCACCTTTATTACGGACACTGTGAAATAAATGAATAGACGTGGCTAGATTAGACGTAAGGTGGGCGGTCGCGGCCTTCCCGGGAGAGCGTAAATATTTCATGGCCATCTGCCGTCACACCAATGGTGTGTTCGAACTGGGCCGACAGTGAGCGGTCTTTGGTTACCGCTGTCCAGCCATCAGACAATATTTTTACTTCCGGGCGGCCAATATTGACCATCGGCTCGATGGTAAAGAACATACCTTCGCGCAACACTGCGCCTTCACCCGGATTGCCAAAATGGAGAATATTCGGCGCATCATGAAAAACCCGGCCAAGGCCATGGCCGCAAAAATCGCGCACAATCGAATAGCGTTGAGGCTGGACAAAGCTTTGAATGGCAAAGCCAATATCGCCGACCGTGGCGCCCGGTTTGACGACTTCAATGCCCTTCAGCAAGGATTCGTAGGTCACATCGACCAGACGTTTGGCTTTGATACTGATTTCACCGGCAAAAAACATCCGGCTCGAATCTCCGTACCAGCCGTCAACAATCGGCGTTACGTCAATATTGATGATATCGCCTTCCACCAATACTTTGTCGCCCGGAATGCCATGACAAACAACATGATTAACCGAGGTGCAGACAGATTTAGGAAAGCCGCGGTAATTAAGCGGCGCCGATACCGCCCCATGATCAGCAATGAAATCAGCACATAACCGGTCTAGCTCGCCGGTCGTTACACCGGGCTCAACATGATCCGCGATCATATCAAGAGTCTCAGCCGCCAACTTGCCGGCTTTGCGCATTGATTCAAAATCAGCAGCGGTATGTATTTTTATCGATCTGGCTTCCGCATCCACGGTTTGGAGCTCCTTTAATCGTAATCTTGCCGCTTTTTCAATCCACGGTTTCGATTTTACGGTCTATCTTTATTGCTTCCGGCGAGACGCTGCAACCATAACATAAAACTTCGACACCCGCTTCTTTCGCAGCCATTAATCCAGCAGCATAAGTTGGGTCGATGTCAGCCGCCACAGAAAAACAATCACAATCCTCTCTTTGCACCAGATACAGCATTACGGCGCGCTTCCCCTCGGCAACCTGATCGGAGAGTTCCTGTAAGTGTTTGGCTCCTCTGGCCGTCACAGAATCCGGAAATTCCGCCAAATTCTCATACTTATCGTCCAATATATTCGACCTGGACATCGTCACGCTTTTAATCTCTACGTAACAAATGGGGATGCCGGGGCTCTCAAGCAATATGTCGATGCGAGAATTTTTACCGTATTTGACTTCCCGCCTGAGTGATTCATAGCCCGCAAGCTCGGGTATGAGATCATTTTCAATCGCTTCCTCGACAATTGCGTTGGGCAAACTGGTGTTTAAGCCGACCAAGGAGTCGCCAATGCGGATCATCTCCCAGGTGAATTTCAGTTTGCGTTTGGGGTTGCGGGCGGGTGACAACCAAACTTCGGCGCCTTCTTCGAGCAGGCTCAACATCGAACCGGGATTGGCGCAATGGGCCACCACGATTTCGCCATTTTCCAATTCAACATCGGTGAGGAAGCGTTTATAGCGCTTGATCAGGGTGCCGCGAATAAGAGGATCGGGGAAATTCATGGCTTAAATATATCCGCCAAATTTACGTCGCCCGAACCGCGCGGCGCTGGTTGTTGCTGATTAGGGGCGGGCGCCCAGGCGGTTAATGTGATCACTTCAAAAGTTGCCGGCACCCGGCCATCGGCATCGCCAAACATGTCCTGATAAATCTCAGCCGCTCTAAATAATATCGAGCGACGGGTGAAACTTTTCTGACGATTGTGGGTCGCCATTTGCTCCCCCATGCCCCTGAGATCACGCATCAGTTTCAAAGGATTTTCATAGGACACAGTGAGTACATCGGTATCGGCAACTGGCAACGCAAAGCCGGCCCGCTGCAATAAAGCACCGGCATCCCTGATATCGGCGAAAGGTGATATCCGAGGCCGTGCACCCCCGATCACTTCACTTTCAGCCGCCACCAAAGCCTGGCGCAATTCTCTTAGGGTCTCCCCGCCAAATAATGTAGCCAGCAACAAGCCATCCGGTTTAAGGGCGCGGCGCAGCTGGATAAGGGTGCCCGGCAGATCATTGACCCAATGCAGGGACAAATTTGAAATCACCAGATCAAGCACACTGTCACCGACCGGCAGATATTCTTCATCGGCGACAAATTTGAGGCTGCCTGTTTGGCGCGTCATGGCTTCGGACACATCACATTGCATAAGAGTTTCGATACCACCGCGCCCGGCCAACACTTTGGATATTTGCCCAGTGTGACAGCCCAGATCTAACGCAACCGGAAAGGCCCGGCGGACATCGCTCAAGCGGTCGGCCAGAGTCCCGGCAACTTCGGCCAGCAAAAATTCATAGTCAGATAAATTTTCAGCCGCCCGGTCACGGTGAAGCTGCACGGCGCGGCGATCAAATATTTCAGCGTCATTTTGCACTTTTTTCGACATTTTCGATATATGCCACAAAAAACCCCCTCTCCCAACGCCATAGTCATTGGAGAAGCAAATTGAATGAAAGGGAGAGTACCTATGGAAACAGCAAAAATGGCGGCGTTTAGAGAGCGCGCCTTAGATATTCTTTTTCCGCCGCAATGTTTGAGCTGCCAGGCATTGGTAGCTGAAACAGGCACCTTGTGCAGTGATTGCTGGCAAAATATCTCTTTTATCGCCGGGCCCGGCTGTCATGCCTGCGGCCTGCCCTTTGAATTTGATCTCGGAGCTGAGGCGCTATGTGGCGCTTGTACGCAAGACCGGCCAGTGTTTAATCGCGCCCGTGCCGTGATGATTTATAACGAAGCCAGCCGCGATCTTATTCTCAGTTTTAAACACGGCGACCGGACCCACGCCGCTTCGGCCTATGCGGGCTGGCTAAAACGAACGGGCTGGGAACTTATTCAGCAGAGCGACCTCATTCTCCCGGTACCGCTGCATTGGTCCAGACTATTTCACCGCCGCTACAATCAAGCCGCTCTACTGGCAATCGAGCTCGGTAAACGTACCGGTCTGCCGGTCGATTCCGACAGCCTGGTGCGCCACAAGAAAACCGCGTCTCAAGGACATAAGTCGCCGAGCCAGCGGCTCAGCAATCTGCGCGGCGCTTTCTCCGTCTCAGCGCAATCTGAATGCAATATTAAGGCCCGGCGGGTCTTGTTGATTGACGATGTGCTCACCACCGGCGCAACCGCGGCCGTTTGCGCCAAAACCTTACGTCGCGCTGGGGCCAGCAGCGTTGAAGTTTTAACCTTGGCGCGTGTGGTCAGAACCGAAACAGCAAGTACCGGCATCTCACCAGATGGTCACGGCTTATTGACTGATATTTGACTGGATAAATTGATATAGACGCCTATATATCTCTCTACGGACTATTTTATTTCTATACCAAAGAGGAGCCATCGTGGCCAAAGTTGAAATTTATACTTCGCCGTTCTGCGGATTTTGCTTCCGCGCCAAAGGATTACTGGAAGACAAAGGCGTTGATTTTGACGAAATCGATATAACTTTCCATCCCAGCCGCCGCTCAGAAATGCTCGGACGCGCCAATGGTCAAAGTACCGTACCGCAGATTTTTGTCGATGATAAACATGTCGGTGGCTGCGACGATCTTTATGCCCTCGAATCAAGGGGTGAATTGGACTCAATGTTAGGCTAAGATTTCGCAATGACGAAATTCACTGCTGCCTGCGTTCAAAATAATGCGCAAAACAATATTGCCGACAATCTGCCGGTGGTGCGGGATTTGCTGCGCGAGGCCGCTGGCTTAAAGGCCGATTTTATCGCCCTGCCGGAATGTGTCAGCCTGTTGGAGCCGGATAGAGCCGCCCTCCGGGCCAAGGTGCCAACCGAGCAGGATCATCCTTTTATTCCGATGTATCAGGAAGAGGCGCGCCAATCAGGGGCTTGGATTTTAGGAGGGACTCTCGCTATTAAGGTTGCAGATTCCAGCGGCGAGGACAAAATAGTCAACCGGCTTTATCTCTTTAATCCCAAGGGTCAAATCGCCGCGACTTACGATAAAATTCATATGTTTGATGTCGATCTTGACGGCGGTGAATCTTATCGGGAATCCGATACCTACGCACCGGGTGGCCATGCTGTCATCGCCGAGCTGCCCTGGGGCAATTTGGGTATGACCATTTGCTACGACCTTCGTTTTGCCTATCTGTATCGCGCCCTGGCCCACGCCGGCGCCTCGATTTTGTGTGCGCCTTCCGCCTTTACCAAAGGTACCGGTGAAGCTCATTGGCACATTCTGCAGCGTGCCCGGGCGATCGAGACAGGCTGCTTTATGATCTCACCGGGTCTCTGCGGCGTTCATGCCGGCGGCCGGGAAACCTATGGTCATTCCGTGATCATCAATCCGTGGGGTGACCTGCTGGCGGATGGCGGGACTGATGAGGGCGTCGTTACAGCGGAAATCGATCTTGCCAAAGTCACTGAGGCGCGCCAAAAAATCCCTGCCCTCAACCATGACCGGGAGTTTGAGATCACGGCTCCGGATAAATCCAGCAATAAGGTAGCTTAGGAATTTACTTTAATTAATCGAATGTCGATAAATAGGCGCTAATAATTAATCGACTGTCGATTAATTATTGAGCTTTTAATAAATCATTCTTTTATCTTAGGCTTGGGTCCGCGGGGTTTTGGTCGGCATTGAATCCTATATTGAGTCTCAAGCTGTTTTAAGAATTTATCACTTCCAGCCGGATATCCCAATTTTTCCAATTTCCGGAAATTTTCTGCCTGCGGTTCGGACAAACTATCAGCAATAAAATCCGGCCAATTGGGAACCATTTCCAACAATTTTGACGTTTCGGCAATTGCATCGTTTCGGCCATGAAAGTGGGCAATCGCGCTACTCCACCTGTAATTTTCCGCCGCATAAACCAACCCTGCCCTAACCGGATTTTGTTCAACATAGCGAGCCGCCATCAACAGGTGAGGTTCATCCATCGGAATAGAGTTATAGCGCTGCTCCCAGAGGTGCCCTTTCCATTCAAACCGACTATTTATAATACGCGAATAGGCTTGATGAGCGATTCCGAACGCCTTGCTGAGGCCTTGAATTGTTTCAGGCACGGCAATTATGTGGACATGATTGGGCATCAAACAATACGCCCATATTTCAACTTGATAATCGATGCAACTCGCACGTAGTAATTTTTGGTAAAGCTTGAAGTCATTTTCACCAAAGAATACCGTTTGCCGCCGTGTCCCTCGATGAGTGACGTGGTGGGGTAATCCTGGAACAACAATGCGTGGCCATTTTGACATGCTGTTGTTATGGCGGGGCTAGAGGGTGTTTTTCCACCGAAGGTCAAAATTAGTTAGTCGAATGTCGATAAATACCTGAATTAGTTAATCGACTGTCGATTAATTATTCACGACAGTCGTTAATTAACCTTTGACGGCGCAGATTTTTTGCAGGACGGCGGGGGTTGGACGTTCAACATAGCCTTGCTCGAAGTCGATCACCTTTAATTCCCCGCCAAAAACATCGAGCAATTCATTCTCCCGCAAAAGGAAATCCGGATTGCGCGGACGGCCGAACTCTTCATTACCCACCATAAAGGTTTGATAGATCAACACACCTCCCTCCGCCAGCACTGCCATCAGATCACCTAATATGGGCCGGTAGAGATAATTGACGACAACCACCCCAGCAAATTTTCTTCCTGTAAGCGGAAAACTCCCGCCCGATTCCAAATCAGTTTCAACGATTTCCAAATTCAGCTCGCCGGCAAGATCAGCCAGCCCGCTGACATCTTTATCCAGCGCCAGTACATTAAAACCCTGTTCCAGCAGATAGCGGGTGTGACGCCCCTTGCCACAGGCAAGGTCCACCAACTGGCCGCCATGGGGAATTAAACCAGCATGTTTTTGCACCCAGACAGTTGGACTACTTGTGCGCATATCTTGCGAAGGAGGATCAATCGGCATATTTTCTATATGTTAACAGATTCATGTAAAAACTGGCTAAAGCTTGGCAATCGACCTAAACTAGGTTAAATCTCGCGACCTTGCCAATTGCAATTTGGCAATTATGAGTAAAGAATTGAGCAGCAACTAGGGTTTTTCAATGATTCTCTACGATCTCAGATGTTCACAGGGCCACACCTTTGAAGCTTGGTTCAAAGATAGCGGCACTTATGATCAGCAGGCCAAACGCGGCGATGTGGAATGCCCGGTTTGTTCTGATACATCTGTTGAGAAAGCCATCATGGCGCCCCGGGTGTCATCGGCCACCCGCAAAAAAGGCTTGGAACACGATCTGCCGGCAATGCCACGCTCGGGACCCGGCAAAGAACGTGCTTCGGAAGTCGCCCGCGAAATTCTTGACGCTGTTGGCAAAGTTCAAAAACATGTTGAAGAAAACTGCGAAGATGTCGGCGAAAATTTTGCCGATGAAGCACGCGCCATTCATTACGGCGACGCTGAAGAACGTGGTATCTACGGCGAGGCAACCGAAACCGAAGTTGAGGATCTAGTCGAAGAAGACATCCCGGTCTCACGCATTCCCTGGAAAAAGCGCAAACCGTCCTAAAATTTATGCCGGTTTTGCCGCCGCAATAAAATAATTCACCTCCAGATTTTTAGACAGCGACCAGCCACGGGCGAGATCAAACTGCAGGCCGGTTAAATCCGTCAATTCCAAGCCGCTTGCTCTCACATAGTGGCCAAACTCCGAGGGTTTAACAAATTTGCGCCAATCATGGGTGCCCGGAGGCACCCAGCCAAAAATGTATTCTGCCGCCACTTTCGCCAAAGCGAGCGATTTGACCGTCCGGTTGAGCGTTGCACCTACCATCAGCCCACCTGGTTTCAAGAGTGCGGCGCAAGCGCTCATAAAAGCGTCGATATCGGCCACATGCTCGATCACTTCCATGTTAATCAAAACATCAAAGGTTTTACCTGCCGCTACCAGCTCTTCGGGCAAAATGTTTTGATAGGTGATTTCGAGCTCCATTTGCCCGGCATGGGTCATCGCTACTTCGATACTGTCGGGCGTCGCATCAATACCTGTTACTTCAGCGCCTAGCCGGGTTAACGGCTCACAAATCAAGCCACCGCCGCAGCCAATATCGACAACCGACAAGCCTTCAAGCGAACGCAGGTTTTCTGAATCACGATTAAAATGACTGCAAAGTTGATCCCGGATATAGGCCAGGCGCAGCGGATTGATCTGATGCAGCGACTTAAAATCACCCTTCGGGTCCCACCACTCCTGAGCGAGACGTGCAAAATTTGCGACTTCCTTAGCCGAAGCAGTGCCACTAGGTCTAAAATTTTCAGCCGATACTGTCATCAATCTTTCATACCTGATATCCGCCAATAACACACCACATCTCTTGCAAAACGGGCCTGAGAAAGAGTATGTATACCGCGCGCCCGGCAAACAGCAATAGAAAGCACCCGATATTTTGCTGATTTTCTGTTGTTTCTTGAAGTTAATCAAGGTGTTAGGTGCAACCGTCAAAGCCGGAAGACCAATTGGGGACGTTGCCGGATAATCGGTATGGTAAGAGTAAAAAATGGCACGAATTGTACAAAAATTCGGCGGCACGTCCGTCGCGGATATTGAGCGTATTAAAAACGCTGCGCTACGCGCCCAGGCGGAACACGAGGCCGGCAATGAAGTTGTCGTCGTCGTTTCGGCAATGGCTGGCGTGACCAACCAATTGGTCGAGTATGTCGATCAAATGGGCAGTCTGTTTGATGCCCGTGAATATGACGTCGTGGTCTCATCCGGTGAGCAATCCAACGCCGGCTTAATGGCCTTGGCATTGCAGGATTTAGGCATTCAAGCGCGCTCATGGCTGGGCTGGCAAATTGCCATCCACACCGATGAAATTCACGGCAAAGCTAGGATTACCGGCATTGATTCTGCCGAGCTTGAGAAGCGTCTGGCCGGAGGCGAGATTGCTGTGGTGCCTGGCTTTCAAGGTATTAGCCCCTCCAATCGGGTCACCACGCTCGGACGCGGCGGCTCTGATTTGACGGCGGTGGCGCTCGCCGGCGCCCTCAACGCCGACCGTTGTGATATCTACACGGATGTTGATGGCATCTATACCACGGATCCCCGGATCGTCAGTAAAGCCAAAAAACTCGATAGAATAACCTATGAAGAAATGCTGGAGATGGCATCACTTGGTTCGAAGGTCTTGCAGACCCGCTCTGTTGAGCTAGCTATGAATCACCAGGTTCGGGTGCAGGTGCGCTCGAGCTTTGAGACAACTCCCGGCACTATTGTCGTAAGCGAGGATGAAATTGTGGAACAGCAAGTTGTAAGCGGTATATCGCAAAGCAAAGATGAAGCGAAAATTACTTTGCTCAAAGTCGCCGACCGGCCGGGTGTGGCTGCTGCCATATTCGGCCCTCTGGCTGATGCGGCGATTAATGTTGATATGATCGTGCAAAATATTTCTGAAGACGGCAAAACCACCGATTTAACATTTACGGTTGGTACTGCTGACTTGGATACTGCGGTAGCGGTTTTAGAAAAAAATCAGGCAGATATCGGCATTGGCGAGATCCTAGCTGATTCGGATGTGGTTAAAATATCCGTGGTTGGCGTTGGTATGCGTTCACATGCCGGGGTGGCGCAGAAAATGTTCCTGACCCTCGCCGAAGCAGGTATCAATATCAAAGTGATCTCGACCTCTGAGATCAAAGTGAGTGTGCTGGTTGCCGAAGAATATGGCGAGACCGCAATCCAGGCACTCCACACTGCCTATGGTTTGGACAGCGACTAGGTCAAAACAAAGCGGAGCCTGACTAAATATGGCGCGAATACCTACCATGACGGGACCGAGGCGCCTTTTGGCGCGCCTGCGCGATGTGATGGCGGAGGCCGGCACCGCTCAGGAACGTCTTGATCATATCGCTTCGATTATTGCCGCTGATTTCGTGGCTGAAGTGTGTTCCGTCTATGTGCTGAGAGCGGGTGAAGTCCTGGAATTGTTTGCCGCTACTGGCTTAGCCGCCGAGGCTATTCACAATACCCGGCTAAGCATTGGTGAAGGCTTGATTGGCCGCATTGCGGTGCAGGCCCGGCCCCTCGCTTTGGCTGATGCGCAAAGCCATCCGGATTTTGCCTATCGCCCCGAAACCGGTGAGGAAATATATCAGAGCCTGGCAGGTGTACCAATTCTCCGGGGCGGCCGCGTTACCGGCGTGCTGGCGGTACAGAACAAAACCGGGCGGTCCTACACCGAAGAGGAAATTGAGACCCTGGAAACCATCGCCATGGTGATTGCTGAGCTGATCGCCAGCAGCAATTTATTGAGCGAAGAAGAGCTGCATGCAGTGGACGGCGTTTCGCTCATGCCGGTTGCCATGGAAGGTGTCCGGCTGAATGGCGGTTTGGCGATCGGAGAGGCAGTACGCCACGAACGGCGCATTCAAATACTAAAATTGGTGGCGGATGATCCGGAAACAGAACATCAACGGTTAGACCGGGCGGTGGCCGAAATGCACGGCGCCATTGATGAAATGCTCGAAGCCAAGGATGTAGCCGAAGGCGGGGAACATCGCGACATCCTGGAAACCTACAAAATGTTTGCTGAAGATGCCGGCTGGCTGGCGCGCATTAACGAAGCCATCACTAATGGTCTCACGGCGGAAGCTGCGGTCGAAAAAGTCCGCAATGACACCCGCGCCCGGTTCAGAAGCCAAACCGACCGGTACTTTCGCGAACGTCTGCACGATTTTGATGATCTTGCTCATCGCTTGCTGCAGCATTTGGTTGGCGTCACCGAAACAACCGAAACCAATAATTTGCCGGAAAATATTATTTTGGTGGCACGCAATATGGGTCCAGCGGAGTTACTGGATTATGACCGCTCACGTCTGCGTGGCTTGGTACTGGAGGAAGGTTCGGCAACCACCCATGTCGCTATTGTCGCCCGGGCGCTGGATATACCTGTGGTCGGGAAAATGCCGGAAATTCTGGATAAAGTCGAACGTGGTGACACGGTCATCGTCGACGGCGATAACGCCGAAGTCCACATCCGGCCTGCCGATGATATCCGCCAAGCCTTTGTCGATACGTTAACCGCGCGCGCGCAACGCATCGCCACCTATGCCAGTTTACGGGACGTCCCAGCTGAAACCAAAGACGGTTTGCGGGTGGCCCTCCACATCAATGCCGGCCTGCTTGCGGATATGCAGAACATGTCCGAGACCGGCGCCGACGGTATTGGCCTTTACCGGACGGAAATTCCTTTTATGGACAGCCATGATTTTCCGGATGTTGACCGCCAGGCGCAGATTTATGAGCGGGTGATCGAGCAATCTGAAGGCAAGCCAGTGGTTTTCCGCACGCTTGATATTGGCGGTGATAAAGGTCTGCCCTATTGGGATACAGCTGGTGACGAGAATCCGGCAATGGGCTGGCGGGCTGTCCGGGTCTCCCTCGACCGGCCAGTGTTGATGCGTCATCAGTTACGCGCCCTTATCCGCGCCGCCCAAGGGCACGATCTATCAGTGATGTTCCCGATGATCACCGAGATTGCTGAGTTCGATGCCGCCAAAAAACTCCTCGATCTCGAATTAGCGCGGGCCGAAAAGAAAGGCCGCACGCCGATCAGAAACTTAAAAGTCGGCACCATGCTGGAAGTGCCCGCCCTCGCCTATCAAATGCCGGCCTTATTGCAACGGGTCGATTTTTTATCTGTTGGCAGCAATGATCTTTTTCAGTTTCTGTTTGCCAGTGATCGCGGCAGTCCCCGGATAGCTGACCGTTATGACCCCCTGTCACCGGCAGCCTTAAACTTTCTTGGCAGTTTGGTTGAACAATGTGACGCCGCCCAAACACCGATCAGTCTCTGCGGTGAAATGGCGGGCCGGCCCCTTGATGCCATGGCCTTGGTCGGGCTCGGCTTTCGCACGCTCTCCATGGCGCCATCATCAATCGGGCCAGTGAAGACCATGATCCGGAGCCTCTCAGCAGGGGATTTAAAGCGCTACCTCGATAGTTTACAGGATGTCGCCGAGCACAGTTTGCGGGAAAAGTTGCGCGAATTTGCCGTTGATCATGGGGTTATGATTTAACCGATACGCCAAATTCAAGCCTATAAATTTTTAACCATTGCCAAATTTCCAACTATCTCTAGAATAATTAAAAATATCTTCGCCTGACACGGGGGGAAATCGATCCTGTGCAATCGGGTGACAGGGTGGATGCGTGTTAGAAAATCGAACAGATACAGTCGAAGGTCCAACCTCGGCACAATATGCCGTTAGGCGATTGTGGGCACCTGTATTGCTGACAGTTATTGCCTCTCTGCTGGTGCTGTTTTCAGAGCCGATATTCCACCTCATAGCCATGCCTTCTCCTTGGCGATTGTCAGTTGGGCAGGGGTTTGAAATAGCCATCTGGCTGACGGGTGCCTTATTGTTTAATCGCCTTTTTGGTATCGCGGTTTGGGATGGCCTCTTTACCTACACCTATGGCCGGAAGCCACCGCGCCTGATTGTTCAACTGGGTGGCGTGGTTATATTTCTGCTCGCTCTTTCCGGGATTATTGGCGTGGTTTTTGGTCAATCAATTACCGCGCTCTGGGCAACCTCTGGGGCCATCGGAGTCGTGGTCGGTTTTGCCCTGCAGAACCTTATTCTCGATACCTTTTCCGGCCTCGCCATCAACGTTGAGCGGCCCTTTAAAGTTGGTGATTGGATCACCGTACATACCCGGTTTGGCGAGTATATAGGCCGGGTTGAAGAAACCAATTGGCGGACCACGCGGCTTTGGACCACCGGCAGAAGCACGATAATTGTGCCCAACAGCTTCATGACCACGACGCTTGTCACCAATTTCTCCAAGCCGGAGGGCGAAAACCGTTTTGAACTTGATTTCGTGTTGGATTTTTCGGTCGATAGTGCGCGCGCTATCCGTATCATCTATGCTGGGATTCGTGCCTCAATCGGTGATCGTGGACCGCTCAGTGAGCCACCGCCCAAAGTCCGCGCCAGTGGAGTGACCGAGTATGGCGTCTTATATAAAGCCCGCTATTACCTGAACACAGTCGATGTCTCGCCGAGCAAGGCGCGTAACACTATTATTGGAAATGTCTTAGACCATATCCGGCACGCCGGGCTTACACTTTCTTACCCGAAAACCGATGTGTTTAACGCGCCAATGCCATGGCGCCAGCAAGACTGGTCATCGCCCAAAGATCAGGCCCGGCAGTTGGGCAAAATGTCGCTTTTCTCGGCATTGAGCCAGGACGATGTTGAGTTCATTGTCGCCCGAATGCTGGTTCACGCTCATACCAAGAATGATCAAGTTGTCGAACAGGGCACGGCGGGTGATTCGATGTTTATTCTTGCCGAAGGATTGCTCGAAGTTTTTGTTGAAAACAGCGAAGGTAAGAATTTTAAGGTTGCTGATCTGGCGCCGGGTACGTTTTTTGGCGAGAAATCAATGCTGACTGGAGAACGGAGGTCGGCGACCATCACCTGCGCGACCGATGCCGTCATCTGCGAGATCACCAAGGACGTCATGATGGAATTGTTTCAGACCAACACCGCTGTTGCCGAATTATTGAGCCGCGCCATCGCCATTCGTGAAGTTCAGAATAACGAAACCATTCAAAATATGGAACGCGATGAGATCAGTGATGAGATCGACCAGGAAACCAACCGCTTTCTTTCCCGTATTCGCGGTTTCTTCGGCATGGCTCGAGCATAGAGAAAAATACAAATAACTTAGCTTAACCACTCATATTCAAGAGCTGCGGAGCCCGGTCGATGATGGTTTCGAGAATCCGCTCGGCTTTATCCCGCTTATCAAGCACGGCTTCGTTGAGGTGATCCTGGTATTTTTCCTGCTTTAGAACATTTTCCGCATCGTAGAGCGTTTTCAACTCCTGAATAAAAACATAGCGGGTGCCAATCGGCAAAAATTCCTTTTCACTAATAACGGAAAGGTAATTCAAAGAGCCATCGAGCAGGACAGACCAAATTAACACCGTAAGCGTTTCATACTGTTCCTCCAGTTTTTCTTTTTTGGAGGACTCGTTAAGGTGGATGCGGCGCTCAATAATAATCAGAAATGACAGGCACTCGCCCATCATGTTGCGAAACTCCTGATAATCTTCGAAATTGATGTTTTCTTTTTGTTGCTTGGGGATTTCTGACAGCGCAGCCAGTTCAGCCACCCGTTCACTGAGCAATTGCAGAAAAGTCTCGGCGTCTTTTTCTTCAAATTCAGCCATAATTTGTCTCGCGTGCGGCTTGATTTCAATTCGCCAGTGATAATCCAATGTAAAGCAGGTGCATATAGGTGTTTACCAGGATATCTATTAATATTCAGATAATTGCCATCATTAGATACTTCTGGCAGACTTCGTTGCAGAAAAACTGGGGAGCGGGAAAGTGAATTCAAGCGAAACACAAACCGAAACACGTCAAGCAACGACCAGCGAGAAACAGTTCCGGATCAAGGAAGACAGTTTTTGGCTCCGCCGCAAACGGGATATTTTTGTCTTTCGCTATTTAGCCCGCATTGTCTGGATGTGGCTGACCGTCGGTGGCCGCATCAGACGGGCTCATCAAGAGGCCAAACAATCGGGAAAAACCTATTATATCGATAATATCATGGGCGGAGGCAACGTCTGATGAAACCGAATGCACCACCCGCTGAATATGCCTTCGCCTATAAGGAAATGCCCTATTCCGGGAACAAGATTAACGGCCTCGGCTCAACGGAAAAATTCCGGCCCCACCCGCCTTTTCACAATACAGGCCGCGGTTCAGACCGCGAGGAAATTCCCTGGGCGGCTTTAGACACTTTTTTCAATATGTCCAATCCGTGGACAGTATTTTGGGAAAATATCCGGGGATTATGGGAGCGGCGCAATGCGGCGGGTCCGGTGACGACTGAACCCATTGAAGTCACCGACCCGCAAGCCATATCGGATCAAGTTAAAGCTAAAGCCAAGGAAATCGGAGTAGAGTTGATCGGCATCTCGCTTTACGATGATGACAGTCAATATGTTGAAAATGCTTTCCCCTATAAATACGCCATCATGCTAGGCATCGTCATGGACCGGGAAGCCATGGTGCAGGCGCCTCATACTCCAGCCGCCAAAGAAGTCATGCGGGGCTACCGCCTCGGCTCAAGACGCGCCAACCAACTGGCCGCCTATATTCGCTCGCTAGGCTGGCAGGCTGAAGGCTATGGCATCGGCGAAGATTTAATGCAGCATCCAATGGCGATTGCTTCGGGTATCGGCACCCTTGGTAAACACGGCTCATTGATCAGCCGTGAATATGGCTCCAATTTTAGGATCACTTCAGTCCTGACGGATTTACCGATGGCCGTCGACGAACCGGTTGATTTTGGCGCAGAGGATTTTTGCCGCTCATGTAAGAAATGCGTTACCGAATGTCCGCCAGGCGCAATTTTCGACACCAAGCAAATGGTCCGGGGCGTCGAAAAATGGTATGTCGATTTCGATAAATGTATTTTTTATTTTTCGGACCACATGGGATGTTCGATTTGTATTGAAGTCTGCCCCTGGTCGGAACCGGGACGTGGCCCAAAATTATCTGAAAAGTTACTGAAACGGCGAGCGGAAGCGAAAGTCAGTTAGTCAGATTTATAATCTAGCGCCTTTTCTGGTTTTTTTAACTTGGGCACTCATTGTGCCTGGATAAATTATTGATTTTCCCCCATAAAGCGCGTCCCCGTTGCAGATTGAATTAGCAATTTCTGCCTTCTCATTGAATCTATTCAATTTTAAAAGATCGTTGAGAGAAAACTAATTTAAGTGTAAATTTACGATTCTAGTGGAAATATTTGATTTCTGGAGCTAATTTCGCTTCGTTCTGTTCAAATTATTTTTTGACAAGAATGATTTTTACGGATGCGTTGATGATTCCAGAAACAATTGGGATTAATCACTAGAAGAAGAGAACACATGAACGCGAAATTACCGCCCTCGATGGAAATCGAAGAAATCAGCCCCGATGGCACCAGCATTGGTGATTTGTTGCGCGCATCCCGCAATCGCCGTGACGAAGAACTCCGCGAAGTTTCTGAGGCTTTGCGAATTCGTCAGGTTTATCTGGAAGCCATAGAAAACAATAAATTTGAAGAACTTCCGGGCGCTATTTACGCGATTGGTTTCATTCGCACCTATGCCGAATATCTTGGTTTGGATGGAGAAGAAGTTGTCCGCCGCTACAAATCCGAAGAAATATCGCCAGAAAGCAAACAGGATCTGACTTTCCCCTCTTTGGTTCCGGAACATGGGATTCCCGGAGGTGCGATTGTTATGCTTGGCTTGGTATTGGCTGCCCTCGGTTATGGCAGCTGGTATTTTGTTTCAACAAAAAATCTCTTTGTCACTGAGCAGGTACCTCCGGTGCCCGAAAAATTGGCGGCAATCGTTGGCGAAAAACCGGTGGCGACGGAACCGGTTGATAAGCCCGAAGAACCTACGAGTGCGGCAAATGCTGCGCCGGTTGAAAATTCTGCCGAAAAAGCAGAAGAACCGGTAGCCGCGAAAACAGAAGATAAACCGGTTGAGACATCTGAATCCGGACAAAGCGGTGCGCCGATAGACGCTGATACTAAGGAAATAGTGAAGGAAGTCACGGAACCCGTTGAAAAAGTGGCCGAAAAAATTGCCGAGCCCGTTAATGTTAAAGTTGAGGATAAAGTTGAAGAGGTAAAAAAGGTTGTTGCCGCAGCACCGGTGGAACCCAAACCCGAGCCCGTCCAGGAACCAGCCAAAATAGAATCTAGCGAACCTGCTCAGCCTGTTTCCCCTGAAGCGGCAACAACGGCACCAGCGACCGAACTGCTTCAAGAACCGGTTCAACAAGAAATCGCAAAAACACCGGAAACGCCAGCTCCTACGCCACCTGCCGAAGCGAAGCCAGAAACAAACATTGAGCCGAAAGTTCCAGAGAAAATTAATGAGAACGTTCCGGAAAAAGTTGCCGAGAAACCACCAGCACCTGAACCAGTTGCTGAGAAAAAGGTTGAACCGGCGCCAGAGCCTAAACCATCACCAGAGCCAGCTGTAGAAACCAAACCAACGCCAACGCCGGCACCGGAAGTTGCCGCGCTGCCCGAAAGCAAACCTGAAGCTGATCCGGCACCCGTCGCAGCAAACGAAGAGTCACGTATTACCTTACGCGCTGTTACCGACAGCTATATCCAAGTGCGCGACAATAAGGCTGATCAGCTGCTCATCACGCGTCTGCTTAAAAAGGGTGACAGTTACAATGTACCCAATCGAAGCGGCTTGAGCCTGATCACCGGCAATGCGGGTGCTTTGGAAATTCTCGTTGACGGCACGGCAGTGCCCTCGATTGGCCCTGTTGGAGCAGTCCGCCGCAATGTCGTGCTGGAAGCCGAAAAACTCAAAGACGGCTCGGCGGTTATCGAATAATGAGCACCGTCAAGTTTCAAAAAAACCTGTTAAACACCAACCATTTATAGCAATTTAGTCCCTTCGTCTGATGAGCGCGATGAAATTGTCGTGGCTGATCAGCGTGGTGGATCAGCAACTAACTACCGGAATTTTTTCTAAATGGCGTCATTAAATCCAGTTCGCGGCACGCAAGATATACTGCCTGAGGAAAGCCGTCTTTACCGGCGGGTCGAAGAGACCGCCTTTAACGTTGCCGAGCGTTACGGCTTTGGTGAAATCACCACGCCTATTTTCGAGTTTACCGAAGTTTTCAGCCGCACCCTCGGCGACACTTCCGATATCGTGACCAAGGAAATGTATACCTTTGAAGATAAAGGCGGTGATCAGATTACACTCCGGCCCGAAGGCACTGCCGGAGTTGCACGCGCCTTTATATCCAATGGATTACAGCAGGATTTACCGCTCAAACTATTCTATCGCGGACCTATGTTCCGCTATGAGCGCCCGCAAAAGGGCCGCCGCCGCCAGTTTCGACAAGTCGGCGTTGAAATTTTAGGTGTCGCCACGCCGCAAGCCGATATTGAGACCATTTCAATTGCCCAGACTTTTCTGGAAGAACTTGGCCTTAAAGACAACATCACGCTTGAGCTCAACAGCCTTGGTGACAGTAAAAGCCGCACCGCCTATCGCGATGAACTGGTAAAGTATCTTTCAGGTCACAAAGATAAATTGTCAAAAGACAGTTTGGAACGGCTGGATCGCAATCCCTTGCGCATTCTCGATTCCAAAAATGAGGGCGACCAGGCGATTGTTGTTGATGCTCCCAAGCTCCAAGACAGCCTCAACGACGCCTCTCGAGATTTTTTTAACGAGCTTTGCGAGGGCCTAACCAAGCTGGGTATCGCCTTTGAGCACAACACCAAGCTAGTGCGGGGTCTTGATTATTACTGCCATACCGCCTTTGAGTTTACGACCACTGATCTCGGCGCCCAAGGTACCGTACTCGCAGGTGGGCGTTATGACGGACTGGTTGGCCAGATGGGAGGACCGGAAACGCCGGGAATCGGCTGGGCTGCGGGTGTCGAGCGTTTATCCTTGCTGTTGGATGAAGGTGCTGAAGCGAAGCGGCCCATTGTCGTCATTCCGGTAGGTGGTGAGGCCGAGAGCGAAGCCATGGTGGTCACTGAAATGCTGCGCAAAAAGGGCTACCGGGTTGATCTTGGCTATTCCGGCAATCTCAAAAAACGTATGAAACGCGCTAATCAATTAAATGCTGCAGCAGCCATCCTTTTGGGCGAGGATGAATTAACGCGAAATGTCGGCACCTTGAGAGATATGGATTCCGGTGAGCAAAAAGAAGTATCATTGGAAACATTGGAAGATCACTTGGCACCTTATAAGTAAGGTAAAGATTAGAAATACTATGATCGATCAGAAAATCAGACCGGATCAGTTAGCAGGATCACTTGTCATCGTCGGCGCCAATCACCGGTCGTCGACCATGCTGCTGCGTGATCGCTTGTTTATTTCTGAGACCGTCCTGCCGTCTTTTTACACCCGCTTGCGCGACGCCGGAATTAGTGAAGCCATTATTTTTTCGACCACTGATATCACCGAGATTATTATTACCACGCCAGCAAACGCGCCAGCTGCCGCCGCCGAAGTGGTTAAACTGCTGGCCGCCCATGCCGGGGAGAGCCGCAGCGAGATTGAAGGTCAGACCTATACTTTAAGCGGTCCGGAAGCGATTAAACACCTGTTTGCCGTCGCAGCTGCGCTGGATAGTTTGGTTGTCGGCGACACCCAATTACTTGGCCAATTGCGCTCTGCCCATCGCCATGCCCGCAGCAACAATATGGCTGGTGTTTATCTGGATAGTTTGATTGCCGCCGCGCAACAGGCGGCCGAGCGTGTCAGCATAGAAACCGAAATTGATCAACGACCGGTGTCGATTGCTGCTGCCGCCGTACAGGTTGCACGTGATCTACATGGCGATCTGGCGCGCTCAACCGGCTTGCTGATCGGAGCCGGTGAAATGGGGGAAATGCTGGCGTCAAGCATGCGCTCGGCGGGGCTTGGCAATTTGATTGTCACCCATCCCTCGGATCAGCGCGCCGATACTTTGGGCCAGCATCTCAATTGCCATATTGGCGCTTTTGAGGACTTGGCACAGCTCCTAACCCAAGCTGATATCGTCCTGACATCAATGAATACCCGACGTTTTGTCCTCGATGCCGATAGCTTAAAAGTGGCGACCAAAGCACGGCGGCGGAAACCGATCTTTGTCATTGATACCGGCGTACCGGGAGATGTTGATCCAGCCGTCGAGGCTCTTGAAGATGTATTTCTCTATACCCTTGATGATTTAGAGCGGGTAACCCGGGAAGGCCGCGCCTCACGCGCCGAGGAAGCTGAAACGGCGTGGGATATAATCGAAGACGAAGCAACTCATTTTGATAGCTCCCAATCAACAGAAGCTGGTGGAACGGTTCAGCACGATGCCTCAGATGATATTGAAAGCCTGCGCCGGGCGGCACTGGATGAAGCAGGCGGCGATGCCGAAAAAGCCACGCGTATATTGCTGGATCGCCTCAAAAACTTACCGAAAAATTCAAGAGACACTTAACCGATGAGCATTGCGGAAAAACTCAATCGCGTGGTCGCGCGGCATGATGAATTGCGCGACACCATGGCTACCCAAACTGATATGGATAGCCAGGAACTGCAGCGAATTGCCAAGGAATTCGCCGAACTGACAGAAATCGTCAAGGCAGTTGAAGAATTCCGTGCCATGGAAGCCGAAATTCATGATCTTGCGGAACTCGTCGCTGATCCTGATACCGATGGTGAAATGCGCAGCATGGCGGAAGAGGAGTTCAACGAACTAAAACAGCAAATACCCCTAAAAGAGCGGGAAATTCAGCTGCTGCTTTTACCCAAAGACGCAGCAGATGAAAAAAATGCCATTCTCGAAGTCCGCGCCGGCACCGGCGGTGACGAGGCGGCTTTGTTTGCCGCTGATTTATTCCGCATGTATCAACGTTATGCCGAGCAGCATAAATGGAAGTTCGAACCCATCGACATCAATGAAACCGGTATCGGCGGCTTTAAAGAGGCGTCTGCTAACATCACTGGCAAGGGGGTTTTCGCCAAGCTAAAGTTTGAATCTGGCGTTCACCGGGTCCAGCGCGTGCCAGAAACTGAATCGCAAGGCCGTGTTCACACCTCAGCGGCTACGGTCGCAGTGCTGCCCGAAGCCGAAGAAGTCGACGTGCATATTGATCAGAAAGACTTACGTGTCGACACCTATCGCGCCCAGGGCGCCGGTGGCCAGCATGTTAATAAAACCGATAGCGCCATTCGCATCACCCATTTGCCAACCAATATTGTGGTGCAATGCCAGGATGGTAAATCGCAGCATAAAAACCGCGCCCAGGCGATGAAAATGCTGCGCGCCAAGCTGTATGAAACAGAACGCGCTGAAAAAGACGCTGCCCGGGCCGCCGACCGCAAGAACCAGGTTGGCTCCGGTGACCGCTCAGAACGCATCCGCACCTATAATTACCCCCAAGGCCGCATTACGGATCACCGCATCAATTTGACCCTGTATAAATTGGATAGGGCGATGGAAGGCGATCTCGACGAAGTGTTTGATGCGCTGGCGACAGAAGACCAGGCAGCCCGTCTCGCTGAAATAACGTGACCTCTACTCGATCGATTGGCGCCCTCTATCAAGAATTAGCCGAAGAATTGGCCGCTGCCGGAATTGAAGAACCCCGGCTGGAAGCGCGCATGTTGCTGAGCTTCGCCGCGGGTATCGAGCAATCCCGCATTATCGGTTATCCGGAAGATGAAATAGCTGCAAACACAGCCACCCAACTGAACAGCTTCGCTCAGCGCCGGAAGACCGGCGAGCCGATTGCCTATATCACCGGTCAAAAAGAGTTTTGGAGTCTTAATTTTAAAGTCACTCCGGATACCTTAATTCCCCGGCCCGACAGCGAAACGCTGATCGAAGCTGTATTGGGTGAAATCCCTGACAGGTCCGCCAGTCTCAGAATATTGGATCTCGGCACCGGCACCGGCTGCCTTTTATTGGCATTGCTGTCAGAATTGCCGAACGCCACCGGACTAGGCGTCGATATCAATCCCAGGGCCTGCGAAATTGCGGAGGAGAATGCTGCTCGGATTGGCCTGACTTCCAGAGTAAAAATCAAAACCAACGACTGGATGACGGGATTAGACGGTGAATTCGACATCATTATCAGCAATCCGCCCTACATCATCGAATCAGATATTGCAGCGCTGGATTTGGATGTAAATCAGTTTGAGCCCCATCTTGCTTTGTCAGGAGGTCCGGATGGACTTGCTGCATACCATATTATTGCAGCCCAATGTTTGCAGCATTTACCACCAAAAGGGCTCTTGGCGGTTGAATGTGGTATGGGACAAGCTACTGATATCAAAGGAATATTTGAAAATAACAACTTAAAAGTAAAAAATATCCTTCGTGATATCGCAAACGTTGAGCGTTGCATCTTAGCAACAGTGCAAAAATCATAGAAAAATTGTGAAAATAGAGTTTGAAAACCTCGCCCAGATCATTAGTTTAAGTGGAACGGTTGTGCCGTAAACGCCATTTAATTGGTTTGAGTTTAGCGGCCACCATAAATCCCCAAACGTGGAAAAGAACTGATAACGTCGCCCGTGATCATAAGATCAAAAAATTAATGGGTATTAAATTGAAGCAGTTCATGTGGGTGGGGGCCTATTCAGCGAAAAAGCAGTGAAGTTATGACACAATGAAACAAGCTTCCAATTCCCGGCGCTCACGCGGGCGTGGTAACGGTAAGAGACAAAACAACAGAAATAGTAATTTCGATAGTGGTGGTCCAGATGGCAGAATTCGTGGCAACGCCAGTCAAGTCCATGAAAAATATCTCGCCTTAGCGCGCGATGCACTGGCTGCCGATGATCGCATTGCCTCAGAAAATTACTTTCAGCACGCCGAGCATTTTTACCGTATTTTGCACGCCAATTCCGACGGCCAGAAAGACAGCGCTAAAGACGGCGATTCCAATCAAAAAGATCGCAACCGCAGCCGCCGTAACCGTAACCGGGGCAATGGCCGGGACAATACGAGAGACAGGAACAATAATCAGCAGCAAACTGCTGAGGCGGAAAACAAACCGGTGGAAGAAAATACGGACAAACAACCTGAAACAGTTGAAGTGGAAGCAGCTGCCGAGACAGTCGAAAATCCGGGAAATTCAATTGAGGATGTCCCAGAAGCTCAGGAACCCCAGGAGCCGCAAGTACCGCAAGAAAGCGAAGAGCCTGAGGAACCTCAGGAACCCCAAGAACCAATTTCTGCTTGAATTAAGTTACATTAGCTCGATTTCATCGCCGCACTTAATTTCACCGCCCTTAATGACTTCGGTGTAGATGCCCATGTCCATATGGGCATAATTTTCATAGAGTTGCTTCGGCACATTGATATCACGCACCGCCGTTACCGGATTAACCATGGTTGCCGCACAGCGTTGGGTGCGCTTAAAGGCACGTAAAATTACTTCGCCAATTCTTAATTCCCGGTCAATCCAATCAAATTCCTGCCACGCTTCGCCGCCCTCAATATTGATATTGCCACGAAAGCGGACGGGATTAATCTCGGCGCCAATTTGCTCACCAAAATCCCGCACTGATGTCAGATTTATCAATGAAATTGCTTTGTCCGGCACATCGGAGAAGGAATGCCCCACTGTGCCTCCCGTCGCGCGTACAAGGCGGGGGCAATTGTCTGGTGATATATCCAAATAGCTTCTGAAAAGTTCCGCCGCTTCCACGCAATCGGCAGGATCGGCCAAATCTGCCTCCATTAACAGTTTGCTATTCTGAAAAATTGACAATGTCTTAGATACTGGATCGAGCCGGGTCTCAAATTCGGCCAATTTTTCATCCCTCACCAGGGCCAAAAAATTTGTTTTCTGCAGATACTCCGGATTGTCAGGATCAAACTGCACGCCTGCCCGGGCAAAAGCATATTCTCGGTCCCCGGGTATCACCTCACCCGCCTCAAGAACCACGCTGGTCATACTTTCGCCTGATAAGCCTTTAACTGGGTAACGGTAAATGCTTTTAATTTTGTTCATCTGAATTTCTTTTGTATTGCCGTTTCACTTTTGGCTAAACATTGGTATCCTTTTTAACCCCTTGCGGCTAGCACCATTTGGCCCATATTAGATAACGAAAACAATGACTACTCATCCTTTGAGGGGTTGACTGCGGCCACGGTTTTAGGAGCATGATACCTTGTCACCAGAAAGGTAATTGAGCATGGAATTCGAAAATTATACCGAGCGCTCCAGGGGCTTTATTCAGTCGGCGCAAAGCTTAGCCGCCCGTTCCGGGCATCAGCAGCTCTCGCCCGAACATATCTTAAAAGTCCTGTTGGAGGACAAGGAAGGTATGGCGGCGGGTTTAATCCAGGCTGCCGGCGGCAATGCCAAACAGGCTTTCGAAGATGTTTTAGCCGAACTCAAACGCGTGCCGGAAGTTCAAGGTTCAGGCGCCGGCCAGGTTTATATTTCGACCGAGCTTTCAAAAGTCTTAGGCCAGGCCGAAGAAATTGCAGAAAAAGCCGGTGACAGCTACGTCACAGCGGAACGCTTGCTGCTCGCCTTGGCGCTCACGCCTGACACACCGTCCCATAAAATCTTAGCCACCAATGGTGTGACGCCGCAAAATCTCAATACCGCGATAGAAGATATGCGAAAGGGCCGGAAAGCCCAGTCGGCCACCGCCGAAGATGGCTATGACGCGCTTAAGAAATACGCTCAAGACCTGACGGCGGATGCCCGCGAAGGTAAATTAGACCCGGTGATTGGCCGGGACGAGGAAATCCGCCGTACCATTCAAGTACTGTCCCGCCGGACAAAAAACAATCCAGTGCTGATCGGTGAGCCGGGCGTGGGTAAGACCGCCATCGCCGAGGGCCTCGCTTTGCGGATCGTCAATGGTGACGTCCCTGAAGCACTGCTCAATAAACAATTGATGGTGCTTGATTTGGGCGCACTCCTGGCTGGTGCAAAATACCGCGGCGAATTTGAAGAGCGTCTCAAAGCTGTACTCACCGAAGTTACCGAAGCCGCCGGTGAAGTAATCCTGTTTATCGATGAAATGCACACACTGGTGGGCGCTGGCGCCGCCGAAGGGGCAATGGATGCCTCTAATTTACTCAAACCCGCTTTGGCCCGGGGCGAATTGCATTGCGTTGGCGCCACCACACTTAAAGAGTACCGCCAGAACGTTGAAAAAGATGCGGCCTTGGCCCGGCGATTTCAGCCCGTCTTTATTGCCGAGCCGACGGTCGAGGATACCATCTCGATCTTGCGCGGTATCAAAGAAAAATACGATCTCCATCATGGTGTACGCATTACCGATGCCGCCCTGGTATCCGCCGCAACGTTGTCGAACCGTTATATCACCGACCGTTTTCTGCCCGATAAGGCGATTGATCTGATGGATGAGGCCGCCAGCCGCCTCCGCATGGAGGTTGATTCCAAACCTGAAGAAATTGATGAACTCGACCGCCGCATTATCCAGCTAAAAATCGAAATGGAAGCGCTCAAGAAAGAAACCGACAAAGCCTCGCAGGAACGTCTGCTGCTGTTGGACGAAGAGCTAGGCGGCCTCGAGGATAAATCGGCTACTCTTACCGAGAAATGGCAAAGTGAGAAAAGCGATATAGCTGAGACCCAAAAGCTTAAAGAGCAGTTGGATCAGGCGCGAAGCGCTTTGGACAAGGCCTTCCGTGAAGGCGAATTGGAAAACGCCGGTGAGCTGCAATACAGCCTGATCCCCGGTCTGGAAGAAAAGCTTGCTGTTGCCGAAGCTTCAGAAGGCCACAGCATGGTGCAGGAATCAGTTACGGAAGAGGCAATCGCCTCGGTGGTTTCCCGCTGGACCGGTATTCCGGTTGATAAGATGATGCAGGGCGAGCGTGAAAAACTGGTCGAAATGGAAGAACGCCTAGGCGCCCGCGTCATTGGCCAGGACGAGGCCTTGGCTGCGGTCTCTAACGCTGTCCGGCGCGCCCGGGCCGGGCTGCAAGATGCCGCCCGCCCTTTGGGCTCGTTTCTGTTTATTGGCCCAACCGGTGTCGGTAAGACCGAGCTCACCAAAGCCTTGGCCGAATTTCTATTTGATGACGAGGCCGCTCTGTTGCGCGTCGATATGTCCGAATATATGGAAAAACATGCGGTCGCCCGCCTGATCGGCGCACCTCCCGGCTATGTCGGCTATGATGAAGGCGGGGCCTTAACCGAAGCCGTCCGCCGCCGCCCTTATCAGGTTATTTTATTTGATGAGGTCGAAAAAGCGCATCCGGATGTCTTTAATATCCTGCTGCAAGTGCTGGATGATGGCCGCCTCACCGATGGGCAAGGGCGCACGGTTGATTTCCGCAATACGCTGATTATTCTGACTTCCAATTTGGGTGCGGATATTCTGGCCAACCAGGAAGAAGGCCATGATTCAATCGAACTTAAAGACGTCGTTATGGAAGCTGTACGCGCTGCTTTCCGGCCGGAGTTTCTTAATCGCTTGGATGAAATGGTGCTGTTCCATCGCCTCTTCCGCGAACATATGGATGGTATCGTTGATATCCAGCTGGCACGGCTTCGTGAACGCCTGGAAGACCGCAAAATAACCCTAGCGATCGACCCCGCTGCCCTCGCCTGGCTGGCCGACACCGGCTATGATCAGGTTTATGGCGCGAGGCCCCTCAAACGCGTGATCCAGCGAAGTTTGGAGAATAGTCTTGCCGGCCTCATATTGGAAGGCAAGATCAATGACGGCGAAACGGTCAATGTCAGCGCCGGCGACAAGGGTCTGGTGATCAACGGTGAAATCGTCCAGGAACAAGCCGCCTAAAATAATTAATCGACTGTCGATAAATATAGAGATTACTTTGCGAGGATGAGTTTTTTGCCCCGCTTGGCGTTTTCTGCGACTTTCTCAGGCATAGGCAGGTCAGCCAGCTTGATTTCCGTCGCGGCTTTGACGTTCATAAATTTCGCTAATTCTTTCCCTTTGAGATGCTTACCGGACGGCATTTTGACACGCATCGGATTGGTCTGGCGGCCCCGGCGCAGGATCTCATAATGCAGATGCGGCCCGGTTGAGCGGCCGGTCGAACCGACATAGCCGATAATTTGCCCCTGGCGCACCCTGGAGCCCCTTCTGACCGAACGGCGAAAACTTTTCATATGCCCGTAGGCAGTCGAATACTCAGAATTGTGGCGAATACGGATGTAATTACCATAGCCGCCATTGCGGGCCCGGTAGACTACGGTACCGGAACCGGCGGCAAATATCGGCGTGCCGCGGGGGGCTGCAAAATCAACGCCCCGGTGCATTTTGTTGTAGCCTAAAACCGGATGACGGCGGCGGCCATAGCCGGAAGACAAGCGCGCGCCGTTGATCGGTGTCCGCATGAGGGCTTTGCGTGCCGAGCGGCCTTTGTGATCGAAATAATCGCTGAAACCTTTTTTACCTTTAAAATGATAAAGCGGATTATCATTTTTACCCAGTTTCAGATTGGCGTAGAGAATATTGCCATAGCGCGCGAACTCGCCCTTTTCGGTAATCTTGCGCTCATACATCACCTCGAACTGATCACCAGCGCGAATGCTGCGCTGAAAATCAACATCCCAGGAATAGATTCGGATAAGCTCCATCAATACCGGTACGGGTACCCCGGCATTGACGGCTGACAGATAGAGATTTGAGTTAATTTTGCCACTGGCTCGCGCCAGTTTGGTTTCAATCGCCTGTTTTATATATTTTGCCGTAAATTTATCATCGTCGAGCTGATAGACCGTATATTCCCGGAGTAGATCTGGGCGCACCGTGATTTGTTTCAACTCACCCTTAGCTGCATCGGCATCTTCAGGTTCGAGCACTGCAGCCGGCTCAAAAACAAATTCGATATCCTGGCCCGGCCGGATACGTTTGGGGTTATAGATTTTGCTTAAAGCCTGAATAGCTTTGTGAGCAGTGCCCCGCGCTAAACCTGCTTTGACAAAAATATTCATCAAAGTATCGCCCTTGCCGACTTTTATTTTTTGCACAACAGGCTGCGGCAAAGGTGCCAAATCCAGCGTATCAATAGGCGCGCTGGCTCTAAGATCAAGCGCTGCCTGGGTTAGGCCATTTGTGGCGTTGTTGTCGGGTAAGGCCGCATCAGAGGGCCCCCATTCAAAAATCCACAAAGGCAGCACCACGATGACAACTGTTAAGGCTGCCAAGGGTAAACGTCTCAAAAACACAAACTTCTTTTTCCAGCTCATTTTTCTGCTAACTGGTTATCCAAAATTACTATTGGGATGGCAGCGGGTATGCGGGGTGAAAGGACGTCTGTCAAGATACTCAATTAAGGCAATTTGAAGATGCCGCACTTCCTCCCACTGCCTCATTTAGTTGAGGCTTTCCCTCTTCGTCTATCCCAGACCAAGGATATATAATGGGGGGAACTTCTTAAGGATTGGTTGCCAATAATTCCTTATCGGCAAGCCGGCATCAGCAAAAACTCGTAGCGCGTCAAATTGTTAAAATTGCTCGGTTAAATTCTTTGACCGATTTTCTGCGTCACGCTTTCCCAATTCCGGCCGGCGGCGACGAGGCAGGATATGCCATCTGGCCGCGTAACGATCATCGACCAAGAGCCGTCACTCGACGAAAATACTTCGACGACTGAACCACTATTGGCAAGACCGATTGAATTCCGGGATTCCTTATAATCATCGGAAAGCGAAGAAACGATGGTATTGCGTTCATCACAGACAACGGGAGCACCGTTATTGGCGAGACCCTGAGCAGCAACTGGTGTCGGAACGAATACGGTAACGGCGGCCAGCAAAACTGAAAAGGTGCCAAAAACGGCAATAACAGAGGCGCAAATTTTCATCAGCTTTTTCATACTTAAAAGGTAAACATTTCAGCAGCGATTTTCAGGCCATATTTTGTAAGGAATTACCACAAACGGATTCCAATTAACCTTGGGACTTAAGCTATTGCGGATAAGAGGCTGAAATAGTGTCAAAAAAACAGATTGATTAAGTTTGACAGTAATAATTAACAATAAATAAGTTAATTTTTAAATTATTATGGACAAATTCAGCATATTATAAATTAACTAAATACAGTATAATTATAATAACACTTTGTTTTATAACAATTATTTTAATTAATTTTCATCAAATACTGCCTTTTTTACAGCCCAGTCCAGCTGTCTGCGATGGTAGGCAAAGTCTTGTTTGCTCCCCAATTCAGGCGTATATAGCTGCAAATCGGCACAATTATGTAGCTTTCGTTTTTACAAATGTAATAAAATGCGACGCTGAAAATGAATAAAATAGACAAAAACCTGGCTCAACCCGCAACAGATCGGCCAAAGCTCAGCGCTCCGGGCGGTGAGACCGACATTTTGCTGCATTCCTGCTGTGCGCCCTGTGCCGGCGACCTGATGGCCGAGTTAACGCGCTCGGACATCAACTATACAATTTTGTTCTATAACCCGAATATCCATCCGCGCAAGGAATACGAAATCCGCAAAGACGAGAACAAGCGCTATGCCGATAAGCTGGGCGTGCCGTTTGTTGATCTCGACTACAACAAAGAGGATTGGTTTCACAAAGTTGAAGGCTATGAGCATGAGCCCGAACGCGGTTATCGCTGCACGCTCTGCTTTGATATGCGGTTCGAACGTTCAGCACTTTATGCCGCAGAAAACGGCTTCAAAGTATTTACCTCGTCACTCGGCACGTCGCGCTGGAAAAATCTTGAGCAAATTAACGGCTGTGGCGAGCGGGCAGCGTCACGCTATGATGATCTCATCTATTGGACTTTTAACTGGCGCAAAAAAGGTGGCGCCAACCGGATGATCGACGTCTCCAAGCAAGAAAAGTTTTACCAGCAGGAATATTGCGGCTGCGCTTATAGCCTGCGTGACACCAATCAAAGCCGGGTGGAGCGCGGCATGGAGCCGATTAAGCTCGGTGTCAAGTTCTATGGCGACGACGCGGCGGATTAATCCCCGGCAACTTCAGTCAAAATCTCCACCAATTGATCAGGCCGGTCAACCATGACCTCATGGCCACAGCCAACGCTGTAGTACTGCCAGGCCGGATCGGCGCTGAATTTATCAGCATATTTATCGAACTGCCCAAGCTTGTTACCCGCCGCATAGATATAAGTGAGGCTATCAAAGGCGGCAAAATTGACGTCATGAATAAGCGGTTGGGTATAGGTGTTGATCGGTTGCGGCGTCAAACGCCGGTTGAGCCATTCAACGTCTGCTTCATCGACAACCGACCACATACCGGCATCCGCCGGTAAGATCATTGTATCATTGCCCTCATCATCGACGAGCTTGGCGAACATTGCGAAGCGGCTCGGGTTATTGGCTTGCATCGACATGCCGCTCTCCGGCACGAAGGCGTCAATATAGACCAGACCCCGCAGCCTGTTCGCCGCTTTGTCAGCGACGCCAGTAATGACCATACCGGCATAGCTGTGACCAACCAGCACAACGTCGGATAGCTCCTCCTTTTCCAACAGGCCAACAATATCCTGAATATGGGTATCGAGGTCGACATCGAGCGAGGCGAGATGGGCGCACTCACCCAAACCAGTCAGGGTCGGTGTAAAGACGCGGTGTCCCTTGGCCCGAAGCGGTCCGGCGACTTTCCGCCAAACCCAGCCGCCATGCCAAGCACCAGGCACAAAAACGAAAATTGTCATAACTATTACTTAAATCTCAAAATTAAGCGTTTCTGGACGATAAAATAAGTAAATCTTCAAGCGAACTTCTTCGAGTGTGCCTAATCTACTTCCAACACGCAACGGCAGAACATATTGAGCGCCGCATCTCAGCTAAAGGGTATGATTTAAAGTTCAGCGTGTGATACGCTAATAATCTCGGGGAATTAAAAAAATATGCTGGAAATACTGACTGAAATTCTAAATCTCAGCCTATTAGCTGCTGCGGGTGTAGCTTTCCTAAGCGCACTGATCCAGGGCTATTCGGGATTCGGCGGCGGGCTGATCATTATTCCAATCCTCGCCATTTTGTTCAGCCCCATTGAATCCATTGCCATTACCGCCCTTGCCGCCATATTCGGCACGGCGACGCTGTTACCGCAGGCCGTCAAGAAAGCCCAATGGTCCGAAGCGGCTCCGGTTTCCATCGCCCTTGCTATTGCCATACCCATTGGACTTTCATTCCTGGTGGCGGCTGACCCAATACTTATTCGCCGCGGCATGGGCGTGTTTATCTTGGCGGCTTCTGCAGTGCTGATCTCCGGCTGGACCTATCCCGGCAAGCGCAATCTGCTGACCAGCATCACGGCCGGCGCCATAACCGGCGGTGTCACCGGCAGTTTCGGTATTCCGGGCGGCCCCTTCATGGTGATTTACTATTTATCAGCCCCAGTCGAGCCGGCCGTCCAACGGGCGAATTTAATTATTTCCGTCGGCGTGGCGATCGTTTTTCTAATTGGTGGTCTCTTTGTCGCCGGTGCCTATACGCCTGAAACCATCATGCGGGCCATTGTTATTGTACCAATATTCGTCGCCGGCTCCCGCACGGGCCAATATCTTTTCAAAGTTGCGCCGACTGAGTGGTTTAAGAAAGTGACTTTCGCCATATTGATCGCCACTGGTATTTCGATTTTGCTGGTTTAAATGTTGCTCCTAAGATTACGATTGATATCACCTTCCCGATAAATTAGTTTCGCGCAGATTTAGTTTAGAAGGTTTAAAATATTGAAACACACGACATGGATCATGCAGGCGGCAACTACTGCCGGCCTATTGTTGCTGTACAGTTTTAATCTGTCTGCCGCCGAGCACAAAATGGGCCACGGTAAACATCATCAAATGACAAAACCGGCCATATCTGCGACTTGCACACCGAAACTGCACATCACTGCAGAAGCTGAAAGCAAACCCGGCGGCGCCCACTATAAGGGTCCGGCTGTAACGCATCACGGCAATCACCAGAAACCGATGGCCCATATGAAAGGCGCTCATATGGATCACAAACCGCGCCAGGGCGGCAGCTTTTTTATGGCGCCGGATAAAATGCACCATATTGAAGGGGTATACTCTGCCAAATGCGGCCTGCGGGTGTTTTTCTACAACGCCTTCACCCAGCCGATCCGGGCGGACCGCTTTAAAGCCTTTGTTCGCATCATCCCGAAAAAAGAGGATGAGCCGGAAGTCTTGCGTTTTCTTAAACCCTCGAAAGAGGGTTCAATTTTACACAGCTCCATCGGCAGTGATGTTTCCCGTCCGTTTGATATTGAGGCATTTGTAAAATTTCCTCAAAACGACGAGCCGCAGCTTTTTACCATTAAAGTTCCGGCAAAAGAATAAAAGCAGCTATCTACCGCAGCATTTTTTATATTTCTTACCGCTGCCGCAGGGGCAGGGCTCGTTGCGTCCAACCGGTTGTACTGGCTTTTTCTCAGCAACACGTAAGCTTTCCATAACTTTTGCCGCCGGTTGTTTGGCTTTCCTGAGCTCTGCTATTTTTTCCAGATAGGGTTTGGCATGAAAATAGAAATGCCGGTAACCGGCACAGAGGTAATTCAGCCCGTCTTCTCCATCCGGCGTCTGGATAAACCGGTCCTTGGGACAGCCGCCATTGCAGGAACTTAATACCTCACAGTCCCGGCAATATTGAGGCAAGGCGTCTCTTTTATCGTCACCGAATTTTTCCAGCTCCCTGCCATTGATCATTTCGCCCAGCCGGGTCTCCCGGATATTGCCGAGCCGGTTAGCTGGGTTAACGAAATGATCGCAGGTATAAAAATCGCCCGTATGCTCGACGACCACAACCTGGCCGCAGGTTTCGCGCAACATGCACAACGAATGTTCCAGTCCGATATAAGGCCGGAGCGCTTCTTCGAAATTCTGGATCGTGATCTTGCCGATATCATGGTGAACCCATTCATCGAAAATAGCGCTTAAGAATTCGCCATAGGCCTTGGCCGGTACGGATTCGCCTTGAACATCATGATCACCCTGCCGGTTGACCAGAGGTAAAAACTGCAGATAGACCGTGCCGAGCTCTTTAAAGAAACGGTAGACTGTGGCGGGCTGGCGGACATTTCGCTCGTTGATGACACAAAGCAGATCGCAATGGATGCGAAACTTCTTAAATAAGCGATAGGCCTGCATCACCTGCTTGTGGGTCGCTTCGGCCTTTTTGGTCACCCGGTAATGATTGTGCAGATCACTCGGACCATCAATACTGAGCCCGACATGAAACTTCTCGGCGGCTAGGAAGCGGCACCAATCCTCGTCGATCAGCGTACCGTTGGTCTGGATACCGTTGAGAATTTTTTTCCCAAAGGGGCGATGCTTTTTCTGGATCTCAAGAATTTTCTGAAAATAGTCGATGCCGAGCAGGGTCGGTTCACCGCCATGCCAGGAAAATAATACATTCTCTTCGGGGCAGGCTTCGATATGTTGTTGGATATAAATCTCCAGCAGATCATCGGCCATGCGGTGGGATTTTGAGTCCGGGTAAAGCTCTTCTTTTTCAAGGTAATAACAATAGCCGCAGTCAAGGTTGCAGATCGCGCCAACCGGCTTGACCATGACCTGAAATTCCCGTCCCGCCGTACTTTCCACTAAATCCCCCACTGGTGCGAATGGCTGATGCCAATTATTCCGGCCTTTCCCAGATAACCACAAATATCCATTCGGGCAACGCAAATTATAAACTGGCTAATTTTGCCGCGGCAAGCAGATGCTGAACATAGCACCACCCTGTTCACTATCTGAAATCCTGATATCGCCGCCGTGGGAACGAACAATGGTGCGGGCGATGGCGAGACCGAGACCGATGCCGCCTGTCTCCCGGTTGCGCGATTCTTCCAGGCGGAAAAACGGCTCAAAGATTTGCTCACGCTCCTCTTCGGGGATTCCCGGACCTTTGTCACTGACGTTTATGCAGACTTCTTGATCGGTCAGTGAAATATCGACCTCGGCCTGCCCGCCATAGCGAACAGCATTTTCAATCACATTCCGCAGCGCCCGTTTGAGCGCCAAGGGATGACAGGCATAGGGCAGACGTTCCGGTTCATTGTTTTTGAACTCAACTGCTTGTCCGAGGTCAGCCAGATCGGCACAGAGACTGTCAAAAAGCGCCACCAAATCGACGGACCGGGTTTCCTCATCGGAAGCTTCCTGGCGGGCAAAATCGAGGGCAGCTTCGGTCAGGTTCTGCATCTCCGCCAAAGTTTCCAGAATTTTTTCCCGCGCTTCCTCATCTTCGATCATCTCGGCCCGGATACGCAAGGAAGTAATCGGCGTTCTGAGATCATGGGTGATCGCAGCCAGCATGCGCGTACGGTCTTTGACAAATCGGGACAGGCGCTCCTGCATCTCATTGAAGGCTCGGGTAGCTTTACGGATATCTGCCGGGCCCATTTCCGGCAACAACCCAACATCTTCACCGCGGCCAAAGCGCTCGGCGCTATCGGCCAGTTTAGCGACCGGGCGGGTGGCGCGCCGCACCATAAAGATGACAATGATCACCAGCAGTACAGCCATAATGCCGATGGTGATCAATGACGAAATGGCAATGGCGGGATTGGTTGGCGGCACCAATGAATAGACATTGAGCCAGGACTTAGCGCCTGACTTGGTGGCGATGGCAATCGTCATGCCAAGGCGGGAGCGGCGATGACGTGGACCGAAATGCCGCCGGCCTTTTCTATCGCCAAAAAATTTACCACCCCGGCCATCCCGCCACTCGCGAAAGCGTTTTTCGTCGTTGGGCACCCAAAATGGATTATGACCATCGTTTATATCGGCATTCTCTGCGCGATCATCATCCTCATCATCGTCTTCGTCATGAACTGCGACGCGCACCTCGCCGGCATCCTCCTCTAATTCCCAGGCCAGACGCTTCTCCAGAAAGTGGTCAAATCCTTCATGCTCATCATCCTTGCCGACGGCGCTCCTATCGGCCAGTTGAAAACGCAGACGGCGGCTTGACGCTGCAGCGACGATGGTTTTGTGCAAAGCCGGTTCCGTCTCATTAAGCAGGCGCACCACAGAAACTGTACGAGACATCACTTCCTGCTGGGAAACAAAAATAAAAGCGAGACGGCGGTCATCCCGCAAAATATGAAAACTCGCAAGCTGCGCCACCACCAGCGCCAGCAATAGAACGGCGATGAGTTGTCCAGCCAGGCTTTTGGGCAGAAATTTCTTCATCGGCTGACCTCGACGGTCAACATATAGCCGCCGCCCCAGACCGTCTTAATCAAGGTTGGATTCTTGGGATCATCTTCAAGTTTCTTGCGCAGCCGGCTGACCTGATTATCAATCGCCCGGTCAAAGACTTTGGCGCTACGGCCACTGGTAAGGTCCAGCAATTGATCCCGGCTCAGCACCATTTTGGGATGATCTAAAAAAGCGCTCAAAAGATGGAATTCTGCGGTACTCAGCGGGATCGCGACGTTGTCTTCACCAATAACCTCGCGCTGGGCGACATCGAATATCCATTTGCCAAAATGTATTTTATCGCTGTCAGTAGGCACTGAGCGGGGCGGCAGGCTATGGGTACGCCTCAGCACGGATTTTATACGCGCCAATAATTCCCGTGGATTAAAGGGCTTGGTCAAATAGTCATCGGCACCCATCTCGAGACCGATGACCCGGTCGGTATCATCGGCAATGGCCGTCAAGAGGATAACCGGCAGCTCGGTGGTTTGGCGGATATGGCGGCAGAGCGACAAGCCGTCTTCACCCGGCATCATAATGTCGAGGACGACCAGATCAATCGCACTTTGATCGATTAATTTCCGGGCTTCAGCAGCATCAGCGGCAACCGACGTGCGATATTCGTGCTGCGCCAAATATTTGCTGAGACTATCCCGGATGTCGCGATGATCATCGACCACCAAAATGTGGTTTGAGCTTTCCATTACCCTACTATGCCAATTAATCCCGGCCTTTCGGCAAAAAAGATGTATCAAATTGTCGCAAATGAAAACCCCGCGACACATTGCGACAATAAGGCTGGAGCGATGACAAACTTCTGCGACGTTTAGATCGTTTAATGCCTCTCGTAAACAGACATTCATTCATCTCAACGAAAGAGGCATATCATGCAAAAACGGACAAAAATTATTATAGCCAGCACAGCCGCAGTGGTTGTTCTGGCCGGTGCGATTGGCGTTAGCAAGGCGCGCGAAGGCTTCCATAAAGGCTATTATGGTGGGCCCAGCTATATGCAACATGCCCGCTTCGGCGGACACCGTGGCGGATTTGGCCACGGAAATAACATGGCCGAAAACATCTTCGATAAATTTGATGTCGACAAAAACGGCACCATCACCAAAACTGAAATTGACGGTGTGCGCAAAAACGAACTGGCCAAAGCCGACACCAATAATGATGGCAAGCTAAGCCTGAACGAATTTCAATCGCTCTGGACCGGATTAATGCGGGAACGCATGGTCGATCATTTCCAGCGCCTTGATAATGACGGCGATGCAGTGGTGACCGAAGAAGAGATCGCCAAGCCAATGGATCGCATGATGTCCTTCATGGACCGGAACGGTGACAATGCCATCACCAAAGACGAACTGCAGCGCAGGCATCGCGGCTGGGGCGGCAAACATCGTGGCCGCCATCATGATGACGATGATCGGGATGACGACGACAAAAAATCCAAATAGAAATTAACGCGCCTGAAAGGAATTCCGGTGTTGGATAAATCAGCAACATTCAGCGCCGGAATTTTCCTTTGCTCACGTTTACTGCTAGAACGTTCTAAATATTAGGGGGATATCTAAATGCAACTTAAAGACACCACGAACACTTTTGGCCTTTCTTCGATCCTGCTCCATTGGGTTACAGCACTTCTGATCATCGGTCTCTTTATCATGGGGCAGGTGATGGAGGGTATGCCACGGGGTTTCGAAAAACGTGAATTGATGGATTTGCATAAATCTCTCGGCATGCTGCTGTTATTCTTGGTCTTTATCCGCTTGGCATGGCGGCTCTTCCAGGGTTTCCCTGAGGCTGCCAATCCGTCAGCGACTTTTCTGAATAAGGTATCAAGGCTGTGGCATTGGGCTTTACTTATTATGATCGTTGCCATTCCGGTTACCGGGTTTATCGCTTCCGATACGGGATTTAGCGATATAACATTCTTCGGCTTATTCACCTTTCCTGACATCTTTGGTTTTGATCACGAACTGCATGAGCAGTTTGAAGATATCCATGGCGCCTTAACCAAAATTATCATACCTCTCGTGCTTATCCATGTCTTGGCGGCGTTAAAGCATCATTTCTGGGACAAGGATGCGACCTTGAAACGCATGATTGGTATGAACTAAACCAGCCAAATAAACTTCCCCGAACTAAGCTAAAATAATTTAGACTGGCAGCAAAATACCAGACGGGGAAACTATATGAAAATTCATCCAACGGGAAAATTTGACAATAGCGCTGAGGACTATAACCACATTGCAGCGCTGCCTCTGGCCGCCGCCATGGGAGCGGAAATCACCGGCGTTCAAATTAGCGACCTTACGGATGAGGCTTTCGCGGAAATTGAAGCTGCTCTTTATCGCCACAAGATGGTCTTTTTCCGCGACCAGGAGATCAGCCATACTGATCAGGAGAATTTTACTCTGCGTTTTGGCGAGTTCGGCACCGATGCCTATAATGCCGGCACGGAAGGCCACCCTGATATTCAAAAAGTCACCAAAGAGGCTGATACCCGCACCCATATGATTTTTGGCGGAACCTGGCATACGGATTCGCCATTTCTGGATCGCCCACCCGCCATCAGTATGCTCTACGCCGTTGATATTCCGCCTTACGGCGGCGATACGATGTGGGCTAATAGCGCACTGGCGTATGAATTTCTGAGCGATACCATGAAAAATATTGTGACGCCGCTGAAAGTGCACATGTCAGCAGGCAATGTTGTCGCCGAAGTCATCAAGGATGGCGGCCGACAGCCGAAAAAGCTCGGGGCGACCAAGCTTAGCATTGATGTTGAACCGATGATCGAAGGAAATTTTCATCCGCTGGTGCGCAGCCATCCGGTGACGCACGAAAAGGCGCTTTATGTCGATGAAAGTTACACCATGGGCATCAAGGGTATGACTGAGTTCGAGGCAGCAGCGTTGTTGAACTTCCTTCAGTCGCATGTGACGCAGGATGCCTTTACCTGCCGGCTGCGCTGGCAAAAGAAAACGCTGGCGCTCTGGGACAACCGGATATGCCTGCACCACGCCTTTAACGATCATGACGGCTTTCGCCGCGAGATGTACCGGACAACCGTGATGGGTGAAGTGCCGCAATAACGCAAAGCGGATAATTTTCTCAATAATTCATTTGACTCAAAAACCGTACCCGGCTTAAACTTCACTTACCGACCGGCTGGCCGGTCGGAGATAAGAAAAACCTAAAAAAAGCAGGTGAGGCGTGGATAAACAAACACCAAAGAACTCGGTTGTTGACCGGTTCGATGAAATTTACCGGGTTACCGTGAAGCTGTTTCTTGAACGCGGCTATGACAACACGCCCCTGTCGCTCATCGCCCAGGAACTCGGATTAAGTAAGGCCGGCCTCTATCATCATTTTGAGAGCAAGGAACAATTGCTCTTTCATATTCACAAATACTCTATTGAGGCGACGCTTGTTCCCGTAATTGAGCGCGCCGAAGCTGAAACAGATCCTTTGAAAAGGCTGGAACAATATATCCGTGAATTTGCCGAAGTGATGGTTCATGACCCGGCGATTCGGGTACTGATCGAGGAATCGAAGAGACTGTCACCGGAAAACCTAAAAGTAATACAAGCCAGCTGGCGCCGAGGCTTTGAGATAATGCGTTCAACTATTGCGGAACTGCAGGCAGCCGGCAAAGGAAAAAACGATTTAAATCCCACAATTGCCGCTTTTGCCGCCATCGGTATGTGCAGCTCAACGCCTTACTGGTTCAGCCATACAGGCGCCGAAAAGATCAGCGATGTGGGAAATCATTTTGCACAGATTTTTTGCCAAGGGGCACTTGAAGAGCCACCGGCAGACTAAGATTAGAAGTTAGACATTGGGAGGGGATGAAAATGGTTGTTTTTTACCGGCGGATGCCGCGGTTTGAGTATCTAAAACCGGACAGTTTCCAAGACGTCTTAAATTTATTGCAGGACGGCGGGCCTGAGCGCTACCGGGTATTCGCAGGCGGCACCGATCTGATGGATCAGCTTAAGCAAAGAAAAATCGAGGTGCCGGAAACGGTGATTGATCTGAAAGGTCTGGCTGAGCTCGAATTTATCGACTTCGATAATTCATCGGGATTGCGCATCGGTGCCTTAACAACCGTCACCGATGTTGCCAAATCTCCGGAGATTGAGCAGCACTATCCTGCTCTCGCCCAAGGTGCCCGCGAAATTGCTTCCATTCAAATCCAAAACCGGGCGACGATCACCGGCAATATTTGTAATGCCGTCTCTTCCGCTGATTCAGCGCCGCCCCTATTGGCGCTGGGTGCTGAGGTCGTCTGCGCCAGCGGTCAAAGCGAACGCAGGATCAAAATCGAAGACTTCTTTGCCGGCCCCGGCAAAACCGTCTTGCAAGCGGATGAATTGGTGAAAGAAATCACCTTACCGCCGCCGGTTGAGGGCAGCGATAGCGTCTATCTCAAATTGGCGCCAAGGGGCCGCATGGACCTGGCCTGGATCGGCGTCGCTGTCTGGGCCAGTATTTCGGATGGCAAATTCAACGATGTCCGCATTGGCTTAGGCGCTGCGGCGCCGACACCGATCCGCACACCTAAGGCTGAAGAATTCTTGCGCGGGGCGGATGTAACGGCAGAAAACATTGAAGCCGCCGGCGCAATTGCCTCTAGCGAAGCGAACCCCCGCGAAAACAGTTTCCGCGCTGGTGGCGAGTACCGCCACATGATGGTCGAGGTGCTGGTTAAGCGCGCGCTCACGCAGATCGCCGGATAAGGGAGAGATAAAATGGAAAAAATCACCTGCAATTTTACGGTAAACGGCAAGGCTGAAGAGGTTTCTCTAAACCCCAACCGGACCCTGCTGCACATGCTGCGCGAAGACCTGCTCTTTCACGGCGTCCGCGAAGGCTGCAGCCATGGTGAATGCGGCTCCTGCAACGTTATTCTCGACGGCAAGCTGGTGAATGCTTGCCTGATCCTGGCGGTTGAAGCCGATGGCATGGAAATCCTCACCGTCGAAGGCATGGCCGAGGGCGAAGACCTGCACCCCATCCAGCAAGCTTTTGTCGATGAAAGCGGCATGCAATGCGGCGCCTGCACCACTGGCATGATTTTGTCGACGAAAAATCTCCTTGATGCTAATCCTGATCCCAGCCGCGAAGAGATCAAGGACGCGCTGGCTGGCAATTTCTGCCGCTGCACCGGCTATGCCAAGATATTTGAATCCGTTGAAGCCGCAGCTGAGACCATGAAGGGGCGGTATGAAAAAGGGAGTGTGGCATGAGCGATCAACCCGCAAAAATCGGTGATAACTGGCCAAATTTGATCGGCAAACGCCTGCCCCGGGTCGATGCGGTCGAGAAAGTCAACGGCGACGCTAAATATGCCGGTGACTTTAATATGGCGGGGCAGCTCTGGATGAAAATCCTGAGGAGCCCTTACCCCCACGCCAAAATCATCAGCATCGACGCCAGCAAAGCGCTGGCCCTGCCGGGTGTCAAAGAAGTCGTGACCGGCAAGGATTTCAATGGCTGGTCCTGGGGCTGGGGGCCGACGACGCGGGATGAAACGCCCTTGGCTGATGAGAAAGTCCGCTATTTCGCCGAAGCCGTCGCTGCAGTCGCCGCCGAAGATGAAGAAACCGCCGAGGAAGCTTGTGCTCTTATTGATGTCGTCTACGAGGAGTTGCCGGGCATTTTTGATGCGGAAGAAGCGATGAAAGACGGCGCGCCGCAAGTGCACGACTATGTCGACAACAATATCAGCTGGGATTTTCACATGGATTACGGCGATGTCGAGGAAGGCTTCGCCGAGGCTGATCTGGTGCGGGAAGACCGCTTCGAAACCGGCCGTACGTTGACCGGCTTTTTGGAGCCACCAGCTGCGGTCGCTCAGTACGACACCTCCGGCATTACCATCCATGCCGCCAAACAAAGCCCGTATTTTATTTACCGCCAACTGGCGTCTTGTTTTAAATTGCCACTTAGCAAAGTCCGCGTTATCCAGCCCTATGTCGGGGGCGGTTTCGGCGGCACCAAAAACGATTCTACTGCCGGTGATTTTTGCGCCGTCATGTTGGCCAAGAAGACCAAACGGCCGGTTAAGTTCGTCTATAACATGGAAGAAGTGCTGACGACCTGCCGCCGCCGTCACAATATGATTGTCGACTGTAAAATGGGCATGAAAAAGGACGGCACCATCACAGCAGTGCAGACCAAAGTGATTGCTGATGGCGGCGCTTTTACAGCGATCGGTCCGCTGACCATGTATCTCACCGGTATCATGACGACCCTGCCCTATAAGCTGAAGCATTATAAACATGATGCCTACCGCATCTTCACCAATCATCCGGTTAGCGCCGCCATGCGTGGCCACGGCGTCACCCATACGCGCTTTGCCGCTGAAATCCAGATGGAGAAAATGGCCGATGAGTTGGGCATCGATCCGGTCGAAGTGCGGATGATTAATGCCATCGAAGCGCCCCATGAGACCATCAACGGCATCACGGTAGACACCTGCGGCCTCAAGGAAGGTCTGGAGATTGTTTCCTCATCCTCGGCCTGGAAAGACAAAGATCAAAACAAAAAGGATGGCCCGGTGGTCCGGGGCGTCGGCATTTCCGGCACCTCGCATTTGGGCGGCGCCCGCCAGCGAGGTCATCAGTCCTGTGCTGCTATCGTCCGGCTCTGTGAAGACGGCACGGTCAATTACCTGACCGGCGCCAGCGATGCCGGTCAAGGATCAGATACGGTGCTGGTTCAACTGGTCGCTGAAGAGCTCGGTTTGACCATGGAAGATGTCTCCATCCAGCGGGTGGATACGGCGGTGACACCGGTCGATAACGGCAGCTACGGCAGCCGGGTGACGATATTAGCCGGCCAGGCCGCGCAAAAAGCTGCTCAGGAAGTAAAACGCCAGCTGGCCGAGGCCGCCGCCAAAATCTGGCAGGTTGAGGCGGACAAAATCCTCTTTAACGACCGCACTGTCTTTGTCGATGGCGATCCGGATAAGTCCATGCCCTTTAAGAAACTCACTCAGATTGCCTGCTATTCCGAAACCGGGGCGGTGATTATGGGCAAAGGCTATTCAGAATACGGTCTGGAAAAAATGGATTTCGAAAAAGGCTATGGTAATCCCGGGGTCAATTACAGTTTTACCTCTCAGCTTTCCGCCGTCGATGTCGATATTGAAACCGGCATGGTCAGCGCCAAAGATTTTCTCATCGCCCATGATTGTGGCCGGCCCTTGCATCCAGTGAACGTTGAAGCTCAAACTCAGGGTGCCGCTTCGCAAGGCTTAGGCCAGGCGCTTTACGAGCACTTCCAAATGCGCAACGGCCACACCATGAACTCGACCATGGTTAACTACATGATGCCGCTTTCGACTGAACACCCGGATTTTGAACTGCATGACATCATTACCGATGATCCGCACGGTCCCTTTGGCGCCAAGGAAGCCTCAGAAGGCTCGATCATTTCAACCCCGCCTTCGATCGTCAGTGCCATCCACGATGCCACCGGTATCTGGTTCACCAAGCTGCCGGTAACGCCGGAAAAAATTGTGCTCGCCCTCAAAGAGAAAAAAGAACGCGAGGCCGCTCTACAGAAGGAAAATGAGTAATGGAATATCCCTTTGACGACGACCAAAAGACTTTTAGAGAACATCTTTCCCGCTGGGTTGATGAACGATTAATCCCCCGTGCCGAAGAATTGGATGAAAGCGGTGACTTTGCCCGGGATCTGTTCAAAGAACTCGGTGAGCTCGGCTATCTTGGTATCAAATACCCGGAAGAATATGGCGGTGCTGGGTTGGACCAGCGCTATGTCTATTACACCATGATGTGTGAAGAACTGGCACGGGGCTCGATGGGCTTTGCCGCCACGGTCGCCATGCATGGCTCGGCTGCCTCGCACATGTTGTTCGAGGACGGTACGGAAGAACAAAAACAAAAATATCTGGTACCGGCGCTCAAAGGCGACATGGTCTGCGCCTTTGCCATCACCGAACCGCAAGCCGGCTCAGATGCCGCCGCCATCCGCACCCGCGCCGAACGTACCGACGATGGCTGGGTAATCAATGGCAGCAAAATATTTACCTCGAACGGCGTCCATGCGGATTTTATTACGGTCGTTGCCAAAGTCGATGGCGTCGCCGGAGCAAAAGGCATGGCGTTATTTTTAGTCGACACCAAGACCCCAGGCTTTAGTGTGGGCCGCCAAATTGAAAAATTCACAACGCATTGTTCGGACACGGCGGAGCTGTTTTTTGAAGACATGAAGCTGCCGCTCGATTGCCGCTTGGGCGGCGAAGATAGCGACTTTAAAGGCGCTTACCGGATGCTGACCGTCGACCGGATCATTACCGCAGCGATTGCTTTAGGTAATGCCAAGGCGGCTTATCAAGCCGCGCTGGCCTATGCCCACGAACGCGAGCAGTTTGACCAAACTATTTTTAACTTCCAGGCGGTGCAGTTTAAACTGGTTGATATGTTGGCAACCTTGGAGCAAGCGCATCTCTATACCTATCACTGCGCGGCCATGGCGGATCGCGGTGAGGATGTCACCAAAGAAGCGGCGATTGCCAAAATTGTCGCTGGTGACGGCGGTAATGAAATTTGCCAGAAAGCACTTAATATTTTCGGCGGCTATGGGCTGACGATGGAATATCCGGCGCAGCGCTATTTGCGGGATTCTTACTTTCCATTGATCGGCGGCGGCACCAGTGACATCATGCGTCTGCTAGCTGCCAGGAAATTGGGGATTTAGAAGGGGAAATAGTTACAATGTCAAAAGAACGCATCACGGGATCATTTGTCGCCCTAATCACGCCGTTTAACGAAGATGGCTCGATTGATTTCGAAGGCTTCCGGACACTGCTGGATTTTCATGAAAATAACGGCACCAGCGCCGTGCTGATCATGGGGTCAACCGGCGAAGTTTCGATGCTGAGCCCCGAAGAACGTCATCAAATTGTGACAGAGACCCTGAAACATAAATCTGGAAAGATGCTGTTTTACTATGGCTGCACCGGACCTCATACCCAGGCAACCATTGACTACGTAGCCCACGCCGCCAAGGAAGGCGCTGACGGCGCCATTATCGCGGCGCCGGCTTATATCTGCGCCTCGAACGAAGATATTGTTCAGTATTTCCTCGAGGTTGCCGATGCCAGCGATATTCCCATTGGTATTTACAACAATCCGCCGCGGGTGAAAACCGATCTGACGACGGCTGATATTGTCCGTCTGGCCGATCATCCCAACATTGTCGTCAACAAGGAATCAACCACCCGGGTCGGTCAGGTCGCTCAGCTGTGCGCGGCCAAGCCGGATCTGTCGCTGATGTGCTGCTGTTCTCCCAATCTGGGTCTGGTTGTGCCTTTGATGGCTCTCGGCGGACACGGTACGGCGAATATGACCGGCAATCTTATCCCGCAGGAAATGGCCATTATATCCACACCCTGGCAGGATGACGGTGACGCTTTTAACTGCCGCGAAGCTTGGCTCAAAAACCTGCCGATGTTGCATTTCGCTTATTCGGAAACAAATCCAGTGGCTGTAAAATCCCTAATGCAGGCAATCGGCATGCCGGCCGGGCCCTTAAGACGCCCCCTCAGGCCTTTAAATCCCCAAGCCCTGCAAGTGGGCTTGGATATCGTGCGCGATCTGGAACTGGATAAAAAGTATGGCTATTCGCTGAAATCGGCGCTGGCAGCTGCAGAATAGACGCCACCATCACCTTTTAAGCCACATCTCCATACCATCTGGCTGCCGGTTTGGGTAATCACTTTGCTCACCACGTAACTGTCGTTAATTTCAACCAAAGCGGATTTAAATTATCTTCCTTAGGAGAGTCAATTATTGGCTAAAACAATGTGTTTTGCCGAGGCTTGAGGGCTGCTGCATACCCTAATATTCTAATTCTAAGTTGATGAAAATGTTGAGATATGCCATCTTCGATTGAAATCTATTAATATATTGTCAGATTTTTAACTACATAATGAATGCGTTAAAGCGAGGTCCAATTTAGTAAGGAAAGAGTTTAAAATTGTCCGTAGCTTATAACTTTTCTGAAATAACAATTTTTATTGTCGAGGAAAATCCGTTTCTTCGCGAATTGCTATCGGATTTGTTAAAACAATTTAAGCCCAAAAAAATTTACACTGAATCCAAATGTGACATTGCCTTAGAGCGCATAACTGAAATTATGCCAGACATCATTTTTGCCAGCTGGACCCCGATGTCTGAAATCATTCACCTCTTCAAAAATGTGCGCCACAGTCCTAACGATAATCTAAGCGAAATACCGATTATCGCCATCACGTCGTATACCGAAAAGAAATACGTGATTGCGGCCAGGGATCTGGGTATGAGCGAATATCTCGCCTTGCCGCTATCGGCGAAATCGGTTTACGCCCGCATCTGTAAGCTCATTGAGAAACCAAGAAATTTTGTCCGCTCGGCCGTCTATTGCGGACCTGATCGGCGCGTTAAAAAAATTGTCTATCCGGGTGAAGAGCGCCGCAAAGAAAGCGCAGAATCGGAAGACGCAGAGCAAGTCAGCGCCTGACATAATTTTTAATACCCGCCCATTCTCTATTTCTTAAAAACTCAAAGACACTTTAGGTGTGGGATTAGTTATGTATACTTATTGCTCTTAAATGGGGGAGGTATTGATTATGGGTCTTACTGTGATTGGGGCCGGTTTCGGCCGCACCGGAACGGAATCGATGAAAACCGCCTTGGAAATGCTGGGGCTCGGTCCCTGTCAGCATATGAAAGTCCTGCTGGCGGATCCAAAGCAGGAAGCCTATTGGCGCCAAGTCCTCAAAGATGAGCAGCAGGGCAATCTACCGGATTGGGATGAGGCCTATGCCGGCTATAATTCCGGTGTTGATTGGCCGACCGCCTATTATTGGCGCGAACTTGCTGACTTTTATCCGGAGGCAAAAATCCTGCTGACCGTCCGGGATGCCGAGGCTTGGTACAAAAGTATCGCCAACACCATTTTAAAAGTTGTCCAGAAACTGTCAGATCCGGACTCCATCGGCCTCAAAATGATCAATGAAGGGGTCTTCCATAACCGTCTCGAAGACCGCGATTACACCATCGCGCTTTATGAAAAACATAACGCCGAGGTGCGAGCTGCCTTTCCGCCGGAGCGATTATTAGAGTATAATCTGGGTGATGGCTGGGAGCCGCTCTGTGAGTTCCTGGAGATACCGGTGCCGGATGAGCCCTACCCGCAAAGCAATGCCGGTGATGAGTTTCATGAGTTTTTTGACAAACGAGTTAGTTAATGGAGCACAGTTTTGAGTAATTACCCGCGCAATGAGCCGGAACGGCTGACTGTGGAAAACCAGCCGAGCAGTGAAGGTAAATATAGCGAGATTGGTGAATTGCACCGCGATGACGATGAATTTTGCGGTTTTGAAATTCTCGATAATTTTGAGCGCTTTAATCAAACCAACGATATCTATACGCGCGGCCAATGGGATGAACGCATCAGATCGGAAAAAGTTCTCAATTGGTTCAAGGGCATGTTCCGGCCCGGCATCGGCGTTAAAAAAAGCGAAGGCTATCAGGCCCGAGATTTTGCCATGAAGAACGCCGGCTGGATGGCTACCAATCTTATCATCGAACGCAATCTCAAAGGTGACCGGGTTGATGGCTTCCTGGATTACATTCAGGAATTCTGCCCGCCTCATACCGAAAAAATGGAAATCGAGTCAGTCGAACAAATGACCGCCGAGGTTAAACATGCCTGTCTGACATTCGGCGCCAGCGATGCCGGTATCACGGCTTACGATCCGCGCTGGCATTACACCAAGAATTTCTCGACCAAAACCCTGTCGGAAAAGGAATATGGCATTCCGGAAGATTTGCCGAACGTGATCGTGGTGCTGACCGAAATGGACCATGAGGTCATTCGCACCTACCCCTCGGCAACCGCAGGTGTCACCGTCGGCAATGGCTATTCCCATGATTGCGCCATGACGCTCTCGATCGCCACCTATATTCAGAACATGGGCTACCGCGCGGTGGCGACTGTAAACGACACCTCTCAATGTATTCCCTATGCCATCCAGGCCGGGCTCGGTGAATACGGGCGCAATGGTATGCTGATCCATCCGAAGTTTGGCCCACGCATGAGGATTGGCCGCATTCATACTGATTTGCCGCTCAATCACGATAAGCCGATACGGTTTGGCGTGCGTGAATTCTGCGAGGTTTGCCGCCGCTGCTCTGATGGCTGTCCGCCGAGCGCGATCCCGGACGGCCCACCTCAGGACGAGATCATCAATCAGTCAAACATTGTCGGTATTAAAAAGTGGACCGTCGATGCGGAGAAGTGTTTCAAATTCTGGGTCAACCAGGGCACCGAATGCGGCGTTTGCATGCGGGATTGTCCCTATAATAAAGACACCTCCAGCTGGCTCGTTCAGAAGTACCATCAGATGTGGCTAAAGCTGGCGGCCTCGCCGTTCAAAAAGCTCGCCTTGTGGCTGGATATCAAGCTTGGCTTCGGTGGCCGCTTGCGCCCCAATGACTATTGGTCAAAGATACTGAAAAAGTAAATACTAGTTAGCGGGGGATCATGGATAAGCGCACATTCGGCCAGGTTCTGAACGCCAATATGACTCACCATGGCAATCGAATTGCGATTATCGATGGGGCTGCCAGCTGGACTTACGCTGAATTTGGCGCCCGCGTTTTCAAGCTGGCGAACATTCTGGACGAGCTTGGTTTGAAACGGGGTGACCGCTTTGCCATTCAGGCCAAGAACGGCCGGGCTTTTGAAGAATTACGCTGGGCCGGATATGTCAGTGGTATCGTGCCAGTAGCGATCAACTGGCGGCTGGCCCCGCCTGAGATTAAGCATGTGCTCGAAGATTCCAGCTCGAAAATCATTTTTATCGATGAAGAATTTGTCGCCGTCTATGACAGTGCTGAGTTAGACCAATGGCAGGCCGGGCTGCAGCCCATCGGCCCTGGTTTAGAAGCGCAAATTGAGCAGGCATCAACGGCTGAAACCAATCCCGGCGTCAGCCCCGATGATGACGCCCTGTTGCTGTATACCGGCGGCACCACCGGGCGCAGCAAAGGTGTGCGGCTGAGCCATTGGAATATTATTTCCTGCGGCCTGGCTTTCGGTCTCGGCGTCGGTGCCCGGCCGGATGGGGTTTTTCTCCATGTCGCGCCGATGTTTCACTCAGCTGATTTACTCTCAACCGGGTGGTTTTTGACCGCTGGCGCGCATTGTTATATGCCGGCTTTTTCCCCCGCCGGTTTTCTGGAGATTGTCCAGGATAGCAAAGTCAGCGCCACGGTGACCGTACCGGCCATGCTGATGGCCATCGTGAGTGGAGCCGGTGGTGCCAACGTCACGGATTTTAATTTGTCATCGCTCAAAACGCTTATTTTTGGTGCCTCACCGATGTCCTTTGAATGGACCGAGCGTGTCGCCAAGGCCTTCCCCGATGCCGGTTTCCTCAACTGCTATGGGCTCACCGAAACCTCACCGGACTTAACGATTTTTAACGCGGCTGAGTTCCGGGCCGCCATTGAAAGCGGCGAGCGCGACGGTATTGTCAACTCGGTCGGCAAACCCAACATGCTGGTGGATTTGCGCGTGGTCGGCAGCGATGGTCAGGATGTCGCCCCGGGCGAAGTCGGCGAGCTGTGGGCACGCGGGCCGAACATCATGCAGGGCTATCTCAATTTGCCCGAAGAAACCGCAGCCGCCCTCACCGATGGCTGGCTGCATACCGGTGATATGGCGCGCATCGATGAGCAGGGCTTTGTCTATCTTTTGGACCGGCTGAAGGATTTGGTCATCACCGGCGGCGAAAATGTTTATTCATCAGAGGTCGAAGCTGCCTTGCACCGCCATCCTGCTGTCAGCGAGGCCGCCATTATCGGTATCCCCGATGAAAAACTCGGCGAAGCCCTGTTTGCCGTCATTGTCTTACGCCCCGAAGAAGAGGTCAGCGACGAAGACCTCATTGCTCACTGCCGGGATTTGATCGGCGGCTACAAAATCCCCCGCCAATACGCCTTCGTCGAGGCCCTCCCCAAAAGCGCTTTGGGTAAAGTTCTCAAAGCGGAGTTGAGGGCGGCGTACGGTTAGGCTATTCCGTCTACCCATCTCTGGCTATACTGACTTATGCCTCCCGCCTCCGACATATCCCGGCGTGCGTTTTTAGCTGGCAGCGCATGCTTGGCTCTGACCAGCTGCGTAACCACCGCCAATCGTGATCCAGCCGTTATCGGCACGGCCCCTCTGAAAGACCGGGCGGCGAAGAAAGGCCTGCTCTATGGCGCTGAAGTCGTGCCCCGCCTTTTGACCAATCCGGATTACGCCGCCCTGCTGATCCGGGATGCTGGGATATTGGTGCCGGGCAACGCCCTTAAATGGGGACCGCTGGAGCGCCGGCGGCATCGAACCCGATTTGACGCTGCCGATGCGGTAGCTGATTTTGCCGCCACGCACGGCATGGCGATGCGGGGCCATACGCTGTTGTGGCACAACCAGATTCCGCGCTGGCTTCCGGGCGCCCTAAAAGGCAGCAAAAGCAGCGCCGCCAAAGTCATTACTGACCACATCGAAACTGTCGCCGGACATTATCGCGGACGCATGTATAGCTGGGATGTCATCAACGAAGCAATCGAGCCCAATCATGGACGCAGTGATGGACTTAGAAAAAGTCTCTTTTTCGATGCTCTTGGTCCCGACTATATTGAGATCGCTTTCCGCGCCGCCGCTGCTGCCGACCCCAAGGCCAAACTGGTTTTTAACGAATACGGACATGAATGGGGCTGGGATGTCGGCTGGCAGCGCCGCCGGCATACGCTGAGATTGCTAGAAAATCTGCTTAAAAAAGGCGTGCCGGTCCACACCCTTGGCATCCAGGGCCATCTTGACCCGGGTGTTGAAGGTGCGATGGACATGAACGCGCTTGGCGGTTTTTTAGATGAAGTGGCGGATTTGGGCCTCAACATTGAGGTCACCGAACTTGATGCCCGCGACACCTCGATCAATGGCAGTATCATTGCCCGCGACAACAGTGTGGCGGACGCCTATGCGCGTTTTTTAGACGTTGTTTTGGCCCGCCCCGCCACCAAAACAGTACTGACCTGGGGCATCACGGATCGTTATTCCTGGCTGACCCGTCACTTTCCTCGCTCCGATGGCGACCGGGTGCGGGGGCTCCCCTACAGCGCAGACTATAAACGCAAACCCGCCTGGTACGCGCTGGCGGCCGCTTTTGATGCCGCACCGGGAAGGGCGGGATAAAGCTCTGGCCATGGCAAAGGCTGGTGACCCCGAGAGGATTGGCTACGCTGCGCTCCGCCGCGTCTGCGTCGCCGGACTGTGTGTCCGTCTCCTGGGCGTCGAACGGGTGCGAACCTCACTGAGGCGCCCAATTGCAAAAAACCCACTTGAAGGTGGGTTTTTGTAATTGGTGACCCCGAGAGGATTCGAACCTCTGACCTACAGATTAGGAATCTGTCGCTCTATCCGACTGAGCTACGGGGCCGTGCGATAATTCTAAGTGAAGGGAGGCCCGGCGTCATTAGCCAATTCAGGCGGGCCGGAAACTTACTGCAGCGGCAGGGAGTAATAGATCGTGGCTGTTTCGGTGCCGGGATTTTTATCACCCAGGCTGGCGTTGGAATAATGCGAGATGGCCAGGCCCAGCCTTGCCCTATTGTCAAACCGGTAGGCAATTTCCAGCTGCGACCTGAACTCAACCTTATGACCAAGATCGAGCTTTGAGTTGCCGCCCCAGTAATAATGCGGGGCAAAAGACGGGGTCATAACAAAGCGGCGGCCCAAAAACAGATCGATCAGCACACCGGCGCCGACAAAACCCTGCTGGGTGCTGGTATAAGCACCGGCGGCAAAGGGCTTAAAAATGCCGAATTTTTTATCCGAGCGGTATTCAATACGAAACTCCGCCCCTTTTTCTTTTTTGCGGTTAAAATCGTAAAAGCCCGCACCAAAAGACAAAAACGCCGGATCATCTTTCTTGGCATCCTGCGCCCACACGGGTGCCAGCGGCATTACAGCCAATGCCACCAACAAACTGATAAATATTTTAAACAATGTAAGCGTTTTCACGGCTGTATCTCACCCAGCTCAATTAAGTCCTGAATTTGGGGCATCTTACGGCTGATTGGGCCAATTGCAAGAAAATAGCGCGTGATCTGAATGGTTTAGCTAATTTTGGCTCATTTTAAAGCGCTCGGTGGCAGCGACCAAAGCAGAGCGCACCGCCGGTTCCATCGCCGAATGACCGGCATCCGGCACCACCACATAGCTCAATTCCGGCAATTCCTGGGCCAGCGCATCAGCTGTGCCGATGGGGCAGACCATATCGTAGCGGCCTTGCACAATGGTGCCGGGCAAATGGCGAATACGCTCTAGATTGTCAAAGAAATAGTTTTCCGGCAAATAGAGGTCGTTGACAAAATAATGCGCCTCAATGCGGGCCAGAGCGAGCGAAACCCGGCCGGAATCCATACCGGAGACGCTTCGCGGCGAAGGCAATAGCGTCGAGCAAGTCCCTTCAAAGCGCGCCCAGACCCGAGCCGCCGGCTCATGAATTTGGCGATCTGGATCGGTTAGCCGTTTGTGGTAGGCATTAAGTAAATCTGCCCGCTCATCGACTGGTAAAAATTCATTAAATTCCCGCCAGTTTTCAGGAAACACCGCCTTAATGCCATCCAGGAACCAATCGAGCTCCTTTTGACTGCAGAGAAAAATCCCCCGCAGGATAAAACCTAATACCCGCTCACTATGTTCGATGCCATACGCGAGCGCCAGAGATGATCCCCAGGAGCCGCCAAAGACCAGCCATTTATTTATATTCAAGTGTTCCCGCAGAACTTCCATATCGCTGAGCAAATGCTGGGTGGTGTTATCCGTGACATCGGCAAAGGGCTTGGAGCGCCCGCTGCCTCGCTGATCGAATATCACAATGCGGTAATGTTCGGGATCGAAAAACCGCCGGTGCGAGGGTGCGGCGCCCGCCCCCGGGCCGCCATGCAGAAAAACCACCGGCACACCATCCGGATTGCCCGAGACCTCCCAGTACATTTTGTGGTGGCCATCAAGATCGAGCATGCCTTTTTCATAGGCTTCAATATCGGGATAAAGCTGATATGTTGTCGAGGATACATCCATAATTATAGGTCTAGGCGGTTGCGCGTATTCTGTCAAAAAATAGCTCACTCGAAAGCCGGTAACTTTATTGTGCTTATTGGCGCGGTGATCGCCTTGGTGCTGCTGTTTGCACCCATTGCCCAGGCCAAAGAGATCAAGCTGGCTAAAGGCGAGAGCGCCAAAGTCGTTGTCGTTGTTGATGGTGATACGGTGAAACTCAGCCGCGCTATCGGCAAAGGTAATCTGGTTTCAGATGAAGTCAGGCTGGTTGGTATCCAGGCCCCGAAACTGCCACTCGGCCGCAAAAACTTTAAATCCTGGCCCCTGGCTGGAGCAGCAAAGCGGGCGCTCGAAAAGCTGTCCCTCGGGAAAAAAGTGACGCTATCCTATGGCGGGCGGCGGATGGACCGTCACGGGAGGTTGCTGGCTCATCTGCATTTAGCCGACGGCGCCTGGCTGCAAGGGGCACTGCTGGCGCAAGGCATGGCGCGGGTTTATTCCTTCCCCGATAACCGGGCGGTGATTACTGAAATGCTGGCCAAGGAGAAATCTGCCCGAGCCCAGAACCTCGGTATCTGGCGGCACCCTTTTTACCGTATCCAGGAGCAAGCGGAATTGGTCGCTGACCTCAAGCAGCTTAAAAACTCCTTCCAGCTGATCGAAGGCCGCGTGCATGATGTCACCCAAGTACGCAAGAAAGTTTTCATTAATTTCGGCGTCAATTGGCGGACAGATTTTACCGTCTCGCTCAACGCGCGGGCAGCAAAATTATTTGCCCGGGCAGGCTTTGATCCTCTATTGTTAAAAGGCCGGCGCGTCCGGGTGCGGGGCTGGATCAAGTCGTATAATGGCCCAATGATAAACGCCACGCACCCTGAGCAAATTGAGATGTTGGATAAATGAGTATGGGTAAGATTAAGAATTTAATTGGTGTCCTACTGGTCTTGCTGGCAACAGCCGGGCTCAGTGGCTGTTCGGTCAACCCGGCAACCGGCGATCAAAACTTCACTGGTTTTATGTCGCTTGAAGATGAGCAGCGTATCGGTGCTGCGGAACATCCGAAAATTCTTAAAACTTTCGGCGGCGCTTATAAGGATCAGGCCGTGATCAGCTACGTTAATAATATTGGCAATCAGCTGGCGGCTAAGTCCGAGCTGCCGAACATCAAGTGGACTTTTACGGTGCTCAACTCGCCGCAGATTAACGCCTTTGCGCTCCCCGGCGGCTACGTCTATGTCACCCGCGGTCTGATGGCATTGGCCAGCAGTGAGGCCGAATTGGCTGGTGTGATGGCGCATGAGATCGGTCATGTTACCGGCCGCCATTCAGCGCAACGCTACAGCCAGGCCACCGGCGCATCGGTATTGGGCGCCATTCTCGGCATTGCCGTCGGCTCCAGCGCGGTCAGTGAGTTATTTAATGTCGGCGCCGGCCTTTATCTGAAATCCTTCTCCCGGGAGCAGGAATTTGAGGCTGACACCTTGGGTGTGCGCTATTTGGCGCGGAGTAACTATGACACCAAATCGATGGCGAGCTTTTTGGCCAAGCTGCGCTCGCACAGCCAATTGGAAGCCAAGCGCCACGAAAAAGACCCGTCCAGTGTCGATCAGGGCGATATGTTTGCGACCCACCCCCGCACCATCGACCGGGTCCAGCGCGCCATTAAAAACGCCAAGGTGGCAAAATCCGGCAGCCGGCTCGGCACCGTCGATTATATGGAGCGCCTGCATAAAATGCTCTATGGCGATGATCCCAAGGAAGGCTTTATCAAAGGCCGCATTTTCATTCATCCTGAATTGCAATTTCGTTTTGAGGTGCCGGAGGGCTTTCGCTTGTTTAACAGCCCCCGGGCTGTGGTCGCTAAAGGACCGGGCGGCTCGATCATTCAGTTTGATATGGCGGGCAAGGCCTATAACGGCGCCATGACCTCTTATATCCCCAACGTTTGGGCCAGGCGGGGCAGTTTCCAGCGCGTCGAGCGGCTGAACGTTAACGGCCTGGAGGGAGCAACGGCGACCATGAGAACACGGCAACGGAGCGGCACCTTCGATCTTCGCTTTGTCGCCATTCGCCAACGCATGAACAGAGGTGACGACCGTATCTACCGCTTTATGTTTTTAACGCCGGTGAATTTAACCGAGCGCCTGTCGCTGGGTTTGCGCCGGACGACATTTAGTCTGCGCTCCATATCTTTCGGTGAGGCACAAAAATTCAGACCCTCCCGGATTTTGGTCAAACCGGTCAAGGCCAATGATGGGGTTCAGACTTTCGTCCGCCAGATGAGTATTGCGGATTTTAAAGAAGAGACTTTCCGGGTGATCAATGGCTTGAGCGCTAATGACGGCTTGCGCCGTGGCAAACTGGTCAAAATCATCTCGGAATAGAAAAAATTAACTTTTGAGGCTGCCGAACAGCTCGGTCAAAAACCCGATCGAGAGTTCATAAATCCCGGGCGAGATGCTTTCACGCCCGCCGGCGACATTGAGGATTTTAACTTCGTCCCGGACGATCCAATCCCGGACATCACTGACATGACCTTTGCCCTGAAAATCAAAAATCAGGCAGGATTTGCCAAGTTTTTGGGCAAGCTCGACGGTCAGCATGGAACCCTCATCGAGCCCCTCATCGGCCAGCACCAGGGTGCCGTCGCTATCCGAGACGTTCAGCGAGGTGCGCTCCGCCGGGTCCGGGCTTTCAGTTTCCTTGAGCGGATAGAGATCGGCAATCTCGCCATCTTCCGCCCAGCGCCCCAAGGGGCACCAGCCGCCGCATTCAATACCCAGCCTAAGCGCCGCATCAAGGGCCGCCCGATCAACTCCGGTCTGGCCGCCGGAGATAATTTTATCGATGACGTAAGAATCAGACATACAGGATACTATCAAAAAAAAGGGCGCTCAGATAATTTTCTGAACGCCCGGCCTTTAAAACTTTAACTTATTAAGCCGCCTGCAAAACCGCTTCGAGTTTTTCGGTGGCTTTTTCCTTGTCGATGCTTTCAACGGCAGCAAATTCACCGGCTAAGCGTTCGAGAGCAGCCTCATAGATTTGGCGCTCACTGAAAGATTGATCAGGCTGGCCGACATTGCGGTGAAGATCACGGACAACTTCGGCAATCTGCACCGGATCACCCGAATTGATCTTGGCTTCATATTCCTGGGCGCGGCGGCTCCACATGGTGCGCTTCACCCGGGCCCGGCCTTTTAAGGTGGTTACCGCATTATCCATAATTTTGCGCGAGCTTACTTTGCGCAAGCCCGAAGTTTCCATTTTATTGGTTGGCACCCGGAGCGTCATCCGGTCATTATCAAAGGTCACGACGACCAATTTTAAATCGGTGCCGCCGATGTTTTCTTTTTCAATGCCTTGCACCTGACCTACACCATGGGTCGGATAGACGACAAAATCGCCGGCTTTGAAGGCCAATTTATCTTTCTTTTTAGTCGTTTTTGCTTTCGCCATAGTTTTCTATTTCTCCAACAATTTGCCAATAAGCGTTAGAAATTCGTCTCGCCCGTTCGGATTAGTTCAGCCGCCTCGGGCGCGCCTATTTACATAAATTTTTCTGATAATACTGTCTTGCCAGCGAATTCTTTGTATTCCTATCTTACCAGCTCTAAATCGAGCCCAATGAGCCGCTCACACAACAATGCCGACCCAGCCCGCCATGTTACCGGCTTACTTGATCGGCAGAGTGGTTATACCACAAAAATAGGCCCAAATACAGACCCATTTGTTAACATGTGTAATAATGCGTGGAAATACGTATAAAAGCTAAGAAAAATGGCCCGCAAAACCGAGCCATAATCCTTAAATTTCAACAGGTTACTTTAAATGCAGCCTTTAGCTGCCAGCACCCGGGCTTTCACTCAATTCAGCACGTTTGCCTTCTTTATCTTTCCATTCATCGGCATCGGCGGGACTTTCACCTTTAACCGTAATATTCGGCCAAGTAGCTGATAGGCGGGTGTTGATTTCCAGCCATTCATCCAAGCCATCTTCGGTATCCGGCAAAATAGCTTCCGCTGGACATTCCGGCTCACACACTCCGCAGTCGATGCATTCGTCGGGGTGAATTACCAAAAAGTTTTCACCTTCATAGAAGCAATCGACGGGGCAAACCTCGACGCAATCCATATATTTACATTTAATACAATTTTCGGTGACGATGTAGGTCATGTTGGTCTCCGTTTAAACCCTATATTTTTGTTCGCCGTACTAACAGGCGCATTCTTTATTACACTTATGATGCCGCAATGCCAAGTCTTGCAACCACTCTTTTTCGCGCATCTCCCCGGTCACGGTCATTGACGTAAATCAAGCCCGCAACCCGGCTAATCAGATTTGCCTCAAAGTGATCAACATTGCCGTCGGCATAAGCGACTTCCCACAGCATTTCAATCATCTCGATCCGCTGTTCGGCCTCGTAGCGGTCCTTGATCACTCGGGTAAAGGCATAAAGCTCACCCGATTCCTGAATGACGATTTCGGCTTCCGCAATGAGTGTCTCGGTTTCTTCGTCATTGAGATCAAAATGAGATTTCATCAAGCTCGTGATACTGGCGCGTTCGTCCTCGTCAAAATGGCCATCCATAGAGGCGGCCTCAACCAGCAAAGCAGCAGCGGCGGCTTGAAGTTCGTCTTTTTCCGGCGGGCCGGCTTTCGCGGCGCCCTCGGCAAATAATGCTTTAATTCGATTTATCATAAGGCGCTATCTAGCATGGAGAAAATCATAGGAAAAGCCGTGATGCAGTGAATAATCAACCCCGCCCCATCAATTTATCGATAGCCCGCCGTTCGGTTTTGGTTGGCCGGCCGGCACCCATTTCGCGTTTGCCGGTCGTGGCGACGGGCGTTTTATCGCTGCTTTTCCTCGCCACGGGTGGCGCCAGATCTTCATAGAGCGCTTGAGCTTCCGGGGCCGGTCCACGTCTTGTGCCGAGGGCGACAATCTTGATCACTCTAATATGCGGGCCTTTCGGAAATGTCAGCACATCACCGGGGCGAACCAATTGATGAGCTTTGGAGGTTACCTCGCCATTGAGGCGCACTTTGCTGGCTTGGCAGAGCTTGGTAGCAAGTGAGCGGCTTTTCAAAAAGCGCGCCTGCCACAGCCATTTATCCAAACGTAAGCCTTCACTCATGAAACCTTGAGTTCCTTTAATTTTGCGAAGGGCGAGTCTTCCGGCGGCGGTTTTGACACCGCAGCTTTTTTCGTACTCCCAGATTTTTTGTTTTTGCGGTAGGGCTTCTTATTGGCTTTGGCGGCAAAAGCGAATAGCACTGTTTCATCACCTTCTTTGGGTTTTTGCTTTTCATAGCCGAGCGACTTAAAAACACCAACCACATCCTCCGCCGAACAGCCCAGCAAATTCAGCAGTTCCGGATCGGCGGCGAAAGGACCTTTGAGACTTCGCGACTTCAACATTCCCAGCACCCGCTCCAGGATATCAATGCGGATATAGAGATCACCAGCCTGCCGGAAACCGGCGGCCTGCATGAAATCAAGGGGTACATCCGCGTCATAGGGCACCGAGACCCGGCCCGGCGGCGGCACTTCCGGCAAAGGTTTAATCTCGTTCTTCACCGCCCACAGCAACGCACTGAGGCCGGCCGGCTTGGGTCGCAATAGCGGCGGGAAGAACACTTCGCGGCGGCCAAGCTTGATGTCGAGATGATGCAGCGCGCCGTAATCTTTTTTCTCCAAAGCTTTTAATTGCTTGGCGGCCTGGCGCTTATTCATGACGCCACCGCATTCTACCAGCTGAAAAACCAAGCCCCGCACCGCGCCGCTTAAGTTGCGGTCCCTGGCTTTCAGCAATGGTTTTAGATTTCGGCCAATATACTCATCAAGCCAGTTTTGCAGGCGCTGTTCTATTTTGTCCCGGATCGGCCCCTCCAGCAAATCACTCGACAGCAATTTGAACTTTGGCTTGAAGGCATCCGCTCCGGCGGTAAGGCGCGCCACCGGTTGCTGCCGCCAAGCCAGCTTACCATCACCCCTGAGCTCTATGGTTTCATCCTCGGCACTGATTAAAGCACTGGCCCGGCGCTCCACTTCACCCGCCAAAGCCCGGTAAGCCGCCGCCGTCACTGTGCGTCCCGCGACATCGCTATCGGTGGTATCGGGGACAAACTTAAAACCCTCAAGGCGACCGACAAAATGGCCTTCGACCATGACATCACCTTCAGCATTGACCGCCGACTGCAGATATTCCTTGTCTTTAAGTTTTCTCACCAGCACTGCTGTGCGTTGATCGACGAAGCGTTGGGTCAATCTTTCATGCAGCGCATCGGAAAGCCGGTCTTCGATCTCACGGGTCCGGCCCTGCCAGCTTTCGGGATCATCAAGCCAATCGGCCCGGTGGGAAATATAGGTCCAGATGCGGATATTGGCGATGCGATCCACCAGCGATTCAATACCGCCGTCGACCTGATCAATCCGGGTTACTTCCTTGGCGACCCAGTCATTATCGAGTTTCCCGGCTGTGCTTAAAGATTGATAGATATGAGATAACAGACGTTGATGACCACCCGTGACCTGTTTCCGGAAATCAGGGATTTGGCAGACGTCCCACAAGAGATGCACGCTGTCCGGATTGATCAGCCGGTCCCGTATCTCAGGCTCGCGGGCGAGCTTAACCAAGTTCTGCTCGTCGCTGGGCCGGCGCACTTTGACCAGCCCCTCCTCGTCCGGAAGCTCGCTTAAGCTTTGCAATAACTTATCGATGGATCGAAAGTCCAGGCGGCTGTTGCGCCACTGAATGTGGCGGATCGGATCAAAGCGGTGGTTTTCAATTTGCTCGACAAGGTCAGGCTCAATCTCCGGCGCCTCACCGGTGACACCAAAAGTACCGTCACTCATATGACGCCCAGCCCGACCGGCAATTTGCGCCAGCTCCTCGGCCCTCAAATTTCGTCTAAAAGTGCCATCGAATTTGTTGAGGGCAGCGAAGGCGACGTGATCGACATCCATATTGAGGCCCATGCCGATAGCATCGGTCGCCACCAGATAATCGACATCGCCGTTTTGGAACATCTCAACCTGCGCGTTGCGGGTGCGGGGGCTGAGCGCGCCCATAACAATCGCCGCACCGCCCCGCTGACGCCTGATCAGTTCGGCAATGGCATAAACATCGGCAGCGGAAAAGCCGACCACGGCACTGCGTGGTGGCAGGCGAACGATCTTGCGACTGCCGGCAAAAGTCAAAGTTGAAAAGCGGGGCCGGGTGATAAACTCGATGCCGGGCACAAGTTTTTCCAAGACGCCCCGAATGCTTTCGGAGCCCATAAACATGGTTTCCTGCTCACCGCGGGCGTTAAGCAAACGATCGGTAAAAACATGACCGCGATCGGCATCGGCGCAAAGCTGAATCTCATCCACGGCCAGGAAATCAACCGGCTTGGTAATGGGCATAGACTCGACCGTGCAGAAAATATATTTGGCATGAGAGGGGATGATTTTTTCTTCGCCGGTGATCAAGGCAACTTGCCGCGCTCCTTTGAGCGCTACCGCCCGGTCGTAGTTTTCGCGGGCGAGCAAGCGAAGCGGGAAGCCGATCATACCGCTGCCATGGGCCAGCAGGCGCTCCATGGCGAGGTAGGTTTTGCCGGTATTGGTCGGCCCGAGAACAGCCGTCACCCGGGCGTCAGAGGTTGATATCTGCATAGCTCAAAGATCGGTCTTTCGCCGCCAAGATGCAAGCGGGGAAAAAGGGGACATGTTTTTGGCACTTCCCATCGGCCTTTCAATCGGTTGCCTAACGTGTCCCCAGTATTTTTTAAACTTCGGCGTCGGCCTGTTCCATCATGGAATGCTTTTTCGCTTTGGTATGCTTTTCGCGTCTTTTGCGCAGGGTTTTCTTCAACTGGCGACGCACCGCTTCGAAGGCATCGCGGATCGCAATATAAACATCCTCATGGGCATGGTCGTCGGGATCGCGGGCCACCACGATTTCCTCTCCCGGCAAGGTGATGTCCACCCGGATATGATAAAGCTTTCCTTTGGTATGCTGGCGATGAGGCGCCTCAACCACAACCCGGCAGGAGGTGATCCGGTCGGTATAGGTCTCGAGCTTTTCGACTTTCTCTCGAATTTTCTCTTCAACAGCATCTGAATGGGAAATATCGCGGAAGGAAACTTGTAATGGGATTTTCATTGACCACTCTTTTCGTTATGTGACAAAGGTCGGACCCGAAAGCCGGTCCCACGGTCAACATACTGACAGATTATCGGTCGTCACCGCAATAGACGCGAGCTTTTAATCCATTTTTATTGAACATGATATTGCGGGAAAAATCATTGATTACAGTCAATGATATCGTAATTTTAGTCAAGAAATCAGTGACATATGAAAAATAATCGCCGCAAATTAACATATTCAACAGAACAGGCCTTGCGTTACCCGCCCTATAGATACATATGAGGTCGCGAAAGCGGATTATCCAGTCCCAAATGACAATTTATTTTAAGCGATATGAGTGAAAAATGGCCAAAGCAAAAACTGAAACTAAACCCGAAGAGAAACTGGAATTTCAGGCCGAGGTCGCCAAAGTCCTCGATTTGGTTATTCACTCGCTTTACAGCAACAAAGAAATTTTTTTACGGGAGCTCATTTCCAACGCCTCGGATGCTTGCGATAAGCTGCGTTATTTGTCCCTCACCGAAAGCAATCTGATCGATGCCGGCACTGAGTTCGGCATTACTTTGTCGGTTAATGAAAAAGCTAAGAGCATCACCATTGCCGATAACGGCATTGGCATGAACCATGACGAGCTGATTGAAAATCTCGGCACCATCGCGCGTTCCGGCACCACGGCCTTTTTGGAAAGTCTCTCCGGTGATGAAAAGAAAGACGCCGATCTTATCGGCCAATTCGGTGTTGGTTTTTATTCCTGCTTTAGTGTCGCCAAAAAGGTTGAAGTGATCAGCAGGCGCGTCGGTGAAGAGCAGGCCTGGTTGTGGTCATCGGAAGGCGCCGGCTCTTTCACCATTACCGAGACGGAACGTGATACTCAGGGCACGACCGTGACCGTCTATCTCGACAAGGACAATAAGGAGTATCTTGAAGACGCCCGTATTCGGAATATTGTTAAAACCTATTCCGATCACATCTCTCTGCCGATTAATCTCGAAACCACTAAAGACAAAGAGACTACCAGCGATCAGATCAATTCCGGCTCGGCGATCTGGACCCGGCAAAAATCCGATATCACTGAAGAGCAATATAAAGAGTTTTATCACCATGTCGGTCATGTCTTTGATGATCCCTGGCTAACCCTGCACAACCGGGTGGAAGGTAAAATCGAATACACTAATTTGCTTTATGTGCCGTCATCGCCGCCGTTTGATTTGATGAACCCGGAACGCAAACATAAAGTGAAGCTCTATGTAAAACGCGTTTTCATCACCGATGATTGTGAAGATTTGATGCCACATTATCTGCGTTTCGTGCGTGGTATTGTTGATTCCGAAGACCTGCCTCTCAATGTCAGCCGCGAAATGCTGCAGCACAATGTGCTGGTGACGCATATCAAGAAAGCGCTGGTCAAAAAAATATTCTCTGAGCTTAAAAAGAAAGCCACCAAAAAGCCGGACGAATATGCGGCGTTTTGGAAGAATTTCGGCGCCGTTCTCAAAGAAGGTCTCTACGAAGATCATGAGAACCGGGAGAAATTGCTCGAGCTGGTACGCTTCAATTCAACTCATGGCGATGGCATTGTCAGTCTCGAAGATTATGTCGGGCGCATGAATGACGGCCAGGATGAAATTTTCTATATCTCCGGTGAAGATACCGAAACGCTTAAATCATCACCGCAAATCGAAGGCTTTAAATCCCGGGGCGTTGAAGTTCTACTGCTGACCGATCCCATCGATGAATTCTGGCTGCCGATGGTACATGTCTATAACGAGAAGACCTTTAAGTCGGTCACCGCCGGCGATATCGATCTCGGTAAGATCAAACGCAGCGATGAGGCTGATGACGAAAAGGACAAGCCCGAAGCCGCCGATGATGCTGACATCGCTAAGCTGATCATCGCCTTCAAGGAAGAGCTGGGCGAAGCGGTGAAAGATGTCCGCGCCTCCGACCGCCTGACCGATAGTGCGGTCTGCCTGGTCGCTGGGGAAGGCGATATGGATTTGCATTTGGAACGGATGCTCAAAAGCCAAGGGCATATGGATGTGCCGAACAGCACCCGTGTCCTGGAAATCAACTCGACCCATGATCTGATCAAGCAACTCTCCGGCCTGACGGATGATCTAGCCAAAAAAGAAGATCTGCAGAACATGGCGCATTTACTGCTCGATCAAGCGCGGATTATTGAAGGGGAGGCGGTTAGCGATCCGGCAGCCTTCTCAAAACGCCTGAATTCAGCCTTGGCGAAGGGGTTGGTTTAGGGGTTGGTATAAAAGCAAGTAGGTTGGAACCAACCTACTCCCCGCCGATCAAAGCACGCACCTCGTCGGGTACGGGCTCGGCGCGGATGCCGGCAGGGGCGTCAGGATCGCGTTTCCCCCAGACGCGTTTTTCGGTGCCTTCGACATGGACCGTATCACCCATTTTGACGTCATGTCGGATGGTCCAAACCTTATTGCCCCATTCCTCAACATAGCTTTCGATAACGATCTCGTCTTCCATGCGCAGCGGCTTGTTAAATTTGGCCGAGGCATCGACCAGCGGCAAACCGACGATGTCATAATTTATCCAAATCTCATTCCACGGCAGCCCAACCTCAATGAACATGTTTTGAGTCGCGCGGTCGAACCATTGGAAAAAGTTGGGATAAAAAACGATTTGCGCATTATCGCAATCGCTGAACATGACAGTGTAATTATATTTAAAAATTTTCATCTGATTGGAATCTGACTACCGGTTTCTGAGGGGGCAAGAGATAGCTCTTTATAGGCGATCACATGATCTCAAGCCAAGAATTATTATCAATTAAAACACTGCTTAACTTCTTCCGGCACCGGTGCCGCCTTGATGCCGCGTGGAGAGGATTCGTCTTTAATCACCCAGGCCCGTAATTCCTGACCTTCAGCGATGACATCACCGTCCCGGGTAATCAGGTGTTTGACCAGAAACGTCTTGTTCGTCCATTCTTCGATCCAGGTTTCAACTTCCAATACATCATTGATCCGGGCCGGCCGACTGAATTTCGAGGTTGCTTCAATAATTGGAATCCCATCTATGGCGTAATCGCCATACAGCTTTGGAAATCCCAGCCCGGCATCCTTGAACAAGCGCTCACAATTACGGTCAAACCACTGAAAGTAATGGGGATAGTTAACAATACATTGAGGGTCACAATCACCGGTCGAGATGACTCGGCTGTGGCGGACTTTGAGCATTTAAATACCTACCATTAAATTTATTCTGATCGGAGTGTAGATGGATAGAATATCGGCACATTGATCAATATCAAGGTATTCAGTACGCCACCGCTTTAAATATCCTAACAGCACATCAGATTCCGTCAGCAATGGACGGCTAGAGAAAAGAATTTATCACCAATTATAATGAGGAAAATCATGTCTTTAAGCGGAAAAACTGTTGTCGTCACGGGTGGCGCGTCAGGCATTGGCAAAGCGACCGTCGAACGCATGGCAGCCGATGGCGCCAATGTAGTATGTGCCGATATCAATAGTGAGCTCGGCGAAGCCCTGGTAGCCGAAGCCAAAGAAAGCAGTGGCAAGATTGATTTTCTCAAACTCGATTTGACTGATGATGCGGCAATCGCTGAGTTTGTCGAAACCTTCCTCGAAAAGTTCGGCACGCCGGACATTTTGATCAATGCTGCCGGCGGCGGTGATATCGAACCTTTCATCAGAAATGATGCCGCGCGTTTTGACTGGAATGTAGCGCTCAATTATCTCGGGCCGGTTAAACTTACCCATGCCTTTTTACCGAGCATGTCCGAAGCCGGTGGTGGCAAGCTGATTTATGTCGCCAGTGATGCCGGCCGGGTCGGCAGCGGCGGTGAAACCGTTTATGCCGGCGCCAAAGGCGGCATTATCGCTTTTGCTAAATCCCTCGCCCGTGAGGTCTCACGCTATCAAATCAACGTCAATTGCGTGTGCCCTGGCCCAACGGATACGCCTTTGTTGCAAACGCGGCCGGAAAAAATGCTGGATGCTCTTATCGCCGCTATTCCCTTGCGCCGCTTTGCCAAACCGGATGAAATCGCCCATGCCATTCAATTTTTTGCCGCCGAGGGGTCGGAATATATTACCGGCCAAGTACTCAGCGTCAGTGGCGGGCTGACCATGGTTGACTAAGGCATCAACAAAATTGACCAAGGTCATCAGTTACTTTAGACTTAAACTGTTATTCATCCGAACATTAGCACCCGACACAGGCGTTGGCCTGAAAGGCTGCCGACTTTATTCATCTCAAGAGGATTAAAAGAGGAACCACAATGTACAAACTCAAAGCTGCAGACATCAAACCCGAACATTTCGCCTGGTCTGTTGAAGACGGTGTCGCCACCATTACCTTAAACCGGCCGGAGCGCAAAAATCCGCTGACCTTTGAAAGCTATGCTGAACTGCGTGATACTTTTCATAAACTGCAATGGGTTGAAGATGTTAAAGTCGTCGTCATCACCGGCGAAGGTGGTAACTTTTGCTCCGGTGGCGATGTCCATGAAATTATCGGCCCCCTGACCAAAATGGACATGGACGGGTTGTTGACTTTTACCCACATGACCGGTGATCTGGTCAAATCCATGCGCAAATGCCCGCAGCCCATCATTTCCGCGATCGACGGAATTTGCGCCGGCGCCGGCGCGATTATCGCCATGGCCTCAGATTTGCGTTACGGCACGCCGGAAAGCATGATCGGCTTTTTGTTTACTCGGGTTGGTCTGGCCGGCTGTGATATGGGCGCCTGCGCCATGCTGCCCCGCATTATCGGCCAGGGCCGCGCCTCAGAACTGCTTTATACCGGCCGCATGATGACCAGCGAGGAAGCCGCCAATTGGGGTTTCTATAATGGCGTTGCAGAGCCCGCTGAAGTGTTGGAGGTCGCCACCACGCAGGCCAAGCGTCTCGCCAAGGGGCCAACCTTCGCTCATGCGATGACCAAAAAGACCCTCCATCAGGAATGGAACATGGGTGTCGATGAAGCCATCGAAGCAGAAGCGCAAGCCCAGGCAATTTGCATGCAGACACAGGACTTCGAACGTGCCTATCATGCATTTGTCGCCAAAGAAAAACCGGTCTTTGAAGGCAATTAACTAAACTAGCGGAGGGGCGCCAATGACCAAATTAACTGACAAAGTCGCTATTGTAACCGGGGCGGCTCAGGGTATCGGCGCCACCTACGCCAAAGCTTTAGCAGCTGAGGGGGCGAAAGTCGTGCTCACCGATGTGTTGGACTGCGCCCCAGCCGCTGCCGAAATTGCCGCCGAATATCAAGGTGCCGAGACTCTCGTCCTAAGTACCGATGTCAGTGATGAAAAAGCCACCCAAGAGATGATCGACCAAACAATTGAGCGCTTTGACCGCGTTGATGTTTTGGTTAATAACGCGGCAATTTTCGGCACCCTTGTACCGGGCTCATTCGAAGACATAAACGTCGATGAGTGGGATAAACTCATGGCCGTGAATGTCAAAGGACCCTGGCTCTGCACCAAGGCCGCTGCACCGGTCATGCGTCAACAAGGCTACGGCAAAGTTATCAACATTGCCTCTGGAACCTTGTTTAAGGGCGCACCAAATTTGTTGCACTATGTTTCCTCCAAAGGCGCTATCCTGGCAATGACACGATCAATGTCGCGCGAACTTGGTGATGACAATATTTGTGTTAATACGCTGGCGCCCGGCCTGACCATGAGCGAAAATGTCCTGAATTCCGAAAAACACATGGCATACCGGGATGCCAATACCGCTTCCCGCGCCCTGAAACGCCATCAAACGCCGGATGATCTCATCGGCGCCTTGGTTTTTCTGGCTTCACCAGATAGTGATTTTATCACCGGACAATGTCTGGTTGTTGATGGTGGCTCGGTAAACAACTAGACGTTTAAATCATCGCCAAAATAGGCTGCTGTAAATAAAAAGGGGATTGACGAAATTTCCAAATAGGGATGAACTACTCGTGGTTTCGTTCTTTTAGGCGGTATATAGGAGACAACGATGTCTGAGCAGAGCGACTTTGATGAAAAACGGCAGCACAAACGCCTCAAAGCACCCAATAGCGTCAAAGCCAAAATCAATGATGAAGAAATTGACGCTACATTGCTGGATGTATCGGCAGGTGGGGCCGCACTTGATCTGCAAGGTAATGTTAAACCGGATGATCCAATTGAGTTGATGATTGATGACGTTGGTGAGTTAAGCGCCACCGTATCCCGGTCTTTAGACGATGGGGTGGCTGTTCGTTTCATGGATATCGATGATGACGAAGAAGAGATGCTGCTGGCTGATCTTGAACGCATTGATATTGATATCAGAAACGAAGATTTTTAAGCTCACCAAATTAAATAGATCATGTGACAGGCTGATCTAAATCCGATATTAGTTCCCGCCTGGAAGGGAACTAAAATTCATGCTTGAGCTCTACAACACGCCCCATTCGACCTGCAGCCAGAAAGTCCGTATCTGTCTGGCCGAAAAGGACCTCGAATGGACTGATATTTATGTCAATCTGGCGACCAAAGAACACCTTTCCCCAGAATATCTCAAAATTAATCCCAATGGCGTGGTGCCGACGCTCATTCATGACGGCGCCATCATTACGGATTCAAGCGTCATCTGCGAATATATTGATGAGGTTTTTCCAAAACCGGCTTTAACTCCGGATGAGCCCGCTCAAAAGGCTGCGATGCGGGCCTGGTTGCGCTTCAGCGAAGAGGTGCCGACCGTCGCCGTGCGGGTGCCGTCTTTTAATATGGCCTTCCTACCGCGTTTTGAAGGCCTCTCTGAAGATGAGTTTCACAATCAGCAATCTGACATCAGACCCTTGCGCAAACAGTTTTACCGCCGCATGGGAACGGAAGGCTTTGACGGTGAGGACTTCACAGCAGCCCTGGAACAAATTCACAACACAGCCCAGCGTATGAACGATGCACTTTCAACTGGCCCCTGGCTGCTGGGCGAGCACTACACCCTCGCCGATATTATTTTGGCGCCGCTACTGGATCGTATGGCCGACCTTGGTTTTGCCAGCCTCTGGGACGAAGATTTCCCCAGGGTCACCGAATGGTTTCAACACACACAAGAACGCGCCGCTTTTCAACGCGCCTTCTTTAAAGGCACGCGCCTGTCCGAATTGCACGATCTCGCCGGGCCGACCTGTTAGCTAAATTGGAGACAACAATGACCGACCTATCTTCTTTGATCGGAGACTTAAAAGAAAATTACGATGTTGAGTATTGGGGCTCCCTGTTGGACGATTACGATCAACGTCTGTCTGAGCTGCACAAAAAAATCGATGGTGCAAAATACACCGAATGGGGATTGGTGGCGCTGAAAGCCATACAAGGCGACGCCGAGGCTAAATCTTTAATGGCTGAAATTTTGGCACCCGGCAGTGACGATAAAAAAATAGTTGATGAAATGGCGCTGCTATATTTAGTACAGCCCGTGCTGCGACATTATTTATTCCGCGCCACAAACAAGGCACAGGAAATGGGGCCGCCTGCTTAAGTTAAAATTTGAATGGGATGTCTCTTTAATCAGCGAATGGGAAATCCGCATTATCATAAGGCCAGGAATAGCTCAAAACTTTCTTTTCGCCGGTTTCAATCTCACCTTGCTGATGCAATTTATAAGTGGTCTCAATGATTTTATCGACAAATTCATTAGTGACACACTGCAGCACTGAACTATCCGTCACATATTGGCTGGAATAGATAACCGATGTAAGTTTTTGCGAATTGTCACCGACAAAACCAAACAGCATATTGATAAATTCGTTCGCCGGCAGATAAGGCGGCACAACGGTCATGACTTCTTTCAAGACGGCATAAACGAGATTGGGCACCAATTGAGTACGGGAATCATGTTCTAAGGAGGAGAGAACAACACCGAAATATTTAGTGCGCTCATCATCTAGATTATTAATGACGTCTTGGATTATTTTTTGATGCATCTTTTAGTACCGTTAAATTAGTCACGCGTACTTTTGTAGATGGCTATCAAAAGTAATTTTTCCACCACTAAAATACTTCAATTTGTAACATTTATTATGAGCTATTTGGAAAAATTGGCGGAAATCTGCCCCAATTCGGAATTTTGCATGACAATTTGATCCCCCGGCGACAGCCACTGGCATTCAACCATGCTGCCCAAGAGAATAAACTCCCCGGATTTCAATTGATATCCGAGCTCGTTCAGATTATTGGCGAGCCACGCCAGGGCATTCAAAGGATGACCCATGATATCAACTCCCTGTCCGCTGCCAACTTCCGCGCCATTAACCAGGGTGCGCCCAACCATCAGAGCTAAGTCAAGTTTTTGCCAATCGGTAATCTCCGGGCCTAGAACACAGGCGCTTTGGAAAAAATCATCAACAATCATTGATGCCGTGGTCAACTTTCTAAAATCGGCATACCGGTCATCAACGATTTCCATGGCCACGCGGCAATTTCGAATGGCGAAACGAATGTTTTCTTTATCGTAAGACTGAGATTGCGGCGGCAAATCCGCTCCAAGGGTCACGGCAATTTCACATTCCACACCGACATGATTGAAATTAGCATAGGGCACTTCGAAATGATCAAAATGCACCGAGCCCGCCATAACTCCGCCAGAGCAGGGGTGATCAATCGACATAAATTTTTGCATAATTGGCGTGGTGCAACCGATTTTCCAGCCGACGCGTTCACCAAGTCCGGCCGCTGTCAGGCCGGTATGCAGTTCAAATTGTTGCTGATAGGCATCGGCTTCGTCTTGCGGCTGCTCGTCCGGCGCAAAGCCCGGCCATGGCCCAGGACGTAATCGATTGTCGACGAGACTGCGAAGACTATCCCGCACTTTCAACAATCGCCACTAACTGATCGGTAAAAGTCGCTGGGTCTATCGGTTTGGTCATATATCCTGCAGCGCCCCGAGCTGCTGCTTTTTCTTTCCAATGATCAGCGTCTCGGGCTGAAACCATGATAATTTTCGTCGCATCCAATTCTTTTTGCTGGCGAATTTCATCACATAATTCGAGACCATCAAGAGCCGCCATCATCAAATCCGTTAAAACGCAATCGGGCCGCATAGCCCTGATGTCAGATATTGCTCTGGCGCCGGATACATTGGATCCAACTTCATGACCATTACTCTCTAACACCGCTGTCATGACTTCGATTACTTCATGGTCATCATCAACAATGAATATTTTCACCTGTCGCTCCTTGTTTAAAGGTCAGCGAATTGAGATTTATTTAGGCGTAATATAAATTATCTTAGTGTGAAGGGTAGTCGGCAGCAATCAATTCATATGTTTATTTAACGCCGATAATACCTCAGGAACATTGATCGGTTTGATGATATAATCCTCAAATCCGGCCGCCTTCCCGGCCGCAATTTCCGATGGCATGGCAGCAGCGGTCAAAGCGATAACAGGTATCTCAGAAGTGTTGCTATGAGTCCGAAGCACCTTCAAAGCGTCAATACCGCTCATCCCAGGCAGATTTATATCCATCAATATTATATCTGTTTTGTTTTCACGCGCCACCGCCAGACCTATTTCGGCATTATGGGCTGACAACATTTGCATGTCAGGAATTTGACGAATTACCTCCTGCATCAGCCGTAAATTTGTCGGATTATCCTCAATGTAGAGAATTGTTTTTTGCCCCATATCAAAATTTCCAGCCAAGGTATGGGCATGCGGAAGCAAATCGGAGTCTTGGAGAATTTGACTAGTTGCAGCCAAGGGAAAGGTAACCCAAAAGTTACTGCCTTCTCCAACTTTACTATCAAAACCAACGTGCCCGTCGAGAAGTTCGACGATCTGCTTGGTAATTGTTAAGCCAATTCCTGTGCCTTCAATTTCACCTGCTTCCCGCCCCAACCGATTAAATGGTTCAAAAAGATGAGCCTGTTTATTTTCCGGTATGCCGTAACCGGTGTCGCTAATCGAAATTTTAATTTCCGAAGTATCGAGCACTTCGGCGTCCAACGTAACGGTGCCATTTTTACTATTATATTTTATCGCGTTGGATAGTAAATTCAGCAGCACCTGTCGAACCCTGCTGCGATCTGCCCACACCAGCAACTTATCATGGCTATCTTTTAAATTCTTAAACTTTATGCCATTTTCCGCCGCCGATTTCGCCACCATCGCTGAAGCTTCCTCCATAACATCAATAACGTCGAACGCTTCCAGAGAATAGGTCAAATTACCAGATTCAATTTTTGATAATTCTAATACCTGGTCAATAAGTTCCAATAAATGCTCGCCTCCTCTAAGGATTTGACCAACATAATCCAATTGACGGGGTGATAGTTCTTCAACCGGATCACCCTCCATTAATTGTCCAAACCCGAGAATTGCATTCATCGGAGTGCGTAATTCGTGGCTCATTGAAGATAAAAATTCGGATTTTGCCAGATTGGCGGCTTCGGCGGCATCACGCGCTGATATAAGTTCCAGCTCCTGAAGCTTGCGCTTGCTGACATCACGCATAATGCCGACAAATTTATTGTTTGTGCCCACTTCCATCGGAGCGATATTTAACTCCAATGGAAAAAGTTCGCCATTTTTTCGCTGACCCTGCAGATCACGGGAGCGATTGATGATGCGTGGGGCGTGAATTTCAGATTGTTTGACAAAGCGGTCATGTTCCAGCCGCTCAGCTTCCGGAACCAACACGGCAACGTTCGATCCAATCACCTCGGATGCCGCATAGCCAAATATTTTTTCCGCCCCTTGATTAAAAAGTTCAATTTCTCCGCTTGAATTGATCGTTACAATTCCTTCACCGGTATTCTCGACAATGGCACTTAATTTGTCTTCCGCTAATCGGCGTTCTGTTAATTGGTTCTCGATAGCGGTTAAAAAACGATTTCCCGAAATCGCTAACTGACCCAATTCATTTGGCCGGGCAGTTGATGAAGTTGGCAATCTGGTACCATCAATTGTTTCCGGATCAACACTATCAAATGCATTAACTAACGTGACAATCGGCGATACAATCCGCACACGGATGAACCAGGCAAGCAGTACAGAAAGCAAGATAAGGATCACACCAGCGCTAATGGCTGAAACAATGACAACACGACTTGTCGAATTTACTTGGTTGCTGAGCTTGCGAATACTGGAATATCGTTGCTCCGCCACAACCTTTTTCAATTCTTTTAAAGCTAATATCGCTGGTCCATCATCTACTTTTATTACCCGGTCAATTTCCTCTACCGGTTGCCCCTGCCGTATCAAGATTTCGGCGCGGACGAGAGCCTGGCGATAATTGGAACGCACCAACTCAATTTTCGATAACGCCTGTTCTTCGCTTGGCGAGATTCCGATTTGGCGATAGGCGCGTAAAATGACATCGAGTTCCAATACGGATTCATGCCCATTGATAAGCTGTGAAATATCTTTGCGAAGCACAAAGTTATTAACGCTATGGATCAGCCCGCCATAGCCAATGGCTCCTTGCATAAAAGCCAGGAGAGCGGTCTTTCGTTCAGTAGTTTTTTCATAATCACTGAACTTGATATCCAGTTGCTTGGCATTGATCACCCAAAATATTCCGGCGCCAACGGACATCGCCATAATAAGAGCAAGCGTGACCACAGATATTTTTCCGAAGGTCGCAATATTTATGGATTTAAGAACGTTGAGCATTAATATTGGCCAATCACCTAGCGCAAATTTTTCAAGATGATTTCTAAGCGGCGATCAGCCAGTTCAACCAAACCAAAAACGTCACTCGGCACCTTTCCGGTAAAATTCTGGTCTTGAAAAAAGGGTGAAATCAGCTGGCCCTGATTTGGTCGTTTGGAAATCATGGTTACAATTTCAACCAATAAATGGGCGGAATGAATATAAACCACACTTGGAGTGACGGCAGAAATATCGTCTCTACTTTGAAAAATAACTTCCCGGACCAAGGTCAGTTTAGCGTCTAAATTTTCCTTATAACCGGCAATTTTATGAATCTTTTGCCTGACTTTATGGAGCTGCGCCAAAACATCTGACGGCTTTTTACCGGCAAATTTAAATAATTTTAGATTTTTAAACTGAGTGTTGATTTCCGGATAACGAGGCAGACTTTTAACATAGAGTTCCAGTGTTGCATTTATATTTGTCCAAATATTAAAAACATGATTTGGCGTCAAACCAAGATCAAGAGCATTGGCTGGAGACATATGGAAAAATAGCCCGAACACGACCAGTAAGGCTTTTAACCTTCGCATAAAAATTTTTCCTACCTTATTGAGGGTAATCACCATCTATCCCATGGTGTTACTACTTTTATTGTCATTAATATTTGGGGATGGAAACGATAATGTACAACCATGCATTTATAAGAAATTATTTATTGTGGAATTATTTGCTCTTTGCCTAGAAATTTAATTTTTGTTTAATATTAGTGACTTACATAAAATTAAAGGCTTTTTAACCGATTTCAGTGGAAAGTGGACGGCGCAAGAGTAAGGATTGAAACTGAGGGAATTGGGGTAAGATTAGAATGGCGCGCCCGGGAAGATTCGAACTCCCAACCTCCTGATCCGTAGTCAGACGCTCTATCCAATTGAGCTACGGGCGCGAAGAGGGGGGACACTATTCAAAACGGCCCGCAGTTTCAAGACATCTTTTGCAGTCAATTTGGAGTGCGATTTGAGCAATTTTTGAAGGATTTATTTATGCCGGTCTACTTTAACCCTTGCTTGTCAAATAGAGGCGCTTTAAGTAATACTTGATAAGTTGAAGGGGGGCATGGTAATTCCTTCTACTAAAGCATTGATTTGTTGTATTGATTTGGCCAAAATCACCATAATTTGAGTGCTCGATTATTGGGGCTTTGGTTAATTTGAACGAGGAAAAACGGCGCGATGACCTTTATAAATAATCGGTCGATTGTTGTTAGCGCGACAGTCCTGATCACCGGCCTTCTAACTGGGTGTTCATTTTCATCCGAATCCCTACTGCCGTCATTAACGGGCGAAGATCCGTCAGGCGGTTCAGCAACCACTCAACAACAAGCGCAAGCGCCCGCGACCCGTCAACAGGCTGCGCCTGTGCGCACCCAGCCGACAACCCCGCCGGCAATGGGCACGACAAAATTTGAGCCTAAGGGTGTAACCTCGGGCTCTAATACCGGAACGTTTGTTGGCCAGAAAGCCGTTGAGCTTAGAAACGAATTACGTCGCCTGCAGTCTGGCGTGTCAAAAAATAATACCGAGCTGCAATCGGTTCGCGCCAAGACAGTTCAGGATTCTCAACGCTATCATGGTGCCGTCTCCGCCATTAACGCGCGCCTGCAGGTCGGCACCACACCCGGCAATCCTGTGCTCGTAGAACAATTTAATCAGGCTTTGTCTGACCTCAAGAAAATTGGTGACGACATCAGCGACATGAATGTACTAACGACGAATGTCACCGCGGATTCAACCCTAGCCGCCTTTTTAGCTGAAAACACGCGCGCTGCTTTCAGGCTTTCCGGCGCCGTTGATGCCGACCATCAGCAACTTGCTATTTTGGAAGACGAAGTTAACCGCACGGTCGTGTTGATTGACCGGTTGTTGAAAGAGCTGTCCGAAGATATCCAGCGCCAAACTAACTACGTCGCCACTGAGCGCAGCAATCTCAATACCTTATCGGCGGCGGTCAAATCCGGTGAATTGATGGGTTCCAGCTTGACCAACCGCGCTTTAACAGCCGCGACTGCAGGAACCACGAATCGTCGCGCCAGCCCCCGCTCACTTGCCGGACGCCGTCCTTTAGTGGTCATACGGTTTGATCGTGCCAGCGTTGCTTATGAGCAAGCGCTTTATAATGCTGTCAGCCGCAGCTTGGAGCGCCGTCCGAATGCAACTTTCGAGTTGGTCGCCGTAGCGCCTGCCTCCGGTGGCGCCGCCCGGGTAGCGCTCAATTCGAATAAGGCGCGCCGGAATGCGGAAAACGTTATGCGTTCACTGCAACGTATGGGCTTGCCGCCGCAACGGATCGCGGTTTCGGCCAGAACCAGCCAGGCCGCGCAATCGAATGAAGTTCATCTTTATTTGAATTAGGGCAAACAAATAAATTTAAAAGGCCGGCGCATATAACGCCGGCTTTTTTTTCGCCAAACCCAATTTTAAAAGAAAATGAAAAGTTACGGCCTTTCAACCTCGGGATATTTCCTCCTCATCGCCGTCATCATCGGCTGGGGCACGTCCTGGCCGTTTTTAAAGATCGGCCTTAGTGAAATACCACCGTGGACCTATCGAGGCTTGATCTCTCCCTCAGCGGCAATTTTTATTTTTTCCGCTGGCCTGTTTATGCGAAAAAGCATGGCAGTGCCGCCAGGCCAATGGAAGCCGCTTATATTGGCAGCTGCCTTTAATGTAATGATCTGGCATATTTTCAGTGCCTGGGGCATTCGCTTGCTCGGTTCGGGGCAAGCTTCCATCATCGCCTATACGATGCCGCTTTGGGCTGTGGTCTTTAGTATGATGTTCGTTGGTGAGCGGCCATCACTTCAGCGTCTGTTAGGATTATTCCTCGGTCTGATCGGCCTCGGCACCTTGATGGTTGGCGAATTCGGGATATTTACTGTCGCCCCCCTTGGCACAATTTTTATGGTCATCGCGGCAATTTCGTGGGGCGCCGGCACGGCTGTCCAAAAACGGGTGAATTGGCAAATGTCAGCTATTGCCCTGGCCGGCTGGCAACTGCTTCTAGGCGGCGTACCCATCTCAATAATCGCTTTTTTTCTGGAGCGCGATCAGTGGCCGCAGTTAACTCAAACAGTATCGCCGGCAGCCATTTGGTCGACGATTCTAATCCTCGTTTATCCCATTATTTTTTGCTGGTTTGCCTGGTTCCGTATAGTCAAAGAAGTGCCGGTTTCAGTCTCCACTGTGTCAATAATGCTGGTGCCGGTGATTGGCGTTTACAGCGGCAATTTAATCTTGGATGAACCGATCAGCTGGCGGGAAATTGGCGGCTTGTTACTCGTATGTAGCGCCTTGGCTCTGGTTTTGTTACCCTCAATAAAATTCGGCAAAAACAATCGCTCGTAAGGGTTTTAAAATGAAGCAACCCATTTGGCATACAATTTACAACCTTGTTGTTTGCGCATTTCTAATCAGCCTACCAACAACAGCAACCGCCCAAGATTCGTCCGATCTGGCAAAAATCCAGCTGCCGCCGGGATTTAAAATCAGCATATTTGCCCGCGTACCGAACGCCCGCTCTATGGTGATCGTGCCGGAACACGACGCGGTATTTGTCGGCAACCGGCGTGGCGGCAGCGTTTATGTCGCGGTTGACAAAAACCGTGATGGCCGGGCTGAAGATATTGCGCAAATTACCTCCGGTCTGGTGATGCCGAACGGCGTTGCCTGGAAAAATGGTTTTTTGTACATCGCCGAACAACATCGTATTTTTCGCGTGCAGGTGCCGGATTTAAAATCCTTTGGCCGCCATCAAGCTGAAGTTATATTCGAGGATTTGCCCAATAAAAGTTGGCATGGCTGGCGCTACATTGCTTTTGACGAAGCCCAAAGACTTCATGTTACTGTGGGCTCACCCTGTAATATCTGCACGACCCGTGGCAATGAAGGCACTATTATTCGGTTGGATAAGAATAATCGGGCAAAAATAATAGCCCGCGGTGTTCGCAATTCGGTCGGCATGGATTTTCATCCGCGCACAGGGCAGCTTTATTTTACTGACAATGGCGCGGATTTTATGGGCGATGATTCTCCACCCGATGAGCTCAATCATTTGCAGAAAGAAGGTCAGCATTTCGGCTTTCCTTATTTCGGCGGCGGCTCGGACCGCACCCGGGAATTTAGTGGCCGCCAACCTCAAGAAAAAACTGTTGCCCCTATTGTCAATTTTGGCGCTCATGTGGCGGCACTTGGTATTCATTTCTATCGCGGTACTCAGTTTCCGAAAGCCTATCGCAACGACGCCTTTGTCGCTCAGCACGGCTCCTGGAACCGCAGCGTACCGCAAGGCTATCGCCTCATGCGTATTAAGATGGATGAAAAAGGTAAAGTTATGGGCAAGGAAGTTTTTGCCGATGGCTGGTTGCAGGGCGGGTCTTCCTGGGGACGGCCGGTTGATATCAAAGAAACGCCGGATGGTGCACTATTGGTTTCTGATGACAGCGCCGGCGTGATTTACCGCATCAGCTATCAAAAATAATTAGTCGGGCCGCTCGCTGCCGGCATAGAGCATCCGTTCGCGCTCAGCCTGCCAGATATCGGCATAGCCACAGTCTTTATATTCTTCAAAATAAGGACCGCCGGTGGTGTAGTGCAGGTTGGAAATTTCTTCAAGGGGCGCTTCAGGATCATAATCGACCAGATGGTTCCAGCGCGGCGGAATGTCACCGATCAAAGCATCGTCGCCCAGCCAATGGAAACGGTGAAGCTCCAGGCCACTTGCTGTATTAACATAATCGGGCGTCAGCGCCTGGCACTTCGCAGTATTAAATAACATCACACTCGACCAATTTTTCTTTTCATACTTAGTCTGCGGCTGATCGAGAAACTTTCGTTCTTCCGGCGGCACATGATCATGCTTAACGCATTGCACAGCAAATTGATCATCCCGCAGCTGCCACAACTTGGCCATGTCATCCAACACCAGCATGTCGCAATCCATAAACAGCGCCCAGCCCTCAAAGCCGCAGAGGTAAGGCGTCAGAAAGCGGGAAAAGGAAAAATCGGTGGATTGCAAATCATGGCGTTCCCGCCACATCAAGTCGCCAAGGTTTTTGAGGCTCAAAGGGGTTATGGCGACCGGTTCGGTGACGCGGGCCTGGATGGAATGACAGAGAACATTATAGGCAACTGCTTCTCGAGGATCGTAGCCAATAAATATTCTGATCATATGTCCTACCTAAGTGTTGATTGCAATATTGTCGATTAGCCGGGTCTTTCCCAGCCATGCCGCTCCCAATATTCGTGCTTGGCCGGTCACATTTTTCAGTTCTTCCAGACTGGTCCGATCACAAACAGCAATATAGTCAACTTTGGTAAAGCCAGCGTTAAGAAGTTGAGAATTAGCCGCCGCCACACTGGCTGCAACCTCAGTACCTTGAGCGATATCTTCCCCGGTATCTATTAATGCCTGATGTAAAGCTGGCGCTGCTTGCCTTTCCTCGGCGTTCAAATAGGCATTGCGCGAGGACAAAGCCAGCCCATCCGGCTCACGAATGATCGGGCAGCCGATGATGTCGATGGGTAAATCCAAATCCTTGGTTAGGCGCTTGACGACGCAAAGCTGTTGGTAATCTTTTTCGCCAAAATAGGCTCGATCCGGCAGGGATTGGATGAGCAGCTTAGCTACCACAGTGGCGACGCCGGTAAAAAAGCCGGGTCTAAAGCTGCCTTCCAAAACATCACCAATACCTGGTACGGAAACGGCGGTCACGGCACCTTCTGCATACATTTCCTCAACGCTAGGTGCAAATAAAAGATCGACGCCCCGCTCAGACAAAGCTGCGGCATCCGAAGCTTCATCCCGGGGATACACATCCAAATCTTCGCTCGGGCCAAATTGCTTGGGATTGACGAATAAGCTGGTGACAGTGTGATCGTTTGATTGCACAGCCTTTTCAACCAGCGAGTAATGGCCGTCATGCAGCGCCCCCATAGTTGGCACCAAGCCGACAGTGCGGCCATCCTGCCGCCACGCCGTCAAGCGCTGCCGGAGATCTGCAACCGTGCGGACAATCTCTAAATCTTTAGACATAAATTTCCAGGTATTTACTTTTTGCCGTAGCAATGCTCATCGGCAGGAAAGGTCCGGTCTTTTACTTCCTTGGCATAGTCGGCGGCGGCGTCACTCATCGCTTCACCAATTTCAGCAAACCGCTTCACAAATTTGGGTGTAAAATCGGTAAACATACCCATGGCATCTTCGGTCACCAGAATCTGGCCATCGCAAGCTGCCGACGCACCAATGCCGATCGTTACAATCGGAATGTCTCTGGTGATTTCAGCCGCCAAACGTTCAACCACACCTTCGATGACAATGGAGAAGGCCCCCGCATCGGCAATGGCGTGCGCATCTTTTTTGACCTTGGCAGCTTCATCCTGATTGCGTCCATGAGCGCGGTAGCCGCCGGCGATATTTACCGATTGCGGTTTTAAGCCGACATGGCCCATCACTGGAATGCCGCGCTCGACCAGAAACTTAACGGTCTCGGCCATTTCAGTGCCACCCTCTATTTTTACTGCCGCACAGCCGGTTTCGATCATCACTTTGGCGCAGTTCCGATAAGCTTGTTCAGGACTTTCCTGATAGGTACCAAATGGCATATCGACAATCACACAAGCCTGGGTCGAACCTCTCACCACGGCGGCACCATGATTGATCGCCATGTCGAGTGTTACACCTAGCGTCGAATCCATGCCATACAACACCATGCCTAAGGAATCACCCACCAGCAGAAAGTCACAATGCGGATCGAGAATTTTCGCCATCGGCGCCGTATAAGCTGTAAGTGAGACAATGGGCTCACCGCCTTTACGGGCAGCGAGGTCGGGGACACTTACCCGGCGAACTGGACCGGTTTTAGGAACAATTTTTAAAGTGCTGTTAGTACTCATGCTCTGCACTCCTTGGGTATATCGGCAGGCTTAATTGAAATCAGGCCGCTGACATATCACATAGTGTGGAAAATCACCAGTGCCAGCATCAATTTTGGCTTCTGCCCTATAAATGCCAATTTTTACCGTTAAATCCCGGCTTAAACCTTGAGCTTAATCAACAAATTCGGGCATTATCAGTAAAACGACATAAAATGTGCTCGAAATATAAAATTAAGGGAAAATTTCACTCATGCTGGGACTTTGCAGTTTCGCGCCTCTACGTCCAATAATAGCTCTAATCGGCAGCATTCTGCTCCTTTCTGCCTGCAATCATGAAGGTGATTTACAACTGAGCGGCCAGGCAAAGGATCCTGCACTGGCTCAAACTGCTGAACAATCGACCAAAGCCGATGCCAATAAAGAAGCGCGGGCCACACCCGAAGCCGCCTCAGATCGCTTTACCGGGCCCGCCAACCGCTCATCTACGGTCGCCCAGGAACATATGGTCGCGGCGGCAAATCCGCTGGCGGCCAAAGCCGGGCTTGAGATATTGCGCGCCGGTGGCTCCGCGGTTGATGCCGTAATCGCCACCCAGCTGGCTCTCAACGTGGTTGAGCCTCAATCTTCCGGCATCGGCGGCGGCGCTTTTTTAATGCATTATCAGGCCAGTAGCCGCGCCATTGAAGCTTATGACGGGCGGGAAACTGCACCGTCTGCAGCAACCGGTGACATGTTCCTGAAACCGGACGGCTCAAGGCCAAATTTTCATGATGTGGTGCCGGGCGGCCTGTCAGTGGGTGTGCCGGGTGCACTACGTATGATGGAATTAGCTCACAAGAAACATGGTAAATTGCCCTGGGCTAGATTATTTGAGCCGGCCATCAAGCTCGCCGATGAAGGCTTTAAAATATCGAAAAGGCTCAACACCTTGGTCAAAATTGACCGTCATCTCAAAAAATTCAGCCTCTCCAGCGCCTTTTTCTATGACAATGCCGGCTTCGCCAAAGCTGTTGGCCGATTGCTGGTCAATAAACCGCTGGCCGAAACTTTCCGTGAAATCGCCAAAGGGGGAGCCGATGCCTTTTATCAAGGCGAGATCGCCGCGGATATCGTTAAGACCGTGCGGGCGGCATCGCTTAATCCCGGCCGCATGACGGCCTCTGACTTGGCTGGCTATCAAGCCAAAAAGCGCTCGCCCGTATGTTCCTTCTATCGCATGTGGCTGATCTGCGGCATGCCGCCGCCCACCTCCGGCGGTGTCACCACCTTGCAAATACTCGGGCTTTTGCAAAGCACCGATCTATCGCGCCTCATCCCAGGTTCGGCCGAAGCCGTTCATATGATTGCCGAGGCCGGCCGCCTCGCTTTTGCAGATCGCAACAAGTATCTGGCCGATGATGATTTTGTCGCTGTGCCAAAGGACCGGCTGATCGATCCCGGCTATCTCGCCAAACGCGCCAAACTTATTTCCAAAACCAAATCCATGGGCAGAGCCAAACCGGGTAAGGTAAAACTCAAGACCGCCCAATTGCTCGGTACCTATGCAGCGCATGAAGGGGAATCGACTTCCCATATTAGTGTCGTCGATGGCGACGGCAATGCGGTCTCAATGACGTCGAGCATTGAAAACGCCTTTGGCTCTCGGCTGATGGTGCGGGGATTTTTACTCAACAATCAGCTTACCGACTTTTCTTTTGTACCGGTTGTGGGCGGCAAGGCAATCGCCAATCGGGTACAGCCAAAAAAACGGCCGCGCTCCTCGATGAGCCCGACCCTGGTGGTGGATGGTAGCGGCAAGCTGGTGATGGCGGTGGGTTCTCCTGGAGGCTCACGCATTATTGGCTATGTCGCCAAAACGCTGATCGCAGCATTAGATTGGAAAATGGGTATTCAGGCAGCGATCAATCTGCCGCATTTCGTCAATCGCAACGGCACAACCGATATCGAAAAAGGCAGCAATCTGGAAATCCTCAAACCGGCGCTTGAAAAACTTGGTCACAAAGTCCGCATTCGCAAACTGACCAGCGGGCTGCACGGTATATTCAAAGCCAAAGACGGCAAACTCTATGGCGGTGCTGACCCCAGGCGGGAAGGCGTCGCGATTGGCGATTAAGGACCCCTAATACCAGAGAGCAGCACCCTCTTTAATGTTCTCCGGCAATTCGATACCGAAAATAGTGCCATCCTCGCCGGTCCTTAAAACGTTGAGATCACCGCCATGGGCACGCATAACATCGCGGGCGATGACCAGACCGAGACCGCTGCCATCCTCTTTGGTCGAGCTGGCAAAGGGTGTGAACAAATTGTCCTTGGCTTTATCCGGCAGGCCCGGGCCGTCATCCTGTACTTTAATGCAGACCGCATTTTGCGGTTTGGGCGAAACGGCGACATGAATATTATGAGCGCCTGCTTGAATGGCATTGCGGGTGAGATTATTGAGTACGCGGAAAAGCTGCTCACGGTCCGCCTCCACCAATAGCTCCCGCTCTACTTCATTTTTCCAGCCCGTACCGTTGTTACCAAGGTCCGACATTTTAACGGCAGACTCCACTTCATCGACCAAATCCCGCAATGAAAAACAACTTGGGCTGAGCAGGGGCGAGCCCTGACGGGCAAAATTGAGCGTCTGCGAACACAGATTAACCGCCTTATCGATGGCATTGAATAATTTGGGTAGCAATCGTTTAACTTCGGGGTCTTCACTGCCGGTCAGGCGATCTGATACCAGCATCGCCGTTGTCAAGGAGTTGCGCAGATCGTGATTGATTTTGGCGATGGCGGCGCCCAAAGCAGCAAGCCGGCGGCGCTGACGCATCGCCAAGCGAACCTCCCGCTGCATGATATGTAATTCCCGTTCAGCAATACCAATTTCATCAGCCCGGTTGGAGCGATGAATATCGGCGCGCTCATCTTCTGGATTGGCGCGAAAATTTTCCATGCTTTCTGTTATCCGCCGCATCGGCCGGACCATCAGCCATTGCAGGGAAAGATAGACCAGCCCGCCGGCAATCAGCGAAATAACAATTGAAAGGCCCAGAATACGCCAGGAAAAATCGAGCATCGCCTTCCGCATCGGCTGCTCGTCAAGCATCACTTCGACAACAACCTTGGCATCCTTGGGCGATTGCCCGATCACCCGCAAAACCCTGTTTTCCGTTTGCAGTACGGTCTTAAAGGCATCAACAATCCAGCCAAAAAAAATCGGCTCACGCAGATCAAGAGTGAGATCAACTGACGGCAATTTGCCAAAATCCGCTTCACCGGGGCCGAGCACAAAAATACTGCGGGTCGGTTGACGCAGAACAATATTATAGGTTTCCGTATGTTGCAGCAGACGCTGACGCATTGCCGCGCTGACATTTCGAGTGCCGGCATCTTCCAGCGCAAGGGTAGCCAGATGCGCCGCCGCAATGCGCTCCTCCAGGTAAACTTTACGAAATCTGCCAACAGACGGCGCATAGATCATCACTTCACCCGCCATCACGAAGATGAGTGTCAGCAGAAGCAACCGGGCAGACAGGCTGCGGAAAATTGGTTGCCGCCTAACTTCTTTGGGTTGATCCGGTAAATCAGCCATAGCAATAGCCTACACCAGCCGATTTCAAGAGACTACACTTTGTTAAAATCGCGACAAAAACTTCACAATTTTGCGGCTGCGGCTGCTGAAAAGAGACTCCTTAAAGAACTCTCCAGCCGCCCGTTTGTTGGCTTCACCCAAGGTTGGGTAGGGTGAAATCATGCTGGCAATTTTGCCAATCTTAACCTTAGCGCTAATCGCCAGGCCCCAGATTTGAATAAGCTCTCCGGCGCGGGGGCCGACGATAGTAGCGCCCAAAATACGCCCTTTGGGCGTGGCGATAACTTTGATGAAGCCGGCAGTGTCACCTTCTGTGACCGCCCGGTCATTTTCGGTAAACGGCCAATTGATAATTCTAATGTCCAGCGCCTTGCCGCGGGCAGCTTGTTCGGTCAAACCGACTTGCGCCAATTCGGGAGAGGTAAAGGTCACCCAGGGATAGGCTGCGAGATTGACCTTGGCCGGCAGGCGAAACAAAATATTTCGTATCACAATACCAGCATGATAACCGGCAATATGAGTGAACTGATGGCCGCCCGCCACGTCACCGATGGCAAATACTTTTTTGTTGCTGGTGCGCAGCCGCGTGTCGATCTTAATGCCTTGAGGAGTGTAATCGATACCCGCTTTTTCCAGTTCGAGATTAGCTAAATGGGGCTGCCGGCCCGCCGCCACAAGCAGATGGCTGCCTAGTATTTTTTCTGACCCGGCTTCACTTTCGACGGTAACTTCAACATCATCACCCACCTTTGCAGTCGCTACGACCTTGACGCCTTCCTTTAGGGTAACGCCTTCCGTGATCAGCTGAGCCCGCACAATTTCAACTGCCTCCGGATCGTCACTGGGCAATATGCTGGCCATTTCAAGCACGGTTACCTGGGCACCCAATTGCCGGTGCGCCTGCGCCATTTCGATGCCGATCGGGCCACCGCCCAGCACGATCAAATGATCAGGTATGCCGGATTGGTTAAAAATAGTCTCATTGGTAAAGTAGGGCGTGGCGTCCAGGCCAGGGATCGGCGGCACCAGCGGGCCGGAGCCAGTGGCGACGACAAATCGCCGGGCTCTAATTTTTTGCTCCCCTACAGTGACTTCGCCTAGGCCAGAAAACTTGCCTTCACCGAGGATGACATTGACGCCATATTCTTCAAAACGCTCAACCGAATCATGGGGGGCAATCTGGTCGATAGCGCGTTGCACATGATCAAAAACACTTTTGCCATCAATGCTTAAATTACCGGCTTGAATTCCAAAACGGCTTGAAGATCTCGCATTTTCAGCCGCATGAGCTGCCGCCAGCAGTGCTTTTGACGGCACACAGCCGGTGTTGAGACAGTCGCCTCCCATCTTGTCCCGCTCAATCAATATTGTCTCAACGCCGAGCTGGGCCGCGACAGCAGCAACCACCAAACCACCCGAGCCGGCGCCGATGATGCAGATATCTGTTTTGAGGGTAGTGGCAGTCATCGTAGCCTTCGGCCTAATCCGATTTTTTTAGTTTGCGGTAAGCAACAGGAACCAGAGCCAGCAACGCCAGCCCCAGCAATGGCAGCAAAATTTCAGGTGACCAGATCATAGCAATATCTGGCACGCCCCCCCTGTCAAGGATATGACCCAAGCCGTTGCCCAAACTCGAATAGACAAATGTACCCGGCATAATGCCGAAAAAAGTAGTGATGACAAACGTTCGGACCGGGATGCCGAGAAAAGCCGGTACAATGTTAACCAGCCAAAAAGGAAACAACGGCACAAAGCGTAATACCAGCATATAGCTGAAGGCGTTCTCCTGAAATCCGGTTTCCATTTTCTGGATCATGGTGCCGCATTTGGCATGAAAAAAATCAGCAAAGGCATAACGCGCCGCTAAAAAAATCACCGCCGCCCCGAAGGTCGCCCCGAAGAGCACCAGCAGACCACCTTTAATCGTGCCAAACATAAAACCGCCGGCAATAGTCAACCAGATGGCGCCCGGTAGGCTGATCGCCGTCGCCACCCCATAAACCAAAACATAAGTTAGAGTAGAGACTGTATAATTATCCTGCTTCCACTGCATGATGGCGGATCGGTTGTCTTGCAGAGACTCCAAACTCAAATAATAGTGAAAATCCATAGCAAAGGCGCCGACTAATGCGCCCACCAGGAGAACCAGCGGCAAAATACGCCATGGTGACAAGGCGCCTTTTTGGGCTTGATCGGCAGAATTTTGTCCCTCGGTATTCTCGGCACCGGGAGTTTCAGAGGTGGTGTTTTCGGTCATTTAGTCCTGGAATTCTGTTCAAATAGTATAACTCTAAAAAAATCTTAAATACCTTTATAATACATCTGGTTAATTTCAGGTCATTTGTTACGCAATCAAGTCTCTTTCCTCCAGTCAACATTGCGTGAAGCTGGTTTGAATACGTTGATTCTTTATGCGATGCATCGTTGACTTTAGGGGCCCGAGAACGTATACACCGGGCCTTGCTTTTAACGGTTCAACTGATCCTGAGTTTATTAAGGATTTTTCTTGAACCGCAGAGAAATTTTTTCGGAGAAGTTTAGTGAAACGCACTTTTCAACCGAGCAACCTTGTGCGCAAACGTCGTCATGGCTTCCGCTCCCGTATGGCTACCGTCACCGGGCGTCGAATCATTGCCAAACGCCGTGCCAAAGGTCGCAAAAGCCTTTCCGCCTAACGCCCTGAGATTGTGGCGGTCCGGTGGTGGCCTATCCAATAAAACGATTGAAAGATCGCCCGGAGTTTCTGCGGGTCGCTTCGACGCGTCTGCGCCACGCCCAGCCCGGTCTGGTGCTGCAAATGCGTGAGCATGGTAATCATGAACTTAGCGCTGAAAAATATGAGCCCATCCGGCTTGGCTTTACCGTCAGCAAGAAAGTTGGCAATGCAGTGGCCAGAAACCGGGTCAAGCGGCGCTTACGAGCCGCTGCTGAGGCGGTTCTGCCTAACCACGCCAAACCCCATCGGGATTTTGTAATCATTGGCCGCCAAAATGCCGTTAAGCGGAGCTTTCCCGAGCTGAAAGCTGATCTCGAAAAAGCTTTAAAAAAGCTCAATGCTTATGAGGACATCTCATGACGATTGTAGCCAATTTTTTCCGACAAATTTGCCGGGGTTTTTTTCTCTTCTTCATCCGCGCCTATCAATGGCTGATCTCACCCATCCTGCCGGGTTCCTGCCGTCATCTGCCGACTTGTTCGCAATATGCAGTCGAAGCAATTGATATTCATGGACCTTTTCAGGGTTTTTGGCTGGCCTT
>CAZMHI010000010.1:0-95278 GCA_964566055.1 uncultured Rhodospirillaceae bacterium
TCCTGAAAATCTTAAAAGACCTCACATAAATAAAATCGAAATGAAAACGGCTGGTCCGTTATTCAACATTTCGGGACTGAGGATTGGAAAACTAATAGTAGAAAATGGCTATGATGGATATATCCACATTACCAATTCAAATATTCGAAAAATTTGCTTTCAGGAACAAAGTGCTCCAAAGAGACCTTCAATGAACATAAGAAATTCTTGGGTGAATAATATAGAGTTCGAACAAAGTTCATGTAATGATTTTGAATTGTTTGGGGGCGGGATAAAAAATATTATTTGCCCGCCACCTTATGAAGAAAATCCTTTTTCTGGCGATGTTAAGTTTTTAAATAATACTCAACTGGATTTTAATGGAGGAAGTGGCGCCTTCGGAATTCATCAAAGCCGAAGAAATATGCGTGCTCATCTGCAAAGTTTAGAAAATACCGATGCAGATCGATACATGTTTGCATTTGAGAAACGAATTGAACGACCTAAAGAACCGCGTTTGTTAAGAATCGCTAGCGGAGCCTACGATGCTTTTGCATTCTACGGCAATTCTCCTGGTCGTTCAGTTGGCTGGCTATTTTGGCTTTTCGTATTCAGCGTCGCCCTGATTTTCTCATTTGATTTAACTGTGGTGCCAGAAGGTTGTGACAAAAGCCAACTTAACGGCTGGAAAGAAAATTTATGCCTTAATGAAACTAAAGGACGGTTCTATCGTGCCCTTTCTTTTGGCACACAATCAATGGTCAATCCGTTTGGGCTATTTTCTGGAAAGAGCTTAGTTACCGCTGCAAATATGCCGACAGCCATTTGGTCGATATTTCAAAGTCTTTTTTCTTTAATCTTGATAACTTTAACGGTTCTTGGGCTAAGGCGTAAATTTAAGACCCAATAATCAAACGTTAAACCGGAACAATATAACATCGCCGTCTTTGACGATATAATCGCGGCCTTCCTGGCGCATTTTCCCGGCGTCTTTGCAGGGTATCTCGCCGCCAAGCCCGGTGAAATCATCATAAGCAATGGTTTCAGCGCAGATGAAGCCTTTCTCGAAATCGGTGTGAATAACCCCGGCTGCAGCAGGCGCCTTGGTTGCGGTCTCCACCGTCCAGGCGCGGGCCTCTTTGGGACCAGCGGTAAAATAGGTAATCAGGCCCAACAGTTGATAGCCCGCCCGGATCAGCCGCGAAAGTCCGGTTTCTTCAAGTCCAAGCGCTTCCAGGAATTCCTGACGTTCGGCCTCATCGGTCAGTTGAACAACTTCGGCTTCAATCTTGGCTGAGATGACAATAGAGCCCGCGCCATTTTCTTTGGCGTATTCATCAACCCGCGCGGTGAAGTCATTGCCGCTGGCGGCATCGCCTTCATCGACATTGCAGACATAGAGCACCGGCTTCGAAGTCAACAATTGCAGCATTTGAAACAGGCGTTGATCATCGGCGGAAATGGCTACCGTCCGGGCCGGCTTGCCATCGCGCAAAGCTACCAGCACACGTTCAATAATTTCCAACTGCTGAACCGCGTCCTTGTCATTGCCCCGCGACTTTTTGGTCAAGGGCTCGACACGTTTTTCCAGACTCTCCAGATCAGCCAGCATGAGCTCGGTTTCAACCGTCTCGGCATCCCGGATCGGATCAATGCTTTCATCAACATGGGTGATGTCAGCATCTTCAAAACAACGCAGCACATGCAGGATCGCATCGGTTTCACGGATATTGGCGAGGAATTGATTGCCGAGCCCCTCGCCTTGACTGGCACCCTTGACCAACCCGGCGATATCAACAAATTCGATATGGGTCGGCACGATCTGAGCGGATTTGGCGATGGCCCCGATCTCATCCAGGCGGCTATCCGGCACACTGACCCGGCCCGTATTGGGCTCGATGGTGCAGAACGGATAATTCGCTGCTTCGGCAGCGATGGTTTCCGTGAGCGCATTAAAAAGAGTTGACTTGCCGACATTCGGCAGACCGACGATACCGCAATTAAATCCCATTACTCGTTATTTTCCTTCTTTTCTTCTTTTTCTTTAGGCGGATTTAGGATCAAAGCGACTTTGGTGGCAAAGCCTGCATCATCACCGTCGATTAGCTTATCAATGCTGACCGTCATCGCATCCAAGAGCGGCTCAACCCATTCCTGATCGGCCTTGGAAAAATCCTTCAAGACATGACCGCTGACGCGATCTTTATCGCCCGGATGCCCGATACCGATGCGCACGCGATGAAATTCCTGGCCAATATGAGAGGCGATGCTTTTGAGCCCATTGTGGCCCGCCAAGCCGCCGCCTTTTTTGGCGCGGATTTTACCCGGCGCCAGATCAAGCTCATCATGCATAATAATAACGTTTTCGGGCTCAATTTTATAAAAGCGCGCGGCTTCGGCGACTGAGCGACCGGATTCGTTCATATAGGTAGCGGGTTTAAGAATAAGCACTTTCTCACCGGCGATGGAGCCGTCCGCCACTTCACCCTGAAATTTTGTGCGATAGGGCGCAAAGGAGTAATGGCGATGGATGTCATCCACCGCCATAAAACCTATATTGTGACGATTTCCCGCATAATCTGAGCCGGGATTACCGAGTCCAACCAGAAGGTACATGGGTCCTCTCCCACTACAGTCGTCCTTGGAAAAGGCGTGTTAGTCTTCGGATTTCTCTTCTGACTCTTCACCTTCAGCTGCTTCGGCGCCTTCTTCACCTTCGACACCTTCTTCGCCCTCGAGACCTTCTTCGCCTTCGAGACCTTCTTCGTCTTCGACTTCCACTTCAGGTTCTTCCATAATGGTCGGAGCAGCGACGGTAGCGACGGTGAAATCTCGATCAGTGATCGGCTCGACACCTTCCGGCAGTGCGATTGCTGAAATGTGGACCGAGTCACCAATATCCATTCCGGTAAGATCAATCTGCAGGTCTTGCGGAATATTTAAGGGCGAACAACGCAGCTCAATTTCACGGCGCACAATGTTCAACACGCCACCGCGTTTAAGCCCAGGTGATTCCTCTTCATTAAAGAAAGCCACCGGAATCTCCAGCACGATTTTGGTATTTTCACTAAACCGTAAAAAGTCGACATGCATCGGCCTGTCCGTTACTGGGTCAAGCTGCAAATCACGCGCCAGCACCTGATGGGTATCACCGGCAACGTCAATGTCGAAAATATGGGTAAAAAATCCGGGGTTGTTGATAAGCTGGGTCAGTTCTTTGCCATCAATGTTGATGTTCACTGCATCCTGCTTATTACCGTAAATAACCGCTGGGACTTTGCCCTCGCGACGTGCTGCTCGTGCCACCCCCTTGCCGGCCCGATCACGCGCCTCGGCGGTGATATTAATAGCTTCAGCCATTAGTCTAACTCCTCAAATTAATGCGCTAAGACGTCTTGGCCTCCAGGGGTGCCAAGCACGCGGATTTAACGCTTTGGAAAGGCGAGGATTTATAGCTTTATGGACGCCCTGTCAACACAGACAGTGGGATTTGCAGGGTAATCGATTGGGCTTAATCGAACAGGCTGGAAACTGAATTTTCGTCGCTGATCCGCCGCATGGCTTCGGCGATCAGAGGCGCGATAGTGAGCTGCGAGATATTATGAGCAACACGCATCGCTTCGGTGGCCATAATACTGTCCGTCGAGACCAAGGTTTCCAGCGGAGAAGACGAAATACGAGCAACGGCGCCACCGGATAAAACACCGTGGGTGATGTAAGCTGAAACCGACGTCGCTCCCTGATCCATCAAGGCCACAGCGGCATTACAAAGCGTGCCGCCGGAATCGACGATATCATCGATCAGGATGCAGCGGCGGTCTTTGACATCACCAATGATATTCATGACTTCAGACTCACCGGCCCGCTCCCGCCGTTTATCAATAATCGCGAGGTCAGTGCTGAGCCGCTTGGCGAAGGCCCGGGTCCTGACCACGCCACCAACATCCGGCGAGACCATGATCAAATCATCACCGTTGTATTTCTCTTCAATGTCTTTGGTAAAAACCGGCGCCGCATAAAGATTATCGAGCGGAATATCAAAAAAACCCTGAATTTGCCCGGCGTGCAGATCTAGCGTCAGCACCCGGTCAGCACCCGCCTCGGTGATCAAATTAGCCACCAATTTAGCCGAAATCGGAGATCTCGGAGCAGATTTGCGGTCCTGACGTGCATAACCGAAATAAGGCAGCACGGCCGTGATCCGCCGGGCTGAGCCGCGCCGTAACGCATCCATCGTCACCAGCAATTCCATCAAATTGTCATTGGCTGGGTAGGAAGTGGATTGAATAACAAAGACATCTTCACCGCGAACGTTCTCATTTATCTCAACAAAAACCTCCATATCGGAGAAGCGGCGAATACTGGCACTTGTCAGTGGCAAATTAAGATAGGCGGAGATCGCTTCGGCGATCGGACGATTACTATTACAACTGAGGACTTTCATCCTGGCAGGACCCCTTTAGATAGAACGGGCTGGAAACCCCAAATAATTAAAGAACTCTCTCCAGCCGGAAACACAATTTTTTTATCAGTGAGTCAGGTTGATGTAAACGGATTAGATTCCTTAAATCAGCATTGATCCGTCATCTCGGAACCAGCAGTGGCTTTTTAATATCTTTCGGCGCCGTTTGCTGCTCGACAACATCGAAAATTCCGATACTGGCGCCCCGCGCAATCAAGTGCGCTATATCACCCCAGCGTCCGGCCAGAGCGCCAACCGGCACCTTGTTGTTTTGGGTGATTTTTCCAAGTTCCTTCCCATCTTTTGACGCCACCAGCCAGGTAATAGCGACATCATTTGAGCCGGCATAAGGCGGGCTGATATTGACAAAGCCTTTGACCAAAAACATCGACTGAGGCCGCTCGGCAACAAGTTCTGCACCGGCAATTTTTAATGAGCGCTGAAGATTCCGGTATAGAGAAATATTGCCGTCACCGCTGGCGCCGATAACTTTGGCGAGAAAAATTTTCGGCTTTTGGACTAAAACGGCCGAATCAGGGGCGGTCTTCGCTTCTGTTTGAGGGGTTTTGGGTATCGATAACGAAGGTCTCCCCGGTTTGCTCTGGGCATATAACAGCCGGACAACTTCTTTGCCAGTATCGGCGCTTAGATCAGCCAGCAATTCCTGATCAAGAAACAGCCAGCCAGCCCGATCACCGGCTATCCTCAGATCAAAGGTATCTAGTTTTTTTCCAGTGGCATCCATCAGAGTCCAAATAATTTCCGCTTCCTCCGGATCAAATACCGATGGATAGCTAATTTTAAGCTGGCCTCTCAAAATATAGCGGGGGTGAAAATTGGTATCATCGCTTGCCGGTACGTTCTCTGCCCAAAGCGATTTAATCATGTTCTCGGCTAATGGTTTGGCGAGTGATGCTGGTAAATCTGGAGCGGTTTCAACCCGGATCGCCCCGCCGCCAGCAAGTGAGATCAGCGGATTACTAACGACCGGTCGATTATGGGCAAACGGTTTGGGCAGCGCCCCACAGCCGGCCAGCAAACCAGCACAGCTTACAACAAAAATTAAATGAAGGAAGTTACACCACACAGGTCACCAGCATAATTGCCAAACAGAAAAATATCAAAATCACAATATGCGGCATTGTATACCCTCAAGCACGGCAGTTACTCGGCCAGCGCGATGACCGAAATTTCACGGCCATAATCTTTTTCGCCTTGCAGTACCGATCGGCGATAGCTGTAAAACAAATGCTCGTCCTGACAGGTATCATACCCGGTTTGAGCAATTTCAGCGATACCCACCTGCCCCAATCGGGCGCTGATATAGCCCGCGAGATCGAACATGTGATGACCGTCCTTGCTCGACGGCTTGAAGTGGTCGGCGTTGCCCGCCGAAGCCACACAAAACCGCTCGAAGAATTCCGGCCCGACTTCGTATGAATCTTGCGTAATACACGGGCCGACTGCCGACTTAACGTTAGCAATGTCGGCGCCCAACTCCACCATCCGTTCCAAGGTGGCCTCTAGAATTCCGCTCAAGGCGCCCTGCCAGCCGCCATGGGCCGCGCCGATCACACCAGCTTTGTCATCGGCAAATAACACTGGCGCACAGTCGGCGGTTAGGATACCCAATGCCAATCCAGGCGTTTTGGTTGCCAGTCCATCGGCAATCGGCGCATTTTCCGACGACCACGGTTTCTCGACCACAATGGCCGTGGCTGTATGCTCCTGATAGCAGGTGAGCAATTTGGCTTCGGGCACACCAAGCTCTCGAACGACACGATTGCGGTTCTCGGTAACGTTGTCCGCCTGATCGCCTGAGCCATAGCCGCAATTGAGCGATCCGTAGAGGCCTTCGCTCACACCGCCTTCACGGGTGAAAAATCCATGCCGGATGGCAGGATTGTCAGATAATTCGTCAATCGTAATCACAAAACTTATCCAAAGCCTTCTGGTTTCGGCTGATCAGGATGGGTGATCGCCAACACTTTAAACAGGGTGCCCATTTCATCCTCGCCGATCAATCGATTTAAGCTCGATTGAACGTCCGCCTTTTGCCGGGTCGAGGCAGCATCATGCAATTGTTTGGCACGGTGCTCGATGCCAAGGGGCCCAAGAAAGTTCCGTTGGGTAACCGGGCCATAGATTGAAGCGCCCGCCGCTTGGGCAGTTTCGGCCAGGCGTTGAAAATCTACATGGGCAGTCAAATCGGCCTTACCTGGATCAAGCAAAACGTCGTGGTATTGGTGATCTTTGACCGCTTGCAGCGTATCACCGATTGCCGACTGGCTGTGACCATAGTCGATAAAGAGCGCCGCGCTGCCAAATTCTACAATCGATTCGGCTATCGAGGTAACCAGACCGATGCCGCTTTGACAAAGCTCAAAGATACTGCCCGGTGGTGCCTCGGCCAAATCCGGCGGAATATAGGCCTCTGGCACCACTGCACCTTGATCCAGTTGCCATTGCAAATTCCCATCATCTCGAACGCCTACTTTGCGCTCACCCCAGCCGGCAACGGATTTTTCGTATTGATGGATCGGCAAGGCATCGAGCAACTCATTAGCAAATAGAATGAACGGGCCTGGTGGCACGTCAGCAAAACTTTCATGCCATTGAATATCAAAAACCAGTGTCTCGAGATTGCGCTGCTGACGTTTTTGCAAACTTGGGCTGGTCTCAATTAAATGGATATCAATGGCATCCAAAAATTGTGGTGCCATCACCAGAGCCCGGAGCGCATCGACCATGAGCGTACCCCGGCCCGGCCCCATCTCAATCAAATTAATTTTATTTGGGCTGCCCATCTGATGCCATACGGTGGCACACCAAAGACCAATCAACTCGCCGAACATCTGACTGATCTCGGGGGCGGTGATAAAGTCCCCTTCCTTACCCAAGGGATCACCCGTCATGTAGTAGCCGTATTTGGGATTGGCTAGGGCTTCGGCCATATAATCAGCGACCGTCAAAGGCCCGTCGGCAGCAATACGTTTTTTTAAGTGTTCAAGCAGCTCATTCATTGAGCAATATTAGGCGGTTTTTTGCGGGCGGAAAATCAAATAGAGGCCGAGCAGCACCAGCGGTACTGACAACACCTGCCCCATGGTGAAATTACCGAACAAAAAACCGATATGAGCATCGGGCTGGCGGAATATTTCGACAAAGCCTCGCGCCGCTGCATAGCCGATCATAAAAACGCCGGAGAGAAAGCCGGTTTTCAGCCGGAGGTGCTCCTTTTTGGATAGCACGTACAAAATAATAAACAGCAGCAGGCCTTCGAGCAGTGCTTCATAAAGCTGGCTTGGATGGCGCGGCAATGAACCGCCATGGGGAAACACCATTGCCCAAGGTACATCCGCCACCCGGCCATAGAGCTCTCCATTGATGAAATTGGCGATGCGGCCAAAAAACAAACCGATTGGCACGGCGCAAGCCACCGTATCGCCGACCGCCCAATAATCGAGTTGGCGCTGACGGCAAAAGAGAATGACCGCCAGGATCACGCCGATCAGCCCGCCGTGGAATGACATGCCGCCTTCCCAAACACGCAATATCGCTAATGGATCAGACAGATAAACGTTGAAATTATAGAAGCCGACATAGCCCAACCGGCCACCCAACACGACGCCAAGAGTCACCCAGACCAGGAAATCATCGACGTTTTTGCGATGCGTCGACGGGGATGACTGACCGTCGTCACGTTGGGTCGGTCCCATGGCGTAGGGCGCTGTGCCGGCGAACCACAGGATATACTTCCAGCCAATCAACAGGCCGGCAATAAACGCCAAGGCATACCAGCGAATGGCGAGGGGTCCGATGGCGAAAATGACCGGATCAATGTTGGGAAAGGCGATGGCGAATGTCATGCCTGATCATCTACCCGAAAGTGCAGCCGAGGCCAAATAAATTCGCATAATTTTATTGTGATGATAGCGAGAGTTGACCACAAATGTCCGGGAGAGTAGCTATCTAGTATCATGTGATACCTAATAATAAACCACCCAGAAGGGTGGCCATAAGCTTTGTTCCCATTAAGGGAAATAATCGTAAATTATCTCTGTTGCCCTTTCTAAGGCGTCCAAGGCCAGCCCTTTGGTAAATTCAACACTGTGCTCATAATCTGCTTTGTTTCTTAGGCTCCTCAATCTCGGAAGATCGCCATAGCCCAGCTTTCTAATAATCGGATCAGTCGAATTTTTTAGATGCTCGATAAGATTTTGGTGTTCTGCCCCTGTATTGATCCGCTGGTAATCACCGAGTTTTTCATGGGTCATTATATGCTGAAAAGCCGCCATGTATGCTGTTGAAGCCACTGTTCGATACTCTTCATCCGAGTTTGCTTTGTTGTAGAGGTTCTCTGCTACTTCTAAACGTTCTCGGGACATGCGGAGACAGACTACTAACTATTTATAAAGGCTGGGTTGCCAATGAGAGCTGATGTCCAAAACTAAATAATTTAGAAAGTGCTCATAAAAAAATGGCTCACGCCCAAGACCCAAATAAAATTCACTTAATGCGTCATCGATAGCGTTCTCTAGTAACCGGCGTTCTTTCCGGTCGCCCCGAACAAAATAATTTACGATCAGCTCAAAATCATCATCGCTATCCTGTACGGCGAAGTGATACTCAGTGAACTTACCCGCCATAACATCAGCGACAACTTTCTGATGACCAACAAAATTCTCCAGCAGGCCATTTTCCGCCAAAAGTTTGATAAGTTCTCTAAATTCTTTTCGCCCTTGAGCATCGTCCGCGTAACAAAGATCGGCAAATTCACTTATTAATTCAACGCTTCCAAGAGCAAATGCACTTTCAAGAAACGCACCACGAAGCAATGGGTGGCCCGCCTTTACCGTTTCTCTAGGGCATTCTTCAACGACTCTCTCGAAAAAACCAGTACAGGTAAGTAGCGCCAAATAGGTTTGGTAAGCGTCCACGCCCAAGTTCATGCGATGAGGCCATATAGTTTTTGCCAGCACGTTTGCGTCTTCGGCCTTTCCTTGCATGGCATAGGCTTGCAGCAAAGCGACCGACAATTCCATATCGAGTGGATTCTTTCGGTTTTCGAGCAAGAGCTGCCACTCGAACCGAGCTATATTTTCCTGATCATCATATGGCGTTTCAATCAATTTATTATAGATTTGAACTGATTTTGGCGCCGGCTGGTGGTTTGAACTCATTTTTTCGCCGTAAAAGGTGGAACTTTGGCTATTACACTCGATTAAAGCCGATCTGGTCAATCAAATTTAATTTAAGATTTTATTCTCCGATAACAATAGGTCAATAGTATGACCAATAAATTAACCTCCACCACGTCACCAGCGACGCCCAAAGACAAATTTATGAATGTCAGGGTACTGAACTAGCAACTTAAAAATCACTCTTACACCTTTGCAACGCGTCCACATTGCCGAACGAGTATCATAGGATCATATTACCATTGTTAACCATTTGAAATTAAGTAAGCTGTCTCCTCAATTACAATAATAAGGGGACCATCCGTGACCTTTCCAGATAAGCCAATCCGTATCATTCTGCCATTCGGGCCGCCAGGGTTTTCCAGCCGGGTGGCTTTCGCGCTCGGGCCCCATATGGCGGAAACTTTAGGTCAAGAGGTGGTGTTTGAGCATATTACCGGCGGTCAGGGCGGCGCCAATGGGCCCCGTGCGGCGGCGGAAGCCGATCCTGATGGTTATTCCCTGTTGATGGCTACCATCGGTAATATTGCCTTGCTGCCGCATATTATGCCGGAATACGGCATTGACCCGCTGACGGATCTATCACCAATCCTAAAAATAGCCGATACGCCCAATATCCTGGTTGCCAATCTGTCACTTGGCGTCTCGACCTTGGACGATTTGATCGCGGCTGCGAAAGCCAATCCGGGCTCGATCCGCTATCACGCGATTAATGAGCGCAGCATTCACCGGCTGGAGTTCAAGTCCTTTATCACTGAAACCGGTATTGATTTGGTAGAGGTGCCGCCGGAGGGCGGCTCAGAAGGCGCTATTGAAGCCATTTTAAATGGTGATATTGACCTCACCATCACGACCGGCCCCCGCCTGCTGGAGAGTGTTCGTGACGAAGACGTCTTTGCTATTGCTGCCATCTGTCCCGAGCGAACTGAAGTCTATCCGTGGGTCCCGACCATGACAGAGTTGGGGCTAAACTCAGTCGGATCGGGCTCCTGGATGGGTTTATTTGCGCCTGCCGGTGTGCCGGCTGACATTATGGAGACGCTGTTTAAGGCTGCGCACGATGCCTGTGGCCAGCCGGATGTCATTGCCGTGCTGGCTGAACAGGCAGCCGTGGTAAATCCCAGCGCCTCACCGGCAGAAGCGTTGTCCTTTGTTGAGAGTGAGACCGAAAGATTGCGCCAAGCCTGCATTGCCGCTGAGTTTTTCTAAATATAGGGATCCTCGGCTGCGAGGTAATCCTGGACGTAGCTCTTAACGCCCTCTTCCAGTGAGGTCGAGCCGCCGTTATACCCAGCCGCCCGCAAACGAGCCATCTTAGCTTCAGTAAAGTACTGATATTTGTCGCGGATATTTTCCGGCGTCGGGATATAGTCGATATCAGGTTCTTTGCCCAAGGCCACAAAAACAGCTGCCGCCAAATCTTTAAAGGCCCGCGCTTTGCCGGTGCCGCAATTAAACAAGCCGCTGACATTACGATTTTCATAAAGCCAGAGCATGACATCAACGCAGTCACCGACCCAGATGAAATCCCTGAGCTGGCCACCATCCTCATAGTCCGGATGATGGGACTGAAACAACTTGGCTTTGCCGATTTCCTGAATCTGCTTATAGATTTGCGGCACCACACTCATCTGACCGCCCTTATGATATTCGTTCGGCCCATAGACATTAAAGAATTTGAGACCAGCCCATTGCGGTGGGGTCTTGGCACCATCGGCAATCATCTGGGCAACTTCACGGTCAAATAGATGCTTGCTCCAGCCATAAGGGTTGAGCGGCTGCAGTTTGTTCAAGCCATCGCAGGAACCATCATCGTCGAAGCCGGCTTCCCCGTCGCCGTAAGTCGCAGCCGATGAGGCATAGATGAAGGGCACCTGATGCTCCGTACACCAATGCCAGATATCCAGTGATAATCTAAAATTGGTATCCATGATGAGATCAACATCGGTTTCAGTAGTCGAGGAGATGGCCCCCATATGGAAGATTGTCTTGATCTCACCAACATGCTGATCGAGATAACTCAAAAGGTCTTGGGGCTCAACCACATCCGCCAATTCATACTTGGAGAGATTGCGCCATTGCTCCTCATCACCGAGCTTGTCACAAACGGCAATTTTCTGCTCACCTCTTTGGGCCAAGGCAGCAACTAAATTCGAGCCAATAAAGCCGGCGGCGCCGGTCACGAGAATCATGGCCGTGTTATAGGGTGCGAGAGTCAGGCAGGCAAGTTGCGAAGTAAGTTCAAGCGGCCTATATATAAAGTCTCGCAACCAAGACCACGGTTAAGGAATAGCGCCATGCAAACTCGTAATCGCTTTTTTGATGATCTCGCCAAAGTCGCCAATAGTGCTGCCGGCACGGTGGCGGGTATGAAAGACGAAGTTGAGCAGATGGTGCGGACCCGGGTTGAGAGCTTTATCGATGGTATGAATTTGGTGACCCGTGAGGAATTTGAAGTCGCCAGAGCAATGGCCGCCAAGGCCCGCGACGAACAGGAACGTCTCGAAAAGAGAATCGTTGAGCTGGAAGCAAAAATTGGCGCTCAAAAACCTAAAACCAAGCGCAAAAAAGCAGCACCAAAGAAGTCCCGCACCACCGGCAAGGCCAAAAAGAGCTAGATTTTCTCCGCTTAATATACTCATTCGTGCTTATCCACAGAAAAAATCATCAATATTGTGAGATGCCTCTTGCGCGCTGACTCGGCATCTGTCAGGCTACCTCTAGTACTCAAGGGGGAGTAGACCACTACATCTAGTTATATTGCTCTTTAGCTGGATTTTTTACTTTCCCATCCGTGACGCCATTTATTGCCGGAGGCTCCTGTCATGGCTCAGGTCGATTATTATCTCGAAGATACTCCAGAAACACCGCCACTCGATGTTGTCGAGCAGGTGGTCAGCAACCAGGGATGGCGACTAAACCGCGTACGTGAGGAAGAAATGGCGGCCGAATATAACGGCAAATGGTGCGACTATTCGCTTCATTTTGCCTGGTCGGACGAATTTTGCGCCATGCACTTCACCTGCGCATTCGATATTCGGGTGCCGGAGCGCAAGCAGAAAGCAATAAATAATCTGCTCGCTTTGGTGAACGATAAATTGTGGCTTGGGCATTTCTGCATCTGGCAGGATGAAGCTTTGCCGATGTACCGCCATGCTTTCCCCTTACGGGGCACCGACAGCATTTCCCCTCAACAGGTGGAAGATTTGCTGGAGACGGCAATCACCGAATGCGAAAAATTCTACCCCGCCTTCCAATATGTTATTTGGGGTGGCAAAGACCCGGCAGAGGCGATTGAGGCTTCCATCCTGGAGCCTGTCGGCGAGGCTTAATGGATACCAGGATACTTCTCGTTGGCTGCGGCAAGATGGGCGGCGCGCTTCTCGGCGGCTGGCTTGATCAGGGTATTAAAGGCGCCAACGTCCATGCCATTGAACCTTTCCAGGACTTGGCCGGTCCGTTCATTGAACAAGGGGTGACGTTTCATAATTCACTTGATGATTTAGCCTCGGAATTTGCGCCTGATTTCGTGCTGTTTGCCATCAAGCCGCAAATGGCGGATGAAGTTGTGCCGGCCTATGCTCGCTTTTCAGGGCAATCGACTTTCATTTCCATTGCCGCTGGTAAAACCATTGCTTTTTTCGAAACCAACTTGGGCAGCGAGGCGGCTATTATCCGCACCATGCCGAACACCCCTGCAGCCGTGCGCCGCGGTATTACTATCGCCTGCGGCAACGGAAATGTCAGTGAGACGGCTCAAGCAACCTGCCTTGAATTACTTACCGCTGTTGGCGAAGCCAGCTGGATTGATGATGAAAATTTGATTGATGCCGTAACAGCGGTTTCAGGTTCCGGTCCGGCTTATGTATTCTTACTGGCCGAAACCATGACCCAGGCCGGTATCGAAGCGGGCCTTAGCCCCGAAATCGCCACTCAGCTTGCCGTTCATACAGTCGCGGGGTCAGGGGAATTGCTGGTTCAATCGGACGAAGACGCTGCTAAATTGCGTAAAAATGTCTCGAGCCCCGGCGGCACCACCGAAGCTGCCTTGTCGATCCTAATGGGGGAAAACGGCGTGCAGGAACTGATGAGCAAAGCCGTCGCCAAAGCCGTCGAGCGGCCTAAGGAACTGGCCGGTTAATTGGATAGTTGTTGCGAACGCTTGCGAATCTGGTTCCAGGTACCTGATTCGCACCGATTCGCAACTAGAGTCTTGCCTGATAAATATTGCACGTTAACTATTTCGGAAAAAGCTGATGATTTGCCAGTACCGGCTCAAGTAAATCCTGCAACGTTTTTAGCGCCCGTGCTTCAAGCTGGCGCACCCGATCCTTCGATAAATTGAGCTCTTGGCCGATGGCCGCGAATGTCTGTTTAGCCTCGCTAAAATAGCGATTGCGGATAATAAATTGTTCGCGGTCCGGCAATTTGGCCAGTGCTTTGGCAATGATATCACTCAGCTGCAGACGTTCACCTTCCGCCGCCAGCGCTTCTTCCGGCGTTGGTTCAGCAGAGGCCAGCATATCCAGCCAACTTTCATTGCTATCCTCAAAAACTTTAACGTTCAGCGAGAGATCTTTGGTTGCCACCCTTCGCGCCAAATTACGCACATCGGCAGCCGTAGTCTCAAAACGCTCCGCCAACCGGCTGACGATATCATCGCTCAACGCATCGGCGCCATCGATCAAATCTGCCGTCATGCGGCGCAAATTTAAAAACAATGATTTCTGCGCCGACGTTGTCGATAGGCGCACCATCGACCAGGATTTGACAATATGATCCTGCATTGAGGCTCTGATCCACCACATGGCATAGGTCGAGAGGCGTACATTTTTATCCGGGTTAAAGCGTTTTACCGCTTGAGCCAAGCCAACCATACCTTCCTGGATCAAATCCGCCATCGGCACACCTGAGCGGCGATAGCCTTTGGCAAGTTTTACAACATAATTGAAATGGCTGGTGATCAGGCGGTCAGTGGCTTCTTTGTCACCTTGACCGGCGCGCCGGGCGAGCTCACGCTCTTCCTCTTTTTCGAGAAAGGCGAATATTTTACTCATTTTCCGGTCTTCTGGTGCCATTTTTCAACCTTCAAATAACGTCTAGTTGATCATATAACTAAATTCCAAATAATTAAATTTCTTTTGTGAAAATCTTCCGTATTGAGGCAAATCGCGGTATTATGGGGTAAATCGGTATTTTTATGGATAGAAGGGTATGGCACGCAAAGCCAAGCCAAAAAAAGCATCACCGGAAAAAATAATTACCGCCACGCTCAAGTTGGCGACCACTCACCCGTGGCCGGAAATAACCATGACAGACATCGCGGAAGCGGCGAAACTTACCCCTGAAGAACTTAAACAGCATTTCTCCTCGAAATTAGCTATTTTGGACGGATTCAATCGCCAAATTGATGATCAGGTAGCCGCCGGTTTTGGAGAGGCATCCGAAGATGAAACCGTGCGGGATCAATTGTTCGATATCCTGATGTCACGGTTTGATACCCTGCAGCCTCAGAAAAAAGCTATCAAATCGATTTTGCGGGAAACCGTGCCGTTTGATCCTAAAGCCAGCCTCTGCGGCCTCGGAGCCGTCATGCGCAGCATGGGTTCAGCATTGAATTTGCTCGGGATTAAAAGCAAAACGCCACTTGGCTGTGTCAAAACCAAGGCTTTGGCCGCTGTTTATCTGCGCAGTTTTAAAACCTGGCTAGAAGATGATAGCGCCGATATGGCTAAGACCATGGCGATTTTAGATGATGGCTTGGCCAAAATCGAAAACCTGGCGCAAATTTTTCCGCGCTCAAGAAAGCCTGCCCAACCCAAAGCCGCCTAAGAGAGACTTCCATGGAAATAAGCTACAATGACTTTAGCAAGGTCGACATTCGTGTCGGCACCATCTCGCGTGCCGAAGATTTCGCCGAGGCGCGAAACCCATCTTACAAAGTCTGGGTGGATTTTGGTGAGGAGATTGGAGAGCGAAAATCATCGGCCCAGATCACCCATTATTATGACCTCGAAAGCCTCATCGGCAAACAGGTCGCCGCCGTGGTCAATTTTCCGGCCAAACAGATCGGTCCTTTTATGTCAGAATGTCTGGTACTCGGATTTCCGGATGAAGCGGGTGAAGTCGTTTTAATATCGCCCAGCCACGATGTGCCGAACGGTGGCAAATTGTTCTAAAGAGCCACCCTTAAAGGGGAAGCGTCAGCCGGGCACGGAGACCACCCGTCGGAGAATCTCCTAACGCTATATCGCCGCCATGGCCACGGATGACATCTCTCGCAATCGACAGGCCAAGCCCAACCCCGCCGGTTTCCGGATTGCGCGAATCCTCCAGGCGGTAAAATGGTCTGAAGGCATCTTCGCGGAACTCCTCTGGGATACCCGGTCCGTCATCATCAATGGTAATTTCGATCGCCTGGCCACGCTGGCCTGCCCGCACTGAAACATGATCGGCATAACGATCCGCATTTTCGACCAAATTAGTGACACAGCGTTTAAAAGCATTAGGCTTCACCGGCACTTCAATCTGACCTTCCGTATGGAGATCGACAGCCGCCCCTTTGCGCCGCGCCATACCAACAACTTCGCTCAGCATTGCCGAGAGATCAGTATTTTTGGGTGCTTCATCGCCTTCGCCACGGGCGAAGGCCAAATAGGCTTCCAGCATGTGTTCCATCTCGGCAATATCTTCTTTGATCTCCTCACCGCCTTCTTTCGCAGCTTGCATCTCAAGCTGTAATTTCATGCGGGTTAGGGGTGTTCTGAGATCATGTGAGACACCGGCCAGCATATCGGTGCGCTGGCTGATCTGGCGTTGGATGCGGTCACGCATGGAGATAAAAGCCGAAGCGGCCTGGCGCACTTCTGTGGCGCCTTCCGGCTTAAAGCGAGGCGTGTCGCGGCCTTTGCCAAAATTATCCGCTGCCGCCGCCAGCCGCCTGATCGGACGCACCTGGTTGCGCATAAAGATCGTCGCCACGCCAAACAAGATCATTGCCGTGCCAACCATCCAAAGCACAAACACATAGGTGGTCGAGCTAAACAAGCGCTTGCGATTAGAGACGATTTCCAGAACGCCTTCCGGTAATTGCACCGAAATAACGACATGCCGGTCAACCTTATTACCATCAATTTTAAACGGTTTTTTGACCGCTTCGTTCATTGAACGCAATAAAACAGCCTCAATAATGCCAACGCCAACATGTTTGAGTTTTTCGTTCGCCAACACTTCACCATCTATAATTCGGGATTCAAGACCGAAGCGGTTTGACGCCAAATCAATCACGGCGGCGCGGCCTTCCGGAGATTTGTTTTGGGCAAGCAAATCAACCATGGCGGCGATATCGCCCGCCAAGCCACGCGCCAGGCGCACACTCACTTTATCCCAGTGACTTTCATAGAAGACAAAGGCCGATACCAATTGCAGCAGGATCAGCGGCGTCACGATAATCAGGATCGACCGCCCCAATAGACTTCTGGGTAAAAATCTTTTTATCACTTTGGTAATCGTCATGGTCATTTCATCTACTCAATCCGGCCGCAGAATGTAGCCCTGGCCGCGCACCGTCTGTAAATAGCGCGGTAGTTTTGCATCCGGTTCTATCTTACGCCGGAGCCGGTTAACCTGGACATCGACCGTCCGCTCACCACCATCCGGCACCACCAGTTTCATCAAATATTCGCGGCTGAATATGGCTCCAGGCTTTTCCGCCAGAATTTTCAACAAGCGGGCTTCGGCCGAGGTCAGACCGATCATTTCATCACCATGGCGGAGTTCTTCCCGCTCAAGATCAAACACAAACTCGCCCAAGCGCGCTTCGGTTGGCACCATCTCATCGACTTCCTGCGGCACCCGGCGGAGTATGCTGTTAATACGCAGCAATAGTTCACGCGGCTCAAAAGGTTTGATCAGATAATCATCGGCGCCCGCCTCAAGTCCGGTTATGCGGTCATCGGTTTCGGCCATCGCGGTCAGCATGAGGATCGGCACGTTAGCCACGGGGCTGCCCGATTGGCGGAGCGAGGCAGCAAATTCAAGGCCGGTTTCGTTCGGCATCATCAAATCCAGCACAATCAGATCGAAGGCGACACTTGCCATTTTTGCCCGTGCGGCCTGGGTGTCTTCAGCCGCCGTGACGCCAAAGCCATTATCGCTGAGATATTTTTTCAGCAAATCCCGCAAGCGGTCATCATCATCAACTACAAGAATATGGGCGTTTTCTACACTCACTCGAGCCAAGCCTTTCGCTAAGTAGTCTCGTGTCTGCTAAATTCTTCCGGATTATTCATCATATTCAATAAAACTTGGTAAAAGCCGTCGACCGCATCAGGCCCGGCCGTTTTAAAAGCTTCGGCGATACGCGAGCGCTGGTGAGCAGACAGCTTCTCTTCCAAAGCGTAACCTTTGTCGGTCAATGACAATAGCCGCTGCCGCCTGTCTTTGGGACCTTGCTCCTGGCTAATAAAATCCTCGCGGATCAATTGGCTGAGTACCCGCGACAGGCTTTGTTTGGTTATTTTTAATATGCTAAGCAAATCACTGACTGTGATATCGGGATTGCGACCGACAAAATGGATAACGCGGTGATGGGCGCGGCCAAAGTCATAGTCTCCGAGAATGGCATCCGGCTCGCTGATAAAATCGCGATAGGAAAAAAACAACAGCTCCATGGCATCGCGCAGTTCAGCGTCTGAATAGGCGGCTTCCAGCTTCTCTTTTGGCGTATCGGGAGTTGACGCGTCCATTCTGAACCTTTTCAATAATAATATAATTATAAAAAAATAAGTCAGTGTTGTTGACATATATGCCAGATAACGCTATTTGAAGCAACATCATTTCGTAAAACAATAAAAACTGGGAAGAAAATTTCATGCCAAGCGAAGGTTTTCACGACCGTGACGGGTTGATTTGGTACGATGGGGAAATGGTAGAGTGGCGCGATGCCAATCTGCATATGTTAACGCATGCCCTGCATTACGCCTCTAGCGTGTTCGAGGGGGAACGCGTTTATGCCGGCAATATATTTAAACTCCGGGAACATACCGACCGGCTGATCAATTCAGCTGAAATAATGGGTTTTGAGATACCCTATTCAGCGGATGAGATCGATGTTGCCTGTATCGAGGCGTGTAAAGTCAACAACATCATCGATGGTTATGTCCGCCCGATTGCCTGGCGCGGCAGTGAAATGATGGGTGTTTCGGCCCAGGAAACAAAAATTCACCTGGCCATCGCGGTTTGGGAATGGCCGTCCTATTTCTCGCCGGAAGCCCGGAATAAGGGGATCAGCCTGAAAACCTCACAATGGCGCCGCCCGCCACCGGAATCGGCGCCCGTTCATGCAAAATCGGCCGGCCTCTATATGATCTGCACCATGTCCAAACATGAAGCCGAGGCCGCCGGCTATGATGACGCCTTGATGCTCGATTGGCGCGGCAATGTTGTGGAAGGCACCGGCGCTAATTTCTTTATGATTACCGAAGGCAATGTCATCAACACGCCTCCACCGGATTGCTTTTTGAACGGCATCACCCGCCAGACCGTTATCGAACTTGCCAAAAAACGCGGCTACAAATTGGTTGAGCGGCATATCAAGCCGGAAGAATTGCCGGATGCGCTCGAAATTTTTGTCACCGGTACAGCAGCGGAAGTCACGCCTGTGGGCAAAATTGATGATCTCGAACTTACGGTCGGTGAAGTTACCAAAAATTTGCGGAGCGACTATGAGAAACTGGTTGGCCGCTCGGAAGACGCCGCTTCGGCAGCCTAGCTTTTTAGAATTGCCAAGAACTCAAAATGGAACGTGATCGCCTAAAATCAGGCATCTGGATCCAAGCTCAAATTCGTCTTTGTGCGATCTCTAATCTCGCGGCCTACGTGGTCAAAAAAGGCGATGCCGATGCGGGAGCAATTTTCCTTCGTCTCAATACGCTGGATGGCACATCCTGCATTTATTCGCAGACCCGTGACATGTCTGGCGAAATTGCCTGGTCCCAGGCTGGTAGCAGCGAGCCAATGGATGATCTGGCTGCCCATGAGTATCTCGAAAAACAGCAGAAATATGATCCCGATCTCTGGATACTAGAAATCGAGGACCCGGATGGGAAATATAAGTTCGACGGCGAGATTCTCAAATAGTTAATTTTTTCAATAGTGCCAGTCACCTTTTAAAAAATTAACCTTTGCCCACGCAGCCGTGATGGTTCGCCTCTTGACGCGGCAGTCAATATGCCGGAAAATTTTTCAAATACCGAAAAACTTAAAAAAGTTACATGGGGAATTATGATGCAACAGCTCAAATACCTTTTCGGTTTTATTACCATCATTACTGCTGCAATCTTTTTAGCAGCGCCAAGCCTGGCCCAAAGTAAGGCACCCAAACCGGTGCGAGCGCCCTGTGGCGCTGGTTTTGTGCACAATCAGCAAATCCAGCCGGGCCTAAATCCGCTGCTACACAAGGCCTCTTTCCAACTAGCCGATGTGCAGGCCGGTGCTTTGCGTTTGAGCTTTATCGGCCACGCCTCTTTCCTCATCGAATCGCCCCAAGGGGTTAAGGTAATCACCGACTATAATGATTATTTCCGGGCCAAAGTGCTGCCCGATATCGCCACCATGAATATTGACCGCGGCAATCACTCGACGGATACAATCGAGCCCAGCGTTAAATTTGCCCTGCGCGGTTGGGATATCGGTCATGGCATACCGCGTCACGATATCGCTTATAAAGATGTGAGGGTTTACAATCTACCGACCAATTTGCAGGATTTCGGCACTGGCTTTTCGAATTTCAGCTCGATGTTTATTATCCAGTCGGGCGGTATTTGCGTCGGCCATATGGGCCATCTCAGACACATCCTGGATACCAAAGCCTTCGCCAAAATCGGCCGCATAGATGTGCTGCTGGTGCCGATTGACCGGCGGGTAACGCAAAGTATTGAAGAGCTCATCCACAATATAAAAGGCATTCAGCCGCGCATGATCGTGCCGATGCATTTCAATGCCATGTTTACTGCAGAGGAATTTCTCGCTCAAGTAAGTGGTATATTCCCCGTAAAGCGGACCACCCAAAGCTCGATCATCCTCAGTCGCGCGACCTTACCGCGTAAAACAGAAGTCCTGCTGATGCGCCCCCAGACATCTTACGGCGAACAATATTAGGGAATTCCACTGTAATGAAGCTACGTCTGCTCATAGCGACAGTTACCCTGAGCTTGATCTGGTTTACCGGATCAGCCACGGCAGCGCCGCTTTACGCCCAGGCTAAATCCCAGGAAAATTCCAAGGCGAAACAATATGTCCCCTGTGGCTTGGGCCTGGTTGAGAACAATCTCCTCAAGCGGGCGTCCCTGCAATTGGCCGATGTACCGGGCGGCAGTGTTAAAATCACTTTTGTCGGTCATTCAACTTTCATGATGGAAACACCCAAAGGCGTGGCGGTTTCAACGGATTACTCCGGCTTACAAACACCGGATCGCATACCCGACATTGTAACAATGAACAATTCACACACCAGCCATTGGACGGATTTTATCGACCCTAAAATTATCCATGTCCTGCGTGGCTGGGACCCCGCAGGCGGCATTGCCCGGCATCATCTCAGATTTAAAGATATGAGGATCTATAATCTGCCGACCAATATCTTTGATTTCGGCAAAGGCGCGGTGAACGGCAATTCGGTTTTCGTCTATGAAGCCGGTGGGCTCTGCATGGCGCATCTCGGTCATCTGCATCATTTCCTCAGCAAAGAACAAGTCGCTCAGCTCGGCCGTATCGACGTACTCTACGTGCCGATTGACGGCGTAAATACCCTCAGCCACGAAGAAGCGCTCCACATTATCGGCCAGATCAATCCCCGCATAATTATGCCGATGCATTTATCAGCCTTTGGCGAGGCCGACGCGTTCCCTTCAACTGCTGGACAGAAGTACAAAGTTAAATTTTTGGAACAAGACAATATCGTGCTCAACCGGTCGATGTTGCCGGTGAAAACCGAGGTCTGGTTTTTAACGGAAAAATTCTAAAGCAGTGTCACTTATTCTTCGAGATCCAGCTCTTTAACCTGGCGTTTTAGATCTTCAATGCGGCGATCAGACATAATCGTCCAGATTCCCAAGCAAAGCAGGACAAATCCAAATCCAAAACCGAGAACCATGGGTTTCCAATCCCAGCCTTGAATAACTGCGGCAATGCCAAGCGCGAACCCGATAATACTCCAAATCAAATGTTGTTTGGCTTTGGCCGGTAGTGTTCTCACGATCCTACATCCTTATTTCAGTCGAATTTCTCAAACTAGTAAATGGGTCTAACAGCAAAAAGTAAACGGAAGATTACTTAGGAATTACGATCCTATAATATACCACCAGGATGATCCAAGGCATTTTCAGCTAATTCGGTGGTTATGTAGTCAAAGGCATCCGAGACTTCGTCGGTTATATATATCATATCGAGATCCTCCGGACTGATTGTGCCATATTCGACCAAGGCGTCTAAATTGACAATATTTTTCCAGTACTGTTCACCATAGAGCACAATTTTAATCGGCTTGGTTAATTTGCCGGTCTGATCGAGAGTTACCACTTCAAATAGCTCGTCCAGGGTGCCGAAGCCGCCTGGAAATACCACGATCACCTTGGCCAAATAGACAAACCAGAATTTACGCATAAAGAAGTAATGAAACTCAAAACCTAAATGGCGGGTGATATAGGGATTGTCGTGTTGCTCAAACGGCAGTGAAATATTGAGCCCGATGTTCAAGCCTTTGGCCTCAGAGGCGCCGCGATTTGCTGCCTCCATGATGCCGGGTCCACCACCGGTGCAAATAACAAAGCGGCGTTCGTCACCCTCCTCTCCTAGATCCTTCGACCAGTGGGTTAGCTGTTTGGCCAGTTCGCGGGCCTCTTCGTAGTAGCGCGACATCATGAGGTCTCGCTCAGCTTTGGCGATCTGTTTTGCCGATGCTTTGGCTTTCTTGGCCTCACGCAATGCTGTTTGGGCCTGGCGGCGGGATTTGGTCCGGGCTGAGCCGAAAAATACAATCGTATCTTTGACATTGAAATTTTCAAACCGGGTTTCAGGTTCAAGATACTCCGCCTGAATGCGTAAGGGTCGGGCATCGCGAGATCCCAGAAACTCCTCGTTTTTATAGGCTTTGACGGTACGGTAGCGTGATTTCTTGGAGGTTTTTTTGGCTGGCTTTTTAGTCATTTACGTTTTCCGTATTTGTTGCTGACATTAAATTACCACAGAGGACAGTGAGAACACAGAGGGATTGAAATGAAGTACATTTTTTCGAATGTGCTCGGAAGAAAGTTGATTTTGCTATCGGATATTAGTGCCTGCTTTACTGCCGATAGCGGACGGCAGATCAGCGACGGATAATTCTCTCTAGTATATTTGCATGAATACGTGTTTACTCTGTAAAATAATTTCACTTTTAAATTGCACCTCCAAATTTACCCTGGAATTTATAATACGAGGTTGCTTCAATGATGGAAAAAATCAAATTTAGAATTGTATTCATATCACTTTGCGTTTTTACCACCGTATTCTTGCCGACAAAAGAACCTCTGGCACAAGAAAAAATAACGCCATCGGAGGTGTATTCCCAGATGCTGGTGATAAGCCGCGAATTGATTGAAATCAAAAATCTAAACGAAGTCTCTCGCCAAGATATTAAAATCAGCGCCAATATTCTATTGAATGAAATTCAGCCACGGCATGTTATCCAAAAATCAATCGAAATTGAGGATCGGTTGGATCAACTTACTCGACTACTCGGCCACCGTGGCAAAGCAATTGAACCTATGCCAATTACCAATGTAAAACCTAGTGACGTCTTGCGGCGGGCAAATAGTATCATCGAACGGATGCAAATCTTACGGAAAATGAATGGACGTGCCGGTGACCTGGAAATTCCGCCCAAGAATTTTGGCAAACGACCAAGCAATGTATACGCAGTCCTTACGCGCATAAACATCATTTTAGACTTGCTTGGCACGCCTTCCACTCGACCGTCCCAAGTGTTCCGCCGCGCGCAGTTAATTTCCCTCCTATTGGAGAAATTCTGTCGCGACGTACAGTGTTTCTTACCCTCGCGAACAGGCAAAATACCAGCGAGCAAGAAACCTCGTGAAGTATATATCGAATCGTTCAAATTGATTAACTTGTTGCCGACCCTCCTTGAAAAATTGAACACCAAAATTCCAGGTGGCGTTGTTGCGCAGGAGATCAAGCATGGAGCAATTACACCAGCTTTCGTGAATGATAATCTTGGAACAATCGTTGCTGACCTTTTAGCAGTAAATGCGGCATTGGGAAAATCTGGCTCAGTTCAATTGCCACCTCTGCGACAAGCGATAAACCCCACCGAGGTATGGTCCGAAATTAGCTATAGTGTGCAGGTAGCTCGTAGTATTATCACGTCTCCTACCCGCTGATTGTCTTTATCCGCTTTTCGAGAGAAATTTACTTCCCCCACTTATCCGCAGCGTGGTCATCAGCGGCTTTTGCTTCGACCCAGCTGGTGCCGTCCGGGGTTTCTTCGCTTTTCCAGAAGGGCGCTTTGGTCTTGAGCCAGTCGATGAGGAATTCACAAGCCTCAAAGGCGGCCTTGCGGTGGGCGGAGGCTGTGACCACCAGGACAATCTGATCCCCCGGTTCCAAGCGGCCATAACGGTGGATGATGAGCGTGTCATCCAAGGGCCAGCGTTCATGGGCCTCAGCTTCGATCTTGGCTAATTGTTTCTCGGTCATGCCGGGATAGTGTTCGAGGGTCATCGCCGTAATAGACTTGCCGTCATCAGCATCCCGCACCAAGCCTAAAAAGCTGCAGACGCCACCGACATTGGTACTCACCGCAGAAATTTTGGCAATTTCTGCACCGGCATCAAAATCCTCAGCTTGAACCTTAATTGTCATCAGCCACCTGTCATCGGTGGGAAAAAGGCCACTTCGTCGCTGTCTTTAACAGCTGCATCAAACTCAACATGTTCCTGATTAACGGCCACCCGAATATGGTTGCGATCCGCGAAGGCATCGGCATAGCCGTTACCCCGGGCCTCCAGCCAATCGAGCAGGCCGTTCACATCAGCTACATCGCCGGGCAACTCTACATCTTCCTCGGCGATATTGGCCTTTTCCCTGAAATGGGCAAAATAAAGAATTTTCATAACCTACATAACCTCACTAAAGGGCAAAAAGTCGATCAACTCGCCCTGTTTGATCCCCTCACACTCTTCCGGCAATTCGATCAAGCCATCACTTTCAACCATCGACGAAATAATACCAGAACCATCGGCTTCATACTTTATCGCCACTGGCTTGCCGGCGCCATCTAGTTCAAGTCTTGCCCTCAGCCATTCCCGCCGCCCGGGCTTTTTCTTAAATTCAAAGCCCGCCGGTACCTGGTACAAATTAGGCTCCAGCTCATTGGCGCCAGACAAAAGCAATATCAGCGGGCGGGCTATGCGCAAAAAGGTCACCATGACGGCGACCGGATTACCGGGCAAGCCGACAAAGGGCACCTGCACCCCTTCCCGTTCGATATGACCGAGCGCTATAGGACGTCCCGGCTTAATCGCCAAGTTCCAGAAATTAAGAGCGCCCAAGTCTTCAACAATGCCTTTGATGTGATCCTCTTCACCCTTGGAAACACCGCCCGAGGTCACCAATAGATCATGATCATCGGCAGCCTGCCAAAGGCCAGCCCGGATATCACCGGGCACATCCGGAAAAATACCAACATCAGTGACGTCACAGCCGAGGCGCTCCAGCATCGAAATAATCGAATAGCGGTTGGCATCATAAATGCAGCCGGCTTCCAGCGGTGCACCGACATCCTGAATTTCGTCACCGGTTGAGAACACGGCTACCCGCAAGCGGCGGCACACTTCTATTTCGGCATAGCCCAATGAGGCTGCCATGGAGATATCCTGCGGACGTAATTTGTGGCCGGCTGTTAAGATGACATCGCCGGTTTTAACGTCTTCACCCCGTTTCCGGCGGTTGGCATGCTGTTTAATACCTGCCGGTAAAATAACATCGTCGCCATCAACTTTGATATCTTCGACCATAAAGATCGTGTCCGGGCCGTCATCCTCGTCACCTTCAGGAACCGGCGCACCGGTAAATATCTGCACCGCTTCGCCGCGCTTGGCAGCCCTCTCCAACGGATGGCCTGCGGCAATGCGTCCGGTCACCGGCAGTTTAGTTTCAGCATCGCCGTTTAGATCATCGAAATAAACTGCATAGCCATCGACAGCTGAATTGTCATGGGGCGGGATATCGTGCTGAGCCGACAGCTCGCTGGCTAAAATACGGCCTAAGGCATCGCGTACCGGAACTTTTTCAGATTGGCCGATGCCACCGAGCACTTCTGAAAAACGCGCAATCGCTTCGGCGACCGTGATCGGTTCCTCTGAGGCTCTAAAGCAATCGTCCAATTCACTCATAATTTAAGCCGCCTTTAAACTGCAACGTTCAAGAATAAAATCAGCGACACCGGTAACATCATTTAAGTCCAGCACCGGCACGGAAAGGCCCGTTAAAGCTTCGTCACTGGCGACGGCGACTATTTCCGGGTCATCCGTTTGCAGTAAAGGCTTGCCGACCGAGGGCCGATGAATTTCCATTTTAGCATGGGAGTGCCACTTAAAACCCTCCACCAGCAACAGATCAACAGGCGTCATGCGGGCAATGAGTTCATCAACACTGGGCTCATCTTCATCGCGCACTTCATGCATCAAGGCCCATCTTTGTGAGGCGGAAATCATCACCTCACTGGCGCCGGCTTGGCGGTGCTCATAGGAATCCTTGCCCGGTACATCAATATCAAACTCATGATGGGCGTGTTTCATTGTCGAAACTGTTAAGCCACGGCTGACAAATTCCGGAATAAGTTTAACAATTAGTGTCGTTTTACCGCTGCCACTCCAGCCGGCGAGACCAAAAATCTTCATCATCATGCCGCCGGTTGTTTCTCTTCTGTATCGGACAGGGAATCAACTTTTTCCGCCGCCTCAATTTTCTGACTATCCATTTCATCAACATGACGAAGCCCGGCGCGGAGATAATCATAACCGGTGATCAAAGTCAGCACAGCGGCAATCCAAAGGCCAACGACACCGACATCCGTCGTCGACATCGGTCCAAACATCGGCCCAGCCGGACCAACCATCAAAAATCCGAGCATCAGCATTTGTAGGGTTGTCTTATATTGAGCGAGGCGGCTTACCGGTACACTGACCCGGGCACCAGCCAGAAACTCCCTTAATCCCGAGACCAGCAATTCTCGGCACAATATGACCACGGCAGGAAGTATCGCAATGCCTGGAATGCGGTCGAAGGCAACCAGCATCAAGATCAGGGAAGACACTAATAGTTTATCGGCAATTGGATCGAGAAATTTACCGAGAGCCGATTGCTGCTTCATGGCGCGGGCCAAATAGCCGTCAAAAAAATCTGTCGCCCCGGCAAATGTCAGGATCGCCAGACCTAGCCAATTACCGAGCGGCGATTCAAGATAGAACGTAGCAACCAGTAACGGAATTGACGCTATACGGGACAGTGTCAAAAGGTTGGGTATATTCGTTAACATCGATTAGTGCCTATAAAATCCTATTACCTACTGGTTATTCTTCCGGATGGAACCAATCATAAATTTTAACCGCCATGGCCCGGCTGATACCATCGACAGTTTCCAGGTCTGTTAAACCGGCTTGAGCGACGGCGCGAGCCGATCCGAAGTGGTGTAATAGCGCCTTTTTACGCATTCCGCCAACCCCTTGAATCTCATCCAACGGGGAACGCTCTATCCGTTTACCACGGCGCGCCCGGTGGGTGCCAATCGCAAAGCGGTGAGCTTCATCTCTCAACCGCTGCAGAAAGTATAGGACAGGATCACGGCTGTCCAAGCTAAAGGGCTGTTTCCCGGGCAAAAACAGCCTTTCCCGCCCAGCGTTGCGGTCCGGTCCCTTGGCGATAGCGGCCACACCAACGTCACGAACACCAAGCTCTTCAAATACTTCGAGCGCCACTGAAAGATGACCAGCCCCGCCATCTATTAATATGAGATCAGGCCACTGGCCGTCTTTGCGGTCCGGGTCTTCTTTGAGCGCCCTCGAAAACCGGCGGGTCAGCACTTCCCGCATCATGGCGTAATCATCGCCGGCCTGCGCGTCACCCGGAGCAGCTTCGGGCAAGACTGTGCGGATATTAAATTTACGATAGGCGTTTTTGACAAAGCCTTCAGGCCCGGCGACGATCATGCCACCAACCGCGTTAGTGCCGCCGGTATGGCTGTTGTCATAAACTTCGATCCGGTCTGGTGGCGCCTCAAGAGCAAACGGCTCCACCAGCGCTTCCAAAAGTTTTCGCTGTGAGGCACTTTCGGCCATGCGGCGGCCAAGTGCCTTGCGCGCATTCTCCATTGCCATACCAATGAGATTTTTCTTCTCACCCCGGCTTGGTATTTCGATCCGGACTTTACGCTCGGCCCGATTGCTTAAAGCTTGGGTGAGGATGGTTTTTTCCGGCACTGCCTCGCTCAGCAATAATAATTTAGGCGGTACCTTATTGGCATAAAACTGACCAATAAAGGCTTCAAGAATTTGACCGCTATCGGCATCCGAGGGATGGCTTGGGTAATAGGCGCGGTTACCATAGTTACAGCCGGCGCGAAGGAAAAATACCTGAATACAAGTTTGGCCACCGGCTTGATACAAGCCGATGATATCCGCCTCATCAACATGAGCGGCGTGGATGTCCTGATGCGCCTGAATTGAGGTCATAGCGTGTATTCTATCCCGGATTTCCGCCGCTTTTTCATATTCCTGAGCATCGCTAGCAGTTTGCATATCAGCCGCTAATTGTTTCTGAATAGCGACGGATTTACCGGTCAAAAAGTCCCGCGCCTGGTCGACCAGAGCGAGATATTGCGGCCGGTCCATAATATCGACGCAAGGCGCCGCACAGCGTTTAATCTGATAAAGCAAACAGGGTCGCGTGCGGGCAGCAAATACAGCATCGGTGCAGGAGCGCAACAGAAAGGCGCGCTGGAGAACAGCGAGTGATTGGTTGACGGCGCCGGCGGAAGCAAAGGGGCCAAAATATTCGCCCTTGCGTTTTCGCGCTCCCCGATGTTTGAGCACCTGCGGATAGTCATGATCTCCGGTGATTAAAATCGCCGGAAAAGATTTATCGTCCCGCAATAAAATATTATAGCGCGGCGCCAATTTCTTAATTAGATTGGCTTCAAGCAGCAAAGCCTCGGCTTCGGTATGGGTCGTCACAAACTCCATCGAGCGCGTCAAATTGATCATGCGCTTGATGCGGATCGATTGCCGATTGAGATTGGTATAATTGGCGACCCGCTTCTTGAGATTTTTTGCCTTGCCAACATAGAGCACATCGCCCTTGTCATTTATCATGCGATAAACACCCGGATTGCCGGGCAAAGTTTTAAGATGGCCGCGAATGACTTCGACTCCCAACATCGAAGTCTTTGCAACTGAACCGTTTTCAGCGGCCACTTGATCTATAATGTCTTCGGTTTTGCTCATCTCAATCAGCAGATTAATAGAATATACTCAGTTTCGCCCGATATATCCCCAACACTATCCACGATTCTTGTGGATAACTTTGTTGAAAATATTCTTCTCAGCGGGTTTTCCGAAATTTCCATTTCGTTTTTCTCAAATCGCGTAAAAAAGAGGCATAATTTATAAACTGTTGTTTTTAAAAGACAAAACAATATTCATTTTATACACTCGTGTTACAAACTGTAACATTTTGATAAATGCGTTAAATAAGGCAAAAAAAGGCAGGGTGTGCAAAACTTTAACGAATTGACCGACTATAAAAGTCAAAATGAAATCCGGAAAAGTCTAAATGAATTAAGGACTTGGCAGAATTGTAACAATTATTAGTTACTTAAATCAGGCCTCTTCAGACCGAAATCTTTCGATCTCAACACCGGCACTTGCGGCATCTTCAAAAACATCGAGCTTCTCAATCCGCACCCGGGCCGCCTGTACGCGCTCATCATTGAGGCACATATCGGCAATTCGCTCAGCTAAAGTCTCAACCAGATTGACATGTCCGTTCGTAACCATGGTCCGAATGCCATCGGCAACATCTTCGTAACTGACGACATCAGACAGCCGGTCTTCAACTGCCGCCGGTGTTTCCTTTACGGCCAGATCAAGATTGATACGCAGGCGCTGAGGTTTTTTCTTTTCGTGGGTATGAACACCAATAAGTCCGGTGAGTATCAGATCGCGGATAAAGACATGGCGAACCGATGTATGGGCATCTGCAATACGAAAAGCATGAACGACATTTGAGTCAGAAGCTGTCATAAAAATTTTCCTATTTACTCATCAGGCAAACTTGACTGGCCGGGTTGAGCCCAGCCGAGATGCTGACCGGAATCTAAAGATAACAATTGCCCTGTCATTGAGGGAGTAGCAAGGATAAATCTCACCGCCGCACAAATTTCTTTGGGATCAACTTGAGCCTGCAACGGCGTCAGTTCGATTTGACGCTCAAATTGATCGTCGGTTTGACGTGATGACGGCAATGTCGGACCAGGCCCGATGGCATTTACGCGAATTTTAGGCGCCAATGCCAGCGCCGTCGTCTGAGTGAGGGTCCAGAGCGCCGATTTACTCAACGTATAGCTGGTAAAATAGGGTGTCAGATTACCAACTCTTTGGTCTACTATGTTGATAATATTAGCTTTATTATCTTTTGGCAGATTTTCGGCCAGACTTTGCGTCAGCACGAATGGTGCCCGTAAATTAACCGCCATATGGCCGTCCCAGGACTGCTTGGTGGCGCTTAAAACGCTATCTTCTTCGAAAATAGAGGCATTATTGATGACACAAGTGACGGTTCCAAGCTGGTCAGATATGGCCGGGATCATTGCTGCTACAACAGCCTCATCAGCGAGGTCTGCCGGCACTGATATTGCCTTGCCGCCGGCAGCTGATATTTCCGAAACAACGTTCTCTGCTTCTTCGGCTGAGCCGTTGTAATGCACCGCAACCTGCCAACCATCCTCGGCCAAGGCAAAGGCGATCTCGCGGCCAATCCGTTTGGCGCCGCCAGTGACCAGTGCTGTTCCAATTGAATTTTCAGTCATCAGGAGAGAATGAGAGATCACTGCTCAGATGGCAAGCCCTCACCGTATTGAATTAGGCGGGGATGAGAGTCTCGACGCCATAGCCAATGGCTGCGATGTAAACGAGATAAGCCGCAAAGAATAGGCCCGCTTCAAGGCGGCCGAGTTGTTCGCGGCGGCCAATCATATAAGGCATCAGGATCAAAGTCGCCGCCGCCATAATCCAGATATCAAAATTTACCACCCGGGCCGGAACTTCCATCGGCGTGACTACGGCGACAACACCAACGATGCCGACGACATTAAAGATATTACTGCCAACGACATTACCGACAGCGACATCGGCGTGTTTGCGAATAGCCGCGACAACAGAGGCAGCAAGTTCTGGCAAAGATGTGCCAAAGGCGATCACTGTCAGTCCGATAACTGCTTCATCAACGCCAAAAGTCCGGGCAATGGCGACGCCACCTTCGACCAGTATATCCGCTCCATAGATCAATCCAGCAAAGCCAATCACTAAAAAAACCAGTATTTTCAACAAGCTATGAGGAACACCTTCAATTTCATCGACCTCATGTTCATACATTTCTCCGGCCGCATCGACGCCCTGTTTCTCGCGCATATAAGAGTACAAAAGAAAGCCGATGAAATAGACAAGCAGCACCAAGCCGCCAATCAAATCAATCTCACCCCGATAGGTGAGCGCCATAAACAACCCGGTGCCGAGCATCAGCATCCAGCCATCCCGTTTAAGCGCTCCCGGCTCATTGGCAATCGGCATCAGCAAGCCGGCAACACCCAGGACCAGGAGAATATTAGCGACGTTACTGCCGACGACATTACCAATCGCCAGTCCCGACGATCCGGAAAGTGCGGCATTTAAGGACACGAGCAACTCCGGTGCCGAAGTGCCAAAAGCAACGACGGTCATGCCGACCACGAGTTTTGAGATACCAAATTTTTCCGCCAGTCCGACCGCACCGCGCAGCATGATTTCCGCCCCGGCCAGGAGCAGAACAAAGCCAGCGATAACTTGAAAATACATCATGCCGCAAAAACCTTTTGGTCCACCAATTCTATTTTATTGTTAGGTATCACTTACGCGGCAAAGGTTAAACTTTCGATAATTCAACCAAGATCGAACAGCAAAAACTCGCTGGTCTCGGAAGCTGAAATTTCAAGAACAGTTTCTTCAGTGATGGCTGCGCCATCCCCCACGGCCATGGCTGTACCATTTATTTCAAGGGCGCCCGACGCCAATTGCAGCCAAATTCCACGCCCCGCAGCTACTTGATGGGTTACTTTGTCGCCCGGAGACAGAATACTGGCATAAAGCTCGACATCCTGGTGGATCGTGACGCTATCGCCCCGGCCATTGCGCGAACCCACTAGATGAAGCTTGCCATCACGGGCGCCTTCCGGTATCTCATTTTGCTCATAACCTGGCTTAATTCCGCCCTTTTCCGGCAAAATCCAGATTTGAAAGAAGCGATTACGGGTATCTGCTGACGGGTTGTGTTCACTGTGGAGCACGCCGGTGCCGGCGCTCATGCGCTGGATTTCACCTGGCCGGATAATCGAGCCGTTGCCCATATCGTCTTTATGCGCCAGCTCACCTTCGAGAATATAAGAAATGATTTCCATATCCTGATGACTGTGAGTGCCGAAACCAGTGCCGGGCTGAATTTGATCTTCATTGATGACCCGGAGATTGCCAAAACCCATCTGCTCGGGATCACTGTAATCGGCAAAGGAAAAAGTATGTTGCGAATGCAGCCAGTCCAATTCGGCCAGACCACGGTCTTCACTTTTTCTGATGGTGATCATTTATCTCTCCTTTAACAGGGGCTCGATATCGCCGTCTTTCTTGTCGTCGTGAAAGCGCGCAATGAACTCGTCGAGGGTGCCCTCGCCGATGCTTTTCCTCAGCCACCACATTAGGTCCTGATAATAGTGAACATTATGCCAGGTCAGCAGCATCGGTCCGAGAATTTCCTGCGCTTTAACCAGATGATGGATATAGGCGCGGCTGTAATTTTTGCAAGCCGGGCAATTGCATTTGTCATCAAGCGGCCGGTGATCATCTGCGTGGCGGGCATTGCGGATATTCACTTCGCCCTGACGGGTAAAGGCCTTGCCGGTGCGCCCGGAGCGGGTCGGCATCACACAGTCAAACATATCGATACCCCGCGAGACGGCGCCAACGATATCAGCCGGAGTGCCGACACCCATCAAATAGCGTGGTTTGTCCGACGGCATTTGCGGCATCAGATCGTCCAAGACTTGAAACATCACCTCTTGCGGCTCGCCTACCGCCAAACCGCCGATCGCCAGTCCGTGAAAATCCATATCTATCAAACCCTTAGCGGATTGCTCCCGGAGATCAGCAAAGACGCCGCCTTGGACAATACCGAACACGCCGTAGCCCAGCCGGTCATCGAAAGCTGCTTTTGAGCGCTCCGCCCAGCGCAGCGAGAGCTGCATCGATTCATCAATTATTTTTTTGTCATCCGTATGGGCCGGACATTCATCCAACTGCATGGTGATATCTGCATCCAGTTTGCGCTGAATATCAATTGAGGATTCCGGTGTCAGTTCAAACTTGCGGCCATCGATATGCGATTGAAAGGTTACGCCGTCCTCAGTCATTTTGCGTAACTTGGAAAGTGACATCACTTGAAAGCCGCCTGAATCGGTCAAGATTGGCCCGGGCCAGTTCATGAATTTATGCAGGCCGCCCAAGCGCTCAACCCGGTCCGCGCCCGGCCGCAGCATCAAGTGATAAGTATTACCGAGCACAATCTGGGCACCGGTTTCGGCGACCGAGTCCGGCGTCATCGCTTTGACCGTACCGGCGGTGCCCACCGGCATAAAGGCCGGCGTATCAATGACACCGTGGGCGGTTGCCACTTGGCCTAGGCGAGCGGCGCCATCCGTGGCGCTAACAGTGTAGGAAAAATTGGTCATTGAGTACCTTCGATCAAACAGGCATCGCCGTAGGAGAAAAACCGGTAGTTTTCCTGAATGGCGTGGGCATAGGCCGCTTTGACCCGCTCTGTTCCCGCCAGGGCCGCGATCAGCATAAATAAAGTCGATTTCGGTAAGTGAAAATTCGTCACCATCTTATCCGTAACTTTAAATTGGTACCCAGGGGTAATAAAGATATCCGTCTCGCCGGTAAAGGGATGAAGCACGCCCTCAACATCAGCTGCCGTTTCCAGCAGACGCAATGAAGTTGAACCCACCGGTATCACTTTAGCGCCGGCCTGGCGCACCTGATTAATGGTCTCGGCTGTGGTTTGATCAAGCTCTCCCCATTCCGCATGCATATCATGGTCATCGGTATCGTCAACTTTCACCGGCAGAAAGGTGCCCGCACCAACATGCAACGTCACAAAGGCTTTTTTGATCCCCCGCTGATCGAGTGCGGCCATCAAATCTTCGGTAAAATGCAGCCCGGCGGTGGGTGCTGCCACTGCGCCTTCACGCTCGGCAAAAAGTGTCTGGTAATCTGCCCTGTCTTCTGCCGCCCCACCTTTCTCGCGTTTAATGTATGGTGGCAACGGCATGTAGCCATATTTATCAAGCCCGGCCATCAGCATGCTCAAGCCGCCCTCAAAGCCGAGCAAAACTTCGCCGCCATCGCGCTTTTCTTTGACGATGCATTCAAAATCCTCGCCGAAGATCAACTCGTCACCGGGACGCAGACGCTTGGCCGGACGGGCAAAAGACCACCAGTTGCTACTATTTTCCTGCTTGTGAAGTGTAACCTCGACCGTGGCCTCACCGCGCTTGCCGGTCAGGCGCGAGGGGATCACCTTGGTATTATTAAAGACCAATGTATCGCCCGGATTAAGTAAACCGGGTAAGTCTTTGATACCAAGATCATTGAGATTTTCGCCAATATGCAACAGCCGCGCGGCATCCCTGGGCTCGATGGGGTGTTGCGCGATCAATTCGGGCGGCAAGTCGAAATCAAAATCGGTGACTTTCATAAGCCTGATTTAGCTGATTAGGTGCTGGCGGGCAAACTTCTAGGCGACTATATTCCAATCACCATGATCGATGATATTTATAATAAAGATGTGTTGCGCCTGGCCGCTAATATCGGCGGGCTGGAACCCTTGGACAATCCGGACCGGGAGGCATCGCTCCGCAGTCCTCTCTGCGGCAGTTCAATCGACATCGCCCTCCAAATCGACGCTGGCAAAATCACCGACTACAGCCAAAAGATCAAAGCCTGCGCTTTAGGTCAGGCGGCGGCCTCGGTAATGGCGGAGGTCGTTATCGGCAAATCAAAAGACGATATCCAAAGCGTCCGCGATCAGGTTGAATCAATGTTGAAAGATGGCGCTGCTGCCCCCGATGGCGATTGGGCCGCCCTCGCTGCCCTGGCTCCTGCCAAAGACGCCAAACCCCGCCACGGCGCAATCCTGTTGCCGTTTGATGCCGTGCTCAAAGCAATTGGTTAATTTTTTCAAAGGTGCCAGGCACCCTTTAATTTGTTAACTATTTGGCAGCTGCCAACAGAGCATCAATATCAAGCGCTTTTTCAAAGACCAACGCGACCGCATCAAGAGCCTGCTCGACCTCAAGATCATAAGCGAGACCGGAAATTTCCCGCTCTTTCAGCCGCGACAAAAAGGCATGGCGAAAATCATCATCGGCAAAAAGCCCGTGCAGATAGCAGCCCATCACTTTGCCATTTTCCGAAACTGCACCGATATCATGTCCCTCGACTTCGGCAAAAGGCTGGTCGCAATCGGGGCCTGCGGTGGTGCCGATATGCATCTCGTAGCCCCTAAACACTCCACAATCTAGCATCGAGTCGGCGGTGACTTCGACCAAGGATTTATCACCGCCTAATTCAGTATGCACCTTAAGGTGCGCCAAGCCCTCAATCGAGGTGATGTCACTTTCGGTTTTATCAGGATCATCTATGTGCGTGCCCAGCATTTGATAGCCGGCGCAAATCCCGAGCACCGACCCGCCTCGTCTGAGATGCGCCGCAATATCGACGTCCCAGCCCTGACGGCGGAGATCGGCTAAGTCTGTGATCGTGGTTTTGGAGCCCGGTAAAATGATCAATTCCGCATCGCCGGGCAGAGCCTCACCCGGTGAAACCATGGTCAGATCAACATCAGGCTCGGCGATTAGGGGATCGAAATCATCATAATTTGAGATATGCGCCATTCTCGGCACGGCGATCTTAATTGAGCCGTTGGAAGCTTCGCGTTTGGTGTTTTCCAGTGTATGGGCATCTTCCTGCGGCAGTTTGGCAGCCTCGGGTACGTACGGTATGACGCCAAAGCAGGTCAGCCCGGTTTTTTCTTTAATGGCTTCGATACCACTTTCAAACAAGGTCACGTCGCCCCGAAATTTATTGATGACAAAGCCGGCAACCAGAGCGCGCTCTTCCTCCGGCAGCAATTCCCAAGTGCCGACGACGCTGGCAATCACCCCACCCCGGTCAATATCGGCAACCAGCACCACTGGCGTCTGAGTGGCGACGGCAAAACCCATATTAGCGATATCGTTCTCGCGCAGATTAACCTCCGCCGCACTGCCGGCCCCTTCGATCAGCACGATATCGGCCTCTGCTTGGAGGCGTTCGGAGGCGGCAACCACGACCTCCAGCAATTCAATTTTCTTTGCCTGATAGTCCCGGGCCGGATAGTTGCCTTCAACTTTGCCCATCACCACCAATTGCGCGCCGACATCCGATTGCGGCTTTAAGAGCACAGGGTTCATATCGATATGCGGCGCGGCGCCCGAAGCTTTGGCCTGCAGGGCCTGAGCGCGGCCAATCTCACCGCCTTCTGGCGTGACGGCAGCATTGTTCGACATGTTCTGTGGCTTGAAAGGCCGGACCGTCATGCCCCGCTTGACCAAGGCACGGCAGAGACCGGCAACGACCAGCGATTTGCCGACATCGGAGCCAGTGCCTTGAAACATGAGGGCAGCGGGCATGAACTAAAACTCAATCCCGGCCTGGGCTTTGTAGCCGTCCCGGAAATGGTGTTTAATTTCGGTCATTTCCGTCACCAGATCAGCAACCTCAATCAATTCCTGCTTAGCGTTGCGGCCCGTACAAATAACGTGCTTTTCAACCGGTTTGTTTTTGAGGTACTCAGCAACCTCATTGATATCGAGATAGTCATTGCGCAGCACGATGTTGATCTCGTCCAGCAGCACGAGAGCGAGGTCCGGGTCTTCGATCATTTCCTTGGCCCGTGCCCAGGCAGCAGTGGCGGCCTCGATATCCCTCGCCCGGTCCTGAGTTTCCCAGGTGAAACCTTCACCCATGGCGGTGATGGTGACAAGATCAGGGAACGCTTCCAGTACGACGCGCTCACCGGTTTCCCATTTGCCTTTAACAAATTGGACAATACCGACTTTCTGACCGTGACCTATACAGCGTGCAACGATGCCCATCGCCGCCGTGGTTTTACCTTTACCCTTGCCGGTATGAACGACCAGCAAGCCGCCTTCCTTGGTTTTGGTCGCCAGAATTTTATCTTTGGCCGCTTTGTGTTTGCGGCGTTTTTCATTTGCGATCGCGTTCAGCTCTTCTTCTGATCGTTCATCACTCATGCCATTTCCTCCTGAACCCTGTTTCTAAGTCGCGCCAGCAAGTCACCGACACTGTTGGCGCGGGGATGCCAGAAGCCGCGCTCTATTGCTTCATCGAAGCGCTCAGCGATTTCCTGCAAAGCCGGCGCATTATTTTGCTCGATAAAATCGCGCACCTCGTCATCGACCAAATAAGCCTCGAACAATTGATCAAAGTGATGATCTTCGACGACCTTGGCCGTGGCGGCAAAGGCAAAGAGATAGTCGACCGTGGCTGCAATTTCAAAAGCGCCCTTATAGCCGTGGCGCATGACGCCCTCGATCCACTTGGGATTGGCAGCCCGGGCGCGCACCACCCGGCCGATCTCTTCACTGAGCGTGCGGATTTTTGGCGTTTCGGGACGGGAGTGATCATTGTGATAAATGGTAGGCTGTTGACCAGATAGCTCGCGCACGGCTGCCGTAATACCACCCTCAAATTGATAATAGTCATCGCTATCGAGCAAATCGTGCTCACGATTGTCCTGGTTATGGACCACCACCTCCACCCCTTTCAACCGCGCTTCAAAGAGACCGTTCTCCGCTTCTCCTTCGGCGCCCGAGCCATAGGCGTAGCCTCCCCAGGCGACATAGGCACGGGAAAGATCTTCATCGGTTTCCCAGCAGCGCTCATCAATCAAGGTTTGCAGCCCTGCCCCATAGGCACCTGGCTTGGAGCCAAATACTCTGAATCCGGCACGGCGGGTCGCCTCTTCTTCGGTTGCGCCAGTAGCCACGAAGGCTTCACGATCTTTCCTAGCCTGAGCTGCCAGAGGATTATCATGCTCCGACTCGTCCTGTTCACTAACCGCGCGAACAGCCGAGTCCAGCAAATCAACCTGCGCCGGAAAGGCGTCCCGGAAAAAGCCGGAGATGCGAAAAACAACGTCAACCCTTGGGCGGCCCAAGACCGTCAGTGGCATCACTTCAAAGCCAGTGACCCGATTGGCCTGTTTGTCCCATTGAGGCTGCACGCCCATCAGCGCCAGGGCTTGCGCGATATCATCGCCGCCGGTCCGCATGTTAGCCGTCCCCCAGGCGCTCATCGCGAGGCGTTTCGGATATTCCCCATGTTCCTGAAAATGCCGCTCGATCAAGAGCGTCGCCGACTTCCAGCCCAAGCGCCAGGCTGCCGGGGTTGGCACAGCACGCACATCCACGGAATAAAAGTTTTTGCCGGTTGGCAAAACGTCTAATCGGCCTCGGGTTGGGGCTCCGCTGGAGCCGGGTGCGACAAAAGCTCCCCCAAGACCCTGCATTAATCCTGAGAGCTCTTGCTCACCGCAATTAGCGATGATGGGCTGAAGTTGATCGCGAATAAAATCGAGTACAATGTTTGAATTCAGCCAGTCTGATCTGGGCTCAGCTTTTCCGCTCACCAAATCTTGCGCCAATAGCTCAAGCCGCTCGACGGTGTCGCCATTGCTGCGCCAGTCACCCTCGAAATCTGCGAGTTCCTGAGGCCGCTCACCCTGCCACTCGGCACCCATCTCACAATCGAGCGGATCGAAACCAGCCAAACCTAAATCTTTTGCTAAAGCCCGGATGAGCGAAGCGTTTTCACCCTCGCCGTCTTCCCGCTGCAATCTGGTGAGTGCGATCAGGAGATCGGTTTCCTGGCTTCCTTCGGGCGCTTCACCGAAAATATGCAAGCCGTCTCTAATCTGCATTTCTTTGAGCTCGCAAAGGTAATTATCGATCTTGGCAAGCGCTTGATTTTCATCATCGGATTTTTCAATGCCGACATCCCGGTCGAGCCCGATGCGGGTACTAAGCTCAATAATTTCTTCACCCAGAATTTTCAATCGCCGAGGATCCATACCGGCGGCCTGATAATATTCATCGACCAATTGTTCGAGATCACGCAAGGGCCCATAGCTTTCGGCGCGCGTCAACGGCGGTGTTAGGTGATCGATAATGATGGCCTGAGCACGCCGCTTAGCCTGAGTGCCCTCGCCGGGATCATTGACAATAAAGGGATAAAGATGCGGTAGCGGACCGAGTACTATTTCCGGATAGCAACTGTCATCCAGCATCAAGGCCTTACCCGGCAGCCATTCGAGATTGCCATGCTTGCCAAAATGAGTGATGGCGTGGATGTCTTTTTCGCGGCGTAGCCAGGCATAAAACGCGAGATAGCCGTGCGGCGGCACCAGATCGGGATCATGGTAGGACGAGGTCGGATCAATGTTGTAGCCGCGGGCCGGCTGCACCGCCAAAACAACATTACCAAAAATGTGCGCCGGTAAAATAAAGGCTCCTTCCGAGACAAAAGGATCATCCTTGGGCGAACCCCAGCGCTCGGTCACTTCGTCCTGAATGGCTTTCGGAAGTGAGCCAAAAAATATCTTATAGTCATTGATTGAGAACTTTTCGCCACCAATCCGCTCACCAGCTGCATTGGTCGGCCCCGCCAACAGGCGATCCATAATCTCTTTGCTGGAGGTCGGCACATTGTCGCCCAATGCATAGCCTTCTACTTGCATACGCTTAAAAGCCGCCGCCACACCTGCCGGGGTGTCGAGGCCAACGCCATTACCGAGCCGCCCATCTTTATTAGGGTAATTGGCGACCACAACCGCTACCCGGCGTTCGTTGGCTTGGGTTTGGCTGAGACGTGTCCAGGCAGCCGCCAATTCAGCAACAAAATCTATACGGGACGGCACCGGTTCATGCTTGATCACCGCCACTTCGGTGGCGTCATCAAACTGAATGCTTTTTTTGAACGAGATCGCGCGTGAAATTAATCTGCCATCAACTTCCGGCAAAGCCACGTTCATGGCGAGGTCTTTGGGCGTCAAACCGCGCGTACCCTCCTCCCATTCCCTAAATGTCCCACCAGATAAGATCACTTGGATGACCGGGCAATCGGCGCCGGTGAACGGTGTTTCTACAGTATCGCCACCCGGCGATGAGACCGCAAAACCTGTAGCGTTCAAAATGACGTCCGGTGAGGCATCTTGAAAAAGCGTTTTGACAATTTCCGCCGAGGTCGGGTCTTTGAGACTGCCGACAAAAACCGGCAGCGGATTGATACCTTTGGCCTGCAAAGCTTCAATCAGCGCGTCAATCGGTGCCAGGTCTGAGGTTTGAACCAAGGCGCGGTAAAAAACGACCGCGTTGACCGGCTGACCTGCCTGCCAGTGTCTTTTGATGGTGTCGAGATCAGGCAAACTGTCGCCCGGCCAATAGAGCCCGGCCCGCACCAGTGGCACCGGTTCAATCCAATCGCGCTCTTGCCCGATCAGCGAACTCGCATAATTCAGGAGATTTTGAATGTTACCAGCGCCACTTTGGGCGCAATATTGCCAGATACGATGACAGGCTTCGGGACCGAGAGTCGACTGTTCGGTCAATTCCGGGTCCGGCGTATCATCACCCGGCACGACGGCCAGATGAATATTATTCGCCAAACAGGTTTCGCGGATTTGCTCAATTCCATACGGCCAGTAGCCCATGCCGCCAAGCAGTCGCACGATCACCAAATTTGCTCCGGCAATCGTGTTTTCAACATAGACATCAACCGACATGTTGTGACTGAGCTGCATCAGATTGGCGAGCCGCAATGATGGATAGTTATCCAGCCTGTGCTGTTCGGCGAGAATGGCGAGATCGCTGGCCGCCGCCGATAGAAAGACAATATCTCCCGGCGATTGGCCGAGGTCGACGGCTTCTGAACCGTCGCTAATTTCGCCTGGCTGGGTGACGAGAAGATGCATGCCGTCTCTTTACCCTTTGCTCACTTTAGTCCCGAAAAACCGCTTCAACGGCGGAGCGGTCGAAGCCTTGGAGGCCGATAATAACCAATTGCCCTTGTTGAGCTTCGCCCTCGGCCCAGGGCCGGTCAAAGTAATGCTCAACCCGCTCGCCGACCCCTTGCACGATCAACCTTGCCGGTTTGTCTTCGATGACCAAGGCGCCTTTGATCCGGAGTACGCCTTCCTCGGTTAGCGCAGTCTTGACCCGATCGACAATGGCGCTGGGGTTAGCCGCTGTTTCAATATCAAGCGTGAACGTATCGAAATCGTCATGTTCGTGCTCTTCTTCATCATCGTGACAGGAGGGCCTTGCATCGACATCATCTTCGACCGCCGCATCAAGGCCCAAAATAATACCGGGATCGAGACGGCCATGAATGGCTGGGATGGCTTCCACCGAAGTACGCGCTTCTTCATTGATCAAATCCAGCACGCTATCCAAATCCTTCGCTTCCAGCATGTCGGACTTACTGACAATCACCATATCGGCGCAGGCGAGCTGATCACCAAACACTTCTTCCAGCGGGTTCTCATGATCAAGCGTCGGATCGGCCTCCCGCTGTTTTTTGATCAGTTCTGGGTCATCGGCAAAGAGGCCTGATTTTACTGCCGGACCATCGACCACGGTGATGACGCCGTCGACGGTCGTCCTGGAACGCACTTCCGGCCATTGAAAAGCTTTGACCAGCGGCTTCGGTAGCGCCAGACCAGAGGTTTCAATGACAATGTGATCCGGGCGATCCGGGCGGTCCAGCAAGGTCTCCAACGTTGGGATAAAGTCATCGGCGACGGTGCAGCAGATGCAGCCATTGGTCAGCTCCATGACGTCGTCTTCGCTGCAGGTTTCATCGCCACAGCCTTTAAGAATATCGCCGTCAATGCCGAGATCACCAAACTCGTTGATAATCAGTGCCAGCTTTCTTCCGTCGGCATTTTCAAGCATATGCCGGATCAGGCTGGTTTTACCGGCGCCTAAAAAGCCGGTGATGACGGTGACAGGTGTTTTTGCTGCAAGAGCCATATTCGTTTACTTCCTTATTTTAATTTTTGCGCGATGCCGGCTGAGACGAGAACAACATTCTCCGCCGCTGCCGCGATTTTTTGGTTCATCAGCCCGGCACTGTCGGCAAATTGCCTGGCCAGAGCATTATCCGGGACAATTCCCTGACCGACTTCATTGGAGACAAACACCACCGGATAATCAAGGTCTTCCACCAGGGTGCAAAGCCCATCGATCTCGGCCTCAATATTTTTTTCAAGTTCCATCAGATTGGAAAGCCAGAGTGTCAGACAATCAACCAGGGCAGGCTTGCCCCGGCCGTTGATGGATAGCAAAGCGTGCTGCAATAAAACCGGCTCTTCCAGGGTCTGCCAATCCTCGCCGCGGCGTTTCCGGTGAGCGGCAATACGCTCTTTCATCTCCTCATCCAGCGCTTCCGAGGTCGCAATATAAAAACCGCCGCCGGCATTTTCGATAACGCTTTCGGCATAAGCGCTTTTACCCGAGCGCGCACCACCAAGCACCAAAGAATAACCAGTTTGTTGAAGATCGATGAGAGTACTCATTTAAAACGCAGTCCTCCTCCCCGAGGTTTGTTCAGTTAATCTTAGCGTTGGAGAGGTCTCCTGGCTGAGGCTTGTGATTTGATCCGGCCTTCCCAGCTAAAACTAGCCAGTGGCTGCTTCAAAAAAGCGTGGATCAAACCCGTCCGTCACAGTTGCGGGGGCAGCACCGGATTTACACCGGATTCCCTGTTCCAACGACTGGGCGACGCTATCATTTTGGCCCCGGGATGGCAAAACATTTACAGATACACTAGAGATTTAGCCCCATAACCCGCCAGCTCGGCCCATGCTCTTCATCATAGAGGGCATCGATGCGGGTCAGCGATAAGGTATCGAGTTGAATAGACAAAGCAGACTTGGCGAACAGGTTCAGCGCCACGGCAATGGCCGAACGGATCGAGCCGGCATGGGCAACGGCAATAATATCCCGACCCTGATATTCAAGGGTGAGTTCGGCAATGCTCTCTGACACCCGGTCCATTAACTGGACCACGCTCTCACCGCCGGGCGGCGCTTCGGTGGTGTAATCCTCCCAAAAGGCCCGAGCCGCCGCTTTATCCATGGTATCCCAGGCTTTGCCGTTCCACTCGCCAAAATTCTGCTCCATCAGGCCAGGCACGGCGCGGCAATTCGAGCCGCCGAGCGCCGCTGCCGTTTGTACCGTACGAGGAAGCCCGCTGGTCAGCCAGACGGCATCTTTGGGCAGCAATGCCCGGCGTGCGTCAACTCTCGCCTGATCAGAAAGGTCAGCATCAACGTCATCCTGACCGTGAATTATACCGGGTGAACCCGCGGAAGGCGCATGGCGCACCCACCACCATCTAGTTGTGATCATTCAAGGCCCACCATAACTATTGCCAGTAAAATCGTCGTCTCCGCAACTTGCTGGGAAGCGCCTAAGACGTCTCCCGTCTGCCCGCCTAAGCGGGTCGCCACATAATAGATAAACAAACCGGTTACTAAAACTGCCAGTCCCAAGGAAACAATACTGGTCCGAAATCCCAACAGGAAGAGCAGAACGGCGATACCAATAAGCAAAGCGATTGCTGCCCGGTCAAAGCTCGGCTTGCCGGCGCCGGCGCTTAAGCCGTCTTCCCGGGCGACTGGGATATAATGCATAATGCCTGGCAACGCGGCACGCGAAGCGGCAGCGGCGGCGATCAAGGCATAAAGAGCAGCATCTATGCCGATTTCAGTGATTTCAGTGAGCGCAGCCCAGCGCAGGCCAAAACTAAACAGCAGGGCCATCACACCATAGCTGCCGATCTGGCTGTCCCGCATAATCGAAAGTTTCTGCTCCCGAGTAGCGCCACCGCCAATTCCATCGAAGGTGTCGGCCAGCCCATCTTCGTGAAGAGCGCCGGTAATGCCCGTCATGGTCAGCAGCGCAAACAGCGCCAATATTACGGACGGAAAATCAAACCAGCTGCCAGCCCACAGAACCAGTCCCGCGATTAATCCAACCAGGGCGCCGACAACGGGGAAAAACCGGGAGGCCTCGGCAATTGAGAAATCCTCCGGCGAGGCACCAATATAGACTGGTATCCTCGTCAACACGCCGAGACAGATTTTGAGATCAGCGAACCAGCCCTGCCGGTTGACGTTGCTTTTCATCCGTTGGAAGAAATCTTCTTCTTCCGGCTGATCATCAGAATCGATATCCGATTCTATAGCATCGTTCTGATTGTCTGCGTCTAAATCTTCTTCTTTATCGGCCAAATTCAGCCCCTCAACCTTTTTTGCTTTCGTGTTGCGACCGGACATTATATGACAGGCCATCACCAATTTAGAATATCACGGGAAGTGGCATGGAACAAAAACCAATTACCTCTCTGGATGCAATCCGGGAACTTATTCAATCTTTTCCGGGTCCGGATGAAGAGGCGATAGCGGCCACCCGTGAGCGCGAACCAAACCTCACCAAACCGCAAGGCTCCTTGGGACGGCTGGAAGAATTAGCTGAATGGCTGGCCGGCTGGCAGGGTAATCATCCACCCAAAATCGACCTGCCGCGCGTTATTGTTTTTGCCGGCTCTCACGGTGTCACGGCTCAAGGTGTTTCGGCTTTTCCCGCCGAAGTTAACCAGCAAATGGTAGCAAACTTTCAAGGTGGCGGTGCCGCAATTAATCAGCTGTGCAAAGTGCAGGATGCTGAATTGAACGTGATGGAGGCCGCCCTCGAAATACCAACCCGGGATTTTTCTCAAGAACCTGCAATGGATGATGCCGATTGCGCTGAAGCTGTCGCCTTTGGCATGTCCGGCCCGGATGTCGGCTTGGATGTCCTCTGCCTGGGTGAAATGGGGATCGGCAACACCACGGCCTCAGCAGCGATCTGCCATGCACTTTATGGCGGTGATGCCGCCCAATGGGTTGGTCCCGGCACCGGTGTTGAAGGGGATGCGCTCACCAATAAAATCCGCGTTGTCGAAGAAAGCGTCATTTTGCACAAAGCCGTGCTAACCGATGGGCTTGAAATCCTGCGCTGCTTTGGCGGCAGGGAAATGGCGGCAATCTGCGGTGCGATCATATCTGCCCGCTTGTCACGCATTCCGGTCTTGCTCGATGGCTACGTCGCGTGTGCCTCAGCAGCCGTACTCCATGCCATGGATGAACATGCACTTGATCATTGCGTCGTGGCCCACGTATCAGCCGAGCCCGGCCATCGCCTTTTGATTGAAAAACTCGGCAAAGAGGCCCTGTTTGATTTTGGTATGCGCTTGGGTGAAGGCTCTGGAGCTGCACTGGCAATCAGTGTTTTGCGCAGCGCCGCTGCCTGCCATAGCGGCATGGCAACTTTTGAAGAAGCCGCTGTTTCAAATAAGGATTAGCTGATTATTCAGCTTAGATTAATTGCATACGTCTTGGTAGAAACAAATTGAAATTTTATTAGGCTTTTCAACTATTCATATAGATTATAAAGTCTTGTCGTGAAAAATTTGTAAAAAAAGTTTGAGTCCCTTTAATTAAATTTATCAAGGTTATGGCTTTCAATTCTTATATCGACCCGAGATTAAATTGCGTATTTGTCCGGCATTTTGGTCACTATACTGAGAATGATGCTCACGACCAGATGCTAGCCATGCTGGCCAATCCTGACTACAGGTCGGGAATGAATATCTTACGCGACTCCAGTTTAACACCATTTCCAAGTAAATTTAATTTTGAATATTTCAAGAATTCACATCCATCGGCAATGGATCATATTGAACAACAATTAGGTAAGTGTAATATCGCCCTGGTGGTCGGCAGCGCCAGGGACTTTGCCATCGCCCACCAATTGTCTATCAGCACCCGTCTGACGCCGGCAGAAATAACCAGAAAACCGTTCCGTGAAATATCCGATGCCAAGGCATGGCTCGAAATTCCGCAAGACTATGAAATTAAATTTGCCGAATTGGTAAGCAGTGCCGAGTAATCAACTTTAAACGCAAAAAATTTAAGTCGCGTGGGGTTCGGCGAAAGTCGCGGTCTGATCCTGGGCGAGGCGGCCATAAACATAGGCCGCCGTTACACCCAAAATGCCCCACATCATGGCCGAGGCAAACAAAGTGATCATAATATAATGCGCCGCCAATTCAGGTGGCGCGGCGCCAACAGCACCAGCTTCCGCATGAGGAGCACCAATCGCGTGGGGAATTATCAGCAGCAAAAGGCCACCAGCTCGCCAAACATTAGCTTTCCCGAAAACAATCATCGCCAGCCCAATACAACTGGCGACCGCAGTTCCCAACCACCAAGCTTGACGCGCCAACAGATCTCCTGCAGCAGCGGCCGGTAGTTCAGCCGGTAGACCTAAACCTGGCAGAAACGAGAAACTTAAAAAGCCTGCACCACCCCAGAACAATCCCTGGACCAAGCTGACACTGCCGCCATACAGCGTGAAGCCTGCCGCCAAAAGCAAGCCAAAGGCAATAGCGGTTAACATATTTGCGCCGAGCGTGAATAGGGAGCGCTCCAGACCGTCTTTAGGTGACCACGCTGATGCGTCATGTGAATGTGCGCCATGATCATGACCAGCTTGTGCAACCTGCGCCGAGTGAGTGTGTCCGGCTTTCACGTCATCATGTACATGGGCAGTGCCCTCGGCATGGATATGAAAATTTTGCTCATGAAGGTGCGGGATGTTACCGCCCGAATGCATATGGCTGATACCACCGGGATGAGCATGTTGCACACCGGCTACAACTGCGCTCCCCTGTTCTTCGTAATACTCAGCTTGAGCAATAAGCGGTTGCACCATGGTTAAATGCACCAGCGTCAATACGACACCAGCGATAGCGCCGGACAAAAGCCCGGTCAGCAGCAATCTCTGTAACATGGGACCCCCTTAGTGGCAGGGGAAGGAATTAGCGTGCCGGGAATCGTGGGCGGCGTTGTGAACCAGATCGGCATTGGCAAAACCAACTCCGAGCAGGATAAAGGCACCCAATAGACCGCCAAATACCGCAGCGGCCAGTCTTTGTGACAGCGCAACCGGTTTAGCGTCTTGTTTTAAAACTTTAACTTCACTCATAATAAATCACCCTCCGTGGTCAGTTGTGATGGCAGGTATCTGACTCGCATAGTTTATGCTTACAGTTGCGGGGGCAGTCACGGGATTATCAGTTTATTGCCGATGCACCGTATTCCCAATTCATCCGCCCTATGACAAAGCGGAACCATCCCCATGATGGTTAAACGGATGAGCTTCAGAAGTCAATCTGGAATTGGGTTTGAGGTGAGAAAAATTGATATTATTTCAGCGTCACCCGCAATTTGGTGCCGGCGGGGTGAACGCCATGACGCCACTGCAAGATGTAAGGTGTGGGTGGCCGCAAATCGGGCTGCACCAGCCAGAGCCGCCAAAGTTGCCGTTTGCGCTCGGGTTCCGGCCAATCTTCGAAGCTTTCCCGGGTATGAAGCGCCACGCAATTGTTGGCCAATTGAATATCACCGCGCTCCAGCGACATCGCATAATGCAGCTCTTCGCAGATTTGTTCGGTAACTTTAATCCCTTCGGCTTGCGCGTCGGTTATATCCGGCGCATCCGCCAACATGTGGCCTTTTTCCATATGTTTGGGACCAAAAGCGACACAAAGCTTGTCATCAAGAAAATTGAAAACGGGGCTTTCGTAATAATTTTTTTCTTCACTTTTCATTTCGGCGTGCTTGGTCCAGCAATAGGGCTTGGCCATCACCTCGACCAAATCAGGCCGGCGTTTCAGCAGTTCATTGTAAACCGAGATTGAACTTACGACTTTAGAAAGCCCACCGGATTTTGCCGTTTGAATGCAAAGCAAGCCCACGATATCCGTCTGGTCGCAATGATAATCCATCGTCACATTGGTTTGATACCCCCGATGATTCGGATTACTGTAATCGCGGCCTTCATCCCGAATATGGCCGAGCATATCGCCCTCTGGATTATTAGACATGGCCTCACCCATATGGCGGCCTATGCCCCAGTAAATAGCAGCAGCATCAATCAACTCGATATCGTCCATCGGCAGGCCGCGAATTAGGGCAATGCCTCTGCCATCTTTCAACTGGCTGTATATCTTGGGCAGAGTCTCGCCAAACGGACCGAGATCAAAATCGTCTTTAGAAGTCTCCAGCAAGGCATTTGGATCATCACCGAATTGATCCCGGTAGCGCTTGGCCATGGCTACAAGACCATCAACTTCGGAATTACTGAGCCGATACAACCAGTCATCAGAAACGGCTAATTCATCCTTTGTCCAGATCGACGGGTCAACCACCGGCTCACCGAGGCGGGCCGTATTTCGGAAAGATTTTTGGTCCGAACTATCCATGTCGATATCATACGGCAAATCGGGTGAATTACTCCACTATTTCCTCAAGCGTCCACAATTTACCCAAATCATCGCGGGTGTCTTTGATGCCGTGTTTGCGCATCGCATACCAATAGGTTGCCGCGTTCGAGGACACAATCGGCCGGCCAAGCTGCTGCTCAAGCTCACCGATCATGCTGACCATGCCAAGCGCCCCACCGACATGAAGAAAAGTGTCGACGTCATCGTGATCATTGCGTTTGAAAGCTTCAAGAATTTGATCGACGGTCACTTTGATAATGTCGATGCTTTCTTTGACGTCGAGGCAAGTTGCGTATGGCACGCTAAAGCCGGCACTTTCGTAATAGGCCTGCACACTTTTCGAATAGACTTCCGACATTGGCGATAGCACAGCAATGCGTTGAGCACCGATAGTTCTAAGTGCAGCCGCTGTGGCATCGGTCGCCGTCACCACCGGCACGCCCTTGGCGCCAGCTTCCAGCTGTCCAACATAATCGGCCTGGATATCCAGCGACCAGTTGCGCATCTCAATTGAATTCGCCGTAATGATCATATCCGGGTAGCAGCCTTGGCATTGCGGCAGTGTGGCCAGCACAGCTTCCCGGACTTTCTCATGATTGGAAATATCAAAACGGTACATTTGATTATTGACGCCCTCGGGGCGCATCATCTCATACTCCGGATGCATGTTGGCGTTCTGTTGAGGGATGAGAAAAGCGAAAACGCCACGGGGTCCAAAACGATCCGGCATGATTAAATTTCCTTACAAATTTTTATTTACGCGACCATACAGCCTAAGGCCAATAACATGAACGTTAAAGACAAAGATTATCCGTTACTTTTTCACTGTAAGCACGCTACAGTTAGTCATAATAATAATTTTCGGGAGAACTTAAAATGGCGGCGAAACATTTTCATCATTTGGGTCTGGCGATCCCAGATGTTCCTGTACAAAAGAAATTTTATGAAGATTTCGGCCTGATTGGTGAAGAAACTGAAAATCGAGCTGTCATGAGCTGTGTTGGCCGCAATCAGGATCAGATTGTATTGACTGAAGCCGCCGAGCGCCAGCTGCACCATGTTTCCTATGGCACCGATGAGGAAGGCTTAGCGGCAGTTAAGAAAAATGTCGAAGCTAGCGACCTTGCCAAACTGATAGATTGCCCGAGCGAAACACCCTATGACGGGCTCTGGATCGAAGACTTTGAAGGCGATGTTTTCAACCTGATGGTCGCCGAACCGGCGCCTTCAAAAGGGGGCCGGAATCCGTCAATACCTCACGATGCCTTTCAAGCCAACGGCCCGGGACATTACGACCGCGTCAATAAAAAGGGCAGCATCTCTTATGAGACCCAGCCGGAACCTCACCGGCTCGGCCATATGGTGCAATTCACCACCAGCCTGACTAAGAAAGTTGATTTTTATCAAGGAATTTTGGGGTTGAAGCTCACCGATACGTGCGAAGGATTGATCGCCTTCATGCGCACGGCTGGCGGCTGCGATCATCATACCGTGGCGTTTTTGGAAACCGATAAGCCGGGCTTCCATCATGCTAGTTTTGAAATGGACAACGTCGATCATGTTGGGCTCGGTGGTCAGGCGATGCTTGAAAAAGGCTACCGCAACGGCTGGGGACTTGGCAGGCATGCCTTGGGATCAAACTTTTTCTGGTACATCCGTGATCCCCATGACGGCTTGTGTGAGTATTTTGCCGATATCGATTATATCGCCGATGACGATGCCTGGGAGGTCAATGACTGGCCAATGGATGTCGGCTTTTATTTATGGGGACCAAATCCGCCGGAGGAATTTGGTATGAATTTTGAGGGCTGCAAAACCACGACCAAACCCGGTGCCGGCGGTAAGGGTGCCCGGAATTAGGTGCTCCTATTTCCAACCATTGTTTTGTGCGAAATCATCAAGCTCGCTGATATAAGCGTTCGCTTGGTCAGCGCTCAAAAAACTTGCTTCGAAGGAATTTCGGGCCAGGGTGTAGAGATCGTTTGCACCAAGATTAAGTGCTTCCGAGACCGCCAGATAATTAGCGTTAATATGCCCGCCAAAATAGGCTGGATCATCTGAATTCACCGTCGGCTTGAGTCCTTTATCGAGCATTATTTTCAGCGGATGATTTTTCATATCATCAACGACACGGAGTTTGAGATTCGATAATGGACAAACAGTCAAGGCCATCTGTTCTTCTACGAGCCGCTCTACCAGCCGATCATCTTCAAGCGACCGGTTGCCATGATCAAGGCGGTCGATCTTCAAAATATCGAGCGCCTTCCATACATATTCCGGAGGGCCTTCTTCACCGGCATGGGCCATGGCTTTAAAGCCGGCTGCTCGAGCGCGATCAAACACCTCGGTATAGAGATTGGGCGGAAATCCAACTTCTGAAGAATCCAGCCCGATCCCCAGCAGCTGATCTTTAAATTTTATCGCTTCGTCGACCGTCGCCAACGCGCTTTCAATATCCATATGGCGTAAGATGCAAAATATTAGATGAGAGCTAAGACCATATTTTGTGTCCGCATCTTCCATCGCATGGGTAATGCTGTCGACAACTCGCTTAAACGGAATTCCTCGCGAAGTATGGGATTGTGGATCAAAAAATATCTCAGTGTGGCGGATATTTTGTTGGTGCGCTTTTTCGAGATAGGCCCAGGTGAGATCGTAAAAATCCTGCTCTTCGATAAGAACATTGCAGCCTTGATAATAGATATCCAAAAAGTCCTGCAAATTTTCGAATTGGTATGCTTCTCGCAGTTCATCCACCGAAGCATAATCGAGTTCGATGTGATTACGCTGAGCCAGCTCAAAACATAATTCCGGCTCCATTGTCCCTTCGATATGAACATGGAGTTCAGCCTTCGGCATTTGTTCAATAAGTTCCGGCGCAATCATTCGTCTCTCTCATAAACTTTAGCCCCATTCGCATAGGTCGCGCGGATGGCTCGATCATCCGCCAGCACGATTTGGGCAAACAATGTATCGGCTAGGCTGTCAACGCTCTGCATACGGTGGCGGATAAGATCGGTTGAGTTGAGATCAAGCACGGTGAGGTCAGCTTCAAAGCCCGGCGCCAGACGGCCGATTTTATCATCCAGGTGTAATGCCTGGGCGCCCCCTAACGTCAGCAAATGAAAAGCTGCAAACGGGCTCAGCGAAAAATCTCCAAACTGCGCGATTTCGTACGCCGCTTTCATGGTTGCAAATGGCGAGAGACTGGTGCCGCCACCGACATCAGTGCCAAGCGCAATCCGGGCGCCAGCATCCCGTAGTTTTTCGTATTCAAATAGGCCGCTGCCCAAAAACAAATTGGAGGTCGGGCAATGCACAATTGAAGTATCAGTCTCAACGGTCAGCGCGATATCAGCCTCCGAGAAATGAATGCCGTGACCATAAAGTGTGCGAGGCCCCAAAAGATTAAACCGCTGATAAACATCCAGATAGGATGAAGCTTCGGGAAAAAGTTCTGCTACCCAGTTGATCTCATCGGTATTTTCGGAGACATGGGATTGCACATAAACGCCATCACTTTCCCGGTAGAGAGTTCCTGCAAGTTCCAATTGCTCCGGTGTCGAAGTTGGCGCAAAACGCGGCGTAATGGCATAGAGATTACGTCCTTTGCCGTGCCATTTCTCGATTAGGGATTTGGATTGATCGTAAGCCGATTGTGGCGTGTCACACAAATTGTCCGGCGCATGGCGGTCCATCAGGACTTTACCGGCCACCATACGCAAACCTAACCTCTTGGCCTCAGTAAAAAACGCATCGACGGATTCTGGATGGATGGTGCAATAGACGGCACTGGTGGTGAAACCGTTTTTAAGTGATTCAGCCAAAAAGAATTTAGCCGTCGCCTTGGCATATTCTTCATTGGAAAATTTAGCTTCTTCAGGGAAAGTATAGGTATTAAGCCAATCGATCAGTTTGGCACCGTAGGATGCAATCACACTCATCTGCGGATAGTGGACATGACCGTCAATAAAACCGGGTAAAATTAAACCATCACCATGATCGACGATTTCAGCCCCTGCAGGCACGGCAACGGAACTGGCATCACCAACTGTACTTATATACCCATTTTCAACAACGACGCAGCCCTTTTGCCAATAGTCATATTGGCTAGCATCTAAGCCGTCATTAAAATTCAGAACACGCCCCTTCAGGGCAAGCGGAACATTTATGTCAGGGTTTGCTGACATGGCAGAATTTTCTTCTTTTTAAAATAAAGTTGGCGGGACCCGATTCATAAGACCGGGTCCCAGCAACAAACGTCTGCTTATTTCGGTATGGTGCCGTCAACGCCTTCGACGTAGAAGTTCATACCGGCCAACATGCCATCATCAGCATTTTTACCAGCTGGCACGACGATTTTGCCAGCCTGGTTTTTGATCGGACCGGCAAAGGCGTGAACAGTGCCGTTAAACAGGCCCTCTTTGGCTTTTTCGGCCATGGCGACAACATCGGCGGGAATAGCTTTGTTATATGCTGCCATTTTCACCATGCCCGATTTGAAGCCACCCCAGGTATCCTGGGACTTCCAGGTACCATCGAGCACGGCTTTGGTGCGTTGGATATAGTAAGCGTTCCAGTCATCGATGATCGCCGTCAGCTGAGCCTTTGGACCAAACGAAACCATGTCGGATGCCTGGCCAACCGCCCAAACTTTGTTTTTCTGGGCCTGTTGCAAGGGCGCAGGTGAATCGGTGTGCTGCATGATGATATCGGCACCCTGAGCGATCAAGGCTTTTGCAGCATCGGCTTCTTTACCTGGATCAAACCAAGTTGAAACCCAGACAATTTTGATCTTAACGTTTGGATTAACTGACCGCGCGGCGATGATGGTTGCATTAATGCCCCGGATCACTTCCGGAATCGGGAAAGAGGCGACATAGCCCAATACATTGGACTTGGTCATTTTGCCGGCAATCAGGCCAACGACATGACGGCCTTCATAAAACCGGGCTGAATAGGTCGAGACATTTTTTGACCGTTTGAAACCGGTTGCATGTTCAAAGCGCACTTTCGGAAAACGTTTGGCGACTTTGAGCGTCGGGTTCATATAACCGAACGAGGTGGTAAAGATCAGTTTGTGGCCTGAGCGCGCCAGCTTGGTAATCACCCGTGCAGCATCAGCGCCTTCCGGCACGGATTCGACATAAGATGTTTTCACCTGATCGCCGAATGTACGGGCAACCGCCAAGCGGCCCTGATTATGTTGATAGGACCAGCCATGGTCACCAATTGGGCCAACATAGACAAAACCAACTTTGGTTTTTTTCTCAGCTGCGTAACCAGCCGAAGCACCGACGACCATAGCGGCCGCTAACAGAGCTCCTAAAAATAGACGTTTTGAATTCATCGTTTTCCTCCGATTGAGATGTTTAAGTTTTTTCATTTTAACCTGATGCGTGGAAACTCCTGCCCAAACATGCAGGAGCGTTAAGTCTCGCCCGTGAACTGTCCCGTGATATGAGCACAAGAACCACTATGGTGGCAAGATAAGGTAACATGGACAGGAATTGCGGCGCGATCTCGACCCCAAATCCCTGAGCATGTAATTGAATAATCGTGATACCGCCGAACAGATAAGCGCCAAAGAAGGCGCGCCAAGCTTTCCAGGAGGCAAAGACAACGAGCGCTAGGGCAATCCAGCCCCGGCCCGCTGTCATGTTTTCGACCCAAAGCGGCGTATAGGCGAGCGACAGGTAGGAGCCACCCAATCCCGCCATGGCGCCACCGAACAAGACACACGCCATTCTGATCTTATTAACGGAATAGCCAATGGAATGCGCGGCGTGGTGGTTTTCGCCAACCGCCCGGATCAGCAGACCCGTCCGTGTTTTGTTCAGCGTATAGGTAACCAGCACCACGACAATAACAGAGGCATAGACCAGAATGTCATGGCCGAAAAGCAACGGTCCAAGAAACGGAATATCGCTGATGAACGGAATTTCCAGCTTGGGCAGGCCCGGGAAAGTTTTACCGACAAAGCCGTGCCCCAACAAGGCACTAAAGCCGAGCCCGAAAATTGTTAAAGCCAGACCGGTCGCCACTTGATTTGATAACAGATAAAGCGTCAGAAAACCGAAAATAAATCCTACTGCCGCTCCAGCCACAGCGCCGCCAAGAATGGCCAGCGTGGCACTGCCTGTGGTGACGCCAATACCGAAAGAAACAATCGCGCCAACAATCATCATGCCTTCGACACCGAGATTAAGCACGCCAGATTTTTCAACCACGACTTCACCAACCGCGGCAAATACCAAGGGCGTTGAGGCGGTTATAATTGTTAATAATGCGGGGACTAACCATTCAGGCATCTTACGCACCCTCCTCATCTATCGCCATGGGCGGCGTCGCTGCTGCCGGCGCCACAAGAGCTGTGGCTTTACCAAAGCGGATGCGGTAACGCACCAGCACATCGCTGGCGAGCAAGAAAAACAACAGCATGCCCTGGAACACGCCGGTAACGGCATTGGGCAAATTCATCTCGATCTGCGCGTTGTCACCGCCGAGATAAGTCAGTGCCATCAACAACCCAGCAAACAAACATCCCACGGGATGCAACCGGCCCAGAAAGGCAACGATAATAGCGGTGAAACCATAACCGGGCGAAATGACCGGCACGATTTGGCCAATCGGGCCTGAGACTTCGATCATGCCGGCCAGACCGGCGGCACCGCCACTGATCATCAGCGTCAGCCAGATAATGTGCTTTTCCTTAAAACCAGCAAAGCTCGCTGCCATCGGCGCCATGCCGATAACCCGGATTTGGAAGCCGATCATATGGCGGGTCATCACCACCCAGGCAACGGCGACGCCAAACAAGGTCAATATCCAGCCGAAATGCAGCCGGGTTTCTTCCAGGATAATCGGCACAATGGCAGCGTCATGGAACAGCCTTGATTCCGGGAAGTTTTGGCCTTCCGGGTCTTTCCACGGCCCATGAATAAGATAAGAGAGCACCAGCAAACCGACATAAGTCAGCATCAGGCTGGTGAGAATTTCATTGGTGCCGTATTTGGTTTTGAGAAAAGCCGGGATCGCCGCCCAAGCCATACCGCCCAAAACACCGGCAATCATCATCCCCGGCATTAATAAGGGCGAGTCGACATTGAAGAACAGCAGCGCCACGCCACCACCCGCCAGCGCGCCGATCGTCAGCTGACCTTCGGCACCGATATTCCAGACATTTGCTTGAAAACCGAAAGACAAGCCAACAGCGATGAGCACTAGAGGTGTTGCCTTAACGAACAATTCGGCAATACCATCCACGGAATTTAGTGGCTCAATAAAAAACGTCACAATGGCCTTTAATGGATCAACGCCCAAAATGGTGAACATGATTATGCCCGCAATGAAGGTCAGTATAACAGCAAAAATCGGCGACCAATAAATCATCGAGCGGGACATCTCGCCCCGGAGTTCGAGCCTAAGCATGAGCCGTCTCCTGTTCGTGAGCAATACCCGCCATCAGCAAGCCGATTTCCTCGACCGTGCAATCTTCGGCGGGACGCGGCGCGGAAAGCTCGCCTTCGCAAATCACCGACATACGGTCAGAGACTTCGAACAATTCCTCAAGATCTTGGGAAATCACCAGGACGGCAGCGCCCTTGGCGGCCAAATCCAACAGCGATTGCCGGATAAAGGCTGCTGAGCCCGCATCAACGCCCCAGGTCGGCTGCAAGGCAACAATCACGCCGGGGTTTTGTAAAATCTCCCGGCCAAAAATGAATTTCTGCAGATTGCCGCCGGATAGACTGTTAGCTGCGTGTTCAACCCCCGGTGTTTTGACATTGAATTCAGAGACCACATTTTGGGCGTATTCCACTGAGCCATTGATATTGATAAAGCCTTTGGACATTAAATTCATCGATTTGGAGCCCGACAAAAAGGCATTTTCCCAGAGCGACATTTCCGGCACAGCCCCATGGCCGAGACGTTCTTCCGGCACAAACCCCATGCCGGCGCCCCGCCGTACACCAGGTCCGGATTTGCCGACGGGCGCGTTGCCAATCGCCACAGCTTCGTCATCCTCGATCAGCATCTCACCGCTCAAGACTTCCATCAATTCCATCTGACCGTTACCGGCGATGCCGGCTATGCCTAAGATTTCACCAGTACGCACTTCCAGGCTGACATTCTTAAGATCGACCCCATGCTGGTGGCTCGACGCCAAGCTCAAATCCTGCACCACCAGATGCGGCGCACCTGGTTCAGCTTTGCCTTGACGTTCAGGGCTGACGAGATTTGCACCCATCATCATTTCGGCCATTGAGCGCGGCGATTCTTCGGCAGGAATACAATCATCGACGACCTCACCCATCCGCATAATTGTCGCAAAGTGACAGAGGTCTTTGATCTCCTGTAATTTGTGAGAAATATAGAGGATTGAAACGCCTTCTTCTGAAAGACGCCGAAGAGTTTTAAACAACTCATCGACCTCCTGCGGTGTTAACACCGAGGTCGGCTCATCCATGATCAACAGTTTGGGGTCCTGCAACAGGCAGCGCACCACTTCGATGCGCTGACGTTCGCCAACCGAAAGCGTGTGTACGTAGCGGCTGGGGTCAAGCGGCAGGCCATATTGCTGCGAGACGTCGCGAATACGTTGTGACAGATCACCAGCGGCAAGTTCCGGCGAAATACCGATAGCGATATTCTCTTCCACTGTCATGGCATCAAACAATGAGAAATGCTGGAAAACCATACCAATACCAAGTTTTCTGGCGGCATTGGGATTGGCGACCATCATCTCCTGGCCTTCCCATCTGAGGATGCCGGAATCGGCCTTTTGAACGCCATAGATAAATTTAACGAGCGTTGATTTACCGGCGCCATTTTCGCCCAATAAAGCATGAATTTCGCCCGGCATGATTTTCATGCTGACATTGTTATTGGCGATTACGCCTGGATAGGCTTTGGTAATCCCTTCGAGTTCCAATTGCGGTGTTTGTTCTGTCATATTGCCCCCAAACTCCTAAGCCCTGATTTCCGTTACCGCTTTCAATATCGCTTCCGGCGTCGCCGGTGCATTGAGATTTGGTCTTTTTGAACCGTCGCCCGAGCGCTTCACCGCATCCCTAATCGCCAGCCAAACCGAGATCGCCAGCATCAAGGGCGGTTCGCCAATCGCTTTTGATCTGAATATTGTTGGCACTCTGTTTGGCGCATCCTCCAGAATATGAATATTAAACTCAGGCGGGACGTCCCGGCTACCGGGGATTTTGTAGGTAGATGGCCCGTGAGTCAAAAGCTGACCTTGGTCGTTCCAGACCAATTCTTCCGAGGTCAGCCAGCCCATGCCTTGCACGAAGGCGCCTTCGATTTGGCCGTAATCGACCCGCGGGTTCAAAGATTTCCCGCAATCCTGCAGAATATCCGTCCTCAGTGTCCTGGATTCACCGGTCAGCGTATCGATGACAATCTCAGATATAGCCACGCCATAGCTGAAATAATAAAAGGGTGAGCCGGTGCAAGTGATCGGATCCCAGGTCAAATCAGGCGTTTGATAAAAGCCGGTCGCTGACAATGATTCGCGGGCTTCCCAGGTTTTTTGGGCGAGTTCAGCGAAGGTAATACTTTCATTACCGCCGTAAATTCTGTTCTGGCGGAACTTGATATCGTTTTCCGGAACTTCAAAATGCTGGGCCGCAATGCCGGTCATCCGCGATTTGATTTTATCTGCTGCATCATAGGCCGCCATGCCATTGAGATCGGAGCCAGCAGACGCAGCCGTCGCTGAGGTATTGGGTACTTTGTCGGTCCGGGTCGAGGAGATTTTGATATTGTCGATATCGATCTGAAACACTGTCGCCACCACTTGGGCAACTTTAGTGAACAATCCCTGCCCCATTTCGGTGCCGCCATGGTTCAAATGAACTGAACCGTCAGTATAGACATGCACCAAAGCACCCGCCTGATTAAGCGCCGGCATATTAAACGAAATGCCAAACTTAATCGGCATTACCGCTATGCCTTTTTTTAAAATTGAATTTTCAGCGTTGAATTTATCAATGGCTTTTTTACGGCCTTCATAATCTACCTCGCTGGTGAGGCGATCAACCAATTCCTCAATGATATTATCTTTGATGATCTGACCATACGGCGTCTGATTGCGTTTCTCCTGGCCGTAGTAATTGACTTTGCGGATGTCATCCAGGCTTTGGCCCAGATGATGAGCAATGTGTTCAAGGATGGTTTCTATGACGATCATGCCTTGCGGCCCGCCAAAGCCCCGGAAGGCCGTGTTTGAAACCGTATTGGTTTTGCACGGATAGCCATGAAAACGCGCATTGGGTAGGTAATAGCAATTATCGCCATGGCACAAAGACCTGGCCATCACACCGGAACTTAGATCAGCCACATTGCCGGAGCGCATGGCCATTTCAATATCAATGCCTTCGACCCGGCCTTCATCATCAAAACCAACATCATATTTAAATTCATAATCATGGCGCTTGCCGGTGACGATCATGTCTTCATCCCGGCGCAATCTAAGTTTCGCCGGCTGACCGGTCTTGGCAGCGACAAGTGCCGCCATGGCAGCGATAATGGTCGGCTGACTTTCCTTGCCGCCAAAGCCGCCGCCCATGCGGCGAATCTCAACCGTCACCGCATTGCTCGGCACACCCAACACATGCGCGACACCGTGCTGCACTTCGGTTGGATGCTGGGTCGAACTATAAACAGTCATATCTCGGTCTTCGCCCGGCACAGCTAGAGCAACATTGGCTTCCAAATAAAAATGATCCTGGCCGCCGCAGGCAATCTCGCCTTGCAAACGGTGGTTGGCAGTTTCCAGCGCCTTATCGGGATCACCTTTGGTCACGGAGGGTGGCGTATAGGTGAATTGCTTTTTAGCCAGAGCATCTTGGATTTCAAGTACCGGCTCAAGCTCTTCGTAATCCACTTTTACCAATTTGGCGGCGCTAAAGGCCTGATCATAAGTTTCCGCCGCTACGAGAGCGACCGGATGTCCGGCATATTCGGCAACCCCATCAGCGATAGCGGGCTCGCCTTCAAAAATCGGCGCGATATCGTTGTGGCCAATGATATCTTTGGCCGTCAGGACAGCAGCGACCCCCGGCTGAGCGAGCGCCTCTGCGCTTTCAATTGATTTTATGGTGGCGTGGGCAAAGGGTGAGGTAACCAGCACGATCTCTAATGTGCCCGGCAGGCTCGGCATATCATCGATGTAGATTGCCTTGCCAGTGACATGTTTTACTGCGCTGTCATGCTGGATTTTGTCGTGGGCAGCGCCAACGATATTTTGGGAGCCATCCATCACACCGCCACCACTTCAAGCGCTTCATCGACGCCGGATAATTCCTGATACAAGCGTTGGAATAAATTACCGGCAACCTGGAGGCGATATTCCTTGCTCGCCCGGTGATCACTGATCGGCTGGTAGTCTTCCTGAATAACGCCGAGCATGGTCATCGCCGTAGCTAAATCCCATGCATTTCCGTTGAGCGCAGCTTCACAGGCAATGCCGCGTTTTGGAATGGCCGCCATGCCGCCATAAGCGATACGGGCATCTGACACCGTATCGCCTTCGAGCTCAATCCGATAGGCACCCACCACAGCCGAAATATCCTGATCATAGCGCTTGGAAATTTTGTAAGTGCGGAATTCCTGATTTTCGCTCAGTTTTGGAATCCGAATGGCTTTGATAAACTCGCCTGTCTTGAGGTCGGTTTTGCGGTAATCTAGAAAGAATTCTTCGATTGGCAGTTCCCGCTCACCGGCTTCAGAATACAAGATGAGGGTCGCGTCCAAGGCAATCAGGCAAGGCGGCGTATCGCCAATCGGCGAGGCATTACCGACATTGCCACCGATTGTCCCTGCATTGCGAATTTGCACGGAGCCAATGCGGGTAATCAAGGTGGCAAAAGACGGATAGAGCCGCTCAATAAACGGCAGGGCCGCGGTATATGTCACTGCGGCCCCAAAGGTGATATCCGTATCTGTTTCCTCGATCTGCAATAGTTCCGCGACGCGGCCCGTATGAATAACGGTTGATAAAGCCTCGCGCTCTTTGCTCACCAATATGCCTAAATCCGTGCCACCACCGAGCAGATTAGCCTCCGGATTGGCGGCACAAAGCTTGGCCATTTCGGCAATAGACTTAGGCGTATGGAAGGTTTGATCGCCGTTCTGGTAGCTATCGCCCGCCTCGATTATTTCTAAATTTGAGTTGTCGGGCGCTGCCGCGCACGCTTCCCGTGCTGCGTCAACGATGGGCCGGTAGCCGGTGCAGCGGCAGAGATTGCCTGCCAGGGTATCATGTATCTCGCCTTCGGTTATTTCCGCCTCACTTTGACGCAGAGCATAAAGCGCCATAATAATCCCCGGCGTGCAAAAACCGCACTGGGTGCCGTCGGTTTTGACCATAGCGTCCTGCACCGGGTCGAGCAGGTCGTCACTTTCGGCCAAACCTTCGACAGTAAAGACATGCTTGCCGGCCAATTGCGGCACCATCAACAGGCATGAGTTAACCGCTTCATATTTGGGTTCTCCATCCACGGTTTCAGCCAGCACTATCGTGCAGGCTCCGCAGTCACCCTCGGCACAACCTTCTTTTGTGCCGGTCAGTTCGGCCTGTTCACGAAGATAATCCAGCACAGTCATGGTGGGCGAGACTCCAGAGACCTCGCGCATTTCGCCATTTAATGTGAACTGAAGAGCCATTAATTCTTAAATCCCTGTCGTTTTTGCGCACTTACTGACGCTTAAGTTAGTATTGCCTCTTTTAGAGAACGAGTCCCATCTAATCTTCTTCGACCGGCATGCCGCGCCTGATCCAATCACCAAGGCCCTGCCGCTCTTTTTTGGTCATTTTGGTTTTATTAGCGAGGGGCATCGCATTGGTCAGCACGGTCTGCTTGAGTATTTTGGCGCTGTATTTTTTAATCTCCGCAATCGTTTCAAGCTTCACGCCACCTGGCGCTTCCTCAACATCCTCATCCGTATTCTTAGCGGCATGGCATGAAACGCAGCGGGTCTGCACAATCGCCAGCACATCATTGGATTCAAGCTGATCCTCCTCGGCCACTTTGACGTCTTCGCGGTAGCTGATAAAAACGATTAAAATTACCATAAATAATGCTGCGGAAGGCCATTGCCATTTCAGCCGGTTACCACTGCCACCGGCATTTTTAGCATTATAATAGTCCCGGATAATGCCGCCGATAATGATTACCAGCGCCACCACCAGCCAGGAATGTTTGTTTGAGAAAACCATCGGGAAATGCGAGCTGTTCATCATCAGTAATACCGGCTATGTCAGTTAATTATTATGGGTCGAGCGTTGCTTGGCGTCATCACCCAAATAGGCTGCCGGTTCCCGACCCGCAATCAGATCGGCGACCACAACTTTCTGATTGGGAATGATGACGAAAAACACGTTTGCCACCATGATGGTGCCGACCATGGCGCCGACATGAACAAAAGCACCGCGCCCGCTATAGACATGGGTAAAGCCATAGGCCGCCAGCAATATCAGGATAAACACAATTGCTGAAAGTGCGATGGCGTTCTTACCAATCGGTGATTTGCAAAGCTGATCATAGGCCACCCAGCCGGCAATAAAGGCGCCGATACTAATACCAATCGCCTGCCACTGATTGAGGTCCATCACTTCTTTATCGATCAGAAAACTTTCGGCGCCCCAATAATAAATGATGATCATCAATGAAAAGCCGGATATCCAGGTAAAATAGGCTTCCCATTTAAACCAGTGAAGCTCTTCCGGCATGGTGTCCGGCGCGACCGTGTATTTCTGCATAAAATAAAAGCCGCCGCCATGGACGTTCCAGGATGCACCTTTGACCCCTGTTGGCAGTTTTTCGCTGCCCCGCAGGCTCAAATCCAAAAAAATGAAATAGAAAGACGAGCCGATCCAGGCGATACCGGCAATCAAATGCAGCCACCGAAACATCAGTTCTAACCAGTCAGCATAGGCGATATCGATCATGAGGAAGGTTACCTTTTGTTTCAGCTATGAGCCGCGATAGGTGGAATAGGAAAAAGGCGAAACCAAAAGTGGTACATGATAATGATCATCTGGAGACGCTATACCAAATCTAACCGGCACGATATCCAGAAATGCCGGTGACGGCAGATCAATGCCTTTGCTTTGGAAATAATCACCAATATGAAACCGCAGTTCATACACGCCGACGGCAAAATCGTTCTCCAACAGTATGGGGTTGTCACACCGGCCATCATCATTCGTCGTTGCTTCGACTACACGCTCACCTTCAGAGCCGGAAATTCGATACAATTCGATACGTACACCGGCAGCCGGGCAGCCATGGGCTGAATCCAGGACATGTGTCGTTAAATAGCCCATATTCGCGAATTCCTCCTATTTTTGTATCCAATTTATTATTATTATTGTTTACAATTTGAAATATATGGTACTTCAAGTAGAAACCCATATGCAAGAATTATTTGCTATAAATTATCACTTTTCTGAGCTTTTCTGCCACCAATGAACCGTCACAAAGATATTGAAATTAAATAATAAATACGAATGCCCCCAATTAATTCTAATACAATCGACCTTTTTATTGATTTTTTTGTATTCATTTATTATTATTTTCGTATACAATATTATAACTTTTTCAGATAAAGCGGCACCTATGGCGATGAATGAACAAACAGAAACGACTGATGAATGGATCTATGATCAGGTCTTTAGCGCGGTGCTGGAACAGCGGCTAATTCCTGGTGCCAAGTTGAAGGAAAGTGAGCTCTGCGAAGTGTTTGGCGTCAGCCGGACGATCATTCGCCGGATTTTACTGCGGCTGTCCTTGGATAAAGTGGTCGAACTTCGGCCCAATAAAGGCGCTGTTATTGCCACCCCGGCAGCCGAAGACGTCCGTCAGATATTCGCTGCCCGGCGCTTGCTGGAAATCGGCATTATCGATGATGCCTGCAAATATTGTGCGCCAGATGACACCCAAGCGCTCAAAGATATCGTCGCCCGCGAAAACACCGCCATTCAAACCGGCAATCGCAGCGGTGCCATCCGGCTGGCCGGTGAATTTCATGTCCGGCTCGCTGGCGTCGCCCGCAACAAACCGATCCAGGAACTTCTGCGCCAATTGGTTGCTCAGTCGTCTCTCGCCTTAGCCCTCTATGAAGCTCCCGGTCATTTACTCTGCGTCGATGATGACCACATTAATATCGTCGAGGCGGTGAGCGCCGGCGAAGCTGAAAAATGCAGGGAATTAATGGCGCGCCACCTCGACAAAGCCGAAGCTGAAATGAAGTTAGACGCGACGCTCGGAAACAATGATCTTAAATCAGTTTTCGCCGAAGTCATCGAAGCGCGAGCCACAGCATGAATGACTTCAAAAATTACCCTCGTGATCTGATTGGCTATGGTGCGGATAAACCGCATGCCAATTGGCCGGATGGCGCCCGCATCGCCCTGCAATTCGTCATCAATTATGAAGAAGGTGGTGAGAATTGCATCCTCCACGGTGATGAGGCCTCAGAGGCTTTTCTCTCTGAGATACAGGCCGATGCCCGCGAAGGCGTGCGTCACATGAGCGTGGAAAGCTTTTATGAATATGGCAGCCGTGTCGGGGTCTGGCGTTTATTTAATCTTTTTAAAGATTATGAAATTCCGGTGACGATTTTCGCCATCGCCATGGCCTTGCAACGCAATCCGGACGTTGTTGAGGCAGCGCTCAAAAATGAGTTTGAGCTGTGCAGTCATGGCTATCGCTGGATCGACTATCAATACATCCCCGAAGAGATTGAGAAAGAACATCTGCAAAAAGCCATCGAGATTCATACCGCAGCAACTGGCGAGCGGCCGCTCGGCTGGTACACCGGCCGCACCAGCCCCAATACAAGACGGCTGATTGCCGAAGACGGCGGCTTTTTATACGATGCTGATGATTATTCAGATGAGCTGCCGTTCTGGTCAAAGCTCGTCGACCAGCCCCATCTGGTTATCCCCTACTCACTCGATGCCAATGATATGCGCTTTGCTGCGGTCGCGGGCTACACCTCAGGAGATCAATTTTATAATTACCTCAAAGACAGCTTCGATACGCTCTATGATGAGGGCGCGACGGCACCAAAAATGATGTCAGTAGGTCTGCATTGCCGGGTCGTTGGCCGCCCGGGCCGCTTTCAAGCACTTAAGAAATTTGTCGATTATGCGCGCTCCCACGATAAAGTCTGGTTCTGCCGCCGCGTCGATATTGCTCGCCATTGGCGCGAGGCACACCCCTTCAACGAGGCGGCTTAGATGCTATCTGAATTCTACAAGATAAATCTGCCAAGCCGCATGACGCGGGGCGAATTTATTGCTGAATTTGGCGGCGTTTATGAACATTCACCCTGGATTGCCGAACAGGTGTTTGATCAAGGTTTAACCGAAATCCATAACACGGCGGAGGGTTTGCATGTCGCCCTGGCACGTGTTGTTGCCGAAGCGAGCAAGGAACAACAACTGAAACTCCTGCAGGCCCACCCTGATTTGGCCGGCAAATTGGCAATTAGTGGTGAGCTGACAGAAGAATCCACATCCGAACAAGCCAGCGCTGATCTTGGTAATTGCACCACTGAAGAATTTGCTGCTTTTCAGAGCCTCAATGATAAATACAAAGAGAAATTTGGCTTTCCGTTCATACTCGCTGTCCGTGGATATCATCGGACGGAAATTCTCGATATATTTAAACAACGGGTTGAGAACGATACCGAGACAGAGTTTGATGAAGCATTGACGCAAGTCCACCGGATCGCCTTGCTTCGCCTGCAGGCAATCACCTAGGAACTTAAATTAGATGACCAATCAAGAAGATAAACTGCCAAACTTTACCAAGGGAGCAATTAATCTCGCTTCGCCGCGTATCGGGGCAGATGTGCTTTACGCCACCGATGATTTCTTCGCCCATAAGAGCCGGCTGATCAAAGTCGAAGAGCCGGTCTTTATTGACGATAAATATGATGAGCACGGCAAATGGATGGACGGCTGGGAATCCAAGCGCCGGCGCGAACCCGGAAACGATTATTGTATTGTCCGGCTCGGCGCTAAGGGCGTTATTACTGGCTTTGATATCGATACCCGTCATTTCACCGGCAACCATCCGCCCCATGCCTCAATAGAGGGGGCGTTGCTGGACAGCGACCCTGATGAAGATACGCTATGGGTCGAAGTGCTGCCCAAGCAAGACCTCAACGCCGACTCGCACAATTATTTTGAAAATGCCTTAAAGGCCCGATTTAATTATTTGCGGTTAAATATATTTCCTGATGGCGGCGTCGCGCGGCTCCGAGTTTACGGCAATCCGGTCTGTGAATGGCAGCGTCACGATTTAAGCAACTTGCAAGAGCTTTCATCGGTCGTCAATGGTGGTAATGTTGTCGGCTACAATGATGCTCATTATGGTGATCCGTGGGTTATCCTGGCACCCAGCCGAGGTGCTAATATGGGTGATGGCTGGGAAACCCGGCGGCGGCGTGAACCGGGCAATGACTGGATCGTGGTGTCACTAGGCGCAGTCGGCGTGGTGGAACGTATCGAAGTGGATACAGCGCATTTCAAAGGCAACTATCCGGATCGCTGTTCAGTGCAGGCGGCACTTGTTGAAAATCCAGATAATGAGGATTTACTGACGGATGACTGCTCCTGGGACAATCTAATGGATGAGCAGAAACTGGCGATGGACCGCCACCACACCTTTGAAGGCGACAAAATAAATAAAATGGGCCCGGTTTCACATGTCCGTTTAAACATTTTTCCGGATGGCGGCATCAGCCGGTTTAAAGTTTTAGGAAAACTGACCAGAAATGACTCGTGAGCTAAAACTGCAAAAACTTACCCGGGAGTCATTCGCGCCTTTTGGTGACGTTATTGAGACCCAGGACGCCGAGCGCCTGATCATCAATGAAGGCACCACCGAGCGCTTTCATAGTCTTGCCAATATCGATGTCGGCAGTGAAAACGGTAAACCACTGATCAACATTTTTCGCGGCTCTCCGCGAGCGCAGCCGATTGAGATCAAAATGATGGAACGCCATCCTTTAGGATCGCAAGCCTTCGTGCCCTTGCAGAACAAACCCTATCTCATTGTCGTCGCCCCCATTGGCGATAGCGTTGGGCCGGAAGATTTGCAGGCATTTCAGGCGGAGGGCAATCAAGGGGTAAACTACCGGCGCGACCTCTGGCATCACCCATTGCTGGTCATAGAAGATGCTCACGATTTTTTGGTGATTGATCGCGGTGGCACTGGCGACAATTGCATTGAGCATTGGTTTACCGCTGAACAGGGCTCAGCTCGAATCACACTTTAGCGTGCGCCAGCGACATTCATATTTTCACCTGAGACATAAGAAGCTTCAGCTGACAGTAGCCAGACGATCGCCTTTGCCACCTCTTCCGGCTGGCCGACGCGCCCCATCGGCAGATTTGGCCCGACTTCATCGACGCGTCCTGGCGGCTGAATTTCGGTATCAATCACACCGGGACTGACGGCATTCACCCGGATATTTTCTTGCGCGACTTCCTGCGCCACGCCCCAGGTAAAACTATCAACAGCCCCTTTACTGGCAGCATAGGGGGCGCAAAAACCGGGTGAGCCAATTCGCGCCGCCACGGATGACAGCAGTACAATCGCACCACCTTCCCCGCCATGCTTGGTCGACATACGCTTGATGGCCTCCCGCGTCACCACCATCATTGCCGTCACATTAAGGTCAATCAGCGGCAACAGGTCGCTATAATTTAACTCATCGACCCGGCCATAAGGCTTAACAATACCAGCGCTATTGACCATACCCGTGACAGGCCCCAATTCACGCTCACAGGCCTCATACAGATCAATAACGTCCTGTTCTTTGGTAATGTCAGCCTTCACAGCAATGCCACGTTGACCAGCCTGCTCGATTAATGCCACCGTTTCATCAGCACGCGCCTGATTGCTGACATAATTGACACAAACATCCCAGCCCGCTGCCGCTGCCAAGACAGACGTCGAGTGGCCAATACCGCGGCTGCCGCCTGTAATGATCAGAATTTTTTGCATATTCACACAACCTCATTCTTTTAAACCCTGCAAAAGTCTATAGAATAAATCCGAAAGCCCAAGTTCGATTTTTCAGGAGGCTCTATTGAGCACACATATTCTTGAGCTTAATCACGTCAATATTGAAACTGCAGACGTTAATCGGTCGGCAAATTTTTATGCTGAGATTCTCGGCCTGGAATCGCGGGAGCGGCCTGAGTTTGACCGGCCTGGGCACTGGATGTATCTCGGCGATATGCCCATCGTCCATATTATCGAGCCGCTGCCGGACAATAAACTTCTAACGGGTTCGAAAGACGCCGCAATCTCCCATTTTGCCCTCAGAATTGACGATTACGAAGCGATGCGGGATCACCTGGAAGAAAAAGAAGTGCCTTATTTTGAAGTCAACATCCCAGGCAGCAACCGTCGCCAACTCTTTATCGATGATCCCGATGGCGTGCTCGTCGAACTTATCCATATGCCAGATTAGACTCAACTTCAGTTAATGAACCCAACCAAGCAGCTGATCGCCGGTTTTTTCTATGCCAGTCTGTCGACCGCGATCGGCGGTATGACAGTGGCGTTAACGCGCCTGATTATTGACCAAAGTGATCCGCTATCGCTCGCCTTTTTGCGCTACGGTTTGGGCGGTTTGATCCTGGCCGGAGTGCTGTACAGTTCCCGCAGAGCGCCAAAAATTCAGTCTGGTGATTGGCTGGCGATCATTGCCTTAGGCATCGTTATGTTTGCCGCCTTTCCTTATTTTATGGCGAAATCACTGGAAGATACGACAGCTGCCCGCGGCGCGTTGTTATTTGCGACCATGCCACTGGTCACAACTTTGCTCGGCGCCATTTTCAAAGTTGAAAAAATAACGGCCATGAAATCTTTGGCCGTAATCCTGGCTATTGGCGGTACAGCAATTGCTCTTGGCGAACAAATCGATGATATTGCGCCGAACGCCCTCCGGGGCGATGTTTTTATGTTTCTCGGCATGGTGTCGGTTTCTATCTTCAATGTGTTTTCAAGGAAATACCTGCTGCGGTATGGCAATCTCGCCTTGATGCTCTACACCTTGTTTTTTGGTGTCGTTACATTGTTCATTTTGGCGGTAATATTTGGCCAGCCTTTCGAAGGCTCACTATCCTTCGATCTTGAGGGCTGGTTTGTCATCTTTATGTTAGCCGTGCCGGGGGGCGCTGTTATGTTCCTCACCTGGGGCCGGGCCTTGCAGCTTATCTCGCCGACCCAAGCTGCCATCACCACCGGCTTTAATCCAATTACCGCAATATTGCTGGGCGCCTGGTTGCTGGCGGAGCCTGTTTCCCTGAGGCTGCTCGCCGGTTTCGCGCTGATCCTCATCGCTATCTTGCTGGCGTCAAAGCGCGATAGGCCATCGACAAGCAGCCAGAATTAGATATAACCGCTTTATGCATCCGACAAATCCCCGCTTAGGCATTTCCCTCATGATCGCTGCTATGATGTTCAACGCGACCAAGGACGGCATCGCCAAAATGCTGGCCGTGAGTTACACGCCGCTGACGATTTTGCTGATCCAGTTTACCGTCACCAGTCTCATCCTGGCGCCAATGGTAGTCCACAAAAACGGCGCCGGCGCATTGTTGCCCGATAGATGGATAGCTCAAATTCTCAGAAGCGCATTTGTTACGGTGGGCGTTGGGCTTTATTACTGGGCGATCAATTTCATCCATATTGCCGATGCAACGGCGATGGTCTTTGTCGCCCCGCTGATCGTCACCGCACTGTCTCCGTGGATTTTGGGAGAACCGCTGGGCTCTCGCCGGACTATCGCGGTTATTATCGGCTTCCTCGGCGTGCTGGTTATTCTCCGGCCAACCATGGAGGGCGACCGCACCGGTTATTTCATCGCCTTGGTTTCAGGTGTATTCCTGGCGGCTTTTTACATGTCTAACCGTAAGCTCGCGGATAGCACACCGATCTTAGCTTCGGCTTTTTATACGTCGTTTATCGGCGTAATTTTGCTGATCCCGTTTTTAAGCTTTTACTGGGTAGCGCCCAAAACGGACGATGTCGCGCTGCTGCTCGGTTTTGCCTCGCTCGCCACCATAGGCCAGATCTTGATGGTCGGCTCGTTCAGTTTTGCCGCCGCCAACATTATCGCGCCCTTTGTTTATACACAGATTATCTGGGCAACGACCGTGGGCTATGTCTTGTTCGGCGCCCTGCCCGATCAATGGAGCTGGCTGGGTATTGCAATTGTCGCCGCGGCGGGTGTTTATATTGCCATCAGGGAAATCAAGATCAAGGAAAGCTCGTGATGGAACTTGAACATGCTTTCGATGCCGCCATTACTCTGGCGCCGATTAAAGATTTGGGTAATACACCAATCGGTCATCGCCGCATTATTGATATCACTGGCGGCACGGTCAGCGGCCCCAAGCTGCAAGGAAAAATCCTGCCGGGCGGTGCTGATTGGCAATATATCCGGGATGATAGGGTGACCTATCTTGATGCCCGCTACACCATTGAGACCGATGATGGCGCACTGATTTATGTCAGCAACCAAGGCTATCGCCACGGCCCTCCCGAAATAATCGAAAAACTGATCAAAGGTGAGCCGGTTGAAGACGGCAGCTACTATTTCCGCTGCACGCCGTGGTTTGAAACTTCGGCCTCGCAATATGATTGGCTCAACCGTACAATCTTTGTCGGCAGCGGCGGTCGCGATCCCGACGCCGTACGGCTATCGGTATTTGAAGTGACGTAGTTAGCCAAAATCAATTTTAGATCGGCTTCCCTCTTGTAACCTGGCTTCTCCTTATGGCAATGTTCAGGCAAGAAATTACGCCGGGAAACGATTCAGGACCAAAAAATAGAATCGGCAAACAGGAGGGGCAATCCGTGAACCGTTCATTCGACGAAGTCTATCAACACTCTATCGATGATCCTGAAGGATTCTGGGGTGAGATTGCCCAGGATATTACCTGGATCAAACCGTGGGACACAGTGCTCGACCGCTCGAACCCGCCTCATTACCGCTGGTTCCAAGGCGGTGAGCTGAACACCTGCTACAATTGCGTGGATCGCCATGTCGATGAAGGCCGCGCCGATCAAGCCGCGCTTATTTACGACAGTCCGGTTACCGAGACGGTCAAAACCTTTAGCTACCAAGAACTGCGCGATGAAGTTGCGCTGTTCGCCGGGGCCCTGGCCAATAATGGTGTCTCCAAAGGCGACCGCGTCATTATCTATATGCCGGCAATCCCCGAAGCCGTTATTTCGATGCTGGCCTGCGCGCGTCTTGGCGCTGTCCATTCGGTAGTGTTTGGCGGCTTTGCCGCCAACGAACTGGCTGTCCGCATAGATGACTGCGAACCCAAAGTTATTGTCTCGGCCTCCTGCGGTATCGAAGTCAGCAAGGTTATCCCCTATAAGCCGCTGTTGGATGAAGCGATTGAGCTTGCCAAACACACGCCCGATCATTGCATCATTCTGGAACGGCCCATGCAGGAATGTTCATTCATTGAAGGCCGCGATGTCAGCTGGAAGGATGCAACCAGCGCTGCCGAACCTCATGATTGCGTCGCCGTTGCGGCCACAGACCCGCTTTATATTTTATATACTTCCGGTACCACCGGTGAGCCCAAGGGCGTCATGCGTGACAATGGCGGCCATGCAGTGGCGCTTAAATGGACCATGAAAAACATCTATGGTGTGGAACCCGGTGAAGTGTATTGGGCGGCTTCGGACGTTGGCTGGGTCGTTGGCCATTCTTACATCGTTTATGCCCCTTTGCTCAACGGCAACACTACCATCCTCTATGAAGGCAAACCGATTGGCACGCCGGATGCCGGCGCCTTTTGGCGTGTTATTTCCCAGCACAATGTCGGGGTGATGTTTACAGCCCCCACCGCCTTTCGCGCCATTAAGAAAGAAGACCCGGCCGGAGAGCTGATAAAAGACTACGATTTGTCAAATTTTAGAACTTTGTTTTTAGCCGGTGAGCGTTTGGATCCGGATACCCTGCAATGGGCGGAGAAAAATCTTGAAATCCCGGTGATCGATCATTGGTGGCAAACTGAAACGGGCTGGTCGATCTGCGCCAATTGCCTTGGCATCGAAGCGTTACCTGTCAAACAAGGCTCACCCACCAAAGCCGTGCCCGGTATGGATTTGCATGTTGTCGATGACAATTGCGAGGAAGTAAAAGCGGGCGACATTGGCGCGCTGGTGATCAAACTGCCACTGCCGCCCGGCACTTTTCCAACGCTCTGGAATGCCGAGGAACGCTTCATCGAAGCCTATCTGTCTGAATTTCCAGGCTTCTATAAAACAGCTGATGCTGGCTTTATCGATGAAGACGGCTACGCCTTTGTTATGTCGCGCACCGACGACATCATTAACGTTGCCGGACACCGGCTATCGACAGGCGCCATGGAGGAAGTTCTGGCCGCCCACCCGGACGTTGCCGAATGCGCCGTCATCGGGGTCGCGGACGATCTAAAAGGACAATTGCCACTTGGCTTCCTGGTGCTTAGTGCCGGGGTCGAGCGGGAAAATGCTGAGATCATCAAAGAAGTTGTCGCCATGGTGCGTGAGCAAATCGGCCCGGTAGCAGCCTTTAAATCTGCCGCTGTCGTAGCGCGCCTGCCTAAAACGCGCTCCGGAAAAATCCTGCGCGGCACCATGCAGAAAATCGCTGATGGTGAGGAATATAAGATGCCCGCGACCATCGAGGATGTCACTGTATTGCCTGAGATCGAACAAGCGCTGGCGGGGCTTAATTAGTCCCGCTCGGGGATAAAAAAATGGCGGAAGTTAATCCGCCATTTTCTTTTATCGAAGTGATTTTATTTACATTTTTTAGAAGGATGTTGATCAATCATGCGGGTGTCGCTATTGACGACTTCCAAAATGTAGGCCGGCAATTCAGCATCACCATTTTTGTCAAAGCAAATATCGCCGGTGACACCGCTATAAGTCAGGTCTTTTAAAGCATCCCGAATAGCCGTTCTTTCTTGCTTCAATTTACCTGCATCACCCGTGACCTTTGCTTTCTCCATGGCTTGTTTGAGAATGTAGACAATGTCATAGGCCGAGGCATCTACATGGTGAGGATTAGATTTGGTAATGCCGCGCTTTTTATTAAGCGCATTGAATTTTTTAGTAAATGAACGCGCACGATCATCACGGTCGCGCCAGAACCAAGCCGCATATAGCGTGCCATCACCGTCTTTACCGAGTTTTCCAGCCAGATCGGGATCGGCAGAGATGCCGGAACCGATGATCCGTCCCTTATGACCTTGGCGGCGCAATTCCTTGGCCACTTTAACCGTTGCTTCAACAATACCAGCGACAGCAACATTTTGAGCCGGATTGATTTTCAGCTGTGAGATTTGCGGAGACAAATCAAACGCTGCAGTTGGAAAGCTTACCGCCTTGCCGATGACTTTAACGCCTTGCATTTTAAATACCGCCGGCATCAATTTGGTGCCGACAATTTTTGAGATGAATTCATCACTGACATAAATAATCTGAGTATTGTCGATCTTTAGGCCTTTGCGTTTCATCGAAACGACGAGACGCGAGAACTGCGTAAATTCACCTTCGGTTAACCGGTAGGCATAGGATTTTTTGCTCGCCAGACCTGGAGCTGAGGAAGCATTTGGAATTTGTACAATGCCAAGACGCTCACCAGCCGGAAAAGCCACGCGTGCTTCGCCGGAAGTAAAAGGACCAACTACTGCCAGGGCTTTATCGTCATTAGCAAATTTTTTGACGGCGACTTGCGCCTGTTTGGGGTCTCCACCGGTATCAAATTTAATCAATTTGATCTTCATGCCGTTGATACCGCCGGCCGCATTAATTTCATCGACAGCAATATCAAATGCCGTTTCAGATGTCCGGGCACTGGTCGCGTAAGGTCCCGTTTTAGCCAGCGAAGCACCAATCACAATTTCGGCAGCCTGCACACTACCTACCGATGCCGGGCTAAGCGCAAATCCGGCAAGCGCTAAACCTGCTATAATTCCTGTTCCTAGTTTTTTCATCGCTTTGTCTCCTTGTTTTAAGTTTTAGTTGATTTTTAGTTTATCCACTGCCGAGATAAGCCTCGGCGAGCTTCTCCTGCTTCATTAATTCCGATGTTGCACCTGAAGTAACGCAACTACCAAGTTCTAAAACGTAGCCGCGGTGAGCGCATTGCAACGCCATATGGGTATTCTGCTCAACCAGTAAAATTGTTAATCCATCGTCGTTTAACGATTTGATCAACTGAAAAAGCTGTTCAACCAGTATCGGGCTGAGACCCAATGAGGGTTCATCCAGCATTAAAAGTTTTGGCCGGGAAAGCATGGCACGCGCAATCGCCAGCATTTGCTGTTCGCCGCCCGACAATACTGATGCCGGCATATTACGCCGCTCAGCTAAATTTGGGAAATTTTCATATAAAGCATTAATTTCCGGGGCTAAATTTTCCTTACCTCTGGTATATCCGCCCATGAGCAAATTTTCTTCGACGGTCAGGCTAACAAATATTTGCCTGCCTTCCGGTACCATAGCAAGGCCTTCGCGGACGCGTTTTGAGGCACTCCATTGGGATATTAATTGATTGTCAAAATTAACTTCGCCGGCGGCTGGTTTGACCGTGCCTTGAATGGCTTTCAGGAGCGAGCTTTTACCGGCTCCATTCGCACCCAATACCGTAACAATTTCACCTTCCTCAAGACTAAGGTTTAAACCTTTTACAGCATGATTTCGTCCGTATCGGATATCGAGGTCTGCGACATTAAGAAGCATGGTTCAGCTCCTCAGTCTTACCCGCTTCGCTGGTTCCCAAATAAGCTTCAAGCACTTGCGGGTCTTTGTGAACTTCTTCCGGCGTGCCTTCAAATATTTTTTCGCCAAAATTCAACACCACGACATGACCGCAGAGGTCGCGGACAAACTGCATGTCATGCTCCACCAACAATAAGGTCACTCCCTGAGCAGAAACTTTTTCCAGCAATTTCTTCAATTCCGTCGTCTCTGCGGGATTGAGTCCGGCTGCTGGTTCATCAAGCAGTAATAGTTTTGGCTCAGACATCAAGGCGCGAACAACTTCTATCCGCTTTTGAATGCCGTAAGGTAGGTCGGCGACAACTTGGCCGGGATAGGTCTCCAAACCGACTTCAATGAGCGCTTGTTCAGCGGCCTCGGCCCAGCGGTTTTTCTTTATCAGTCCGAGCGGATATAAAATATCTTTGAACGAACCAGCCAGGTGATTTTGGCCAAGCATAACATTTTCAACTGTACTGAGATGGGGCATGAGACGAATATTTTGGAAACTTCGCGACATTCCATAGTTGATCCGGTCACGCGCCGGGATGTTTTTCAACTCCACCCCATTTAAGATCATCTCACCATGGTCGATCTCATAGATGCCACTTAACAGATTGAAAATGGTCGTTTTACCGGCGCCATTTGGGCCAATCAAAGCGGTCCTGCTGCCCTCTTCGACATCAAATGACACGTTATTGATGACCGCCAAGCCGCCAAAGCTTTTCTGCAAATCCTTGATGCGAAGGACGGTATCGCTCATTTTACGGCCTCATTTATTGTCGAGCGACGCCCACCAGAAAGCAATTCAAGGAAGGTCCTGGTAATCAAGCCCTCGGGCCGCACCACCATCATCAGCACGATCAAGGCTCCGAATACTGCAAATCGTGCATCGCCAATAAGCGTCCAACCAGTTGAGTCCGCAAACAACCGCAACAATTCGGGAATAGCGGTAAAAAATAACGCGCCGATGAGTGGTCCCCAAGGTGTCTGGGTGCCGCCAATTAGGACGTAGAGCAAAACATAGATACTAAACAAAATGCCCCAATTTTGCACTTCGATGTAATCATATTGGTGGCCATAGAGAGCGCCGGCGAGACCGCCGATCATTGCCCCGATGGTGAAGGCTATTACCCGTACGGTTCGCGAGTTTACACCAAATAAAACGGCCACGTTTTCATCATCATGAATCGATCGCATGGCGAGACCGAGCCTGGTCGACATCAGATAAAATCCAAACAGCACAACACCGATGGTGACCGGCAGCAGTACTTCCAATTCAGCATGGCTTGAAACCGGAAATCCGGCAGCGCCGCCGACGACCTCAAGATTAAGCACAATGCCGGCGACAACTTCGGCAAAAGCGAAAGTGGCCAATATCATATAAACACCGCGGGTCCGCAGAATTGGAAAAGAGATCAGGAACCCGATTATGCCGGTCACGACTGCAGCTACCGGAACTGAATATATCATGGCCCAGTTCAAACCGTCATCGGCAGAGTTTAGATAGGCGCCGGTATAGGCACCAATAATCATAAAGGCAGCGGCGCCAAGATTAAGTTGCCCGGAAGTTGCCGGCAGAAACACCGAATAGGCAACGATGACGTTGAGGCAATAAATTGCGATTATGCCGGTAAGGTAAGAGCTCATGTTAGAATTTGCCTTTGCCGATATTGGTGTGACCAAACAGGCCGGTAGGACGGAAAACCAAGAGGATCAGCATCATGCCCCAAACTGGTACTTTTACGACATCAGCGCCCCAGAAATGAATGGAGAGGACCTCAACCATACCAACGATCAAACCACCGGCAATCGCCCCCCAGATATTTCCAAGACCGCCCAACACCATGCCGGCGATGGCATTGGTCGCGACATGATCGCCGATATAGGGGCTCACATTCTTATAATTGATGGTAAATAGGATGCCAGCCAAGGCACACAAAAAGCCGGTAATCATGAAGACAACCGGGACGATGCGCTGAACATCGACGCCCATCAAAACAGCCGTATCGGGTTTCTCCGCGATACAGCGTAAAGCCCGCCCCAGGCTGGTTTTCTTAAGCATAAGGCTAAGGCCAAAAACCATAGCTATAGACAAAATCAAACTAATTATTTGGGGAGCGCCGAAAATCACTCCGGCAATTTCAATTCTCGCTTTATCAAATGGTGAGTTGAAACTCATAGGGTCGGTGCCCCAGGCCATGATAACGAGGTGCTCAAAAATAATGAGGAAACCCAATGAGCTAACCAATGGAAGGGCGTGTTCGGTAGCGTCGCCGAAGCGTGCTTTCATATAACGATAAGTGAAACGCTCAATAATCAAAGAGGCGATGATGGCTGCCAGCATACCGACCGCAGCCCCAAGCAGCCAATGATGCCCGGCATCTGTGATTGCCCAGGTGATCATGGCGGCAACCATAAACAAAGCGGGAATGGTAAAATTTAAAAAATTGAGCATGCCGATGGTCAAGGTGAAGGCAACGGCTATCATCACATAGACGCCACCTAACATAAGCCCGTTAACAATTTGCTGAAGAATTAGCACGCGCTAGGCACTCCCTCTAAGCAATATGAGACTCGTGGTTCTCCAAATACCATTCGGCAATTTCTTCCCGGGTCGTCCACCAAACGTCATCGAAAGTCTTAGCGTAGCGAATGAAATCTCTTAAAGCGCGGATACGATAGGGCTGGCCGATAACGTGAGGATGTAAACCGATATTCATGAACCGCCCGCTACTGGCGCTTTCCTCGTAGAGCCAGTCAAACTGTTCCTTGAACATTTCAAGGCCGCCTTCCGCGATGAGACCCTGACGCAGGAAACTGAAATCGTTCACCTCAGAAGTATACGAGACCGATACCATGGGCTTGCCGCTCCGCGTTTGAATTAGATACGGCTGATCATCGTTCAGCAGATCGGTGGTAAAGATCAATCCTTCTTCGGCAAGAATATCGATAGTATTGAGGGTTGTGCGCAGCGAACTCGACAACCAGCCCTTGGCTTTTTTGCCACAAACCTCTTCATAAATATCAAGTGTTTTCCGGATAACTTCTCGTTCGGTGTCCTCGTCGAACATATGGTCGGTGAGCAATTCGGTCTGAACATAATTGTGAGGCACAATTTCCCAGCCCCGTTCAAGAGCTGCCTCAACGACCGGCCTCCGCTCAGCGACCATTTTACCATTCATGGTACAACTTGATGGCACCCCTTCAGCATCCAAAACATCGAAAACGCGCCAAACCCCCACTCGTTGGCCATATTCCCGCCAAGTATAATTGGGATTATCGTAGACGTTGCCAGCCAGATTCCCGCCGACAATACTCGGACCACCAGGATAATAGGGTTCATCGGTATCACGCACCGGGTCCCAATATTCGAGATTGGTGGTCAAGATGACAGCCAGCCGCTTGCCATCAGGCCATTTTAATGGTTTGCGCTCTGGAAAAGGTACAAAGTCATATTGCATGATATTTGAATCCCCGATCTGCCTTTTTTATTAAATCTTAATTTATAAAACGCCGTACGAAAATTATTGCCTCAATCGCATTATTTAAACCACCCGTTGCAACTTTGCCGGAGTTTGAGAATTATTGTCAATGTAGTACGCCTGACAAATCTGCTCCAATATCGAATAGATTAATCTCTTATGCCGTATCGTTAACGGGCAAAGTCCGTCGATCAGGTATATTTTGAAGTTTTTGGTATTTGTGCTCTACTGGCGGCAAAACGAATACAGGGAACCAATAATGAGTACCGAAAATGGGACCGAAATAGAACCGGTATACCGTTGGGTGATCCTGGCTGCCACTGCCGTTATGCTGGCAATCGGGATGGGGGTGATGGTCAATGGCTTCTCGGTATTTTTCATTCCTTTGAGCCAAGAATTTGGCTGGCAGCGCGGCTCCATCGCTTTTATCAATTTTTCCGGCTTAATTGGGCTGGCCCTAGGCGGAATAATGATGGGCCGCGTCTCTGATCGCACCTCGGCCCGCGGTGTCAGTTTGCTCGGTTCCGTTGTGTTGGGTCTCTGTATTCTGGCTTCTTCCTGGGCTCAAACTTTGTGGCAGTTTTATATATTGTTTTTTCTGGCTGGCTTTTTGGGCGCCGGAGCTCTCTTCGCACCGCTTGTTGCAAATGTAGGCAACTGGTTCAAAACCGGCGCGGGTCTGGCGATAGGTATAACAGCTGCCGGTCAGGCCGTGGGGCAAGGAGGCGTGCCTTTTGCCACTGCCATTTTAATCGGCACGATGGGCTGGCGGGACGCTTTGCTGGCCTTAGGGTTAATTACCCTATTTTTACTCATTCCCCTGGCACTGCTAATTCGAAAACCTCCAGAAACAGTAGAAACTACGACAGCCAACCCATCTATAGAAGAGGATGATCAACCGGTGGCGCTCTCGCCCAATGTCGTTGCCGCCTGGCTCGGAGCTGCGGTATTTTTCTGCTGCACCTGCATGTCGGTACCTTTGATGCATTTGGTGCCGCTGATACAAGACCGCGGATTTCCGCTGCAAGATGCCGGGAGCGTGCTGTTTCTAATGTTGCTGGTGGCCATTGTGGGCCGTGTTGCCTTTGGTAAACTAGCCGACATGATTGGTGCGATCAGGGCGTATTGGATTGCGTCGTGCTGGCAGACTGTCCTGGTGTTTGGCTATATCTTTATTGATACGCTCGAAGGATTTTACATTTATGTCGTGGTTTATGGTTTCGGCTATGCCGGTGTGATGACGGGTCTGTTGGTGTGCGTGCGCGTTTTGACACCGGTCTCCAGGCGCGCTTCTGTGCTTGGTATTGTTATGCTGTTTGCCTGGCTGGGTCATGGCGTCGGCGGCTATCAGGGTGGCTTTTTCTTTGATATGACTGGAAATTACATCGTCACTTTCGCCAATGCAGCCCTGGCCGGCATTATTAACCTCATCATCGTTGGCTCACTTTACTTTACAGTCACCCGCCGCCGCACGGTCTGGCGTTCCGAGATGGAGATTGCTCAGGAAGGTTGAGGTCTGCTATTAGGAGCGCCCAAGAACCCAGAAAATACAGGATAAATTACGATGCAACAATTTGACCTTACGCGCCGTCTTTTCGCCGAAGCGCTAGGAACCGCAATCCTCCTTGCGACGGTCGTCGGCTCCGGCATCATGGGAGAAAGACTAGCGGACGGCAACACGGCACTGGCGCTTTTAGGCAACACGCTGCCAACCGGCGCAATCCTGGTTGTCCTGATCTTAATTTTTGGCCCGATTTCCGGCGGTCACTTCAACCCTGCTGTAACCCTGTCATTTTTTATAAAGCGGGAAATTTCCTTGGGCACGTCCCTCCTCTATATAGTTGTTCAGGTAGTGGGGGGATTGGCCGGCGTAATGGCTGCTCATGTCATGTTTGAATTACCGGCACTGCAGGTTTCAGAAACCGTACGTTCGGGGCCGGGCCAGTGGTTCTCTGAATTCATCGCAGCTTTCGGATTGGTTGCTGCGATCCTCGGCACGTTGCGGTTTAGCCCGGCTGCGGTGCCTTATGCAGTAGGTCTTTTTATAACCGCCGGCTACTGGTTCACAGCCTCTACGTCCTTTGCCAATCCGGCAGTCACTATTGCCCGCAGTTTCACCAACACGTTTTCCGGCATCCAGCCCGGCCACGCACCCGCTTTTATCCTGGCTCAAGTGATTGGCGCCGTGGCGGCAACACTCCTCTTTGCTTGGCTGTTGAAATCTGACCGGGACGAATTAACATCATCGGAAGAGCCAGCGAAAAACCGCGAGGAAATTTAAATGCCAAACGCCTATGAAGAGCTTGATCAGGTCAACGCAAACTTTGTGCCGTTGTCACCGTTAAGTTTTATCGAACGCTCGGCCAAGGTTTATCCGGATCGCATCGCCGTTATTCATGGCAAGCGGCGCTATAGTTGGGCCGAGACCTATGCCCGCTCCCGGCAACTGGCAGACGCGCTGACCAAACGCGGTATCAGCAAGGGTGATACAGTCGCCATCATGGGCGCCAATACACCTGAAACCTATGAAGCGCATTTCGGCGTACCGATGACCGGGGCAGTCCTCAACACGCTCAACATCCGGCTTGATGCAGCGACCATCGCTTTTACGCTCGACCACGGCGAGGCCAAAGTTCTGATCACCGACCGTGAGTTTTCAGCTACCGTCAAAGCTGCGCTCAAGGAATGCGAAGCAACACCAATTGTCATTGATATTGATGATGTGTTGGCCGAGGGCGGCGAGTTATTGGGTGAAATGGATTACGAAGCCTTTATTGCCGACGGCGATAAAAATTATAACTGGTCTTTACCGGGTGATGAATGGCAGGCCATTTCGCTGAATTACACCTCCGGCACGACGGGTAATCCTAAAGGGGTCGTCTATCATCATCGCGGCGCCTATTTAAATGCAATTGGCAATGTGCTGGCCTGGGATATGGCTCAGCATCCGGTTTATCTCTGGACCCTGCCGATGTTCCATTGCAATGGCTGGTGTTTTCCCTGGACCATTGCCGCCCATGCCGGCACCAATGTCTGCCTACGCAACGTCAGCGCCAAAGGTATTTTCGACGCCATCGCCGATCACCAGATCGATCATTTCTGTGGCGCGCCGATTGTGCTGGGCATGATCGTCAATGCCTCAGATGAAGAACTGAAGCCATTTGACTACACCATTCATGTCATGACGGCGGGCGCACCGCCGCCGGCGGCCATACTGCAAGCCATGAAAGATGCCGGTTTTGACGTCACTCACGCCTATGGGCTGACCGAAACCTATGGCCCGGCCACCGTTTGCGCCTGGCAGGATGAGTGGGACAATTTGGATGCCGAAGAACAGGCTGCGATGAAATCCCGTCAAGGCGTTAACTATGTCGTGCTGGATCAACTCAATATCATCGATCCGGAAACCATGCAGCCGGTACCCGCTGATGGCGAGACAATGGGTGAGGTCATGTTCCGCGGCAACAATGTCATGAAGGGCTATCTCAAAAACCCGGCTGCCACAGAAGAGTCTTTGGCTGACGGCTGGTTCCATTCCGGTGATCTCGGCGTTATGCAGCCGGACGGTTATATCCAGCTCAAAGACCGCTCGAAGGATATTATTATTTCCGGTGGTGAAAATATTTCCTCGATCGAGGTAGAGAACGCGCTCTTTCAACACCCCGCCGTCCTGCTGGCCGCTGTTGTCGCCAAAGAGGATGAAAAATGGGGCGAGACGCCCTGCGCCTTTATTGAGCTTAAACCCGATGCCGACGAAGTGAGTGAAGCAGAGATCATTGCATTCGCCCGCGACAATCTGGCGCATTTCAAATGCCCGCGTCATGTCGTCTTTGGTGAGCTGCCAAAAACCTCAACCGGTAAAATTCAGAAATTTGTTCTCCGTGAGCGGGCAAACGAATAAAGAATGGAATGAGCTTTGAGTGATCTCGACGTTTATGAAAAACAGAATTTCGGCAATTCAAGCGGCATTGGTGACACCCCTGCCCTGTTAATCGTCGATTTTGTCAACGGCTTTGCCGACCCGGATCAATTTGGCGGCGGCAATATTCAGGCTGCTATCGATAAAACTGTGGAACTATTGGCTTTCGCCCGGGCCCAAAACATGCCGATTGCCACGACCCGGGTTGTCTATGCCGATGACGGCTCTGACAACGGCGTATTTTGCTTGAAAGCGCCCTCCTTGGCCGATCTCACGGAAGATGCTCCGGCCAGTCAAATCGTGGAGGCTTTAGCCCCAATCGAGGGCGAATACGTCGTGCGCAAAACCCAACCCAGCGGCTTTTTCGGCACCGATTTAGCTGACTGGTATCAGGGCCAGGGCGTCGACACTGTGCTGGTCACCGGCTGCACCACGTCCGGCTGCATCCGCGCTTCGGTGATCGATGCCATGAGCCATAATTTCAAAACCGTGGTCGTGACTGATTGCGTTGGAGACCGCGCCCTCGGCCCACATGAAGCAAATCTATTTGATATGGGACAAAAATACGCCGATCTGATGACAGCTGAAGACGTGATGACTGCGCTTAAAGGTTAATTTTTTAGAAAGTGCCTGTCACCTTTTGTGTCACCTTTTGAAATATTAACCTTTTTGAAAAAGCTGTCCGAAATTTTCCAGACGATCCTCAATACCCGCCGCCCGCAAAGCCGCCCAGAGCGTTGCCTGATTGCTGGTGATCACCGGCTTACCCAGCTGATCTTCGAGGTCAGAAATTAGATTGAGCGTCGGAAAATCAGTGCAGGAGACCAAAACTGCCTGGGCGTCCGGGTGATCAACGGAGAGCACATGCGCTTTGATCTCATCAGCCGGCACCTGGGCAATCCGGATGTATTCTTGGGCTCCGCCAGCGCCAATTCCCAGCCCGGCAATCTTTAAAATCTCAAATCCATTGCTGATGAGAAAGTCTACTTCATGATCATTAAGCGCATCGTGATAAGGCGTGGCGATGGCAATCTTCATCGCCTTAAGAGCCTGTAATGCTTTAACAATAGAGGCTGCAGTGGTCACCGAAGGCACTCCTGAAACAGAAGTCATATAATCGGTGAGTTGATCAAGCGGCTCGACCATCGAGCCCGCCGTGCAGCCATAGGCAATAACGTTCAACCCCGCCTCAGCCAAATCAGATGTCGCTTGTTCAATATCAGCATAGAGCGACTTTTTGCCGAGCTCGCTCGAAATATCCTCATGCAGCGCCATACGGGTAACATGCAAAGTAACGCCCGCCGGCAGCATCGCCTGCCACTCGGCCTCGTTGACTGTATTGGTCGGCAGCACAATCAGGCCGAGCTTAGCGCGCTGGCCATATGAAGTAGCAGAAGAGAATTTGTTTGCCATTATTGAGCAGCAGTTTCAGGAAACAGCCCCGCTTTCATAATTTGGCCCGGCAGCGGCTCCTCAAAAAAACTTTCGACCCAATTGGCGACGTCAATATAGGCGCCGATATCGATACCGGTCTCATAACCCATATTACGCAGCATAAAAGCCAGGTCTTCTGTCGCGATATTACCGGTTGCTTTAGGCGCGAACGGGCAACCACCCAAGCCACCGACTGAGGAATCCAAAAACAACACACCTTCGCCCACAGCCGTTGCCGCATTAGCGAAACCGGTATTGCGCGTGTTATGGAGATGAAAACCGAGACCAATATCGGGTCCAACAGCTTTTCGCACCAAGCCATAAATCTCTGTTACCTGCGTCGGCACGCCAGCGCCGATGGTATCCGCCATGCCGATCTCAGCGCAGCCGCCAGCGGCTAATTGCTTGGCGATATTGGCGACTGTGGCCGCTTCTACCCTGCCTTCAAACGGGCAGCCGAAAGAAGCCGCGATTGTGGCGGATAACTTCAAGCCGGCGGTCGTGACTTTGTCAGCAATCTCAGAGAAGCCAGCTAGCGTCTCGGCAATGCTGGCTCCTTGATTGCGTTGATTAAAAGTTTCGCTGGCGACCACGACATAGCGCACTTCATCGACGCCCGCCTCAATCGCGCGTTCGGCACCCCGTGCATTTAAAGCCAGCCCGGCAAAACTAACTCCTTTCGGCCGTTTGATTTTAGCCATCACCTCTTCGGCATCAGCCATTTGCGGCACCCGTTTGGGATTGACGAAACTGACGGCTTCAAGGCGAGGCACGCCGGTCGCTGAGAGGCGGTCAATCAGCTCGACCCGTTCGGTAACATTCCAAATCCGCTCCTCGCTTTGCAGCCCATCACGCGGACCGACTTCGCATATTTGAACTTTAGATGATGCCATCTTTGGCAAGCTCCGCTAATTCATCCGTGCTGATGCCGAGAACACCATTATAAACCTCTTCATTGTGGCTGCCAGGGGTCGGTGAGCCGAGCCAGCCGATATCACCCTCTGTTTCACTGAATATTGGCACGATTCCGGGTACTGCGATCTCGCCAAAAAACTCATCTTCTTCGCGGCGGATCATATTACGCTCCTGGAGGTGCGGATCAGCCGCCACATCAGCGATGGTGTTAATGGGGCCAACCACAACACCGTTATTATCAAGATGCTCGGTCAATTCCGCCGCCGTCATCGTCACAGTCCATTCACCAATCAGGCCATCAAGTAATTCTGCATTCTCTCCACGCGCTTTATGATCGACAAAGCGTGGGTCTTCAATCCATTCGGACTTATCCATGGCTTCGCAAAGCCGCTTGAACATAGCATCGATATTGGCGGCAATGATGACGTATTTTCCATCACTGGTTGGAAATAGGTTGGACGGCGAAACATTTGCGAGACCGGTGCCGCTAGGTTCCCTGATGACGCCAAGCTTATCATATTCCGGCAGCGAACTTTCCATCATCGTCAGACAAGATTCAGCAATTGAGGTATCAATCACCTGGCCCTTGCCGCCGCCCATGGCGTCCCGCCAATAAAGCGCCATTAGAATACCTTGGGCCGCAAACATTCCGGTTAAGGTGTCGCCAAGTGACAAGCCGGTACGGGGCGGAGGCTGATTGGGATAACCGTTGATATAACGCATGCCGCTCAAGGCTTCACCAACGCTGGCAAAGCCGGGCCGTTCTGAATACGGTCCGGTCTGGCCATAGCCAGAGACCCGGGAAATAATCAGCCCAGGATTAATTTTGTGCAGCTCTTCCGGGCCTAGACCCCATTTTTCCAACGTGCCGGGTTTAAAGTTCTCAGACAGAACATCTGCTTCGGCGACGAGTTTTTTAACCAACTCCTGGCCCCGTTCATCGCGCAAATTAGCCGTCACTGATTTTTTATTTCTCGCCAAGGTAGACCACCAGAGGCATTTACCTTCCCAGCGATGATGACCCCATTCCCGCATCGGATCACCTTTTCCGGGTGTTTCGACCTTGATTACCTCGGCGCCAAAGTCAGCCAACCGCGACGTCGTGAACGGACCTGCCAACAGCTGCCCCATTTCGATTACCCTCACTCCCGCCAGTGGGCCGTTAAGTTGAGGATCACGATCTTCTGCAGCGATGGTCATAAGAATTTCTCCAACAAAATTTGTATCAGTCTGCAAATATTAGCTAAATCGGCTCGACTGGTAGCAATTATTTGACGCCAAAACCAGATTATTGTGTACAATAAAAAGTCTAGTATGCTGATTTTCAAATTCTAATATGCAAAATCAGTCTTTGAAATTGTAGGCAAGCTATGTAATCTTTTCCATTGTACATATGAGAGATTTATATTGATACGCATCGAATACCAATTGAGCGAGATAATGTAGAAATATTTAGCGATCGATTTGCCAAATATAAGAAAAGTATCAAAACAACCAATCAAATTTACGAGGAGGAATCACGAATGAACTTTACGAAAGTAGTTGCACTAGCCGGTATCGCTGCCTTAGCAGCCGGCCCCGTTGCCGCCCAAACGGTCGGCATCGGCACAACCAAAACCGGCGCCACCAGCCAGGTAACAGCGGCAATTGCCAGCGTTGCCTCAAAATTTGGCGGCATGCAAATGCGCCCGGCACCAATGGCTGGCACGCAAAAATACATTCCGGCAGTCAATAACGGCTCGTTGGAATTCGGCGCCGCCAATATTATGCAAACGGCTTGGGCTGTAAAAGGTCAGGTTTTGTCCAAAGGCCGCCCCAATCCAAATATCAAAGTTGTTTCTACGCTGATGGTATTTCGTGTCGGCCCATTGGTGGCTAAACCATCAAAGTTTATGGCCGTCTCCGATTTGAAGGGCTCACGTATGCCGTCTGGCTTTAAGGCCGCGCCGCTATTTAACGAAATAATCAATACTGCCTTAGCGACCGGTTCAATGACCCCAGCGGATACGAAAAATATTCCGATTTCTGCGCTGGTGCCAAGCTGGAAAGCTTTAATGGCAGGGAAAATTGATTTTGCCATCGGTGCCTATGGTTCAGGCTTCATGAAACGGATTGCTCAAAAAACAGGCGGTATTCGTTTTATCTCACTCGATAATTCAGCTGCAGTTCAAGCTAAGGTCGACAAAATGATGCCGGGCGCCGTAATTAGAACCGTTAAGCCAAATCCCAAAATTCCAGGCGTCGAAGTACCAACCAACCTTTTCCACTTTGACTATATGCTGTTCGCCGGCAAACACGTCTCAAACGATGTTGTCTACCGGGTAACCAAAGCTCTTTATGAAAATAAGAAAGCCTTGGTTGCGGCTACTCCAATGTGGCGGAGTTTTACGCCTAAGAAAATGTCCAAAGATCAAGGACTTGATTTCCACCCAGGTGCTGCCAAATTTTATAAGGAAAAAGGTACTTGGAATCGGTAGAAAACACTCCTACCGAACCTAATAATGAAGCGCCTGCGCCACCGTCACCGGTAGCGCGGGCGTTAACACCTTGGCTCGGTATTTTGCTTGGATCAATTGGCCTGCTTTGGGCCAGCGGTATCGCCGTTGATCTTGGCATTGACATCATCGCCGAGCAAGTAATGGTGCTGGTTCTTGGCATTGCCTTTGCCATCATTTTCCTCAATGTACCGGGTCACCCCAGATTTCAAGGGACGTTGCCCTGGTATGATGCAATTGCTGCAGCGCTGGGATTCGCGATTGGCATCTACATGTTTATCCGCTATCCGGTTTTACTCGAAGATATCGCCTACCGCCCAGTTGAAGCTTCAACTGTCGGGGTAATCCTGGTTGTCTTGTCGACCGAAACATTACGGCGAACGGCAGGTTGGGGTTTGTGTGCCGTTTTGCTAACTTTCTTTGCCTATGGTTTTTTCGCCGACCTTATCCCTGGTCAATTGCAGGGCCGGGCGATGAAACCCGACCAATTCTTCTCTTTCCTCGGCATTGATACCACCGGAATTTTAGGTATCCCGCTGACCATCATTACGACCGTCGTCATTATTTTTATATTTTTGGGCCAAGTATTACTGCGCTCAGGCGGCTCGGAATTTTTCACCGATATTGCTGCTGCCGTTATGGGTCGTTCACGTGGCGGCTCGGCTAAAATAGCGGTGGTTGCCTCAGGGCTGTTCGGCTCGATCTCCGGCAGTGCGGTCTCTAACGTCGCCTCAACCGGCGTGATCACCATACCGCTGATGCGCCAGGGCGGCTATTCACGTCCGGTTGCCGGCGCCATCGAAGCGGTTGCCTCCACCGGTGGGCAGATCATGCCCCCGATCATGGGCGCCGCCGCCTTTTTAATGGCGGAACTGCTGGAAATTAGATACCAGGAAGTTATTCTCGCGGCCATTCTGCCGGCGTTGCTGTATTACATCGCGGTTTTTCTGCAGGCCGATCTGGAAGCAGGTAAAACTGGTATTAAACCAGTACCTGAGGATCAAATTCCACCTTTCTTGAAGGTCTTAAAACAAGGCTGGTATTTTATTGTGCCCTTTGCGGTCTTAATCTACGCCCTATTTTGGCTGAATTCACCGCCGGAAACAGCAGCGCTGTTTGGCGCCGGTTCAATCGTCGTTCTCGGCATGGTGTTTAAATACAAAGGCAAAAACCTGACCGTGCCGACACTGGTAATGTGTCTGCGCCGGACCGGTGAGATGTCGGTTGATATCCTGGTCATTGGCGCTACCGCCGGCATGATCATTGGTATTCTTGACGCTACCGGTCTCAGCTTTGGGCTGACCTTTTTGCTGGTGCAGGTCGGTGAAGGCAATCTCTTCCTGCTGCTTGGTCTGACTGCCATTATCTGCATTATTCTTGGTATGGGTATGCCAACCACTGCAATCTACTTTCTGCTGGCTGTGCTGGCAACGCCGCCGCTGGTGAAGCTTGGGGTCGAACCGATCGCTGCCCATTTATTTGTGCTTTATTTCGGATTGATGTCGATGATCACGCCTCCCGTGGCCTTGGCAGCCTTTACCGCTGCCAAGCTCGCAGAAACCGGACCGATGGGATGTGCCCTCGCCGCCTGCCGCTTTGGCTGGCCGGCCTTCGTTGTGCCTTTCCTGTTTGTCATCGCCCCCAATCTAATCATGATTGGTGAACCGCTTGATATTGCCATTGTCTTTATCACCGCGATTGCCGGCATCTGGTTTGCCTCCGCCGGCATGACCGGATTTTTCACAGTGCAATTGTCGCTCATTCAAAGGGCCGCCTACATTGTTGGCGGGCTGGCTTTGCTCCTGCCGTCGCAAGCTTTCGCCAATGCCTACCTGGTTGAGATTGCAGGGGGTATCATTTGCGGTGCGGTCTTTGCTTTGGAACGCATGAATAAACAAAAATAATTAATTCACGACAGTCGAGTAATTCACATAAATTCACAACTTCGTTAATTCACAACAGTCGTGAAATAGGCTGAAAAATGTAATGAATTCAACGTATTAACTTTTTAAGACTAGACAATGCCCCATAATGTGCAATTCCGCCTAAATGCCAATATTCAAGGTATGCTCTGGATGGTCCTGGCCGGTGCGGCTTTTGGCGCCAGTAATGTTGCGGTGCGCTTGGCGGCGGTCGATCTGCATCCCTTTGTGGTGGTTTTCTTCAGAAGTATTCTCGCCGTCGTATTCTTAGCCCATATCTTTCTGGCCAAAGACTTTAACTGGCATCCCGGCCCACGCTTAAAACTCCACGTTTTACGAGGTATTTTGCAGGTGACGGCGTTGCTGTGTCTTTATACGGCGATTGTTGTAACCCCCATGGCGACGGTTATCGCGCTGGCCTTTATCACGCCCTTAGTAACCGCGGGTGGCGCCATCGCTTTTATGGGTGAGCCCTCCAAACTTAACCGCTGGCTGGCCGTGCTGTTGGGGCTCGCCGGTGCGCTGATCATCATCCGCCCGGGCTTTATCGCCATTAGCATCGGCGTCATGCTGGTGCTGGCTTATGCGGTGCAACAAGCCACCGCCAACTTGACGGCCAAACGGCTCATCCGGGATGAGCCGGTAACCACTGTGGTTGCTTGGATGACCCTGCTGTCGACACCACTGGCTTTGATCCCAGCGCTCTTTGTCTGGTCGTGGCCGGACGCCTTAGGCTGGGGGTTGGTGACGTTTAATGCGGTAAGCTCAACAGTAGCGCATCTCGCCACAACCCAAGCCTATCGTCTTGCCGATATTACTATTGCCGATCCGATGATCTTTTTCCGCCTTATTGCCGGCGCGATTTTTGGCTATATCTTTTTTAGTGAAGTGCCCGATATCTGGGTCTGGATCGGCAGCATCATCATCATCGCCGCCGCCTCATTGCTCAGCCGCGATAAAGGTTAATTATCAACTGTTGATAAATAGGCTGAAAAAGATAATGAATTCAACGCACTATTTTTAGTAAGACCGCGGCAGATCCAGTACATGTTCGGCGAGGTAGGATAAAATCAAATTCGTCGAGATCGGGGCAATTTGATAGAGCCGGGTCTCACGGAATTTACGTTCAACATCATACTCTTCAGCAAAGCCAAACCCGCCATGGGTTTGCAGACACATATCGGCTGCTTGCCAGGAGGCATCGGCTGCCAGCATCTTGGCCATGTTTGCTTCAGCCCCGCAAGGCTCACCCGCATCAAACATTTGCGCGGCTTTTTTAACCATCAGATCAGCAGCCGCCATGGCAGCATAGGCTTTGGCGATGGGGAATTGCACACCCTGATTCTCTGCGATGGCACGGCCAAATACCTGACGGTCTCTGGCATAATTTGAGGCCTTTTCGATAAACCAGCGTGCATCACCAATGCATTCGGACGAGATCAAAATGCGCTCGGCATTCATGCCATCAAGGATATATTTGAAACCTTTGCCCTCTTCGCCAATCAATGAGCTTGCCGGAATACGAAGATCATCAAAAAAGACTTCCGTCGTCGCATGGTTGATCATGGTTGGAATGGGCCGGATGGTCAGGCCGTTATCCACGGCTTCACGGATATCGATGAGAAAAACCGACATGCCTTCGTGACGCTTTTTATTGTCTTCGCGTGGACTGGTGCGCGCCAGCAACAACATTAAATCCGAATGCTCAACCCGTGAGGTCCAGACTTTTTGGCCATTGACGACATATTCGTCACCTTCTTTCAAAGCGACAGTTTTGATCCTCGTGGCGTCCGTACCGCTGGTCGGTTCGGTGACGCCAAAGGCCTGCAGTCTCAACTCACCGGAAGCGACTTTCGGCAGATATTCGGTTTTTTGCTCCTCGCTGCCATGGCGCAGAACTGTGCCCATGGTATACATCTGCGCATGACAGGCCGCAGCATTGCAGCCATTTTGGTGAATTTCTTCCAGGATGGCTGTTGCCGCGGACAATCCTAGCCCACTGCCGTCATAGTCTTCCGGAATAAGGACGCTGAGAAAACCGCCTTCGGTCATTGCCTGCACGAACTCCGTCGGATAGGCCTTTTCGGCATCAAGTTTGCGCCAGTATTCGCCCGGAAAATTCGCACAAAGAGCACGCACAGAATCCCGGATATCGTCAAAGTTTTCAGTCATAAATTAGTTTCCGCTCAACCAGAATTAGGGCCAATCTATACATTTAGCAGTCTGGCGGCAAATCGAATAAAAGTCATTGTGTTAGACAATTTTTTCATAATACTGTGCACAAATTTAAACTCAGAAGTCTTCAGAAGGAACTAGGAATGAACCAGCCGATTAAACTAACCAAACCACAAGAACCCTGGATTGGCCCCCGTGGCCGGATCGGCGTTGTTATCCCTTCTACCAATACCGGCGTCGAATATGATTGCCAGCAATTTATCGTGCCTGGCGTAACCTGGCACTTTGCCCGTTTTTGGATTAACCAGCCGGAACTGACGAGTAACGCCAAGTTTATGGACTTTATCGAAGCCATCCGGCCCACTATTCCATTGGCAATGCGCGACATTCTGACGGCTGAAATGGACTACATTATGATGGGCATGTCGGCGGAAACCTTTTGGGGTGGCCTAGAGGGTAACGCTGAGTTTGTCGAGCGTTTGCGCGAAGTAATGGGCCCGGATATGGGCCTCACCACGGGTGCTAATGCGGTGCAGGCGGCACTGGCAAAATTCGAAGTTAAAAACATTTCGGTGGTTTCACCCTACCAGCCCATCGGTGACGAGCAGGTGCTCCGGTTCTTCGAAGAATCCGGCTTTAACATTATTCAAAATATCGGCCTGAAATGTGAAACGGCCAACTCAATTTCACACACACCGCAAAAAGATGTGATCGATTGCGTTCTCAATCAACTGGATGGTGATAATGTTGAAGCGATTGTTCAAGTCGGCACGAATATGAGCAATTCAGACCTTTTCCCAACCTTAGAGAAATTGCTGCAAAAGCCCTGCATACCGATCAATGTCGCGACAATCTGGCATTCCTTCCGAGCCCTCGGCATTGAAGATAAATTTGTCGGCAAAGGCTGGCTGTTCGAGAGATATTAAGCTTTAAAATCTGGGCTAGGTTGAAAAAATATAATGTCAAATACTAAACATGTGGTAATTACCGGAGCCGGGCCGGTTGGCTGTGCAACGGCTCTCATGCTGGCTCAGGCCGATATAAAAGTGACACTTTTGGAAGCCGAAAGTGATTTGGTGCTGGATATGCGGGCTTCGACGTTTCATCCGCCAACGCTCGATATGCTCGATAGTCTTGGCGTAACGCCGGCACTCATTGGCCAGGGATTAATTACGCCGCAGTTTCAGTATCGCGACCGCATTGAAGGACTCATCGCCGAGTTTGATCTCGCGGCCATTAGTGATCACACCAATCATCCTTACCGGTTACAAGCCGAGCAATATAAACTTACCCGTATTATTGCTGATATGCTGCCCGACTACCCAAATGTTGAGTTTAGCTATAACGCTAGGGCAACCGGCCTGGAACAAAACGATACCTCTGTTACGGTTCTTTATGACACCCCGGAAGGACTACAATCCGTCAGCGCCGACTATCTCATCGCCTGTGACGGCTCAAACGGCTTTGCGCGCAAGATTCTTGATATAGATTTTCCCGGCTTTACCTATCCGGAACTTTTTTTAATCGTCAGCACAACCGACGACATCAATGAAGCCGTGCCGGATATGTGCCCGGTCGCTTATATCATGGATCCGGAAGAATGGGTCGCGGTTATCCGGGCGCCGGAAATGTGGCGCTTTATGATCCCAGCAAAACCGGAAATGTCAGATGAAGAAATACTCGAATTGGATTTTCTGGAATCACGCGTTCAAGGCATTGCGCCATCTGATCATAAATACACAATTTCCCACGCGACGCTCTATCCTGTAAATCAACGGGTTGCTGAAACTTACCGAAAAGGCCGGGTCTTGCTGGCCGGTGATTCTGCTCACCTCAACAATCCGCTTGGCGGTATGGGTATGAATGGCGGTATCCATGATGGCGTAAATGCGGCGGAAAAGCTCATTCAAATTTTAAATCATGGGGCCAGTGAAGAACTGCTGGATCTCTACGACCGCCAACGCCGCCCCATCGCAGTTGAATATGTCCAGGCGCAATCGATCCGCAACAAAAAGAATATGGAAGAAAAAGACCCAGCCGTCAGAAAACAGCGTCAGGACGAGATCAGAGCCGTTCAGGATGATCCCGAAAAATCACTCGATCTGATGATGCAGGTCTCAATGCTGAATTCGATCAATAAATCAAAGGCGATTACTTAAACCTTAGCCTGTTTGATTAAATCGGCGGCTTTTTCGGCGATCATCAGCACTGGGCCATGAATATTGCCGCTGATCAAATCTGGCATTACTGAAGCATCAGCAACCCGTAATCTCTCGACACCCCTGACTTTTAAGTCAGGGTCGACAACCGAGCCGGCATCACTGCCCATCCGGCAAGTGCCGGAAGGATGATGCACCGTTATACCGGTCGCCCGGATATGAGCATCGATCTGGTCATCTGTTATAACATTAGCACCCGGCAGAGATTCCTCAGCCCGATAATGGTCCATCGCTGCTTGCTCAGACAGTTCCCGGCAGAGCTTAAAACCATCCCGCAAAACCCGGCGGTCTTTTTCCGTCGCCAGAAAATTTTGCCTGAGCTGCATGAGCTTTTTCGGATCGGCTGAAACCAATTCCAGACTGCCGCGGCTTTCCGGATGCAACAGCACCGCCCGGCAGCCAAAGCCGTCTCGCCACACCGGCTTGAGCCCTGGAAACCACGGATGGGCGTTAACCGGTGCACCATTAAACAAAAGTTGGATATCTGGCACATCTGAGGCGGGATCAATTTTAGTAAAACCGGTAAGCCCGCCCGGAAAATCCGTGGCGCTGCCTTTGCCGAATAAATACGCCCCCAGCATATTAATCGCCAGCCGGTCATAGCGCGTTTTGGATACAAACGGTCCCGGCTGTTTTCGGTGATAGGCCACGCCGGCAGACATATGGTCCTGCAGATTTTGACCGACCTCCGGCGCGTCGCATTGGACATTAAGACCGTGCTTTTGCAGCTGATCTGCCGGGCCAATTCCGGATAGCATCAGTAAGTGCGGTGAGTTGAGCGCACCGGTGGCGACTATAACTTCTTGTTCAGCCCTGATGTTTTGCAGCTGCCCATTGGGGCCAGCCAATTCAACACCAATAGCCTGATCGTTTTCGATCACCAGTTTTGTCACGAACTGCTTGAGTTTGAGCGTAAGATTGGGACGCCTTAAGGCTGGCCGGAGATAGGCATCGGCAGCACTGAACCGGTGACCCTTAACAATGTTTTGCTGAGAGCGGGCGAGGCCAAACTGATTTTCACCGTTGTAATCTTCGGTCCGGCCTAAGCCCATTTGATCGGCGGCAGCCATATAAGCCTCAAACATCGGATCGTGATACGTGCTGGGACGGACTTTAAAGGGGCCACTGTCACCCCGGTATTTGTCTTCACCGCCCGACCAGGTCTCGCCACGCTTAAAATACGGCAAAACGTCTTCATAGCCCCAATGATCCAGGCCGGCTCTTTTCCAGCGTTCAAAATCACCGGGATTACCCCGCACATAAGTCATGGCATTAATTGAGGAACAGCCGCCGAGAACTTTGCCCCGCACGCATTCAATTTCACGGTTATCCATATGCGGTTCGGGCTCGGTATCATAGCCCCAATCATGACGCCGGTTTTGCACAAACTTGAGCCAGACCAGTGGAATTTTGATCATCGGATCACGGTCGGCGGGACCCGCTTCAATCAGCAGCACCCGATGATCCAAGTTTTCGCTCAAGCGATTAGCCAGGACGCAACCAGCGGACCCGGCGCCAACGATGATATAGTCATATGAGGGTGCGCCGGAATTCACTTCGCCCTCCGACAGCTATTTGTCGCCGACTTCGATAACCACGGCCATACCGGTATCACCCGCGGCACAACCGGTAAACATGGCATTACCGCCGCCTTTGATAACCATTTCCTCAATCAGTTCAATGACACCACGAACACCCATCGGCGCCTGTGGATGACCCCAAACCAAGGTGCAGCCGTAATTGTTCATCTTGTTAAGGTCGTAACCGGTTTCTTTGGCGAAATAGGCGTCATTAACGGCGAACGGATTGTGAGTTTTGACCGCATCAATATCGTCTAAGGTCAAACCGGCTTGGTCGAGAGCGCGTTGCGCGGCTGGCACCGGTGCTTCCGGCATATAACCATTGGCGGCGCGGGCCATGCCGAAACCTTTGATTTTCACCACGATGTTTTTATCGCTGCTGAATTCTTGAGCTTTTTCCGGTGTCGTCACAATCATGCAGGCATTGCCATCGGTCGGATGGGTTTGGCCGCCGTAAGTTACCGTGCCCTCTGGTAGCACCGGTTTCAGTTTGGCCAGTTTCTCCGGATCGGATTTAAAGACACCTTCATCACCGTCCATGGTGCCCACAGTCTTTTTGAAATTCGCCGAGGGCACATCAAACGGTAGGGTCATAAATCTTTTCAGGAAAGCTGAATCGTCGGCCAGGGCCATTTGATATTGTTCCTGGCGCAGCACCACAATTTCATGCTGCTCTTCGGTCGTGATCTGGCTTTTTTTGGCAACGTTCTCGGCTGTTTGCAGCATGGAGTGGCCGCCAAGCGCATCGCATTGCATGTTGTCGAGAGTGAGATTTTCGTGAGCGCCCGTACCGCCA
>CAZMHI010000011.1:0-21763 GCA_964566055.1 uncultured Rhodospirillaceae bacterium
ATCCTCCGTTTTCTAACTATAACAGTGGACCCACTTTTTGGGGGAGGACCACAATATTTTACCGGCTATTTTCGCCAGCGCCTCTCTTAATTGTTAAATACCCTAACAATCTTAATGTTAAAGTCAATTAATTCTATATTGATAATCTAAACAATTCCTTGTGTCTTCTCTTTTGCGTGTGATCAATCTCACCCGCTTGACAGACCCAGATATATTTCGTTTAAAGCAGAATAATAATTCGGATGCAAAATAGCTGATAAAACTGCCGGCAGGGCTTGCGTGATATCTTCACCAAGACAATGAAAATCCGATAATAATTTTGACAATGTGGTACAAGTTAATAATATTTTTAACCGTCGTAATGCTGGGGGTAACATTATTTATTTACCACGACTCCAATAATGTCAGCGGAACTTTATATTGCGGGGAAATATGGCGGATAATCAATCTAATGAACCGCCGTTGTTAGAGGTCAACAACCTCTTTACCCATTTTGACACACCACGCGGCATCGCCCATGCGGTTGATGGCGTTACCTTTACCTTAGAGCGCGGACGCACACTGGGTATCGTTGGTGAATCCGGTTCCGGCAAAAGTGTTTTGTCACGCACCATTATTGATATTCTGGCTAAAGACGGCTCCGTTCTTCATGAAGGTGAAATTTTATTTGAGGGCCGTGATCTGCGCCAATTGCCGGAAAAAGAAATGCGCGAAATCCGGGGCCGGGAAATCGCCATGGTTTTTCAGGACCCGATGTCATCGCTCAACCCGGTGAAGAAAATCGGCAAGCAAATTACTGAAGTTTTGACCAAGCGGCTTGGCATGAGCAAACAGGCAGCTAATTTGAGGGCGGCAGAGCTTATCGATTCGGTTGGTATTCCAGATGCCGAGCAACAACTTACCCGCTTTCCCATGCATTTATCCGGCGGCATGCGCCAACGCGTCGCCATCGCAATTGCCATGGCGTGCGAACCTAAATTGCTGATTGCTGATGAACCAACCACCGCACTCGACGTTACCATTCAAGCACAAATTCTTGATCTCTTGCGGGAGCAGCAAAGAGAACGCAACATGTCGGTTATTCTGATCACCCACAATCTCGGCATTGTCTCGGGCTATACGGATGATGTCGCGGTGATGTATGCTGGCAGAATTGCCGAACGTTGTGCGACAGATGAACTCATTGCCCATCCTCGGATGCCCTATACCGAAGCCTTGATGAATTCAGCGCCGGCATTGTCCGATCCGCCGCATACGCGCTTGGACGCAATACCGGGACTGCCGCCAAACTTATTGAATGTGCCGCCGGGCTGCCGTTTTCACGCCCGCTGTCCCTATGTTCAAGACAAATGCAAGCTCGATATGCCGGAGCTTTTGGCCGACGATAATCCCGATCACACATTTGCCTGCTGGCATCCGCTGGCGAACGGCAAAGACAGCGATGTGACAAGCGGGGGAGTCCAATAATGGCCAATAGTACACTTCTCGAAGTCAGCGGTGTGACGGTTGAATATGTTACCCAAGGCCAGCGTTTTGCTGCCATTTCCGATGTTACCCTGGATATTGCCGAAGGCGAGACCCTTGGCCTGGTCGGTGAGTCTGGTTGCGGCAAATCGACAACCGGGCGGGCAATCATTCAATTGCCAACGCCAACTGCTGGCCAGGTCAAATTTGAAGGTCAGGAGCTTACCGGATTAACGCATAATGACATGCGGCCCATTCGTCAGCGCCTACAGATTATTTTCCAAGACCCGGTCTCCTCGTTAAACCCACGGCGCCGGGTCAAAGATATTGTCGCCGAGCCACTGATTATTGCCGGCAACAAAGATACAGCTGATATCGACCGCAGGGTGCGGGAAGTACTCAATGCCGTCGGCATGGACCCGGACATTACACTCGACCGGCGGCCTCACCAGTTCTCGGGCGGTCAGTGCCAGCGTATTTGCATCGCCCGGGCCTTAATTATGGAACCGAAGCTCATCGTCTGTGACGAACCGGTTTCAGCTCTTGACGTCTCCGTGCAGGCCCAGATTCTAAATCTGCTCGAAGATATGAAAGAACGCTACGGTCTTACTTTGCTGTTCATCAGCCATGATCTCGCCGTGGTGAAAAACATCAGTGACCGGGTGGCCGTGATGTATCTTGGTAAATTCTGCGAATTAGCCAAATCTGAGCGTATATATGAAGCGCCTGCCCATCCTTATACTGCCGGCCTAATGGCGACAATTCCCGAAATTGGTGACAAAGCCATTGATAATGCACAAGCCTTAGCGGGTGAGATTCCGTCGCCGCTCAATCCGCCAAGCGGTTGCCGTTTTAGAACTCGTTGCCCCAAAGCGCAGGAAAGATGCGCTGCCGAAGAACCGGCTTTTCGAGATATTGAACCCGGGCACCAAGTCGCCTGTCACTTTCCGCTACTGGGAGAGTAATAAGGATGAAATATTTCAGATTAAAGCTTTTACATCTGATCCCGGTTTTTTTCCTAGTTACCTTTGCAAGCTTTATGGTGCTCAATTTGCTGCCAGGCGATTTGGTCGACGCCATATTACTTGATGAAGAATCAGCGCCGCCCACCGAAGAGGACCGCCAAGCGCTCGCCAAAGAACTTAATCTCGATAAACCGGTAATCGTGCGCTATGCGATTTGGCTGGGTAATTTGCTAACCGGCGATATGGGGCGTTCATACGTAACGTCGCAGCCCGTAACCGAAGCGCTTGGCCAGCGCATACCGATTTCGCTGGAACTCATGTTGATGGCGCAGATATTAGCAGTGCTGATATCGGTGCCGCTCGGGATAGTTTCCGGCTATCGAGCGAACTCAGCTTTCGATCGAACAATCTCGGCCGGCGCCTTTGGTATGCTGGCGATACCGATCTTTATTGCCGGCACCATGCTGATCTGGATTTTCGCCATATTACTGGGCTGGCTGCCATCCTCCGGCCATACACCGATGGAAGAAGGGGTTTGGCGTAATCTGGAGAAATTTATTTTACCGGCTTTCACCATCGCCCTGGTGGAAGTACCGGTGCTGATGCGGGTACTCCGGACAGATATTATCACCACCCTGCAGGAAGACTTTATTGCGCTGGCCAAATCCAAGGGCATGTCGACGTCTTATATTTTATTCCATCATGCACTTCGGCCCTCTTCGTTTTCCTATGTCACACTTCTAGGTTTACAACTTGGCAATTTGATCACCGGTTCCATCGTCGTCGAAACGCTATTTAGTATACCTGGTGTCGGGCAACTGCTGATCAACTCGGTCGACAATCGGGATGAAATAATGGTGCAGGGCGTGATTACGTTTGTCGCCCTGGTTTATGTCGGCGTTAATTTGGCGGTCGATCTCATGTATGCAGTGCTCGATCCCCGCGTCGTGCGGCGGGTTTAGGAGGCATCGATGGCTGATACCTCACAACTACTCGGTAATCTTCGCTTATTCTGGTTTTTCGGGCGGTCGAAGGCGTCCACCAGCGAACGCCTCAAAAAAGAACGTAAATTCGGGGTTATTTTCTGGCTGGCATGTTCGTGGATTGCTCTTTGCCTAGTGGCGACAATCTCGACTAATTTTATTACTTTTCCGGATCCCTTAAGCCAGGATTATGGCGCCTTAAGTGCGCCATGGACGTTGGAACATTTGCTGGGTACGGATCATCTCGGCAGGGATTTATTTTCGCGTATTGTTTTTGGCGCGGCGACATCGTTTAAGATTGCTTTTACCTCGCCCTTTATCGGTATGGCAATTGGCTTGATCCTAGGATTAAGTGCCGGCTATTTCCGGGGAAGGGTGGATTCGGCGGTGAGTATTTTTATTGATTCAATCCTGGCCTTTCCGAATATCGTTCTGGCAATCGCTATTTTGTTTTATGCCGGTGCTAATATATTCAATCTCGTGATGGTTATCGCTTTTTACACCATTCCGCAATTTACTCGCATTTCCCGCGCCAATACGATGCTCTATGCCCAGCGGGAATTCGTGGTCGCCGCCCGGGCGCAGGGGGCGAGCCATCTTCGCATCTTGTTACGAGAGCTATTGCCCAACGTGATCGTACCGGTCGCGGCCTATAGCTTGTTGATTATGTCCTTTACCATAGCCTTGGAAGGCACACTGTCTTTCCTGGGCGTGGGTCTGCCGCCACCCGATCCGACCTGGGGTCAAATGATCTCAGACGGGGTTGAGGAGCTTGAGGAAGACCCCTTTATCTCAATGGTGCCGTCATTCTTCATGTTCATGACCATACTGGCCTTAAATTTAATGGGTGACCGGTTGCGCCAATTCACCGACGTCAAAGCCAGCTCGGCTTAAATCAATAAAGGTTCCAGGTACCGGAGTCGCAACAACTCGATCTAATTGCGAATCAGGTACCGGGTACAGATGGAATAATATTCCAAAAAAATTAATCGACAGTCGATTAACTATTCCGCGTCGGGCTGGTTTTCCGGCAGGGCTTTCTCAAAGGCGGGATGTGCCTGACAGGCTTCTTCGATTTTTAACAGGGTAGGAAATTCGGTCACATCGACGCCATGATCCGGCCGCCGAGCATTAGCCATTTGCGGGATCAAACATATATCGGCGATCGTTGGCTGATCGCCATGACTGAATTTCCCCTGTGGCCCTTGAGCATAAAGAATTTCATAGGCCTCAAACCCTTTGCAAACCCAACGCCCCATCCAATTTCGGCGTTTTTCTTCACTGACATCTAATTCATCAGCGAGATAGAGCCGGATACGCAAATTATTGAGCGGATGAATATCACAGGCGATAATATTCGAAAGCGCCCGAATCATTGCTTTATCAACCGCATCACCCGGCAAAAAACTCGGTTCAGGATAAACTTCTTCAAGATATTCCATAATCGCCATCGACTGGCAAATTTTTGCATCGCCGTCAATTAAAGTCGGCACGAGGTTCTGTGGATTGAGCTCGGTATAGTCAGCGCCAAACTGCTCACCACCGTCCTTGGTCAGGTGGATCGAAATCTGCTCGTATTCGAGCTCTTTTAGATTAAGCGCTATGCGCGTCCGGTAGGCTGCGCTCGACCGAAAATAGTCATAGAGGGTGATCATGGCTGGCTCCCTTGAGCTTTAAAGTTTTGCCGACCATAATCAAAGCGTAAAGAGGCAGCAAGAAAACTAATAAATTCGGGGGCAGAAAAAATGGCAAAACTTGAAGGTCGCGTCGCTATTGTCACCGGGGCGGCTTACGGCGAGCGAGCGGCGCTGGGTGCGGAATACGCCAAAGCCCTGGCCCAAGAGGGCGCAGCCGTTGTTTGCGCCGATATCGTTGATTGTACCGATGTTGCAGCCGACATTGAGAGCGCTGGCGGTAAGGCGCTGGCAACCACAACTGATGTCCGGGATGAAGCTCAGATTAACGAGATGGTTGACGCTACCATGAACGCGTTTGGCCGCATCGATATCCTAGTCAACAACGCCGCCATTGGCTCCAACATCCCGCCAATCCCGGTTACTGAAATGACAGTCGAGACTTGGGACGAGCTGATGACGGTCAACCTCCGCGGACCCTTTCTTTGCGTCAAAGCAGTGACGCCGATCATGCAGAAGCAAAACTACGGCAAGATCATAAATATCGGCTCGACGACGATGATGAGTGGACTGACCAACCGGCTTCATTACACGACGGCAAAAGGCGGCATTCTGGCCATGACCCGGTGCCTCGCCACCGAGCTTGGACCGGATGGTATTCGCGTCAACAATGTTGCCTATGGCTTGGTCACCAGCCAGCTCAATGAAGAGGAGCTGAACTCGACGGAACGCGGTCAAAAAATGCTAGACGCCCGTGCGCTCAGAGAACATGTCCGGGCGGAAGATTTAACCGGCACACTGGTCTACCTCGCCGCCAGCGACAGTGACCACATGACCGGTCAAACACTGGTCGTCGACGGTGGCGGGGTTTTATATTAAGCGGTTAGCTCTTTTATCGCCGCTTCAAACTCATCGGGTTTAAAGTCAAACGGTCCTTCGCCACCAACATAGCTGAGATTGCCGTCCGCATCGACAACATAAAGCCGCATCGGTATCGAGACATATTTACTCTCGGCATCATTATCGATTGAATCGATCAGCATTGGCATCTGCAAATCCATCATCTGCTGACAGACCGTGGCGATTTCCGTCCGCTCTTCATCTGTCCGGGGCTCAATATAGCGAATACCATCACGAACATTTTTTGCCGTCCGCCAGCCATCATCCGGATGGGCTTCGCGGATATAAATGCTGAGAAATTGAACTTGGTCTTTATAGCTGTTGTAAATCTCGTTCAGGCGCACGGCCCAATCTCGATAAGGCGGTCAGGTATAGGAGCCGAAAATTAAGGCAATCGGTTTACCTCGCAATCCCGATAGGCTGATCTTTTCGCCGGTCCGTCCTTTTTCCCGGTCCAAGACATCCAGACTAAAATCAGGTGCCTCACTACCCTGCTCTGGCACATTGACCTGACGCGCCTTATTCTCTGCCATCATGGCATCGAACTCCGGCTCAGTCATATCAGAAACCTGCAACCAGATCGCTTTGCGATCCGCCGGTGTCATGCCGGGCTTCATATCGGGTATGCCGGTGAGATCCAGCTCCCCTGTTACTTCAATAGACATAGGTTCCCCCTTTTGAATTCAATTCAGAAGAACTGTGCAAAACGCCTTCCGGTCAGTCAAGATATTCTGGAACAGTCGCAGTAAACTTAAGTTTATCCGGTTGACAGGTGAGCCGGTATGGCTGATTTTCGGCGTTAATCAAAAAAAGTCGAAAGGGGAATTATGAAGATCAACAAACTTGATCATGTGTCTATCGGTACTGACAAGCTGGAGGAAACCCGCGCCTTTTTTTGCGATCTGCTGGGCCTTGAAGTCGGCAATCGGCCAGCGCTCAAATCAACCGGCTATTGGCTTTATGCCGGCGAGGACGCCATCATCCATTTGGTGGAGAAAGACTCGAACGAGCTGGAGGACGCAGCCTACGAGGCGGGCAAGGAAAAACCCAAGGAATGGGAAAAAGCAGAAAGCGAAAATTTGGTCGAAACCGGCATGGATGACCATATTGCCTTGTCGGTCGAAAAATCAGCTGATCTGGTGCAGTATATGAGAGATAACTCAATCGCCTATTGGGACCGTTTACTGGCCGACCGGCCGCTCTATCAGGTTTTTGTGCGTGATCCCAATGGGGTTATTCTTGAGCTAAACGATTATGCACCAGAGATAGATAAGCTCGAGCCGATGAACGTATTGGGCAAAGACTAAGCTCCCTCAAGGCCATTAATTTTAGCCGCCAGGATAAAATCGTTTTCATGCAGGCCATTGATCTTATGGGTATAAATTAAAATATTCGCGTAACCCCAGCCAAACTCAATGTCCGGGTGATGGTCCTCTTGTTCGGCAATCTCACCAACATTTTGCACAAATTCCATGGCCGCTTGAAAATCTTCAAACTTAAAGGCGCGGTACAAACGAGTTGCATCTGCCAATAATTCCCAATTGGGCGTTTCAGCTATATAACCCTCAGCTTCTTGTGCGGTCAAAGGCGGTATACCACCTTGACACGGAATGCAAACTTTGGCCGTTAAATCACTGGGCACTGGATTTTCCTTCAAGTTTCGAAAATGCATGTTAACACAGCGAACTGTTCTCAATAAGAACATTTAACATAGGTCAATTGCACCAAGGCCTGTGGTCGCTTATAACTACGCCCGAAATTATCAACTAGGGACAGGTTTCTTAGAACCTGCATATGTTCATGACCGAAGCTTATATTTGTGACGCCATCCGCACCCCCATCGGCCGCTACGGCGGCGGACTTTCCTCCATTCGTACTGATGATCTGGCGGCCTTGCCGATCACGGCCTTGAAAGAGCGTAACTCCTCTGTCGATTGGGAAAAAATTGACGATGTTATCTATGGCTGCGTCAATCAGGCGGGTGAGGATTGCCGCAACGTTGGGCGCATGGCTTTGCTATTGGCGGGTCTGCCGGAAGCTGTGCCGGGCGTCACGGTTAACCGGTTGTGCGCCTCTGGTATGCATGCAGTCGGCAGCGCCGCACGGGCAATCAAATCCGGAGATGCTGATTTCTACATTGCCGGTGGCGTCGAGAGCATGTCGCGCTCACCCTTTGCCATGGCGAAGGCAACGACGGCGTTTTCCCGCAATGCAGAGATTTATGACACCACCATCGGCTGGCGTTTCGTCAATCCGAAAATGAAACAGCTCTTCGGCACCGATGAAATGGGTGAAACGGCCGAGAACGTTGCTGAAGATTATAAAATTTCCCGCGAAGACCAGGATGCCATGGCTCTTAGCAGCCAATTAAAAACCGAAGCCGCGCAGGCAGATGGCCGCTTGGCCGAAGAAATTATGACAGTCACCATCCCGCAACGCAAAGGCGACGACCTAATCGTTGATAAGGATGAACACCCACGCGCCGGCTCAACCATCGAAGGTTTGCAAAAACTCCGCCCGGCTTTCCGGGAAGGCGGTTCAGTAACCGCCGGTAATTCATCAGGCATCAATGATGGCTCCTGCGCCTTGATCATTGCCTCAGAAGAAGCCGCCAAGGAACACGGGCTGACGCCAAAAGCGCGTATTTTGGGCTTGGCCGCCGGCGGTGTGCCGCCCCGGGTCATGGGTATCGGACCAGTACCCTCAACCCAAAAACTTCTTGCCCGGCTGGGTCTGACTATGGATGACATGGATATCATCGAACTGAACGAAGCCTTCGCAGCGCAAGGTCTGGCCGTATTGCGTGAACTTGGCGTGGCCGACGATGACGAACGCGTTAATCCGCAAGGCGGCGCTATTGCACTCGGTCACCCGCTTGGCGCCAGCGGCGCCCGGCTGGTCACCACCGCGATGTATCAATTGCAGCGGAATGGCGGCAGCCGCGCACTTTGCACAATGTGTGTTGGCGTCGGCCAGGGTTCCTCTATAATCATCGAAAAGGTGTAATAAAAAAACGGGGACTCTGTATGGCCGATGGAGGCCAAAAACTAGGTGTGCTGGCGAATTGTCCGATCAATAAGGACAATTGCCGGGAACTCGCCAAGCATTTCAATTTGTATTTCGCCGAGGAAGTGCCGAGCCGGGATGAATTGCTCGCCGATGTCGGCAGTGAAATTCAAATAGTAATTTCTGATGGGCCGCGTCATATCGATGCGGCCTTGATGGATCGGTTACCGAATTTGGGCTTGATCTGCATGATGTCGGTCGGCCTTGATCATCTGGATGTCGAAGCCGCCAAGGCCCGGAATATCCAAATTACCAATGCCGCTGGCACCAATGCGCCAAGCTGCGCCGATCACGCTTTTGCTCTGCTGCTGAGTGTTTCCCGCCATATTCTCGCCAATGACCGTTCCATGCGGGATAATGAAGCTGATGAAGAATGTCCGAAATTTCACTCGACCACAATTTATGGCCGGAGAATCGGCATTCTTGGCCTTGGCGCAATTGGCATGGAGATCGCCAAGCGGGCCGCGGCCTTCGATATGGAGGTGTTCTATCACAATCGTTCTGAACGAGATGATGTTTCCTATACGTATTGCTCTTCATTGCTGGAGCTCGCGCGCGAAGTTCAAATTTTGGCAATTTCCTGCCCAGGCGGTGAGGCCACAAAAAACATCGTTAATGCCGAGGTGCTCGAAGCACTTGGGCCGGAAGGCACGCTGATAAATATCGCCCGCGGCTCGATCGTCGATACCAATGCTCTGGTAACCGCTCTGCAAAATGGGGTGATTAAGAATGCCGGACTTGATGTGGTCGGTGGGGAAGCTTCGGAACGTGGACCACTATGTGACCTGGAAAATGTTGTTTTATCGCCGCATCTCTCCGGCAATACGGAAGAATCGTGGCAAAATCGCAATCAACTCGCGCACAAAAATTTACTGTCTTTTCTCAATAACGAGGCCCTGGAAAATCTAGTAGGTTAAGCCTCAAAAAATAGCCCAAACCGGCGCTTGACCTCCGAGAGGTTTTGTCACATCTTCCCCCAATTACAAATGAGTAATGATTAAAAATTGCTAGGTATACCAACAATTTCAGCGTGCATTTAGAGAACTTAAAATTCGGCGAGCTAAATCTTCGCCGGACAAAACGGTCAAGAAGTGCAACAAAGATTATGGGGAAATAATCAAAAATGAGCGCATCATTTGCTATCGTCGGTTCCGGACCCTCCGGAATGTACGCCGCCGATGCTTTGTTAAAAAACTTTCCGGACTGTACAATCGATGTAATTGACAAAATCCCAATGCCGTTCGGCCTGATCCGTTACGGCGTTGCACCGGATCACTTCAAAACTAAAAATACGGCCCGGCAATTTTCCCGCACGCTCGACCTCGATCAAGTGCGCTATCTAGGCAATGTCGAAATTGGACGTGATCTATCAGTCGAAGAGCTTAAAGAAAATTATGACGCCGTGGTTTATGCCATCGGTGCATATAATGATCGGGAGCTTGGTATCCCAGGCGAAGATTTGCCCGGTGTCTATGGCGCCTGCGCCTTTGTCGGCTGGTACAATGCGCATCCCGATTACCGCGATATTAATCCTATGCTTGATGGCGCCAATGCGGCTGTGATTGGCATTGGCAACGTCGCCCTTGATGTCTGCCGGGTACTGGCCAAGACCCGCACCGAAATGCGGGATTCGGATATATGTTCTCCAGCGCTTGATACCATTCAAAATATGCCGATAGAAGAAGTTCATATGTTTGGCCGCCGCGGCCCGGTAGAAGCAGGGTTCACACCAAAAGAACTCGGTGAAGTGCGCGAATTAGAACGCTGTGCCGTGATCGTTGATCCTGATCAAATACCGGATGAAGTAACAGGTGATTTCGAAGGCCGTGAAAAAGGCATTAAAGAGAAGAACCTGGCAACGTTAAGGGAGTTGGCCGCTCAGGATAAACCTGAAAAACCCGTCAAAATGCACTTTCAGTTTTATGCCTCACCGGTTGAGATCCTCGGCACTGACCGGGTTGAAGGCATTCGCCTGGAGCGCACCGAAGTAGTCGACGGCAAAGCGGTGGCCACCGGCGAAACTTTCGATGTGCCGTGCTGCTCGGTGATTACGGCAATTGGCTATTATGCCGATCCGCCTGAGGGACTGCCGCTCAGCGGCGCCACAATTGAAAATGTTTATGGCCGGGTACGCGATAATATTTATGTCGTTGGTTGGGCCAAGCGCGGCTCCACCGGCACCATCCCTACCAACGGGCCCGATTCGCGCAGCGTTGTTGAACTGCTCACCGAAGATGTCAAAAATGGCGTCATAGAAACTGGCCGGCCGGGTGGCAGCGCCATTGATAATTTGCTGTCGGCGCGCAATGTACGGGTGGTTTCTCATGATGATGTCTCAACCATCAGGGCAGCCGAAGCCGCCAACGCAATAGATGGACATCCCTGGGAAAAATTCACCGGCATTGATGACATGCTGGCTGTGCTCGACTAGTTTGACGCCATGCTTGAATGGTATGTCCTTGCCGTAATCGGCTTTGCGCTTGGCTTTGATCAGCACCGGACGGTTCTGACGGCCGGTGTGCCCTACCCTACTATTGGCCTAACGCCGGTTTTGTTTGATGCGTCGGCATGGGTTGGCGGCATGGCGACATTGGCGATGCTGGTGGCGGGATTTTTCTTTGGTGCCTGGTGGTGGCCATTGCTGGCGATGGCCGTCGGTACAGGAACGAACTATTGTGGCCGCGTCGTCATACCGATGGAATATCGCTGGGCTGTCTCGATTGCCGGGACGTTGCTCGGGCTCGGCGCTACCATCGTCTTTTTCAGATAGATTTTTTCATTACGATAGTCACCCACTCACCGATCTCAACCCGACAGTGAAACCGTAAGCCCTGCTGATGATGGGCGGAAATTATGCGATTTGCATCGCCTTGCAAAAGACCGGATAGCACTGCCCAGCCTCCTGGATTTAGGTGACGGCCCAAATCTTTCGCCAGCAGGCAAAGCGGGCGAGCCAAAATATTACTGACAATGAGATCATACTTACCTGCCCGCACCACTGGATGATCGTAGCCACCGGCACAAATACTACGGACATATCCTGCCACCCCATTGATCTCGGCATTTTCCCGGGTAACGGCGGTGGAGACCGGATCAATATCGGAGGCAATAACCGGCATGCGCCAGCGCTTGGCCATGGCAATCGCCAGAATGCCGGAGCCGCACCCCATATCGAGCGCCCGGCGTACCAGCAAATGATCCATCCCATCTATGGCCAGCAGGCAGCCTCTCGTCGAGCCATGATCACCTGTGCCAAAGGCCGTTCCCGCCGGAACTCTCAAACCAATTTGGCTATGGGGAACGGCCTCCTTATATTCAGCGCCATGAACAAAAAAGCGCCCGGCTGAGATCGGCGGAAACTGTTTGATGTTTTCGAGAACCCAATTACGCTCGGGAATTTCGGCAATCTCAATATCCGGTACGGTAATTTCCAGCGCCTGGGCAGTTAGCTTTATTGCCAATTGAACAGCCGCCTCATCAGGCCGATCTTCGGCAAAGCCTTGCAACTCGGCTTCGGTATTCTCTTCAATCGCTGTCCAGGCGACTGATGAGACATGCGGCTCCAGAGTTTCGGCGAAGGCGTTGCCAAATTCCTTCGGCACTATGATCGTAACCTGAAAAAGCGTGTCAGGAGCACCCATCAGGCCGGATCGACAAAACTATCGATAACTTTTTTAGTGCCGGCTTTCTCGAACGCGACTTCCAACTTGTTGCCATCCGCAGACAACACTTTGCCGTAGCCGAATTTCTGGTGAAACACCCGGGCACCTATATCAAATTTGCCGCTATCCGAGCCCGACGGTACCAGCCAGGCCTCGCCCTCAATCACCGTGCCATCGCTGGCATGGCCACGCTTTTTGGGCGAATCAAAAGAAAACGAATTTGAACTTTTCTGTAAGCTGGACCCCCCGGAATTACTGGCGCGCAAACCGGCCTGAGCTCCAATCCCGCCATAAAGCCCCTGCTCCGCCATTTGCTCAATATTATCGGTCGGCAATTCGTCAACAAAGCGCGACGGCAATGAGTTCTGCCACTGGTTATAGATGCGCCGATTGGCGGCATGGAATATCAGCGCTTCTTTTTTGGCCCTTGTGATACCGACATAAGCCAAGCGGCGCTCTTCTTCGAGCCCTTTCAAGCCTTCTTCATCAAGGCTGCGTTGATGCGGGAACAACCCCTCCTCCCAGCCGGGCAGAAAGATGGTGTCGAACTCCAAGCCTTTGGCCGCATGTAGCGTCATCAAACTGACCTTGTCTTCGGTCTTGTTTTCCTCGTTTTCCATCACCAGACTGACATGCTCAAGAAAACCCTGCATATTTTCAAAATCCTCAAGCCCGGCCACCAGTTCTTTCAAGTTCTCCAAACGCCCCGGCGCCTCTGGGGATTTATCGCGCATCCACATTTCAGTGTAGCCGGACTCATCCAAAATAATTGCCGCCAATTCCGGATGCGGCAGGGAGTCTAAATTGGCGCGCCAGCGTTCAAAATCCAGGATTAGATTCTTCAATGACGTGCGCGCTTTGGGTTTGATCTCATCCGTTTCAACAATCAACCGCGCTGCCTCATACATCGGCATGCCTTGAGCCCGGGCTAATTGATGAACTGCCTGGACCGTCGCCTGACCGAGACCGCGCTTTGGTACATTGACAATACGCTCAAAGGCGAGGTCATCATCGGCACTGTTAACAACCCGCAGATAAGCAATAGCGTCCCGGGTTTCCTGGCACTCATAAAAGCGAGGACCACCGATAACCCGGTAGGGTACACCGAGGGTAATTAATCGTTCCTCAAATTCCCGCATCTGAAAGCCGGCGCGCACCAGTATCGCCATTTCTTCGAGGCTTTGGCTCTTGCTTTGGCGGGCTTCGATCTCGTCGCCAATCATGCGGGCTTCTTCCTCACCGTCCCAGACGGCGCGTACTTTCACTGGGTCACCGGCCGCCATGCCGGTCCAGAGCGTTTTGCCGAGCCGCCCTTCATTGTGCGAAATCAGACCGGAAGCAGCCGCCAGGATATGCGGCGTCGAACGGTAGTTCTGTTCGAGGCGGATCACTTCGGCGCCCGGGAAATCTTTTTCAAATTTAAGAATATTGCCGACCTCGGCGCCGCGCCAGGAATAGATCGACTGGTCATCATCGCCGACACAGCAAATATTTTTGTGCTCCTGAGCCAGCAGCCGCAGCCACAGATATTGGGCGACATTGGTGTCCTGATACTCATCAACCAGGAGATAGCGGAACTTCATCTGGTATTCGTGCAGGATATCAGCGTTCTCAGTGAATAGCGTCAGGCATAGCAGCAACAGATCACCAAAGTCAGCCGCATTGAGTTCTTTCAGCCGCGCCTGATATTCCCGGTAAAGACCAACCAAAATCCCTTCGGCGAATTCCGAGCTTTCATCTTTCGAGACTTTTTCTGGCGTCAGGCCGCGATCTTTCCAGCGCTGGATCACCCCCATCAAGACCCGGGCCGGCCATTTCTTGTCATCGATCTGATGGCCTTCCATCAATTGCTTGAGCAGGCGCACCTGATCATCGGCGTCAAGAATGGTAAAATTGCTTTTGAGCCCGACCAGCTCGGCATGACGGCGTAAAATACGGGCACCCAGCGCATGAAACGTGCCGAGCCACCAGCCTTCGACCGGCCGCCCCGTAATGGCAGCGACCCGGTTCTGCATTTCTCGTGCTGCTTTGTTGGTAAAAGTGACGGCGACAATTTCCCAGGGCCGGGCTTTGCCATGAACCAGGATATGCGCCAGCCGGGTCGTCAGCACGCGGGTTTTACCGGTACCCGCCCCCGCCAGGACCAAAACCGGCCCATCGACTGCTTCGACAGCGCGTTGCTGCATGTCGTTCAAACCGTCCAGGTAAGGCGGCGGAGCTATGGCAGCGGATGGAGCAGGAGCTTCCGGTTCTTCTGAAAGTTCAAACGGGTCTGGCATAGTGTCAGTATACCATGCCAGACAATTCGGACCAGCAAATCAAACGGAGATGTTAGGAAAACAATCCGAGCGGCTTTTCTTTGATAAAGCCGGCCTTCAAGCCCCACCATTCGCGGGCGACCGAAGCATATATTTCCCGGAAATGAACCCGATATTTAAGGTTCTGACTATCGAGATCATCAAGCGGCGACTGCTCACCATAGAAACCGCCTTTGACTTTACCGCCGAAGAGAAATTGCGGCGCCACGGTGCCATGATCCGTGCCTGAGCTGTTGTTTTCAAAAGGCCGGCGGCCAAACTCAGAATAACTCATCACCGTAACTTTATCCCAGAGACCTTTGGCTTTCATCAATTTGGCAAAAGCGGAAACATTGGCGGCGACATCGCCCAGCAAATTAGCATGAAGCGGTTCCTGACCGGCATGAGTATCAAACTTGCCGATGGTCAGTTTAATCACCGGCACTTTAACCCCGGCCACCAATAGCCGGGCGGCAGTTTCAAATTGCACCCCTAATTTCGTGGCGGAAAAGGTACCACCAAAACTTACGTTTTCGATCTGCTTGGCGATAATATTATCAGCAGCGCCCCGTAAATCGCGCCGTTGCTTGAGTATATGCGACATCACGTTATTGCTCATCGGGTCGTTGCCCGGCTGAATTCGCCCGGCTTGCCTCAATAACTTGTCCGGTTTTTTCTCCAAGGTAATAATCCGGGATTTTCCGCCCTCGACAGCACCCGCTGGATTGTGCGCCAAGTTTATTCCTTCTGCCGCAAAATCTGAACTCGGGCTTGATTCATCAAACAATCTCGTAATCCAGCCATTTTTTATAAAAGTCTCGGCATCAGACGCGGAATTCCAGATATTGATGCCGCGGAAATGGGAGAGGTTAGGATTGGGATAGCCGACGCCTAAAACAACCGCCATTTGCTTTGCCTCCCAGAGCGGCATCAGAGGCGCAAAGGCCGGGTTAAAGCCGAGCTTATCAGTTTGCTTTAGGACTTTGTCACGCGCGATCGCCAGGGTTGGGCGGATGTCATAATAAATTTTATCCGTATAGGGTACCACCGTATTTAGGCCGTCATTGCCGCCTTTAAGCTCAATTAAAACAAGGGTGCGACCCCATTTTCCGGTGGCCGAGTACGCCGGTCCCGTAAGTAATTCAAGACCCGATCCGGCAACAGTGGGCAGGACCAGAGAATATTTCAAAAAATCTCTACGCTTCATCATGATATTCTCATTTCACCTGGTACGCGGGATCGAGCAGTAAATTGCGGATAACTTTGCGTTGCTTGCCGGTAAATTTTCTTTGCATCACCGGGTCAATCGCCAGCATCAGTTTTTTAAGATATCCAGGATTATCAACTTCTCGCCTTTGCAACGGCCAGGGATTGGCAACACCAAATGCTAATCTGCTCTCCTCCATCGCTGTCAAATCCCGTTTTTTATTAAATTTCTTGATGCCGTTAAAGGCAGCCTTCAAAAATCGCGAGCGGCGCAGGGTGGTGGTTGATGTCATCCACGCCGTACCTCCACGCCAGCCTTTAACATCCGGCGGATCAAACAAATTCTGACCCAAAGATTTTTGATAGCCCCAAACCTTTCTTATTTCCGGCGGCTTATGTCCCAACAGGCGCAACGTGCCAATTGTTAGTTCAACCGGCGACTTAATTAGGGTGCCCCGATTCTTCGGATCACGAAAGGCTGGCGACATGAACATCGCCTTGAACATCGGTTTAAGAGTGTAATTGTGATCCCGTATAAATTTAGCGAGGCGTTTTGTTTCGGATGGATTGGGCTCAAGCGAGACAAATTCCCGCCACAGTTTCTCGACTAGGAATTCAGCCACACGGGGTTGCTCAAGAATAATCTCCATCACGTCGATACCGTCAAAATTGCCGGTCTTCCCAAGCACGGCTTTATTGGTGTTGTCGTGGACACCGAGTAAAAATTCAAATTTGGCTGTTCGAATATTAATTCGCCACCCCGTATAGGCCCGCGATGATTCCCGGATATCTTCTTCCGTATAGCCCTGTCCTTCGCCGAGTGTGAACAGTTCCATAATTTCCCGGGCAAAGTTCTCGTTCGGTTTGTTCCTTTTGTTTTTACTCGCATCGAGATAAATCATCATCGCTGGCCCGATCGACACTTCAATCAGAAGTTTGCGGAAATCACCGATGGCGTATTTGCGAAAGGAAGCATTTTGCTCGAGCGCCCACTGGCCAAACGCGACTTTGTTGATTTCTGAAACAAAGTGATTATGCCAGAACATCACCATGTGCTCTGTAAAGGGTGAGGGTGTGTCCAACATTTCCCGGACCCACCAAAACCGGGCATCATTGCGGTCCTGTCTATTGCGCCGTTGGTGTTCCAGCCGGGCTTGGGAATCCATATCTTTTACTTTTACCCGGTCACTGGGCTTTGTTTGGAATTTCGGCAGTGGGGTCAGCGCTTTTTTACGTACACCGTCCAAAATCTGGTCCACTGCCGCTTCATAACTGAGCGGAAGTATCTTATCGATTTCAGCCGGGCTCGGTGAGCCAAAGCCGGTGCGGGCCAGCAAATGCCGCGCCTCATCGAAGGAAATCGCCGCAGCTTGAGGACTTGCGAAAACCAAGCCAAATAAAACAACAATAGTTCTAAGCATTATATCTATTCAAACCTGCCTGATGTATATTCTCTAACTATTGAAACGCCAGACTTTGAATTTTCCGTCGCTACACAATTTCGTGTACCGCCGATAATCACTTTGACATTATAGCTTATTAGAGAGAGCATTTTAATACGCTTTAGTTTCGGAGGTAAGTGACGTGCGTCAATCAACCATTCGATTTATAGCCCTTTCTATTTTCCTATTAAGTTTGCAGATAGCCTCTGCTGAAGCGGCTGAGAAAGATATCTTGCAAGCGGTTGTCAGCGTCGAGACTACAATTCCGCAGGATAGGCGGACAGCGCGGTTTTTAGGCACCAACCGCCAAGGCAGCGGGGTCATCATCGACAATGAAGGATTAGTGCTAACCATCGGTTATCTGATCCTCGAAGCCGAGGGCGCCATCGTCACCGGTCCAGGAGGCAAACAAACGCCCGCCAATATAATCGCCTATGATCATGAAAGCGGCTTTGGCCTGTTGCGCATGCGCAAACCGCTAGCAATAAAGCCAATGCGATTAGGCAATTCAACCAAGCTGTCGATCCAGGATCAGGTTCTGATCGCCAGCCGCAAAGGTCCGCAACCGGTCATTCCGGCGCGCGTGGTCTCCCGGCGTGTCTTTACCGGCGGCTGGGAGTATCTTTTGGAAAACGCCATCTTCACAACGCCGCCCCACAGCTTTCATAGTGGTGCGGCTCTGATCGGTAAGGATGGCAAATTGCTGGGTGTTGGCTCGCTCATTGTGGGTAATGCTGTTGCCCCGAACGTACACTCTCCCGGCAACATGTTTGTGCCGGTCAATGAGATAAAGCCGGTACTGGCGGATTTATTGGAGCATGGTAAACGTCAGGCGGCAGCAAAACCTTGGATCGGTGCCAATACTATCGAGATGCGCGACCGGGTTTTCGTTAATCGTGTTTCCAGGGACGGTCCGGCTTCGAAAGCTGGGCTTGGGCCGGGTGATTTGATCGCCGGCGTCAACGGTAAAACTGTCCGTAGCCAGGAGGATTTTTATCGAACCCTCTGGGCCGGCCGTAAAGCTGGCGATGTGATCAAGCTCAATGTATTACCGAGGTTGGCTCCTGATCCGGTCATCAAGGAGTTTTCAATTAAATCGATGAATCGCACCGAGTGGCTAAACAAAAAACCGACGCTTTAATACACTTATTTTAAGGGGCACCTTCGTGCTCTTCGTGGCGCGCCTCAACGAGAGCTTTATTATACGCTGACATCACCTCAGTCTCGTGCAGAGTGCCGATAAATTTCATTGTCTCATGATTCTCAACCACAGCAATGTAGTGCTCGCCACTATCGCGAATGACCTTATTGGCCGTTTCCAACGTATCAAACAGATCTAGAATAGGCGGATGCACGCGTGCCACATCACCAGCATTTATGAGATTATCGACATCATGATCAAACGCTGCATCGCTAAGATCAGCCAAAGTAATGGTGCCGAATAACTCACCATCTTCCTTGAGCACAAACAATTCACCCGTCTCTGACGCTTGGAGTTTTAAACGCAATTCCTGAAGTGATGCTCCGACCCCCACTGTTTCACTATCGCGATCCACCAGCTTGTGGACCCTGATACTGCGCAGCAAAGCCGTTTCAAATCCGCCTTTAAGATCGAGCCCGGCGCGCTCCAATTGCCAATTAAAAAACGATTTGCCAAGAAACTGTTGAGCGACAACATTGGAAATCACCACTGCCAGCATCACCGCAATGGTCAGAGGATAATCATCAGTCAACTCAAACACGATCAGCGTCGTTGAGATCGGCGCGCCCAGCACGGCTGCTGCCACTGCCCCCATGCCAATAATTGTATAAGCGCCCGGCCCGGAAGAAAGTTCAGGTGATATGTCGGTTACAATTATACCGTAAGCGCCACCAAGCATCGCGCCGATCATTAAGGCCGGTGTGAAAACGCCACCGCCCCATCCACTGCCAATGCAAATCGACGTCGCTATTATCTTCATTGCCACGAGCGTAATTAACAGGGAAAGCGACAATTCAAGGCTGAGAGCCATATCGGTAGCATCATAGCCGACGCCTAATACCTGCGGAAAAACCAGAGCAATGGCGCCCAGTAAAAACCCGCCAAAAGCCGGTCGTAGCCATTGTGGCCCCGGCACTTTCTGCATGACATCTTCTGTGAGCATTGCCGAGCGCATAAAAAGAATGGCGATAATGCCGCTGGCAACACCCAACCCAATCACGGCAGGAAACTCTAAAAAAGAATTCAAAGAATGCTCAGTAATGCTGAAGGCCGGAAAGTCGCCGAAATAGATCCGCGAAACAATTGTGCCAACGACGCTGGCGATCACGATCGGAGCAAAGGCGCTCATGGCAAAATGTCCGACCACGACTTCATGGGCAAAAAGTGCGCCGGCAATCGGCGCATTAAAGGACGCCGCCACCGCCGCCGCCGCACCGCAGCCTAACAGAGCTCGGGACAAAGAGCGCGTGAGATGAAGCTTTTGAGCAAACCAGGCCCCGAAGGTTGCGCCAAGATGCACGGCTGGTCCTTCACGGCCAACCGACCCACCGACCCCAATGGATACGGCGCTGGCAATCGCAGCACCAATACCAGCACGAAAATTCATGCGCCCGCCCTGCAACGCGCTGGCTTCAATAACTTTAGCAATTCCGCGTGGTTTGCGTCCGGGAATGGCATAATAAATGAACAGTCCGACCAGCAAGCCGCCGACCGCCGGGGCAAATAATATCTGCCACCAAGGCAGCGATGTTACATGAGCGACCAGATTCTCCGACGTGCCGCCGAGAAATACGCCTTGGACGAGATCAATGCCTTCACGTATCAGAATAACGCCACCGCCAGCTGCTGCACCAACAAAGACAGCAAGAATGGATAATATGAGTTGATCGTTCCGAATGATCCGCCGTAACCGCATTAAAATACGGCTCGGCCTTAAACCACGACGCCTGGCCATTACATGCTCTAGCTTGAAAAAAGTTATAACTATCTAAGAAATAAACCTTTTTACCTATTTGCGCTAGGGGGAAGTCACCTTAGAAAATATTATTTTTAATCCTCACTGCGGAAAGCAAAATTAGATTTTGGAGAATTAATTTTGAGCAGCCGCAACGTCCGATGCCAAATCATTTTCAGATAGCACTTTGTTGCGGCCTTGATTTTTTGCTGCATAGAGTGCGGTATCAGCGCGCGATATAAGCTCGTTCAGAGGTTCGCCAAAATCATATTTGGCCACGCCGATCGAAAGTGTTATCGCACCAAGCTGTTCGCCTGAGGATTTGTTGATAATGCTTTTCCGCGAGACGCGTTCGCGAATATTTTCCGCCAAAACAATTGCTGAATTGAGTGATGTTTGCGGCAAGATAACAGCAAATTCCTCGCCGCCGTAACGTGCCGCCGTATCCTGTCCCTTGATACATTCATCTAGGGTGATCGCCAATAGCTTGAGAACTTGATCGCCGGTCTGATGGCCATAATTGTCATTAAATTTCTTAAAGAAATCGATGTCCAGCATAAGCAGGCACATGTCCTGACCATCTTCCATCATTTCTGCGGCAGTATCGCGCAAAGTGGTATCGAAGCGTTTGCGATTAGCGAGACCAGTAAGACCATCCGTAGCTGCCTCCCGTCGGGTTATTTCAATCTCCTGGCGAAGTCCTGCGACTTCAGATGACGCCGCCGCCAGGCGTTCTTCCAAGAGCTTCGAGCGCTTTTCCATTTCCTGCGTCGCATTGACAACGCCACTGATAATTTCCCGCGCTTCACCCGGATTGGAACCGCCTTTTAATCCACCGGAAGCATCTGCCAGGGTTTCACCAAATACAGCAGCGTCCGTTCCAGCCTCGTCCAAATACTGCACGGCCCGGTTGATTATGTTTTCAATGTTTGTCGATGCCGTATCGAGCATGCCACTTTCGACATCAAGGGTGAAATATTGCTCATAGATTCTGGCGCATTGCGCATCATCAAATTCTTGATTGTTATCCAACAAAACATCAATGGTGCGTTTTAAATCGGGATAGGAATTGGCAAAGTAATGATACCAGACCATATAGTTAACCGGGCTGGCCGGCACCCCAAGCTCGATCATTTTTTTGATGGCATCTTGGGCGATGACAGTTACAGCGTTAAATTCGTTGGATGGTGCCAGCTTCTTCTCCTATT
>CAZMHI010000011.1:21773-94620 GCA_964566055.1 uncultured Rhodospirillaceae bacterium
CGCGATCTAATCCCTGATTTTAATGTGTGAGCATACCCATACAAAAAGTAACGCCAAGTACTTTTTGTATTATTGGACCGTTTCAAGGGCTCAAAGCCTATATTTATAGAGATTTGGTGTCTGACTCCCGAAATCAAGTGATATTTCGTATAGATTGAACCTTTAACCTAGTCCTGCTAGCGTATATCGAACCATGGAAATAAAAAAACTTGTGAACGCCTGGCAAAGGAGAGGTTGACGTGAGTAGGCGGCTTATTGGCGCACTTATAGGTTTGATTGTAGTGCTGGGTGGCGTGACCTTTTTCCTGGTTAAACAGGGAACCGACAAAGCCCAAGAGATAAAACGGGCTGCCGTGGCAAAAGTACCGCAAAAAAAACCGCAAGTTTATGTTGATCTGACAACTCAACAAGCCGGCGAACGCGCCTTAGAAAAATTGACAATCAGCAAAGCTTCGCTGCCACCATTGAAGACCATCGACTACGCCTCTTTTGGTGTCCAAATTTCAAACGGTGAGAATATCGGCAAACTTTTCCGGCAATTTTACGACAAACCAGTATCACTAATTGTTGTCACGGGGCAAAAAGTTGGCGTTCAAAACACCAGCCCGCCGACACCAATTCTCATTTTAAAATCAACTAATCCGAACAACTCCGAATTCGATCAACTCTACAGTGCCAACGGACGTGTTTTGCCCTACGTCAAAACCTCATCGGGCGGAGCTGCCGACATTGCCCTCGACATCCATTATCTGGATCAAAAAATATCTGAGCAAGATATTCAGTTCATTTTAGATACCACAAAACGCTGGTCCGAAGGTTCCAGCTTGTGGTCAACAAATCTGGCGGCAAAAACTGCTGGCAACACTAGAAAAATGGTGGCGCTGTTCAAAAATCACCGCGCCAAATTCTACGACAATTTAATGCAGCTTCATATTGGGCCAGAACAAGACAAGCTGTTTGGACGAAATATTGCCTTAAAAAGTGACCCAACCTCCAATATCGTACTTGAGCCGGTGTTGCGATCGGCTCAGTTCGCCAATCAGACTTCGGATAGTTCCATAACCGTAAAAACTGGTGAAATTAACCTGTTTTTACAATCACTCGGCCCCAAATCAGAACAATTGCAGGTAAATTTCTGGCTTAATGAAGGTGAGGGCTTTGTCGACACTTGCCGTGATCTCAGCTCGGCGCTCGCAAATGATGCCGGGTTGAGCGTGACGGATACGGCCCTGCTGATGTGGACGTTGATCCATCGCCACGCCTGGTTCGCCAAGGACATTGACTATCAAACCGATTGCTTGAACGAAGCTCAATCGGCAGCGCTTAATAAGCTTGGGCTGGAATTGCCAACCAAGGCTAATACAAGGCAATCGACACCAAAAAATTCAATGATGAATAAGATTTTGGCCCAGGCCGTCAATATGCTGCGCCGTGGAGACACCGAAGCTGCAAGAGCCAAAATGAGTTCCTTGATCGCCAAGAAATCGAGCCTGTTGGATCGCGCTGGATTCTGGTTATTTGGCGATAACGTAATGCAAAATGAAAGCGGCCGCATACTTGAGTCTACAGATCCAGCAACTGCTACCGAGCAATTGTTAACGTTGCCGGTTTCACATTTTGGCTGCTTCAGCCGGGGCGATGGTCTGAAAGGCCGCCATCGCACGACCCTGGCTCAACTTGATTCTTCAAATGAATTATGGGAGCTCGAGTTCGCCTTTAATGCCCAAGGCAAGATCGCCGGTGTGACGCTCAATGAAGCTGACAATGAAACCATTTGCCGGGCCATCGGCAACCGCCGGTCTGCAGAGAACAGCTGTTATTTTACCCGCCGCGCCAAACATTTTCCGATGGTGGCGAAAGCTAATTGCGGTGGCTAAAACCTCTTTACGGCTGGCGGAAAATGTTACTGGGAATTTTTTTGTCGATCAAAGCTGCATTGACTGCTCGACCTGCAATTGGCTCGCTCCGGAAAGTTTTAAAGGGGCTGCAACTTACTCCTTTGTCCATCACCAGCCAGATAGTACCGAAACCATCCGTCAGGCCCAAAAGGCCTTGATTTCCTGCCCGGTTGGCGCCATTGGTACCACCCAAAAAACGGCCATAGATAATCAGCTCAAGTTTCCTGATCCGATCGCCTCTAATGTGTTTCACTGCGGCTATCATTCTGAGAGCAGTTTTGGCGCCACCAGTTATTTTATTCGGCGCGAGGCCGGCAATGTCATGGTAGATTCCCCCCGCTTTGCCAGCGCATTGGTAAAAGAAATTGAGCGGCTAGGGGGTCTTGATATCATGTTTCTCACCCATCGTGACGATATTGCTGATCACCAAAAATATGCCGATCATTTTGGCTGCCAGCGGTTTATTCATGTAGATGACGCCGTCTCGAGTGCCCGTGATGTCGAGCATAAAATTACCGGCAGTGATTCCTTCAGGATTGACGATGAATTGGTTATGCTGCCGGTGTCGGGCCACACCAAAGGTTCAGCTTGTCTGTTGTACGATAACAGCTTTCTGTTTACCGGTGATCATTTGGCCTGGAATATCGAGCTAGAACATCTTTATGCCTTTCGCACCGCCTGCTGGTACGATTGGAGCATTCAGACGGCATCGATGAAAACACTGCGGGACTATACTTTCGAATGGGTTTTGCCGGGTCATGGCAGGCGCATCAACCTGCCGGCGGCGGAGATGCGGAAATCACTAGAAAAATGTATTGAGTGGATGGAGTAAAACCGCCTCTGGCCCCGCCATAGAGAGGTTGTCTTTAACTGCTGAAAGAATATTTTTATGTTTCGCGTATATTTGTCAGGTCCGGATATTTTTCTGCCCAACAGCAAAAACATCGATAGTAATAAAAAATCTATTTGTGAACGCTATGGCATGGCTGCTGTATCGCAATTGGATATCGAAGGTGACCGGCTCTTTAACGGCGATGCCAGTTTGGCTGGAGAGATTTTCGAGCAAACCCAAGCGCTGATCAAAAATTGTGATTTGCTGGTTGCGAATATGTCACCGTTCCGGGGACCCAGTCTTGAAGTTGGCACAGCGCTCGAAATTGGCTTCATGTTGGGCCTTGGAAAACCAGTGCTCGGCTATAGTCTCAATAACGAAGATTACGCCGCACGGCTGATGCGCTTGCACGATGTGTTCGAGCTGCCACTCAACGAGGCGAGCGGTGATCTTCAGGCGCCGGATGGATTAGTGGTGGAAAATTTTGGTCTCTGTGAAGGCGCTTTGGTTTCAGGCGCCGTGCAGTCGGCAAAAATTCCGATCTCAGAGGATTTTGAAAGTGCAGTTCGTTGGGGCCGGCGGCTTTTGGCAGATTAATTCATCTAACCTCAAGCCGCCAGAACCCCAACATAACCGGCCTGACCGTAATCCATAATTCGCTGATCCGCCGTGACCACCTGGCCACCGCTCAAACGCGCCGTGGCGACAATCATCCTGTCAGCCTGATCACCCTTGAATGATCCCGGCAAATTAACGGCCTCAACGGCAATTTCAGAAGTCATCGGCTGAACCGATAATCCCGGCGCCGAGACCGCATCCGCCACCCAATGGGCGCAGGGTTTTGCCAGCACCACGAGCCCCCGCTTTTCCCACATGGCGATTTCCCAAACCGAAGCGGCGGGTACGGTAACCTCACCTGCCGTGGCAGCCTCTTCAATGGTCATAAGTGTTTGGCGGCTCATGGCTTCAATCCCGCTCACCAGCCAAACCCAAACATGTGTGTCCAATACCAGCATTCATTTCAGCTTAACTTGCCGCCTCTCTTGGCGCGCCGACGATATCGCCGGCCAATGTCACTGATCCTTTAAGCCAGCCAAAGGGTGATCCCGGCTGATCTTTGACGGGCACCATACGCGCTACCGGTTTGCCGTGCTTGGTGACCGTGACACTGCGCCGGTCTTGCGAAACCTCATCCATCACCTTGAGACAGGTTGCCTTAAATTCACCTGCTGGGAGTTCCCGCTCTAAATTGTCCATATTTAATTACCATAGTCATTTTATTATGACTATTTTATAGCAGACTACTAAAATGACTTCAACCATAAATCTGATTGAAATAGTTAATTAAGTGACTGTCACTTAATTAACTATTTGGGATGGCGGCAGTAGATAACGTTGACGTTTTTTGTGCTCATGACCACGACCTCATCCTGATTTAGAATTTCGGTAAAGGTTTTGACAATTCCCCGGTCAGGTTTGGTTTGTGAGCGGCGGGTATCCGTCGTCGTAACGCGAAAGGTTAACGTATCTCCAGGGCGAACCGGCGCCAACCAGCGCACTTCGTCTAATCCCGGTGAGGCAATACTTGAAACTTCAGATAAAAAATTCTGGGCAAAAAATCGCATCATCAAGCTGCCGGTGAGCCAGCCACTGGCAATAAGGCCATTGAACGGCCCATTTTTCGCTTTTTCCCGATCGATATGAATGCTTTGCGGATCGTAAGACTGCGCGAAGCTGATCATTTCCTCTTCATCAACTTCAACACTGCCTATAATTTTAACATCACCGGCCTCGTAATCTTCGAAATATCGCTCATCATCTTTATTTTCCGCCATACTCTATCCAATACTTCGAAATTTTTAATTAAATACAATGGTGCGATGGCCGTTGAGTAATACCCGGTCTTCAAGCGCTGCCCGCAACCCCCGCGATAGCACCTGGCTTTCAACATCGCGGCCCACCGCAGCCAAGTCATCCGGTGTCTGGGTGTGATCTACCCGCTCGACCGCTTGGGCAATAATCGGCCCTTCATCCAAATCTTCCGTAACAAAATGAGCCGTCGCGCCAATGATTTTAACACCTCTCGCATGGGCTTGATGGTAGGGCTTGGCGCCCTTGAAGCCGGGCAGGAAAGAATGGTGAATATTGATCACACGGGGGTACAATTTGGCAATAAACTCAGGTGTCAAAATCTGCATATAGCGCGCCAGCACAATCAAATCCGTGCCCGTGTCCTCGATGATCTTCAGCAAGGCGGCTTCCTGATCCTGCTTGGTTTCTGGAGAGATCGGTAAATGATGATAAGGAATGTCATGCCAATCAGCGAGCGGCTTCAAATCCGGATGATTGGAGACAATTGCCGTTATTTCCATCGGCATGGCGCCGATGCGATAACGGTAGAGGATGTCGTTGAGACAGTGCTCCGGCTTAGAGACCATAATCAAGACACGCTTTTGCTTGGCCTTATTACGCAACTGCCATTCCATCTCAAAACGATCAGCAATTGCCTGAAAGGCCGAGCGCACATCATCAGCGGACAGCCCCTGCCGATCAATGCGGAATACCATCCGGCCAAAAAAACGCGCTGTTTCACTATCGGCAAAATGCGCGGTCTTGGTGATAAAACAATCAAGCTCGGCCAAACAGCCGGTCGTCGCAGCGACGATCCCAGCTTTATCGGGACAGCTCATGGTCAAAACGTATTCAGGTGTCACGGCAACCTCAAAGCTCAAAAACTAAAACTATGCGCCTTATTGAGGTTGAGCCGAGCCACTTTTCATACGGCTCGAGCGGGACCCCACGGCGGCGGGCATCATGGCAAAACTTTCGCTTAGGTCAATAGCCGTTTTGCCACAAGGTCTTTTAGGTCAGGCAGTTAAGCCGCCTCACGTTTTTCGACCGGTTTGATCGCAGGTACATTTTGCCCGGATGAGGCTTTGGGCGAGGCTTTCCAATATCCGAAGCCCATGAACATGGCACCGGCCACTGCATTGCCAAGCGTTACCCAGAGCAAGTTATGGCCCATACCGGCCAGCGACACGGATTCAGGATGCTCGCCAAGCAAAGCAATGACGAAGATCGTCATATTGGCGATCGAGTGTTCATACCCACTGGCAATAAAGGCGAGCAGACACCAGAAAATGACAATACATTTCGCCACATCGTTCTCGGTTCTGGCCGCCATCCACAAGGCGAGACATACCAGCCAATTACAAAGGATCCCTAGAGCGAACAACTGCAGGGCAGGTTTGCCCATCTTGGCGGCAGCGATAGTGTTAAGCAGATCAGCGCCGGTTCCTAATAGAGGTCCGTGGCCGACAAAGTAAACCGCACTCAGCACCACCACACCGGCAAGATTACCCAGCCAGGACATTGACCATGACCGGGCCAGATCTTTGCCACCGGTCTTACCGCGCAGCCAGCCGATGGTCATGAACATGGTGTGGCCAGTGAACAATTCCGAGCCGGCGAAGACCACCAGGGTCAAGGCGATACCGAACGTGCCACCCATGACGAGCTTGCGGATCGACGGATCGACGAAGGCGCCAAGGGTGAAAATCAGGATAATTCCGAGACCAACATAGGCACCCGCCATCATCGCTCCGATAAAGAATGAAGTCGGGTTGTGCTTTAAGATATCGGCTTTTTTTCTGGCGACATCAGCAAAATGATCAAGTGTATCAATATAAATTTGAGTAATCCCGTCATTGAAGCTGATCCTATATGTCTAGATCAGCAAAGCTTAGGCGGAAACTACTTTTAAAAACGGAGTGGCGTAATGACTTTGGTCAAGTTGCAGGGAAATCACCCCATCCTTGATGCGCGCCGGATATTTAGTGGCACAGCCTTTGTCCGGGGCCACAGCTGTGCCGTTGGCCAGTTCAATAGCCCAATTGTGCAGGGGACACGTAACTTTCCAGCCATGAACAATGCCTTGTGACAGCGGGCCGCCGCGGTGCGGGCATTTATCTTCGATGGCAAATATCCGGTCATCGGCGCTGCGAAATACTGCAATGTCGCAAACTTCTGTTTTAAGCACACGGGCACCACGCCGGGGAATATCCTCAAGGCGGCCAATTTCTATCCATTCAGTCATAATCACACTGCCATTTTTAAAGGCGTAAATTCATGAGCAGCCACTTGTTCTTCAGCCCGCTCTTTCCAGGGATCTTCTTGCGCAAAGCTCTGAGAATGCTGGAACCGTGCGGCGAGTTCCTTCCGCCCGGCCTCATCCTCAACGATCCGCTTTTTGACATAGGATAAGCCAACCCGCTCAATCCAATGGGCGGTGCGATTGAGATATTGAGCCTCTTCACGGTAGAGCTGGAGAAAGGCAAAACAATATTCGAGAACCTCTTCTTCGGTTTCGACTTTACACAACAGATCGGTAGCCCGGATTTTGACGCCGCCATTACCGCCAACGTGAAGTTCCCAGCCTGAATCCACAGCGACCACACCGAAATCCTTAATCGTTGCTTCCGCGCAGTTGCGGGGGCACCCGGAGACCGCCATTTTAAACTTGTGCGGGGTTCCTGATCCCCAGCAGGCTTTCTCAATCTTGATTCCCATCTCCATCGCGGCTTGCGTGCCGAAACGGCACCATTCGGAGCCGACACAAGTCTTTACCGTGCGCACACCTTTTGCGTAGGCGTGACCGGAAACCATGCCGGCTTTGTTCAAATCATGCCAAACTGCCGGCAAATCCTCTTTCTCAATACCCAGCAGATCTATCCGCTGCCCCCCTGTGACATGAACGGTGGGAACGGCAAATTTTTCAGCCACGTCAGCAATGGCGCGAAGTTCCGTTGGATTGGTTAGCCCACCCCACATCCTGGGCACCACCGAATAGGTGCCGTCTTTTTGAATATTGGCGTGCACCCGTTCATTGATGAAGCGGGATTGGCTGTCATCTTCATACTCACCTGGCCAAGCGCAAAGCAGGTAATAGTTAAGCGCTGGGCGGCAACTCGCACAGCCATCCTGGGAGAGCCACTCCAAAAAGCCCATTACTTCAGGAATGGTTTTAAGTTCGTTATCGGCAATCGCTTGCCGGACTTCGTCATGACTGAACTCGGTGCAAGTGCAGAGAGGCTTTTTGGCCGGAGTTTTGGAATAATCTCCTCCCAAGGTGAAAGCCAGAATTTGCTCAACCTGCCCGGTACAGGAACCGCAAGAGGAAGAGGCTTTGGTGTGGGCGCGCACATCATCCAGAGTAAATAGTTTCTGGTCGGTAATTGCGCTGGTGATGTCGCCTTTGCAAACCCCGTTACAGCCACAAACTTCGGTGGCATCACTCATGGCGAGAATGGCATTTTCTGAACTGTTCCCGGAATCACCAGGCATTGATTGCCCCATTAACAGCCGGTCACGGTCATCTGAAACATCAACCTGATCACGCATCAACTGAAAATGCCGGGCAGCGTCTACAGTATCACCGAGGGAAACAGCGCCTTGGATTTTATTGTCTTTGAGCACCAGTTTTTTATAGATATTCCGGCCGGCATCCTGGAACAGTAAGGTCTCTGTGCCCTCACAATCTTCAAAATCTCCCGCCGAAAACAAATCAATCCCGGTGACTTTGAGGCGTGTGGAAAGCACAGTGCCTTTGTAGGATTTGTGGCCGTAATCAGCCAGATGATTGGCGCAGACCTTGGCCTGCTCGTAAAGCGGGGCGACCAGACCGTAAGTCTGACCCCGGTGCTGGACACATTCGCCAACAGCGAAAACAGCCGGATCATATGTCAGCATGGAATCATTGACGACGATGCCTCGTTCGCAGTAAATGCCAACATCGCTGGCCAAAGATTTGCGCGGGCGAATTCCAACAGCCATAACGACAATATCCGCCGGCAACTCGGTGCCGTCTTTTAGTTTTACACCGGTGACCCGCTTGGTTTCGCTATTCTCACCGAGGATGGCTTCAGTTTCCGCCGACAAGAGAAAGTTCATACCGGCTTTCTCCAGGGAGCGGCGCAGCATGCCTGCCGCCACATCGTCTAATTGACGTTCCATCAGCCGGTCCATTAAATGGACCACGGTCACTTTCATGCCCTGCTTCATCAGGCCATGGGCAGCTTCCAGACCAAGCAAACCGCCACCGATAATAATCGCGTTTTTGTGTTCCTGAGCTGCCGCAAGCATCACTTCGACGTCCTGGATACCGCGAAAGCCGACCACACCATCGAGATCATGACCGGGGACCGGCAAAATAATAGGTTCGGACCCCGTTGCCAAAAGCAGGCGGTCATAAGGCGTGGCTTCACCGTCTTCGGTTTTTACCAGTTTGTTTTTACGGTCTATGCCAATGATTTTTTCGCCTTTCCGCAGGGTGATATCATTGTCGGCATACCATTGCTCATCGTTGAGCATAATCTCGTCAAGGGTCTGCTCACCGGCGAGAACTGGTGACAGCATTATCCGGTTATAATTACCGTGAGGCTCGGCGCCAAAAACAGTGATGTCGTAAAGGTCGGGTGCGAGTTCGAGCAATTCCTCGACTGTGCGCATGCCTGCCATGCCATTTCCAACGACAACCAGTCTCTTTTTCATGGGTCAAATTCCTTTTATTACTCAGGGGCTAAACGGAATGATCGCCGGAATGCCGCCCCAGGGGCCTTCCCTAACAACCCACAACGCAATCGGCGTGCCAAACAGAGAATTCTGATGGATTTCTAAAATTATTCTATTAGTTACAGTACGTTATGAGATTTTATATGAAATGCAGCGCAGTGCCCTTGAACAAGGCCTTGACATAATATGCCTAATTTATAATCATTAAATATATGTGACTATTTTTTAAGCATAATTGAGATTGGAGGCGAGCCACTTTTCCGCCAGCTCAACCGAGACACCTCGGCGGCGGGCATAATCCTGCACCTGGTCCTTACCGATCTTGCCAATACCAAAATACTGGGACGACGGATGGGAGAAGTAATAACCAGACACCGAGGCGGCAGGCATCATAGCAAAATTTTCGGTCAACTCGATTGACGTTCTTGGCGTAGCATCCAATAGGTCGAACAATTGCGGCTTGATCGAATGATCTGGGCAGGCTGGATAGCCGGGGGCTGGGCGGATACCAGAATAGTTTTCCTTGATCAGATCCTCATTGGTTAAATCTTCATCTGCCGCATAGCCCCAAAGCTCCTTGCGCACTCGCTCGTGCAAACGCTCGGCAAAGGCTTCGGCCAGACGGTCGGCCAGAGCTTTCAGCAATATATCGCTGTAATCATCATGGGATTTGGCAAACTCTTTAAGCTTGTTTTCAATCTCGAGCCCTGCCGTCACGGCAAAGCCACCAATATAGTCTTTAATGCCGGTCTCTTTTGGTGCGATGAAATCCGAGAGACAGAAATTCGCCCGGCCCGAAGTTTTGGTCATTTGCTGGCGGACAAAAGGAATGACGGCCTGCACCTCGGTGCGGCTGTCATCGCTATAGATCTCAATATCATCCCCGACCGCATTGGCCGGAAAAAATCCAACCACAGCATTGGCACTGAGCCACTGTTCACCAATCAGGCGCTGCAGCATGGCTTGAGCATCGTTAAAGAGCGAACGCGCCGCATCGCCGACCGTCACGTCATCCAAGATTTTCGGATAGGTGCCAGCGAGCTCCCAGGTGCGGAAAAAAGGTGTCCAATCGATCCGTGTGGTTAGCTCAGCAAGATCATAGTCCTTAAACTCCCGCACGCCGAGAAAACTCGGCTCCACCGGTGTGGTTTTCGACCAGTCGATCTCATGAGCTGCATCACGGGCATCTTCAATGGCGGCTAAATTATCACCCCGGTCCCGGCCTTCATATTCATCACGAATTTTATCGTATTCCAAGCTGACTTCGGCGACATATTGATCGCTTAATGTGTCGCTCAAAAGATTACTCGCCACCCCAACCGCGCGGGAGGCATCCGTAACATAAATGGTCGAGCCTTCGTAATTGGGCGCAATCTTAACAGCCGTATGCACTTTTGACGTTGTCGCCCCGCCAATCAGCAATGGAATGTCGAATTTGTCGCGGGACAGCTCTTTAGCAACCGATGTCATCTCTTCCAGCGAAGGTGTGATCAGGCCGGACAAGCCGATGATGTCAACATTTTCAGCCCTAGCGGCTTCGATAATTTTTTCATAGGGCACCATCACGCCAATATCGATGACATCGTAATTGTTACATTGCAGCACGACGCCAACGATGTTTTTGCCAATGTCATGAACATCGCCTTTTACCGTCGCCAGCAATATTTTACCCTTACTTTCAATGACGCCGCTGGCCTCTTTTTCAGCCTCTATAAAAGGCACGAGATGGGCCACCGCCTGCTTCATCACCCGGGCGGATTTAACCACCTGCGGCAGGAACATCTGACCGGAGCCGAACAAATCACCGACTAAATTCATACCATCCATCAGCGGCCCTTCAATAACTTCGATCGGTCGGTCAAATTGCTGGCGCGCCTCTTCGGTGTCTTCGACTATGTACTCGGTGATGCCTTTGACCAAAGCATGGGCCATGCGCTCAGCGATAGAACCTTCGCGCCAGGACAAATCTTCGGCTTTTTCTTTTGCCTGGCCTTGCGCCTGGTCGGCAACGTCCAAAAGCCGTTCAGTCGCATCTTCCCGGCGGTTCAAGATGACATCTTCGATGCGCTCTCTCAAATCCGGCTCGATATCGGCATAGACAGCCAGCTGACCGGCATTGACGATACCCATATCCATGCCGGCATTAACCGCATGATAGAGAAACACGGCGTGCATGGCCTCGCGAACGGCATTATTGCCACGGAAGGAAAATGAGACATTGCTGAGCCCGCCGCTGATACTCGCATGCGGCAGATTTTCTTTGATATATTTAACCGCCTCGATATAGGCTTTGGAGAAATTACGATGTTCTTCAATGCCGGTGGCAACCGGGAAAATATTGGGATCAAAAATAATATCCTGTGGTGGAAAACCTACCTCTTCAGTTAAAATCCGGTAGGATTTCTTGCAAATCTCGATCATGCGTTCAAAGGTATCGGCTTGGCCTTGCTCATCAAAGGCCATGACAATAGCCGCCGCACCGTAATAGAGAACTTCCTGGGCTTGCGCTTTAAAAGCCTCCTTGCCTTCTTTGAGGCTGATCGAATTGACCACGCCTTTGCCTTGCACGCATTTGAGACCGGCTTCAATGACAGACCATTTAGAGCTGTCTATCATCACCGGCACCCGGCAGATGTCAGGCTCGGAGGCGACCAGTTTTAAGAAACGATCCATCGCCGCTTCGGATTCGAGCATCGCCTCATCCATATTGACGTCGATAATCTGTGCACCATTTTCGACTTGCTGGCGGGCAACGTCCAGGGCGGTTTCATAATCCTCTTCCATGATCAGCTTTTTAAACCGCGCCGAGCCGGCCACATTGGTCCGCTCTCCGACATTAACAAAGCCGGTAACCTCATCAATGTTCAGGGGCTCCAATCCGCTGAGGCGGCCATGCACTTTGAGGTCCGGCAACGCGCGCGGCGTCAGTCCTTTGATGCCTTCTGCAATGGCACGCACATGATCGGGCGTTGTTCCACAACAGCCGCCAACCACATTGAGGAAGCCACTGACGGCAAATTCATCGAGCATTTCGGCCATATAGTCGGGCGTATCATCATAACCGCCGAAGGCGTTTGGCAGACCGGCATTGGGATGAAGACTGACATAAGTCGACGACACGCCAGCCAGTGCCTGAATATGAGGGCGCAGATCAGCGGCGCCTAAGGCACAGTTCAGGCCGATAACCAGCGGCTTGGCATGAGCGACCGAGTTCCAAAAGGCTTCCGGTGTCTGGCCGGTAAGGGTGCGGCCGGAACTATCAGTAATCGTACCCGAGATCATCAGCGGCACGTCGATGCCGCGCTCATTTTGCAGCTTCATCACCGCATAGAGCGCCGCCTTGGCATTGAGCGTATCAAAAATTGTTTCCACCAGCAGGATATCTGCACCACCATCGATTAGCGCCCCGGCAGCTTGGGTGTAAGCTTCTGCCAATTCATCGAAAGAAATATTGCGATAGCCCGGATCGTTGACATCCGGCGAGATTGAGGCTGTCCGGTTGGTCGGACCTAGCACGCCGGCGACATAAACCGTTCTTTCTGCTGCCGCAGCTGCCTCCTTGGCTAACTGGGCTGCTTCAAAGTTCAATTCATAGACGATATCTTCGAGACCGTAATCAGCTTGCGAAATGGTCGTCGCATTAAAGGTGTTGGTCTCAATGATATCAGTGCCGGCGGCAATATAAGCATCATGGATTTCCCGGATTATGTCTGGCCGCGTTAAGGTCAACAGATCATTATTGCCCTTTTGGTCGTGACCGTGATCCTTAAAGCGCTCGCCCCGATAATCGCTTTCCGCCAGCTCATAGGCTTGGATCATTGTGCCAGTCGCGCCGTCAAGCACGGCAATGCGCTCTCGAAATAAGGCAACTAGCTCATCGCGTATCGATCGACTGGTCGCTTTAACCATCACTGCCTTGCTCTCTAATGCCTAAAATGTGGCAGATGGCATAGGCCAGATCAGCCCGGTTCAAAGTATAAAAGTGAAATTTATCAACGCCTTCGGATTGCAAGACCCGGCAATGCTCCGCCACTACGGTCGCCGCCACCAATTGCCGGGTTCCTGGATCATCATCAAGACCGATAAATAAATCAGCCATCCAGTCCGGCACCGAGGCACCGCACATTCCAGCGAATTTTATGACTTGTTTAAAATTAGTAACCGGCAGAATGCCGGGGATGATCGGCACCGTGATACCAGCTGCGGCCACACGATCACGAAATCGCAGATAGGTGGCGGCATCAAAATAAAATTGAGTAATAGCCCGGCTCGCACCGGCATCAATTTTCCGTTTGAGATTATCAAGATCTGCGTCAGCTGATTTTGCTTCCGGGTGAACTTCCGGATAGGCCGCAACACTGATATCAAAATCAGCAATTTTCTTTAACGCCATCACCAAATCGACGGCGAAAGGAAAACCGTCCGGATGTGGCTCGTACTTTGTCTGGCCTTCAGGCGGATCACCTCGGAGTGCCACGATATGGCGGATACCTTCAGCCCAATAGCTTTCCGCAACTGCCGTGACTTCATCCCGGCTGGCAGCAACACAAGTGAGATGAGCCGCCGCCGCAATTTCTTTTTCTTTTTGAATACGGCTGACAATTGAGTGAGTCCGCTCCCGTGTCGAGCCGCCAGCGCCATAGGTCACCGACACGAAATCAGGTGCCAGCGGCGCCAGTCTTTCAACCGAGTTCCATAGTGTCTTTTCCATTTTCTCCGTATTGGGGGGAAAAAATTCGAACGAGACTCCCACCTTACCTGATAGGGGCTGAGCGATCGGCATAACGAGTTCATTTTTGTTGATCATGGCTGTACTCTTACCTAGCTAATTCTTTATACCGAGCCAAAGAGCAACCGTCAGCTGCCCTCCCGGCAGATGCACCGGCGACTTAAACTGCAGCCCATTTCTTTGAAACCAGTGGACTATTTCTCCATCAGAGAAGCCAAGCCGGCGGTGATGATATTTTTGTCTAAGCTCTTCTAAATTATGTGGCGCCAAATCAATAACGAGCAATTTGCCACCTGGCCTGAGGACCCGCGCCGCGTCGGCGATTACTTTAGCTGGCTCATCGGCAAAATGCAGAACCATATGCAGACTCGCCGCATCGTAACTTTGATCCGGAAATGGCAATTGATACATATCACCCTGACGCAGCTGGCAATTTCTGATCTTTGCCCGGTCCAAATTATCGCGGGCGATGGCCAGCATCTCATGCGATTGGTCAATACCTGCAGCCGCTTTAAATTGCGGTGCAATCAGCTCCAGCATGCGCCCGGTTCCGGTACCAATATCGAGAAATTTTTCACCTGGGTTTTTGAGCAATATTGCTGCGACGGCTTGCTCAACCTCTTTGGCATCAACATGGAGCGCTCTGATTTTATCCCAGTGTTGCGCATTCCGGCGAAAATAGTCTGTGGCGGCTTTGCTTCTCTCCGCCTTTACTTCTTCCAGGCGAGATTGATCTAATTTGATCATCGCATCATCTTCGGGAATGAGTGACAGCAACTGATCGGCCAGAGTTGCCGCCTTTTCATCCGGGGCAAAGCGATAGAACATCCAGCTCCCTTCACGCAATTTTTGCAGCAAGCCGGCATCACACAATAATTTTAAATGGCGGGAGACTCGAGGCTGGGACTGACCGAGAATTTGCACAAGTTCACTCACCGTAAACTCGCCTTGCGAACACAACGCCAATAACCTGAGCCGCGTCGGCTCAGCCACCGCTTTCAAAGTTGAAATCAATTCGTCCATAATCGACCCATTCACAAAATACAGGACAATATAAGGATATAATGATTTCTTTATATGAAAACAAGCTTTAAAACTGACGCCACAATTCCCATGTATAGAGGGTAACAATTCAACATGAGAGGCAATTTCAAAGGCAGGGAAAGATCTAATCTTAAAATTGAATACTCTAGGTGATTGACTGAAAGTTAGCTGAGAGTGTTGCGGAAATACAACATACTCCCCAAACACTCGATTAAATTGGCTTTTTAGAAGTGTTTTTTTAACTTGAACGCTGTAATTTCTGTTTAGAGTGTTTAAGATTAGCCGAAATAGGGTGGAAAGATGTAATCCGTTGTTAAGACTATTTCCTCTATATGTTGGGTATTAAATTATTTTTGCACTAGGTTTAGTGTATAAGCTTGGTGGAATGAAAATTTGGTTTTTAAGTTGCTCGGCTCTTGGAAGCAACAAATAACAGGATGAAAAAAAACGGTGCGCGGAAACATAAAATCATTCCTACGGATTTCAGTGCTTTTGTTAGCAGTTATCACTTTGGCAAGCTGTGCCTCGGCGCCGAGGGATGATGCTGAAGCTTTAGCGGAATACAACAAGATTAACGACCCTATTGAGCCGACCAACCGCTTCATTTTCAGCTTTAACCAGGGGTTGGATAAAGGCATCATCAAACCGGTCACTTCAGTTTATCGTGCACTCTTCCCGGATGTTGTTCGTAATGGTGTACATAATTTTCTCAGCAATTTGAAAACGCCGGTCGTGTTAATCAACGATATTCTGCAAGGTGAATCCGAGCGCGCCGGCGATACGATCATAAGATTTGCTATTAATTCAACAGTCGGCATCGCCGGCTTCCGGGATCAGGCGGCTGATTGGGGCTGGGAGCCCCATGATGAAGACTTTGGTCAAACCCTGGCAGTCTGGGGCGTTGGTGAGGGCCCTTATATCATGCTGCCGCTCTTTGGACCGTCCAATCCGCGTGATGCCATTGGCAAAGTGGTCGACTTTTTCTTAGATCCAATAAATTGGTGGGCCGAGAATTCTGATAATGATTGGGTTCCTTTAACCCGCACGATCATCAGCGGCATTGATACCCGCGACCAGCTTTGGGATGTTCTCGACGACCTCGAAAAATCTTCGATCGATTTCTATGCCGCCATTCGAAGCCTCTACCGTCAACGCCGCAATGAGGATATTTCCAACGGCGCCGGTTCAAAAAATAACGAGACACCGAATTTCTCCGATAATTTTGAGTTGGATGATCCTAACGATCAACCCGCTGACAACAGTACTAAAAATAGTTCTGGGAAAAAATCCGGTACTGAAAAATGAGCACCAGACGTCGCGGTTTTATTGCCGCTGCAATTGGGTTTTGGGTGTGCGTTACCCTGCAAACCCCACCTGTCCAAGCTGATGAATTTACCGAAGGTGCTCAAAAATTTATCAGTGGCCTCGCTGATCGGGCACAAACATCTCTGCTTGTTGAGAATTTACCGCTCAAAGAGCGGCAAAACCGCTTTCGCGCTTTGATGCTCGAGACCTTCGATCTAAATGGCGTCGGCAAGTGGGTCTTAGGGCGATATTGGCGCCGCGCTTCCCGTCAAGAGCGCCAACAATATCTGCAATTGTTCGAAGAGTTTATAATCGCGACTTTCACCAAACGCTTTAAAGCCTACACCAATGCCAAATTACAGATTAGCGAAACAACCAGCCGTAAAAGTTCAGCCTTTGTAAAAACCCGGATCAACCGAACCAGCGCCAAGCCAATACGTATTATCTGGCGGGTTAAATTTACCGACGGCAAATATCGGATCATTGATATTGTCGTTGAAGGTGTGAGCTGGATTCAGACCCAACGCTCTGAATTTGTATCCGTTATTCGTAATAGCGGTGGCAAAGTTTCCGGCTTAATCGACGCGCTAAATAAAAAGATCAACTTTTTAAAATCTTCTGCCAGCTAGTCTCTCGTCAGCGGTCGATATTTAATTCGATGAGGCTGATCCGCCAGAGCGCCGAGCCGATTATGGCGATCGGCTTCATAATCATCATAATTACCTTCAAACCAAACGACCTGGCTATCACCTTCAAAGGCAATGATATGGGTGGCGATACGATCCAGGAACCAGCGATCATGGCTGGTGATAAGCACGCAGCCTGGAAAAGCCAACAAGGCTTCTTCAAGGGCACGCAAGGTATCGACATCAAGATCATTGGTCGGCTCATCGAGCATAATGACATTGGCGCCGGACTTCATTACCTTGGCAAGATGGACCCGGTTGCGCTCACCGCCGGAAAGCTGCCCAACCTTTTTTTGCTGGTCAGGGCCCTTGAAATTAAACTGCGATACATAGGCCCGGCTTTGCATCGTCCGGTGACCAAGCTCAACTTCATCCAAGCCTTCGGAGATTTCCTCCCAAACGGTTTTACCCGCGTCCAGCTCTTCGCGGGATTGATCAACGTAGCCAAGCTTGACCGTATCGCCGAGACGAATAGAGCCGCTGTCTTTGTCCTCATCACCTGAGAGCATCTTAAACAACGTCGTTTTACCGGCACCGTTGGCGCCAATGATACCGACAATCGCGCCGGGTGGGATTTTGAAACTCAAATCTTCAAATAACAGACGTTCTTCAAAGCCTTTGGCGAGGTCCGCTGCTTCGATCACCAAATCACCAAGACGAGGCCCCTGCGGAATAATAATTTGCGCGGTATCCGGCGTCTTTTCGTCAGCTTCGGATTTGAGTTTTTCGTAAGCTGTAATACGAGCTTTGCTTTTGGCCTGACGCGCCCGCGGTGATTGCCTGATCCATTCCAATTCGTTTGAAAGCGTTCGTTGACGCGCCTGTTCGGTTTTTTCTTCCTGGGCAAGGCGTTTCTGTTTTTGCTCCAGCCAGGCGGAATAATTGCCCTCATAAGGAATGCCCCGGCCGCGGTCGAGCTCTAGAATCCAGCCGGCGACATTATCCAGGAAATAGCGGTCGTGAGTAATCGCCACCACGGTGCCCGGATATTCCTGCAGATGCAGCTCCAGCCAAGCAACGGATTCCGCATCCAAATGGTTGGTCGGTTCATCAAGCAACAGTAAATCCGGCTTTTGCAACAGTAACCGACAGAGTGCCACCCGGCGCTTTTCACCACCTGACAACGTCGACACGTCCGCATCACCGGGCGGGCAGCGCAGTGCATCCATCGCCATCTCGACGGTGCGCTCAATCTCCCAGCCATTGACCGCATCAATCTGCTCTTGCAAGGCCCCCTGCTCTTCCAACAGCGTGTTCATTTCGTCATCATCCATCGGCTCAGCGAATTTGGCGCTGACGTCGTTGAAGCGATCGATTAAATCCTTGATCTCACCGACACCTTCCATGGCATTGCCTTCGACGTCCTTGGAGGGATCAAGCTCCGGCTCCTGCGGCAAAAAACCGACCCGCGCACCTTCGGCTGCCCAAGCCTCACCATTATATTCAGTTTCAATCCCCGCCATTATTTTAAGCAAAGTTGATTTACCAGCACCGTTAGCACCGAGCACACCGATTTTCGCACCGGGCAGAAACGACAAGGAAATATCCTTCATCAACTCGCGCCCACCCTGGAACGTTTTACTGAGTTGTTTCATTACGTAAATATATTGGTAGGACGCCATTAGGTGCTCCGGTTCGATTAATTTTCAATTTGTGTTGGCGGTTTATGTAGCCCAGCGGAGGCTCCGATGCAATCTGCATCCACTATCATTTTGACGGCTCAGAAAATCGCGGATCACTGAGGAAAGTTTTATCGGTTAGTGACGATAAAAAAGAAATGAGATCACCCTTTTCTATTGGGGTTAAAGTGAAGCCTCTAACAAATACGCTTTTATGCCGATTAGTTCGTCCCGGTCCGCGCCCGCCGGCGGCATAGATATCAATAACGCCGCCAAGAGTTGGCACGCTGCCGTCATGCATATAGGGAGCCGTCACAGCGACATTTCGTAAGCTCGGTGTGCGGAACCGCCCCATATCTTCCGGCTGTCCTGTATGGCCATAAAGCCCAGTATTTCCAAGCGGATAGGCGCCTTTGCCGTCCAAATTGTAAAGGCCAGTATTATGAAAGGCGATTTCCTTGAAACCGAGCCCGGCATAAGTGAGCGAATCGGTAAAAAACGGCGCCGGATGGCAGCGAAAGCAATTTAACCGCGTACCAAAAAATAGCTTTGAGCCACGTTTGGCTGGCGGTGAAAGATTATCCCGGTCATAAGCTGAATTAGCCGTCACCAAACTACGCTGGAAACTCGCCAAAGCCTTGGCCATATTTTCAAGCGATACCGCTCTACTATCGCCAAAGGCTGTTTGGAACATTGAGCGATAGGCCGGATCTCCCTGCAGGTATTTGATAATTTCCTGCTCTTTACCAGCCATGCCCATTTCAACCGGCTCTGTTCCCAACAGCGGAATAAGCAATTGCTTTTCCAAACGGGTCAGTTGCGGCTGCGCCCAGGTTAGGACTGACAGGTAGGCGACGTTACCGAGGCTTGGCGTGTTGCGAAAATGAAGCTCGCCCGTGGCACCTTGAGCGGTAACACGGCCATCAGTAAAGGCACGCGCTTGTTGATGGCAGGTCGCACAGGCCATATTGCCGTTAAACGAGAGCTTTTTATCGTAAAATAAATACCGGCCAAGCTCAACTTTGGCCACTGTTAGCGGATTGCTGGCAGGAATTACGGGTTCAGGCAGCCAGGGCGGCAGATTCCATTTATAGTCTGCATAAAGATTACGCGCCGATAAAAGAACAATGAGGATAAACAGCGAAAATAGGCTGGCTCTAAAGCATACCTGTGCATTCGACGACATCAATTTCGCCTTTGCCTTTGATTTCCATCTTACCAAGCATCTTACCTTGGCATTCACTTTCGATCTCCAGCCAAGAATCATGGGTCATGGTGACCGCTCCCGGATTGCCGGCGCCAGCCATGCGGGCGGCGACATTGACCGTATCACCCCAGACATCAAATTGATATTTCTGATCACCAACAATACCGGCAACCAGTGGGCCGGCATGAACGCCGACACGGACTTTCCAGTCGGCGCTAACTTCAGGGGCGGCGGCGGCCATTTCCAAACCGCATTTTACCACAGTCAATAGAGGCTCATAGTCCGGATTGGTCAGACCCGCAGCTGCCATATATTCATCACCGATGGTTTTAATTTTTTCCATTTTGTATTTGCTGGTAATTTCTTCAAACTTAATAAATAGCGCCTGCAGGCCAGTGACGACTTCTTCGGCTGACCTGCCACTGCAATAATTGGTAAAACCAACAATGTCGCAAAACAACATGCCGATCTTATCATAACCGCGCGGTTGCACTTTACCGGTGGCTTTAAGTTCACTGGCAATACCCGAAGGTAAAATCACAGTTAGTAATTCATCCGCCTTTTTCTTTTCGGTACGGATTTGCTCGAGATGAGATTTTTCCTGGTCACGCAATCTCTTTTTTTCAACACAGGCGCCAAGCCGCGCACGCAGGATAGTCGCATTGAAGGGTTTGGCTAGATAATCCTCGGCTCCTAGCTCGATACATTTTGCAATGCTTTCTGAATCTTCAACGCCCGAAATCATAATCACTGGTATGTGGCGGTGGTTAAGATCAGCCTTGATCGAACCCAGGACTTCAAAGCCGTCCAATTCCGGCATTTCAATATCCAGCAACACGATATCGAATTCATTCTCCTGCATCATATCCAGAGCCTGGCGCCCGTTTTCTGCAAAGGACACGTTGGTATAGCCTTCGGCATCAAGCAGCCGCTTGATTAAGGTGTGATTGAAGGGCTCATCATCGACGACAAGCAGGGAGGATTGATCACCTTCGGACATTCAAATTTCCTGGTATCGGGTTATATATATATGGTTCGGTCTAATTGCTTTTCATTGCGGGTGATTTAATTGATTTTAATATTCTGCCTTCCAGTGACTTTCGCGAAATCGGTTTTATGAGGTAGCCGTTTATACCTAGATTCGCCGCCCCCCGCACAGTTTCTTCATCAGCGTGACCAGTGAGAATAAGAATAGGAACGGAGGGATCTAGGCGTTCATCCGTTGAATTTCGAACCTGTTTAACAAATTCAAATCCATTCATCTCAGGCATTTCCAAATCACAGATTACCAGATCAACTTTACTTTTAGCTGATAACAATAGGCTCATTCCTTCACGGCCATTGGCGGATTGAGACACCACCCCGACACCAATATCGCTTAAAGTCCGTTCTATCAATTTACGCATAAAGGCTTCGTCATCAATGATTAGGATATGTAAATATTTAAAATCTTCTTGGTTCATAACAATCTCACCCTAAATTCTTTTGGAGCATTTTATATTTATAAGGCATTTATATATTCGATTACATCGCTGATCGCTGTATCAAGTTTGGGTGCCTCCAGGTCAATGGCATCCCAGTCATCAGCTTTACCGGCAGTTTCGAGACTTAAGCATAAATCAGCCAGATAGTTGGCACCAATTGCCCGTGACGACGATTTTAATTTATGCGCCGCCGCCGCGACCTGTTGGGCTGAACGCTCTTCGTAGGCAGCCTTAATTTCTTCGACATTGGAAGATCCCGGCTCGATAAACTCGTTCAATATTTCCTTGAACGTCTCATCATCATCTCCGAAAACATCTCTGAGTGCAGCCGGATCAATGGGGCCACCATTGGTCTTGACGTCAACTTCATCCGCTACAGTCTCTGCCGCAGGTTCATCAACATCTTCAATTTCCTGGTCCTCTAATGACGGTGGTTCATATTCAATAGGCTGGGCTGTTGCCGAAACTGGCATCCATTTGCTGAGCGCCTGTTTAAGCTTCGGCATTTCCAGGGGCTTGGACAGATAGTCATCCATACCTGCTTCCAGGCATCTTTCTGCTTCACCTTGCAAGGCATTTGCGGTGATGGCGATGATGGGAAAGCGTTCATCCAAATCATCTTCCCGATTGCGGATTTCACCGGTCAATTCGTAGCCGTCCATTTCCGGCATGTGACAATCAGTTAGCAAAATTGCATAGTTCTTTTTTTGCCACGCTTCTAATGCCAGTTGGCCGTTATCATACATCTCAACTGCATAGCCGAGCATATTCAACTGCCGTTGAATAACATCCTGGTTGGTAAGATTGTCTTCGGCGACCAAAATAAGCTGGCCCATTTCTTCTGCTTGTTCCACGGTCGGCGCCACTTTTTTTGCCGTATCGGTTTTTTCCTCTTCTTTTTTGACTTCGGGACTGGCCCGTCCCGCGGCCACTGCCACTGCCGAAATAAAAGAAGGGCGGCGAATGGGCAGGGCATCCAGGGTAACGGTACCCGGATCATCAATGCGGGCGCCACGCCGCCAATAGGGCCGCATCATGACAAATTTACTATTTGCATTAGCCTCATATTTTTCGAACATCTGTTTTATTTCAGTTTGCTCGGTTTCCTCAAAATCGATACCCAGTACAACGACGTCATAGGTTTCATTATTGAACGTCGCTTCGGTAATCTGTGAAGAAATAGTTTCCCGTTCCTCCCAAATTTCAACATCAGCCTGCCAAAATCTTAGATAATCGGATAGAAATTCGGCATATTCCTCAATTTCAGTAACCAACAATATGGTCAGACCATCGAGATTTTTATCTTCGCTATCGGCAGTGTCGCGGTCGCTGGGATCATGGGGAATTACGGTATAAAATTCGGAACCTTCACCAATAGTGCTATTTACCGCCACATCGCCGCCCATCAAATTGGTCAGGCGCACACAAATGGAAAGACCTAACCCAGTACCGCCATATTTCCGCGTGGTCGAACTTTCCGCTTGGGTAAAGGCTTCGAACAGTTTTTCCTGGGCTTCCTCAGTAATACCGATACCGTTGTCACCAACCGAATAGCGAATGTAAATCTTACCGTCGTCATCATCGGCGTCATTTTCAACCCGATCCGCCCGGATAATCACTTTGCCACGCTTTTCATCCGTGCTTTCGGTAAATTTTATTGCATTACCGGCGATGTTAAACAAAATCTGGCGCAATCTGACCTGATCAGCCATGACGAATTCCGGAATATTGGGATCTATATAGGGAATAACCAGTAAATCTTTTTTGCTGGCATTCGGCACGAGCGTATCGACAACACCTTGCATCATATCGCGGATAGAAACCGGGATTATATCCAGTTCCATTTTGCCTGCTTCAATTTTAGAGAAATCAAGAATATCGTTGATAATCTGTAGCAACGAGAAAGCTGAATCTCGGACGGTCTGCATCATTTGACTTTGATCGGTGTTGAGCTTGGTTTCGCGCAGCAGATCGATCATGCCGACAATGCCGTTCATCGGCGTCCGTATCTCGTGGCTCATGGCTGCCAGGAAGGAAGATTTGGCATTGGTGGCGGCTTCAGCTTCTTCTCTTAGTTCCTCTGCTTTCTTTCGGGAATCTTCAGCATCCGCCATCATGTTAAGAGTGGCGCGGCGGGCTTCCGCCAAATCATCTACCCGGCTGGCTAACTCGGCACTGGCGTTTTCGGCGACGTCTTTTGATTTTTCCAATTCCTGGGTGCGCTCAGCAATCGAATCTTCCAGGTGATCCTGATGGCGTTTGAGCTCATCTTCGGCAATCGCCTGACTCATTTGCATTTCGTTATAAGCCTGAACAACTTCGCCAAGCTCGTCGGAGCTTTCCCAATTCACCTGTTCACGGATATTATCATTGCGTAGTTTTTCAATCGATTCCCGCAATCGTCCAACCGGTCGGCCAATCACTATTCGCGTGGTAAAAACTGTCACGCCAGCCAAGGTAACCGCCATGACGATTAAGATTAGAAAATCCAACAACAGCCGGTCTGCAACTTCTTCCTTAATGCGTTTGCTGTGAACCGTTAGAACCAATTTACCGACAGCTTCGGTAACTTTGCTGGTTTTATAGACCAAGGGACGATCGACCCGGAACTCTTTGACCTCCGGCGGCGCCTTGGTATCACCAACGCTGCCAAGCTTTTCTCCAGAAGTATCAAACACCTCGGCACTTTGAATATTAGGCAGACGGCCAATCTCAGCCAACAAGGCATTAATTTGATCGGTGTCGATTTCCCAAACGGCCGAAGCAAAGGCAGAGTCCTGGACCGATACCAGCTGCTTTAATTCATCAATAAGTTCGGACCGGCTGGACAGATAAAAACGCGCCTCAAGCACACCAAAGAGAATGACCACGCTCAAGCTGACCAACGGCAAATAAATCGCCAGCAACTTAGCAATTAGTGAATTTGGCTTGAAAAATAATGTTTTCAAATTCTTACCCGAATCTACTTATCGACCGACGTGTTAATTTTACCCGTAATCCCTATTTTATAGATTGGTATTATTTCCGTTTAACAAAGAAATTACCATTATTTTTGATAGGTTAGCCCGAATCGGCTAATAATTCAAAGCAGCTTAATCTTTGCCGATATCAATAGCATAGCCACCCCGGCGCACGGTTCTAATTAAATCAGCCTCGCCATCCGCATTGAGTGTCTTACGCAAACGGCGGATATGCACATCGACTGTTCGTTCTTCAACATATATTTCGCGCCCCCAAACCAGATCCAATAACTGTTCGCGGGAAAAAACGCGGGTCGGCCGCTCCATTAAAACCTGTAACAGGCGATACTCGGTTGGGCCGAGATGAACAGCGCGGCCATTTCTTGAAGCTTTATGGGCAACCAAATCCAGAGAGATATCTGCATATTCGATTTTTTCTTCACCAAACTCAGGATCGGCCCGGCGCAGCACTGCACGCACCCGGGCAATTAACTCCGAAGGTGAAAATGGCTTAACAACGTAATCATCAGCGCCGGCATCAAGACCAGAAATTTTGTCGCTCTCTTCACCACGAGCGGTCAGCATGATAATCGGAATTGTTTTAAATTTCTTGGTTTCTCGCAAACGCCGGCAGACGTCGATGCCGGATAGTTCAGGCAGCATCCAATCAAGTATAATCAAGTCCGGGTCCTCTTCTTCGACCAGCAGAAGGGCTTCCTCACCATCGGTCGCCACCAAGGTCAAAAATCCTTCGCTTTCCAGATTATAGCGCAGCACTTCAATCAGAGGCGGTTCATCTTCAACAATGAGAATTCGTGTGCTCAATAGCTTTAACTTTCTTTTTCATCAACGCCAATTAATTTAGGTTACTACTTTCAAAGCGGTAAATAGACCGTGAAAGTGGCGCCCTCGCCGACCGTACTATCAATACTTAGATGACCACGATGGTGGCTGACAATGTGCTTTACAATCGCCAGACCGAGACCGGTACCACCAAGTTTACGCGAGCGGCCTTTATCAACCCGGTAAAAACGCTCGGTCAGCCGGGGCAATTGGTCAGGTGCAATCCCATCGCCTCTATTCTCGATCGCCACAGCGATACCGGCACCACCGATTTCCGGGATGCGCTCAACCGTTCCGGTGGTAATACGAACGGCTGAGGCTTCACGGCCATATTTAATAGCGTTGTCGATAAGATTCTGGAAAACCTCCATTAACTCGTCACGATCACCGGCCAAAATCGGAATGGTGGCAGCAAAATCAAACACCAGTTCCATTTTTCGTTCTTCCGCCCGGCCAATTAAAAGTTCCCTGGTCATTTCAAGCAAATCGATAACATTGACCTGTTCTTGAGGACGCAATCTTTCACTGGACTCGACGCGGGAAAGTGACAATAGATCATCAATCATCCGCGCCATCCGCTGGGATTCATCTCCCATGATTGATAGAAATCTCTCGCGCCCTTCCGGATCATCTTTGGCTGGACCCTGCAAGGTTTCGATTATGCCAATGAGCGAGGCTATGGGCGAGCGCAGTTCATGGCTGACATTGGCAACAAAATCCTGGCGCATTTGTTCGGCCAAGGTCTCAGAGCTGACATCTTGAAAAACCATCAGAGCAACAGTTCCTTCTGCCGTAGCGGCGGCATCCGCAATACGAACAATGCGAATTTTTAAATTGCGCGGTACCGGAACAGAAAGGGAAATATCGACTTCCCGCATAGCTTCACCGTCCACCACTGCTTTGGCAGCCGCCAGCACATCAGGCACTTGAAAAGACAGCGCCAAATCTCGGCCATCATAATTTGCCTCGAGAACTTCTAGTGCGGCCTGATTGGCAAACACCACTTCCCGTGCCCGGTTCAATAAAATGACCGGGTCGGGAAAAGCTTCAAGCAGATGGGCATTTAAATTGTCAATTGCTGTTGCCAATTTCGGCCAACTCCCGATTAGTGTTCTATATCAATCCTCTACGGACTGTCCTACTCTGCCGACGGGGTGTCTGTCAAAACCTACCAGCACATGAAAAAACCCCCGGATCGAAAGATCCAGGGGTGTGAAAATTAATTGGTTATTTAAATGGGTATTTAACAGGGTATTTAGGGAGGTATTCTAAGGCAGATTAGGCTGCGATGTGATCAACCCAATCATTAGTTGGCCGGGCGACTTTCATGCCACCGCGATAAACCGGAAAGGTTGTTTCAGTGGAACGCACTGCCATATCGTCAAAGGCGACGCGGGCAATTTGATCACGATTGATACCGATATCGGCAAGTTCACGGTCAGACAAACGGGCGAGTTCATCATAAGTCGTAGCGGCACTCATGCCTTGGCTGATACTGGAAAAAATTTTTCCAACAAATTTGCCAATAAAATTAAATGCGGCTTTAAACATTTGACCAAATACTTGAGCCTGAGCGAGCCGTGCATTTCGCACCAGCTGATCAATTTCTTCCATGGTCAAACGTTCGGCTTCGTCAAAATTGACAAGCGAAACATATTCTTGAGTAGCCAGTTCAATTTGTTCTTTAGAAAGCTTATTCATATTATTCTCCTACTTTCTTGTACCCGGCTCTGATGGCCGGATCGTTGTTGCTTAGATGAGGAGTATATAGGCCTTTTAATCAGGCTCAGTTAGGGGGTATACCGCAAAACAGCCATGCGTTAATTGCATAAGTTTAATTTTAATGTAGCAAAATCAATATGTTACAAATTTTTATAGAGCTATAATAAAATTAATAATTTTAGATTTGTATCCAATTAAACCCAACGCGGCGTGTAGTCTTCAACCGCTTTATATTGCACGGGCATGGCTAAATCGTAGTCCAGTTCCTTGGCAGCATGGCGTGTCCAATAGGGGTCAAACAGATGCATACGCGCGATCACGCAGATATCGCCTCGACCGCTGGCGATAATCGAATTTGCATCGGCATAGGATTGAATATTTCCGACAGTCATGGTCGGCATATCGGCTTCCAGTCTGATCCGATCAGAGAAAGGCAGCTGGAATAAACGGCCATATTCCGGCTCTTCCTCAGATACTACCTGCCCCGAAGACACATCCAGAATGTCGCAGCCCGCCTTTTTGAATGCTTTAGCGATTTCAACGGCATCTTCCGCCGTAATACCGTTTTCGATCCAATCAGTCGCGGAAATACGAACCGAGATCGGTTTTTCATCCGGCCAGATAGCACGAATGGCGGCAAACACTTCCAGCGGATAGCGCAAGCGGTTTTCCACTGAGCCGCCATACTCATCTTCCCGGATATTGGTTTTAGGGGAAATAAAGGTGTTCAGCAGATAGCCATGCGCACAATGCAACTCAAGCATATCAAAACCGGCTTCCTGAGCGCGCCCGGCGGCAGTGACAAAATCATCCCGCACCTGATCCATATCATCTCGCGTCATTTCCCTGGGTGTCGGATTGTCGGCCGAGTAAGCAATCGGTGAGGCTGCCATAATGGGCCAATCCCCCTTGGTTAAAGGCGCCATATCGCCACCTTCCCATTGCACATGGGTCGAAGCCTTGCGGCCGGCATGGCTGAGTTGCATGCCAATTTTGGTGTAAGAGTTCTGATGGATGTAATCAACAACGCGCTTCCAGGCCGCGACATGCTCATCCTTATAAATACCGGCACAACCGGGCGAAATCCGGCCTTCGGCACTGATCGCCGTACTCTCGGACATAATTAATCCGGCGCCACCCATGGCCCGGCTGCCGAGATGAACGAGATGAAAATCACCGATTAAGCCGTCTTCGGCTGAATACATGCACATCGGCGAGACCGCGATGCGGTTCTGCAACACCATTTCACGCAGTTTATAAGGTGTGAACATTGGTGGCGGCGCCTCTTTTTCACGCGCTACACCTGACTGTTCAGCCGCTTTATCAGCTACCCAGTTGTCAACTTGATCGACCAGCCCCTGATCCCGCAGACGGAGGTTCTCATGATTGATACGCAAGCTGCGGGTCAGCAATGAATAAGAAAACTGCAGCGGCTCCATATCATCGTGATAACGCTCAACGTTTTCAAACCACTCCATACTCACCTGGGCGGCACGTTGCAGCGAATCCACATCGGGCTCACGTTTTTCCTGAAAGGCCGGCAATGCCTTCGCAAAATCACCCGGATTTTCCTGGATGCTTTCATGCAGCGCCACAGCGTCTTCCATTGCCAGTTTGGTACCGGAGCCAATGGAGAAATGCGCGGTATGGAGCGCATCACCGAGCAGCACAATATTATTATGATAATATTTGCCGTTTTTAACCCGGGGAAATGTGCGCCACACTGAGTTATTGGTGATCAGCTGGTCATCGCCCAATTCTTTTTCAAAAACCTTGGAGCAGTATGCAACGGTTTCCGGCTCAGTGGCATTTTCAAGACCGGCACGGCGCCAGGTATCTTCGGTCGTTTCAATAATAAAAGTCGAATTGCCGGGCATATATTGATAGCAATGCGCCCGCCACAAACCATGCTCATTTTGATTAAAATAGAATGTGAACGTATCAAATGCCTTGGTTGAGCCGAGCCAGGTAAATTTATTTGGCCGCATGACAACGTCAGCGGCAAATTCATCTACATGCTGGTCGCGAATAAACGAGGCGATGCCATCACCGGCGACAATTAAATCAGCATCCTGGTGGTCCTCAAGACTATCAACAATCACATCATGGATCATGGTGACGCCAAGCTCTTTCGCGCGCGCCTCTAAAATCTGCAGCAGCTTGAGGCGTTGCATACCCGCAAAGCCATGGCCGCCGGAAACTATTTTGTGGCCTTTGTGAAAAATATCGATTTCATCCCAATGGACAAAACTGTCGGTAATGGCTTTATAGGTCTCGAAATCGGCATCTTTAAAATTGTCCATCGTTTCATCTGAAAAGACGACGCCAAAACCCCAGGTGACATTATCCGGGTTCTGTTCGTAAACCGTAATATCCCAATCCGGATTGGTCTTTTTAGCCAACAACGAAAAATAAAGCGACGCTGGACCGCCGCCAATACACGCGATTTTCATCTACCGATTCCTATCTAAAACCACTGGCAAAAGCTTGCCAGAACAGTTCCCTTAGTTTAATAATTTTAATTAGTTTATCCTTAAACAGTTTAAGTCTAAACTAATTTTTAAAATCATTCAAGAGCGCAGTTTTTAAACACAGAGGAAGTCACGATCATGGAAATTTTACAACCACCAGGCTGGCCCCGCCCCAAGGGATATAGCAACGGCATCAAAGTCACAGGCACGATGGTTTTCATCGCCGGTCAAGTTGGCTGGAACGAGCAGGAAGAGTTTGAAACCGACAGTCTACCCGGCCAAGCGCGCCAAGCCTTGCAGAATATCCTGGCGATTATGACCGAAGGCGGCGCCAAGCCAGAACACATGACACGTATGACTTGGTATCTCGGTGACAAGGATGAATACAACGCCTCGCTCGGAGAATTGGGCAAAGTCTATCAGGAAGTCATGGGTAAAGTATTCCCTGTCATGACCGGCATTCAGGTCGCTGGATTTGTCGAAGAAGGCGCCAAGCTTGAGATTGAAGTAACCTGCGTTATTCCTGATTAAGCAGTGTAACTAAACTTTTATCGTTCATTTACGCTGCCAAATTTGCAACACTGACTCCCAAATCATAAATCTTTCAGGGAGTATCGATCATGCGTGTTCAAGTCGGCATCATCGGCGCCGGGCCTTCTGGTCTATTGCTGTCACAATTGTTGCACCTCCAGGGCATTGAAACCATTGTCCTGGAGCGGCGCACAGCTGACTATGTATTGGGCCGCATTCGCGCCGGCGTGCTGGAACAGGGCATGGTCGATCTGCTGCACCAAGCCAAAGCCGGTGAGCGCATGGCCAAAGAAGGCCTGATCCATGACGGCTTTGAGATCATCTTTAATCGCCAGCGATTGCGCATAGATATGAAAGGGTTGACCGGCGGCGATGTCGTCACGGTCTATGGCCAGACGGAAGTGACCAAGGATTTGATGGATGCCCGGGCGGCGCTTGACGGCCTACTGGTCTATGAAGCCGAAAACGTGCAGATATCTGACCTCGACAGCGATACACCTAAACTAACCTACCAAAAGGACGGCGCGGAACATGAAGTCATCTGCGATTTTGTGGTTGGCTGCGACGGTTATCACGGTGTCTCGCGGAAAACCATGCCGCAGGATATTTTGCGCGAATTTGAGCGGGTCTACCCGTTCGGCTGGCTCGGTGTATTGTCAGAAACCAAGCCGGTCGCTGAAGAGCTGATCTATGTTAATGACAAACGCGGCTTTGCGCTCTGTTCGATGCGCTCGGAGACTCGCAGCCGTTACTATATTCAATGCGCTTTTGATGAGGATTTGGAAGAATGGACCGATGACCGGTTCTGGGATGAGCTTAGGTCCCGCCTGCCGGAAGAAACGGCGGCGAATTTGGAGACCGGCCCCTCGATTGAGAAAAGTATCGCGCCGCTGCGGAGCTTCGTTGCCGAGCCGCTCCGCCATGGCCGATTGTTGCTGGCTGGCGATGCGGCGCATATCGTGCCACCTACCGGCGCCAAAGGCCTCAACCTAGCCGCCTCGGATATCTATTATGCCTCGAACGCCCTGATCGAATATTACCATGACAATAGCGAATCTGGCCTCGACAATTATTCCCATAATTGCCTCCGGCGCATTTGGAAGGCCGAGCGCTTTTCCTGGTGGATGACGACCCTGTTGCACCGCTTCCCCGACGAGATCCCATTTGACCGGCGCATCCAGGCCGCTGAGCTGGATTATTTACGCGATTCGCAAGCTGCCCAGAAAGCGCTGGCAGAAAATTATGTCGGCCTGCCATTTTAAATGTGTGATTATAGGAGACGACAATGACTAAAATTCAACGGGGACCCGGCAATGTTCCGACCCGCCGCTGGGGCTCGGCCTATAAGGATTTGGTTTGGGCGATCGGCTTAAGCGATGATTTCTCACTTTCCGCCGAAGATCAAGTTACCCGGGCCTACGACAACCTCGACAAAGTGCTGGCAGACCTAGGCACCGACAAAACCAAAATTTTGTCGGCGACCGTTATCCTTAACGATATCGAGAACAAGCCGATGGCCGATAAAGTCTGGGCGGATTGGATGAGCGATGATCCGGATCACTGGCCGGAACGCTCTTGTCATGGAGTTGACCTACATGCCGGTAATGAAATTGAGATCAGAGTTGTTGCCGTCAGAGACGATCCCGAGGCCTAATCTCTAAGTATTTCCCCAAACCTCACGAGCCGTCTCGACCACCAGTTCCAGCTTGGCCATTTGATCATCAAAAGCGATGATATTGCCGATGTCGAGGCTGGCAAAACCGCATTGCGGGCTCAAGCCCAGATGTTCCAAGGCGACATATTGCGCCGCTTCATCGATGCGCCGTTTGAGATCATCCTTGTTTTCGATCTCGCCAAATTTTGACGTCACCAAACCAAGAACAACGTTTTTATCATCCGGCATGACCTTCAACGGTTCAAAATCACCCGAACGGTCATCATCATATTCAAGAAACCAAGTATCAACATTCACCACCGGGAATATGGCTTCGGCCAAGCGCATATAACCACCGGACACAATCCAGGAACTTTGGGCATTGCCGCGGCAGAGGTGCATCGACAGATGAGTATCGGTGTGGCGATTTTCTATACACTGGTTCAGCACTTTGGCGTAGGTATGGATGAGCTGATCCGGGTCTTCACCGATATCACGCAAATTCTCCCGCGTGCGGCTATCGAGAAAATAAGTCAACACCGGATCATCAATCTGAATATAGCGGCAGCCCAACTCCTCCAAGGCGGCAATTTCAGCTTGATAAAAAGCCGCAATATCAGCCCAAAACTGATCCATATCGGGATAGGCCTCTTCGCTCACCTTGGGGCGGCCGCTGTGAAAATGAATGCGGGTCGGTGACGGGATGGTTATTTTCGGCGTTTTGGATGTGCAACCGGCAAGAAAAGTGTAATCCCGTTCCATAAGTGCGCGATCGTGATGGATTTTATCAACAGTTTCGACGATCAGGGGAATATAGCCTGAGCCTTCATCCTTACTGGTTTTAAATTCGGCATGAGTGTCAGGCTCGGAAATTTTGATGCCGTTGATCTGACTGATAAAATCGATCCACCAATTTTCCCGGCGGAATTCTCCATCCGTAATGGCCGGCAAGCCAACGTCTTCCTGGATACGAACAGCATCGCGAATGGCATCATCTTCCAAAGCCTGCAATTCGTCTCGGCTCAACTCGCCAGCCTTCCATTTCAGCCGGGCATCCAACAATTTTTTGGGGCGCAGCAGGCTGCCGACTTGGTCCGCATGATAGAAAGATTTGCCGCTGGTACTCATGTGATCCTACTCCTGATAGATTTAGTGCTGAGTTTAAATTTCTTCGACCCAATATTGAAACTGTAAACTCCGACTCAAAACTAGGTCTTCGATCTCAATTTGGAAATGATTGCCGGAAATGGCCTTAAGATCTGGCAGTCCGGTGCACAAGACTGCGCTGCCCACCGGGACATCATCGACCGGCAATTCAAGCCATTCGCCGACAACTCCTTCTTGTATGATTGCCGCTGCACCCTCATTGACTGACGCCGCGCGCAGAATAAGCTGCCCTGCATGACCGGCAACATCGCTGAACCGCCAGGCTTGGCGACACAGAGGTTTGACACATTCCAGCCGGCCAGGATTGCTCTCTGGATTGCCATTGTTCGAGGCGATGCTCAAAAGAGTTCCGGCCCCAGCCCCGATCATCGCCAGCGCGGCATCAGGCACAGAACTTGATCCTGCGACCTGAATTTCAACATCCGTGGTTAAGCGGTCAATCGGTACCGGAATAGAAGTGGTGCTTCCCTTTGCCGCAATCGTCAGATGATCGATCAAGACGTCAGGCGTAATGACATCATCCAAATTATGAACATGAGGCCGGTATATGAAGCTGCTTGCCATTACATCTCAATCCGCCAGTAAATTTTCAATGCAATCATCAACACTGCGCACGTCGCCAAAGCTCTGCCAGATGGTCGTTAGGCCAACAATATGATCCTCGTCATAACGAGCTGCATTGGCATCTGAGATCATGACCGTGCGATAGCCGATCATCATGGCATCGCGCGCTGTCGTTTCGCAGCAAAAATTCGTTGCCGTGCCGGCCACCAGGAGATTTTCAATTCCTTTCTCCTGCAAACGGTCATGCAGATCGGAAGAGCCTTGAACGAAGGCACTGAACCTGGATTTAAGCGAAATGATGTCTTCGTCTTTTATCACCAGATCGGAAAACATGGCATGACCCTCACTGCTTTTGGTTAAACCGTCCTTATGCGCTTTCATTTTTTCTGGCGTAAAAAAGTAGTCGTGATAGATCGGCCAAAGGCTGGGACCATCCATCTCATCGGCGACCGTCAATTGCACCCAGGCAACAACACCGCCTTTATCTCTCACCGCATCAGCAAGTCTGTTGATATTGGGACAAATACTGATAGCGGTCTCAACCTCAGCGACAAAAAAGTTTTGCATATCGATGACCACCAACGCCGTCTTCTCCGGCTCAAAATGATCAAAGACATTTAATTTGCCGCGCTTTGCCATGATGCGTTCAATGACATAATCCGGCACCTCTACATTGTGTGGCATTAAATAATTCTCCCTAGGTCAATGCGCCGGCGTTTCCTGCCAGGCCATCATTCTAATTTCACCAAGCTCCCGCTGCATTTTTTGCCATGTCTCACCGCCATCTATTGAGCGATAAATCTGCCCCAAAATAGTATGACAAAATATGAGATTGGGATCAGACGGATTGGTGGCAATCCACCAGATCGTACTATTCACATGCCCAGGCAATCCGGCGTCTTCCCAGGTTTCACCAAAATCCCGGCTCCGCAGCAGCAGCCCGGTTTCACCCGACGGCTTATCGCCAACCGATAAGAACATCACACCGGAATCGTCAGCGCGCTTCTTGATACAGCGCATATAAAGCCAGGGTGCTTGGGGAATTTCATGGTGCTGCCAAGTGGCGCCATTATCAATACTGCGGTGAAGACCCTCTTCGGTCGAACACCACATTTTACGGCCACCCTCGACATTATCGAAAAAGACCAGATTATGGGTATCGTCAGAAACCAGACCGTCGTTGCATTTTTCCCAGGTCTCACCGAGATCGGTGGTTTTAAACACACCATCGATTTCAATCGTTACCCAAACCGTTGCCTCTTCGACCGGATCAAATTGGATCGAGGTGATGCGCGGCGTATTGATGAACCAGCATTCTTTTGAATTACCGAGTTCGCATTTATTCCAGCTATCACCGCCATCGAGTGATCTAAATATTTCGGCTGGCCGGGTGCCGGCAAAAATAATGTCAGGATCGTTGGGGGCTTGAGTAATTTGCTGGATATGCAGCTCGTCCATCGGCGAGGCGACATAATTCCAGCGCGCATCTTGAGGCGCCCAGCGATAGACGCCTAGGTCTGTGCCGGATAATACTTCTCCCGGTCGGTCTGGGTGCACGGATACCGACCAGCACCTCGATTCGTTATAGATACCCCCCGTTGGCGTAACCGCCCGGTTCCAGCTTTCGCCTAAATCATGACTGAACCAAACCGAGTGCCCTACCGTCGCGGCATAGGCAGTAATTTCCATACTTTCCGATCCCACATTCCCTGTTGCCGTTAAATCTTAGCGTCAATCGGCGCTTAATCAATAGGGTGTGCAGAAATTGGTGCAAAGGCTCGCTACCACTATTTAAGCAATTGAGCCCCACTGAGGGGATTAGTTTGGATTACGGGGTGATGTATCGCTTGATGTCGGCGACGATATCTTTGGCGGTAATGCCGTGGGGGAACAGGCTAAGGCCGCCGCCATTGGGTCCTATGAGCACAGTCGCCGCCGAATGATCGATAAGATATTCACCGGGCTCAGCATCTTGCGATACCGACCTACGGGACTGCATACGATATATTTTTGCCGCCGAAGCGACTTGTTGCTTGGTCCCGGTTAGGCCAATCAGCCGGGGATGAAAGTGTTTTACATACCTAGCCATGACTTTGACCGTATCCCGCTTAGGATCAACGGTTACAAAAAGCGGCTGAATTTTGTCACCATCTTTGCCCAACATATCCACTGCCTCACTGACAATCTGCAAATCAATTGGGCAGACGTCCGGACAATGGGTATAGCCGAAATAAACCAGCATATATTTGCCGAGAAAATCCCGGTCGGTCACAGTTTTGCCGGTGTGGGTGACCAGCTCGAACGGGCCCCGATTACTGGCAAGCGAGGCGGTTTCTTTATTCTTTAATTTCGGCCCATGGGCGTCGGCATTGGTGCCGATAAAAAAGGCCGAGACCAAAAGTAGGAGGGCCGCCAGCTGTCTCATTACATCACCATTTCCTGGCGTTGATCTAACTCCGTCTCAAGGCGACCGTCAAGATAACGCCAAACGCCATCAGCTGTTTTGGCGGCCTGATCGACACAGACGGCGACTGACGGACCGCTGATGTAATTGCCGGTCAAAAATAGTCCTGGTACGCGATTATTTGCTTCCAACATTGTTTGAACCCGGTCATTGTGACCGATTTTGTATTGTGGTAATCCGCGGGGCCAATGGCGGACGCGGGTAACTACCGGCTCACCCGTTGCACCCACGAGATCTTTAAATTCAGCCCGCGCGATAGCCGTTAATTCATCAGCCGGCAATAGAGCAATTTCAGGGGCGCGGGCACCGCCAAAATAACCCGCCATTGAAACACAGTCTTCAGGTGCCCGGCCCGGGAACATGGTTGAATGAAACTGTGAGCCTGACATAGATAGTTTTTCACTTTCGGGCGCTAAGAACCCAAGTCCATCCAGTGGATGCTCGACATCTTTTCTTTTGTAGCCGAGATAAACCACAGCCAAAGGCGGTGCCTCGATCTCACTGGCGGCAAATGATGACCTGACATCAATATCTTCCAGTAAATCAGCGGCAACATGGGGTTGCGTTGCGACGACAATAGAGCGCGTTGAGATTTTGCCTTTATCTCCAGCATCGATACTGAAGCCTTGCGAGGATTTTGTAATACGTCTGACCGTAACACCTGTTTTGACACGATTACCAAGTGCCGCCGCCAGCGACTTTGGCAAAGAGCCAATGCCGTCTTTAAATGAAAACAGCCGGCTTGAGGGCATGTTTTTAGCGCCTTGGCGGTGATGCTGAACCAAGCCTAAGGCAATCGAGCCATATTTTTGCTCTAACCCATGGAGTTTCGGAAAGCCCGCCTCAACCGACAATTCCCCTGCCCGGCCCGCATAAATTCCAGCAACCAGAGGATCGATAACTTTTTCAGCAAACTCTTTACCAAAGCGGCGGCCGGCAAATTCAGCAATGGTTTCTTCCGTCTCTTTCCGATTGCGGGGAATGGCGAATTCCGTCATCAGACGGAGGCGGCCTTTGAGGCTGAGATAGTTCGAAAGCAAGAAACCAAGCGGGTGAACCGGGATGCCCTGCAGCGAACCTTTACCGACAAGATAACGGCTTTTAACTCCTTCACCGAGATCACACTTATCCTCGCCAAGCTCGAGACGCCGCGTAATATCATTGGCGGCAATCGATTGAGCGTTAACAGTGCTCGGTCCATGCTCCATCAGGAATCCACCAATGCGTTCTGAGATTGCATTACCTCCGGCATGGACTTGACGTTCCAGCACCACAACATCCAAACCCCGCCCGGCAAGCTCATAAGCCGTGGCTAGGCCGGAAATACCGCCGCCGATGATGGCTACATCATGCGTCATCGCGTGCCGCCTCTTTGTTGGCCGTGAAATCAGGCTTGAACGGCATCGCGCCACCGAACTTTTTAGCCGCCAGGAAATGCAGATCATCAGCGGTGACTTGGCTGCGGCCTTCGCCCCGAACATAGTCTTCGGCCCGCCGGCGGATCATACGGCGCAAAAAGCCTGGAATTCTGGTCAGCCGGGCTTCGGCGTCACCGGTCCACATCAGCGCCGATTGTTGTTCAGGCAAGGGCTGGATAACGGCTCCACCCACGGGCTCATAGCCGCAAAGGAAGTCTTCGCCCATCAAATTATCATCCCGTGCCAAAGGACGGGCGCGGCAACCGCCACACAGTTTGCTGTATTCGCACTCTCCACAGCGGCCTTCAAGTACAGGCTGGCGCAGCGCTTTAAACATCGGCGCATCCTGCCAAATCTCGGTAAATTTCCGATCGCGGATGGAGCCGACACTATCCTCGATATAGGGGCAGGCCGTGACCTCGCCTTCCGGTGTCACCCGGCAATAGCGGGAACCGGCAAGACAGCCGCCGGCTTCATAACCTTGCGCCAACGTAATCGGCCATTCGGGATCAAGCTCCATCGCCATGCGTTTAAAGTGCGGTGCACATTTAGCCCGGATCAATAATTCAGGTTCGTCATGAGCCGCTTGAGTTACTTTACGCAAAACCTCTTCGTAAGTTTCTTGCGAGATATTGGTGACTTTTTCACCGCGTCCGGTACAGACCAAAAAGAATATGTTGAGCACCAAAGCACCTGAGGACCGAGCAAAAGCAATCATCTCATCCAGTTCTCCGGCATTGTCATCGGTGACCGAAAAATGCAGCTGGTGCGCGAGACCACCCTTACGGCAGGCATCAATACCGGCCATGGTTTTTTCCCAGGCTCCCAGAAATCCACGGAAATTGTCGTGATAAACAGGATCAAGCGAATCGAGGCTGATACCGACCCCGGCAACCCCGGCTTCTTTTAGCCGAGCCACGCGCTCTTCTGTCAGCATCATGCCGTTGGTGCCGATCACCGTCATCAGGCCGAGATTAACAGCGTGCTCGGCCAACTCGTCCAAATCTGGGCGGACCAGCGGCTCTCCACCGGTCAGCACAACCATGGTTTCGCCGCCGAGTGCATTGATCTCATCCAGACAGGCTTTAACTTCATCGGTGGTGAGTTCACCCGCCTCGCCGGCCTGCCGGATACCGGCATCAAGATAACAATGGGCGCAGGCTTGATTACAGCGCCGCGTTAAGTTAAGCGCGACCAGAAACGGCTGCTCTGCCTTAACGTCTTTCACATTATCTTTGGTGCGGAGCAGGTTCACGGACGTCGCCTCAGTCTTTCTTATAGAGGTCTGGATTGCTGTCGGAGTGGAAATCACCCATGCCTTCCCAGGCTTCACTGGCCATATCGACAGCTGCCGTGGTGACCCGGTCTAATTCCAGTTCACGGGCGCAGCGTTCGATCTCAAGCTCAACCATGCCGCGGACAAAATCCGGAATGCGCTGGACGCGTTCGAGGGCGTCCTCATCCCAGTCCATCTTGCGTTTTTGCTTGGCGGAACCTTTGGCCCATTCGGCATATTTTTCTTCGACCAGGGCTTCAGTGATGGTTTCTATCTCGTGCTTTTCGGCATAGACCTCGACCCGCTGGCGGGTCATATCACGCATAAAGCCTGCCGGGATTTTAGCCATCCGCGCTTCAGCATCTTCGGCCCAGACCAAAGCTGGCTTATCTTCGGTTTCATCTTTGGCTTTAGATTTCGTCGCAAAAGGGCAAACAAAGCCTTGTTTTTCTTCAGCTTCTTCCGGCTCGTCATCTTTCGTCGCAATAGCCTCATTCATGGCAGCGCGCGCTTTTTCAAGCCCGGCTTCAACCACTTCGAGGGTCACTTCCGTGGTGCCGCGTTCTTGCGCCACGCCTTCAATCCGGGTCCGCGTGGCGTCCCGCATGGCATCCGGCACTCGGGATAATCTCGCCAAAGCGGCGGCAGCCCAGACAAATTCACCTTCAACACCGGCTTCGACATTGACGTTGGTATCGATAAACGGCAGCACATGCTCATCCAGCACTTCTTTGGAGGAATTCCGGCGCGCTCGTTTTTCAGCCCGCAGCTTAATGTTAGCCGCCATCGGCAATTCGACATGGCGCTTGATCAATTCATTGGCAGAGTCGGACCAGGTAACCGTTTGCTCTTTCTCAAGCTGTTCCTCTGACCGTCCGCCGCCCGGCATCATCTCATTGGCGACAATTTCAACGATGTCCTGAGTAATAAACGTGTGACCCTTTTCCTGGGCATAGCGGTTAACCGCTTTTCTGGCCATATCCTGAACAAAGCTCGGAGCGCGTTTCAAGAACTCTTCCGCTTCATTGCTCCAGGAAATGGTTTCTTCGGCCACGACTTCCATCGGCGGCACATGTTCTGTTTGACCGAGCCAGATGTGACAGGGTGACATGCGCAAAAGGTTTTCCGCATTACCGCCAATATCGAGGCTGCGATCCGCATGCACACCGGTCATGCCGACCATTAACAGGCTGGCGTTTACTTCTTCCAGATAATCACAGATGACTTTGAAGGCTTTGCCTTCAAGCAGTTTGCTGACAACTTCGAAGCCTTCCTCATCGGCAATCTTATTAGCGATTTCGAGGTTGGATTGATAAATTTTAGCGATACCATCATCGATCAGCTCTTCATGCAGGGCTTCTTGCTCGCGGAAGCGGAAGACCTTGCCGGCTTCATCACTGAGCACGCTGGCGATTTTATTAAAGGCTACATAGTGGTAATAGGGATCGTAGGACGAGACGATATGCACTTCCGCCTCAATTCGCCGGGCGATTTCAAAAGCTCGTTTTAAGACACCATATGATTTTGCCGAGCCATCAATCGCCACAACGATGGGGCCATCACCAATCTCTTTTTGAGTATCGCGGATGACCAGACAATCAATGGGGCTGCGCCGGACCACACGCTCACAAACGGTGCCGATCAAACTGCCGGGCACTGCGCCCAGGCCAAGCGAGCCCAAAGCCAATACATCATGGTCACCGGTCTCAGCTGCTTCAATAATTTTAGTGTAGTTTTTACCTTCTGGGCTCAAGCGCTGAAACTTGAGGCCGCGCGCATCGCATTCGGCTTTGGCGACATCGTGATAGCTATCGGTAATGATCGAGAGCCCGTCGGTGATCAGATCGTCATGCACATCCCGCTGATACTGCATTTCCTCTTCATCGAGATAACGATCCGGCAGACCGCCTTCCATTTGGCGAAAGCGCGCATCGTGCAAACGGGCTGCATAAGCGTGAATACCGGTAATCTGGCCGTCCGCCGAGGGAACGAGTTTCAATATTTGAGCAAGTGCGTGATCAGCATATTCCGAGGCGTCAAGCGCCACTAAGAACCGTGAGAAAGTTTCTTGATTTTCCCCTGTAGATTCTGGCGTGGATACAGGGCTGGCGTCGGCCTGTTTGGCCGCTTGTGTCACATTCATTTAATTAACTCCTACCTTAGAAGTTAAAATTAGCTGGATTTAATCAGGTTTGCCTTGATGTGGATCAAACCTGCAAATTAGAGCTATTCTGATCTTTGCTGATTTTGGGCCGGTTATTGGACCGAATTTGGCCGATGACCAGAAAGAACAGTCCTGTGGCAATTAAAAAAATGTAGAAATTGTCGATCGCGTTGCCGGCCCGCCAGGACAGCATGGCATCCAAAGCACCGACAAAGATTAGCGCCACGCCAAACATCCGCGGAATAACACCACGCCTTGGGGTAACTTCCTGTTCCGTGTTTGACGCTGCCTGCATTTTCTAGCCCTCCCGCTTGGCCGCCGCGTTGCGCGCCCACCAGCCTAAAAGGCCGAGAAGCAGAAGTGCAACAATCACGCCGGAAATAATCGGCTTGGTGCTGGTTGGCGGCTTGAGCAACAGCCAGTACCAGGTGGTCAGAGTGTAGCTCCGCGCTTTTTCAGAGTTGCTGCCATCCCAGGCGGCAAAAGCGATGGGCGTGAAACGGCCTTCTTCAAATTGAATATCGCTGCCGGTTTCAGCCGTCTTAAGTGCACGCTTAACCACGACCCGCCAGGAGCCGTTTTTGTAAACGCCTTTTGCCGTCAGGCCGGCTGCTTTGCCATCGCGGGCCTCAAGATTTTCAAGCCCCTGGCCATCGGCGAGTTCAACTTTAGCCGGCGACTTGGTTGTACCGGCGCTCCATTTCCAGATATTGACCGGCTTGGCGCCGTCACCGGCAACAAAATAGGGTTTCTCTAGACCTTCCGGTGCTATGACCGGCAACTGAACAGCAACCGCATCTTCAGTCATATTTTCATCAGCGATTTTGGCCGCGGCTTCGTCACCCGGAATACTTTTGGTGCGGTCATCCCATTCGAGCAAAAAGGCGACTTCTTTGTCGCTATAAAGCGCCTGAGCTGTAATGGTGTCATTGGCCATTTTAAAGAAACGCGGCTTGAGAATGATTTGCGGCACCATGGCAAAGGTCGTTGGTTGCGCGACCTCCCAAGCTTTGTCATCGGGTCCTGTCGGCAAATCACCTTCTACTTTTTCGGCAATCACCACAGTATTTTCAGCGCGCACGGTACGTTTTGTTTTGGCCAAAGACTGCACATAGTTGGCAACATGCCAGCGTTCTTCGATCGAAAGTTTTTTGGCGCTTTTCTCATCGGCAAATGTCGGCATTTGTGTGCCGGGAATACCGACGGTCACACGGGCAAAGATGTCTTTTGGATCATTACTGCCTCTGAAAGTCCAAGGCTTGGTCAGATTGCGCGGCCAGGTGCGCGCACCTGCATCGTCTTTTAAGCGCTTAACTGCATCACCTTTACCGTCCTCACCATGGCACTCGGAACAACGCTCCTTGTCATGGAATAGCTTTTTACCTTGAGCGATACTTTCCGGCGAGGTGGCAACTTGGGTGCCATAATCCAATTGTTCTTCCGGCTTTTCGTCTTCAAGCTCAGCAAACATTTTGAGATAGAGCACGAGGTCCCACATTTCCTGCTCTTTGAGGATATCGGCCCAGCCCGGCATGGCAGTGCCCGGCATACCATCTTTAATCATGCGGTAGATATCATCATCATTCGGTACCGGATCTTCTTCACCGGTGGTTTTGATCTTATAACCGGCTTCGGTGAAATCACGCGGTGGCGGGTTGAGACGCTCGGCGCCAGGGCCGTCACCATCACCTTCTTCGCCGTGACACATCAGACAGCGTTTTTCATAAATTTTCTTACCGTTCTCGGCATTACCCGGGGCGGCAATTACTGGTGAGCCCAGCAATATGGTCAGAAGCGCAGTTAAGGAAATTAACAATTTCATCAGTTCAGCCCCCTACTCGTGTCCAAAACTTCGGGGCTGATACCCGGTGTAGTCATAAAGAAATAAGATAACCTGCCAGATTTCCTCTTCGCTGAGAAAGTCCTGCCAGATCGGCATGGAAGAGATCCAAGGCGCGGCCTCTTTCGGCAGGCCCGGCCCGCCGGTAGCAATACGCCAGAACAGGTAAGATTCCTGGAGCTGTGCGATGGTGCCGACATCCTGGAAATTGGCCGGTGTCGGATTGAGCCCAGCCGCATAAGGGCCTTTGCCATCGAGCTTGTCACCGTGACAGAAATGACAGTTCTGGATATAGACCTTGGCGCCCTCGGCGACGTGTTCTTTGAATTTTTTGGGGTCTTCTTTCTCCAGCTTTCGCAGAGGATTCTCAAGCTTGATGACATCGTAGCGTTTACCATAGGCCTTCATCGAGGTTGGCGGCGCTGGATGAATGGTGCGGAGCTCAACCGGTGCTTCAAAGCTTAAGCTGGTTTTCTCGTACGTGTACCAGCCCGCCAAGACAGGCAGGATGATGAACACGACGTTGCGGATCATCTTTTTATTGGGGTCTTCGACCAAGGCTTTGATCGGCCCGACAAGTTCGCGGGTACTTTCTTCGGTCGCGGTGAACACCATAAAGACGCCGGCCACCACAAAGAACATATACATCGTCAGCAGGCTCGACGGGATAACGTGGTCAAGCATAACATCGAAGACCAGGACGAAGCCGTAATAGACAATGGCCAGAACGAGAACGGCTTGAAGTAACTTAGGTATTTTCATCTCAGCCCCTCCCTATTTCAACTTGGCCAAATAATCGACCAGCATTTCAAGCTCGCTGGCATAGAGCTGAGTGCCGTAATCTTTCGGCATTAAGTCTTTTTCATAGCCTTTGGTCAGTTCTGCATTCGGATCAAGGATCGATATTCTGATATGAGCGGCGGAACGAAGTGCGCCGATTTTTGTCAGATCAGGTCCTTGCTCGCCTTCATCTTCACCGACTTTGTGACAAGCGCCGCAGCCGACCTCTGAAAGGATATCTTCAACGCTTTCATACGGTTTGCGTTGCTCCTCTTCCTCGTCATCCGCAGCATCACCGGCGTCTTCCGGAATTTCGACCGTAACCTCGACACCACCCAATTGTTGGAGGTAAGCGGTAACAGCGGCAAGCTCGACTTCGTTGAGACCGATACTGCCGGTTGAAGCATCCGGCATCGGGCTGACCGCATCATTGGTGCCTTTTTTACCGAAGCCAGCGACCACAAAAGCCGACGGTTTGACCATCGATTCCATGACGTAGCTTTCAACATCTGTTGCTTCGCCCTTATAGCGTGGGTCTTTGAGACGCGCTGCGGTGACGGCCGCTGTTTTTTCAAGCAATGGGGCACGGCCGCCAAGCGCATTGTGGCAGAGCGTACAGGTGCCCTTGCCTTTATATAATTTTTCACCGAGCGCCAGGAATTGATCCATGGTCAAAGAGCTGAGATCGACTTTCTCCTCGGTCGGCGGTGGCGCGGGCTCGATCCGGGGAATACCGAAATTAGCAAATCCGGCAAATAGGCCAACGACCAGCACGCTAAAGAAAGCGACTTTCAGGAAATTTTTCATCCCTTACCTCCTGCCGCGGCGATATTGTCGACCGCTTCAGGCGCCCAGTAATTCTGAGGCTCGGTTTTCTTGGCGCTGATCTGGCTGAGCCAGAAAACAAAGATCACCATGGAGAGGAAAATAATCGTGCCGATGGAAACCACATTGGCGGCAAAGCCCATGGTCGGCGTGAAGGCATCGGCGGAATTATCCCGCATGATATCGACGACATGCCAGTGTTGGCGGATACCGGAGCGGATATACCCCATCAAACCCATCAGCCAGGTGAAGGAGACAGCCAGCAGGAACAGCGCATATTGCGAACGTTCGGGTACACGGCCCCATTTCAGCGGCGCCACTTCCTTGGCATTTTTATACATAAAGCTGTCGATGAGAATACTGATGACAATTATCACCAGGGTCGTACAAACTTGCGGGATTGAAGCGGCGATCTTATAGACCGTATTGGTGAAGTAGCCGTAATAGGTACCAAGAATGAAAATATTAATGACGCCGGTGACAAATAGCGCCACTTGCGCGGCATTACCGGCATTGACCCAGCTTACCGTCGCAACTTTATTGGCGCGCCGGTAGAACAGAAAGCTGACAAAGGTCGCGAGGATCATTAAATTCACAGCCGTGTTCTTGGCCGGCATAATACCAAAGGGTCCAAGATATTTGTGATAGGGCCCGCCAAGCGCTTTCAGCTCTTCGTTGGTCAACACCAGGGTATGCGGTGTGAACCAGACCAAGAAGGCACCGACAATCACAATGGCGATATATTTAATATATTTGTAATAGCGCACCGCGCCATCGCTCCGGCCCATGCAGCACCAGAGATAATAGTTTGCTGACAGGAACAGTGCGCCGATCAGCACGGCCTGAATGATAAATAGCCAGGCGAAAATACCACCCATCAAAGTGATGCCCATTTGCTGGCTGAAAGCATAAATTTCTGTGGTCAGGTAATAGCCGGCAAAGGGTAGAGGCAGCAGCGCCGAAATAGCGATAAAGTTGGCGGTATAGCCCATCCAATCGTAATGCGCGCGGTCTTCGGCTCGGCTTGAGCTTAAGAACTTGAAAGCTGCATAGGCGCCGACGATGGAGCCGCCAAAGGCCACATTGGCCACCACCCGATGCAAATTGATCGGGTTCCAGAGATGGTTCTGAATGGCCGGCCAGATATCACCGGCAAAGACACCTGCCGCATCGACGCCTTCCGGGCTCATCATGAATGTCAGCCAGGAATTGGCGAGCAGCATCAGCATGGTGCCGACAGCATTGAGCAACAGGCCGATCGTCAGATGGACCCATTTGCGGTCGCCACCCTGCAGCCAGTGCCAGCCATAATAATAGAGATAGAGGCAGGCGCTTTCGGCGAAGAACAGTACGGCATACCAGAACATACTGTCTTTAAAGATGGTCGCGAGGTAGCTCCAGAGATCGGGATAGAACAGCATCAGGGAGAACGACAACAAGCCGCCCAAGATAGCCGTCAGGGAATAGGCCGTAATACTGACTTTAATAAACTCATAAGCCATATTGTCGTAGCGCCGGTCGCGCGTGCGCATACCAATAGCTTCAATAATGAAAACAAAAATCGGCACAGCAAGGACAAAGGCCGCAAACCAGAGATGCAATTGGGCCACCAGCCAGATAACAACCCGGCTGTTGACGCCTTTGACGGTCGGATAGCTGGCGAGCGTGGTTTGAGGGGCTGGACCATATGGCGAGGTGGCTTCTGTATCACTGTCAGTGTTTTCAGCTGCCGGTTCTGCCGCTTGCTCAGCAGCCTGCACCGCTACATCAAAAAATTCACCGCTAAAATTTACCGGTGACAGAAATAACATCAAAGCCAGGAAAGCTATACCGGCTATTTTAAGTCCCCACCTGTTTTCATTTTTAAACTTCATTCTGCTACGCGCCTTCAAATCTTTACTGGTGGTAGAACAGGGATATGCCCTGCAAATTCATGAGGCCCCAATCGAGCACGAAAAAGCCGACGCCGCAGATTGCGAGCGAAACAATAAATGGTACAAGATAGTCTTTCACCGGTGGTTCTCCCTCTCTGCCCGGCCTAAAACAATACGACCCAAAAGGCCGCACAAGTGGCGATCAGCACGGCGATAAACAGCGCCGGGCCAAACCAGGTAGCTTCGTTATTTTGTGGAGCCTCTGTATTCATGTTTTTAAACCGTCTCAATTACTTGTTTTTTTGCTGGCATTGAACAACCTGGATTCGAAGGATAAAATGGGGCCAGAAACCAGTGAGAAAGAAGCATGATCAATTTTAAAAATTTACGGCCCATTGACTGGGTCATCTTTGTCGGCGCCGCCGTTAATTTCGTGGTGATCGTGCTGATCCTCGCTTTTTTTGTTTTCTAGCCTGCCTTACCTTTACACTTACACAGACCACGCAAATACTTGATCAAGCCATTGGCATCGGCGTCTGAGATCGTCTTACCCCAGGGCGGCATCAATGGTGATTTACTTTGCGACGGGCCGCCATCCATGACGATGCCGCGGATATAATTATCTGTGAGCTTGCTCATCTCTTTAGCATTGGTGAAATCCCGCGGTGTAACCGGGAAATCCTTGGTCACATTGGGGCCCTTGCCTTTGCCTTCGAGGCCATGACATTGGGCGCAGTAGAATCTAAAAGTTTCTTCGGCTCCCGCTGCTTTTGCAGTTTCAGTGTTAATAAACCAGGCCAAGCCAAATACGGCGGCCAGGAGAGAAATTTTGCTTAGTTTTTTCATTGCTCTAGCCATCCTTATTTGAGGTTGCTGACATGTTTAGCGACGTTTTTGAGATCCTTATCCTTCAAAATACCCGCGAAGGTCGGCATCGCTTTGAACGGTTTGAAGTGAGTGGGATTTTTCAAATAGGCGTAAATCCAATCGGGGTTGAGCCGTTTGCCGACGCCAACCAAGGTTGGGCCGCTGAAGCCACCGGTAATCTTGCCTTTTTTGCTGGCCGATTGATGACAGCCGGTGCAGGGCATTTTCTTGGTGAAAATCTTTTTACCTTTAAGACTTTTCTTTGGCTTAATAACACCCGCTTTAACTTCGCCGGTGGTTTTACTCATCAGGAAGTCAGCAACATTGGCGGCATCGCCACCGGATAATTTCGGATGGTCGCCCGCGTTCTTTTTGGTCAGCGAGTTATAAGCCAAATGGCGGATCGGTTTTGGGTCCTGGAGCCAGCCCTTGAGCCAGGCTGCCTGGAACTTAGATCCTGCATACCAGAGTTCAGGGCCTTTTTTGGCCATTTGGTCGGCAATGCTTTTTTCTTTAGCCGGACCCTCGGTATAGTGGCAACCGGTACATTTTTGAGCTTCGAAGGCAGCTTTACCAGCGCCTGCGTCAGCATGTGCCGCACCAGCGACAAAGCCGAAGAGGCTCATTGCTGCAATTGCAGATATGATAATTTTCATTTTCCTACTCCTTTTTTTTGCTGGCCAAGCGGCTTATTTATGCCGGTTTAGCCTGCGCCTTTTTCATCAGCCAGAACCCTAATCCGCCTGTGATCAGGAAGGCCAAAATCGCATAGACATAAACTTCCATCGGCGTCGGCGCTTCAAGAAAGACGAAATGCCACGTCGACAAACTCATAATTTTGCCATGCTCACCGTTCGAACCATCCCAGGCATTGATCGACATGGGAATGAACTTACCGGCACTAAATTGAATATCGTTACTGTCTTCGGTAACCAGCGGACGCTTCATGACAACGCGCCAGCGGCCGTCTTTCCACTCCGAAGTGGATGTAACCTGTTGCTGATCTTTGGCTTGCGCCCGGGCTGGTTGCTGGTAGCCGCGTGCGGTTGCTTCCTCAGCACCCGATTTAGCTTTTTCCGCCAGATCAGCTTTCCAAACCCAGAGATTAACCGCATTGGAAGAACTGCCGCGGAGGAAATGGGGCTTCTTGGTGCCGGGCTTAAACTTGGCCGGGAATTGCAAAGCCACCGAATCCCGGAAGGTTTCAAGAGCACGCGGGATCATATCATTGGCGGCAACATAAGAATTATAGGCGCCAACTTTGCTGATATCCGCAGTCTTGAACTCCTTGTCCTTTTTGTGAGTGATGTCCTTGAAGGGATCATCCCACTCCATCAGGAAAGAGATTTCTTTGTCGTTGAAGGCCGCCTTGATAGTGACCAGTTCAATGCCCGGATTCTGCCAGCGGGGAGCCGCAACAACCTGGCCGGCCAGACGCATATCCATCGGCTCGGCTGTCTGCCAGGCCTCATCATCCGGTTTAGCGGGTACGTCACCTTCAACTTTTTTGGCTTTGAGCACTTGATGAGAGGTCGGATTATGCTGCAGTGATTTGATGAAATTAGCCAACGCCCAGCGGTCTTCATTAGAGAGCGCCTTAGCGAAGGACGGCATCGGCGTGCCGTTAATACCGGTCGAGAAGCGCATATAAATATCTTCGACGTTGCTGCCGCCTTTAATCTTCCAGGGCAGCGTGACGTTACGAATACGGATCGGGAAACCCCAATCATCTTTACGGTCAAAAGCTTTCTGGCCATTACCCCGGCCTTGCTTGCCGTGACATTCCCAGCATTTTGCTTTGAGGAAAATTTCTTTACCCTTGGCGACAAGCTCTTCGCTATAGGGCGGCAGATTTGATGGCAGCGTGACCAGCTTATTGGTCTTAATCGGATCAAGCTCTTCGTCATCAAATTCCTGAGCGAAAGTTTTGATATATGCAATAACCTGCCAGCGCTTCTCTTCGCTCAAGCCATTTTTAATAATATCGCTATCAAACGCCTGCATACCGGTGCCTTGGAGGCCACGGCTGACAGTGCGGAACAGATCAGCATCGGTCGGCAGTTCACCCGACTGGGTTTTCCGGAACTTAAAGGTACCGAGGGTGAAATCGCGGGGCCGTGGATCCATATAATCGGCAGCCGGTCCGTTGCCATCGCCCAACAGGCCGTGGCACATGACGCAGCGGCGGGAGTAGATTTCCCGGCCTTTTTCAACAAAAGCTTCTGTCGCTTCCGGCATTGGCTTGGCGGCAACATCGGCTGCTGAAACCGGCGTGGCAATAGAGGCCGATAAGGTAAGCACTGCAGCAGCGAAAGTGAATTTCAAAAATGTCACTATATTTCTTAAAGTTCCTCGCATTATTCAGACTCCGGAATTCGGGGAGTCTTTTCGGCGAGGTCGTATTCCGCCAAAATAATCTTCCACCGTTCTTCATCGGTGAGGTTTTTCTTCCATTCCGGCATGGCCGAATCCCAAGGCGTTGCCTCGGTTGGCAGGCCTGGGCCGCCATTCATAACCCGCCAGAAGGTGTAACCTTCGACGATGGTTTCAATGGTGCCGTTATCGGTGAAGTTGATCGGGCGCAGTTTAAAGCCGTCAGCCATCGGGCCGTCACCGGCAACGCTGTCGCCATGGCAGGGGCGGCAGTTCATGGCGTAGAGTGTGCGGCCTTCATAGAGATCGATTTGATGCAGCACTTCCTTGGCAGACGCTTCGGTGATTTTTTCAGCTTTTAATTCAGCCAGCAGTTTCTTAACTGATTCACCCGGCAAAAAATCTAAGGTATGATCCGGATCAGCCTCTTCTTTCCAGGCATCGATGTCTTTCTGCACTTGCGGAATGAAGGTGATTTCATCCTCCTTAACCTGTTCGATAAAGGCCTTAACCCGGTCTGGGGTCGGCTCGTTGTAAGGATTTTTCATGCTTTCAAATTTCTTGGGAAAATTTGATGATGGATGCTGGATGCGGAGACTCGACGGCAATTGCACTTTCGGCACGGTAATGTCATAGACCTGCCAGCCGATGACGGCCGGCACCGCGACCAGAACTGCCAAGCGAAAGGCCTTGGTGTACTCGCCCCGCAGCATTTTCCGGATCGGACCCCAGAACTCTTCCATGAATTCATCAGAAAATGTGACCAAAGCAAACAGTGCCACGCACGTTAGGGTCATATAGATAAAGACCAAGGTGCCCGGCACGGTCAGCGGAAAGGGCAACGCGGTAATACTGCGGGAAACCGCCGGGATTACCCATTTAACAATGCCGTAGAACACCAAAATAGTCGCGACGACAGACCAAAAACGATTTATTTTAAATTTACTCATCTTTGTTCATCCGCCCTATTTTTTCTTGCCTTTTTGCATCAACATGAAGGAAAGAACATCTTGATAGTCCTTCACCGTCATTTCTTCCGATAGATCATCCGGCATGATGCTTAAAAGTTTGTCTTGAGTGATTTCCTTGATGTCGGATTTCTTAATTGAAACTTCGTCGCCATCTTTGGTAACGAGTTCAACGGCGCCGTCTTCTTCACCCGCTTTGAGGCCGACGACTTTGCGGCCATCTTTTTTAACTACGACAAACGTCTCAAAGCCTTTTGTGATACTTTTTGCCGGCTCAAGGATGGCTTCAGAAATAAACTTGAGCCCCTTAGTTCCAACTGTTGAGAGATCAGGTCCGACATCACCCGGCTCACCTTCAAGCGAATGACAATCGCCGCAAGTTTCTTCATAGACTTCCTTGCCATGCGCCGGATCACCACCACCAGCCGCCGAGGCGACAGCGATTTTACCGTAAAACCCTTGCGTGATTTCGCTCGGATTGTTGATCTCAGCGATATCAAATTCACCGCCTTGCGCTTGCATATAAGCGGCTGTCGCCTTGATCTCATCCAGGCTCAGGGAGATCGGCGGGGCATAGACCACCGCCATTTCATTTTTGTATCCTTTGACGACGTAGGCACCGGGATCACTCAGGCTTTCAACTATGTAATCAAGCGCCGTATACTTCTTGCCGGTTTTTTCCGAGCGTTCCTTAGCACGTTCAACCGCACGGGCACCCATCGGCAGCGGGAATTTTTCACCGAACTGACCGTGATTGGGACCACGCACCGCACTGCCCCGGTCACCAACTGAGTGGCAGGTGAAGCAGCGGCCTTTGCCCCAGTAAATCGCTTCGCCGCCTTCCGGTGTAACTTCAACTGCACCGGTCGCAGCAGCTTTTTTCTCGCCGCCCGTTAATTTGGTGACGGAATGGCCGACCCAGTTAAAGACGCCGAAAACCACCAACAAGAAGATAAATACTTTTCCAACAGCTTTTGCCATAGAGTTATTCCTTACTCGCCCGGCTGTTCGCTGGCGGTGGGTGATGGTTGGACTTCAAGTTCATCGTGATCACCCTCATGCTCATGGGCGACCAGGCTGCCGATCCAGAACATAAAGGCAATGCCGATCATAAAGACGACGAAACTCATGCCGACCATTTGGGTCATGGTGAAATTGCTTGGGGTAAAGGACCATTCCGAGGTATCGCGCATGATGCCAAAGATGTGCCAATCACCGCGGAGACCTGAGCGAATAAAGCCCATCAGGCCCATATTCAGCGTGATCACAAAGGTCAGCAGCAAGAGTGCAAATTGGCTGCGGGTGGTCATCTTGCCCCATTCCATGGGACCGATTTCCTTGGCAGATCTAAAGAGGTAAAGATCAATCGCAGTGACCAGGATCAAGCAGGCAATCAATTGCAGGAACTGAGCAACAGCAACGTTCCTCAAGAACGGTGAAGCCTGTTCCATCACCACAAAGCCATAGACACCTAAGAATATCGTCACATTAAAGGCCGTTACCGCCATATAGAGGTATTGCGCAAATTTACCCCGGTCGCGTAGCGCCAGCAGCACCGATATCACGGCTACAACACAGTTAAAGATCAAGAGATAGCCGACGGTACGGAAAAACTCAGCCCGGTCAGCCGGCAGATCGAGATGCGCCGGATCCATGGTGATCAACGTCACCGCATACTGGCCGACGATAAAGACCGCCAAGGCGCCAGCCAGGGAAATTACTACTGCCGGCGCGCGGCCTTGCTGTGAAATCGGCACAATGTCGCTTTTATTGCCACGCCGGTACAGCAGGAAACTGAAGAAGGTCGCCAGAATAATCAAATTGATCACGGCGTTCTTAGCCGGCATCAGGCCTAAGAATTTAAGTGTCGGATGATATTGCGAGCCGCCCATTTCACTCACTTCCTGACCGGTCAACGGCAGGTTGTGCGGAGTCAGCCAGACGGCGAAGGAGACACAAAGCGCAAACAATATATATTTGATGTATTTGTAATAGCGATCAGAGCCCGGAATACGGGTCATACCACTCCAAAGATAGTAGTTGGTGATCAGGAAGATCGAGCCCACCAGCAGCGCCTGAATGATAAAGGTCCAGGAAAAGTCGCCGCCCATCATATTGTTACCCATGACGGCACTGTTGGAATAAACCTCGCGACCGAGATAATAACCGGCAAAGGGCAGCGGGATCAGGGCGGCAATAGCAACCAGATTGGCGATATAGCCCATCCAGTCGTAATGGGCTTTGTCCGCCTGATTCTTGGAGCCGATAAATTTCACGGCGGCATAGGAGCCTGCGACCAACCCACCAAAGGCCAAATTGCCAAGCATGCGGTGGACGGCAATCGGTGTCGCCAGGATATTTTCAAAAGCCACCCAAACATGACCGGTTAAGCGGCCGGCCTCATCAACACCAGCCGGGCTCATCATGAAACCAGCCATTGAGTTGGCGGCCATCATGATTGCCGTACCGACAACGTTCAACATGATACCGATGAAGATGTGCGTACTTTTGAGGTCCTTCATTATATAGAAACCGATGGACATCGGCAGCAGATACAAGAGCGCCATAAACACCCGAGTATCACTGCGCATTTCCCAGCCGATAACATCGAAGAAGAACAGGACAGTTACAATAAACAGCGCCACGCCAATGGCTTTGAAAATCATCTGCAAACGCGCGCTATAGGGCGCACGGTTCTTCATGGCGTTCCAGCCATAGTAATAAATATAGAGCGCAAAAGTTTCAAAGAAGAACAGTATTGCGTAGACAAACATGACGTCTTTGAAAGTGCCCGCCATATAGCCCATGAATGTCGGGTAGAGCGAGAATAAGGCAAAAGCCAGCATACCGCCAAAGGCCGCCGTGGTTGCGTAAGCAACGCTTAGCAAGCTGGTAAATTCATACGCCAGCTTGTCGTAACGCTGGTCATTACTGCGCCAGCCGACAATTTCGATGATGACAGCGAACAACGGTACACCCAGCACGAAAGCACCGAAAAACAGATGCATTTGCGCCAGGAACCAGACAACTTTCCGGGAATCTAGTCCCAGAACCTGGCGGTAGACATTGGCTTCCTGCGCCAGGGCTGGAAAAGCGAAGAATACAATCGCAATGAGTGCGCCGGCTATGATGGCCCGGCGACGCCTCGCATTGGTCAAGAAAATGGGTTCACGAGATGACTGCAATTACCTACTCCGCTTTACGTATTGAATTAGCCGAAACTGATTGTTACTTGGCCTTAAAGGAGAAATTTGCAGCTGCTTTGCCGCCTCCCTTGACGGTGACTTTTGATTTAATGACACCGAGACGCGGATGCCATGCCTTGACCGTGTATTTGCCCGCTGGAACGTTATCCAATGAATACGATCCATCATCTTTAACAACAACAGCATAGGGATTTTTTGGAGCCATCATGTAACCGAACATGAAGTTGTGAGCTTCACAGTTAATGGCAATGTAAGGAGAGCGGCGCGGTTTCAAATCTTGTTTGATGTCGCCTGGATCAGGCTGGCCAAAATTGAACATTGTGCGTTTGACGACGCGTTTCTTTTCAACGCCAATCATTTCGCGCGTGTTGATATTGTGCAGTACGCCTTTGTCACTGTTGCGGATAATTACCGGACCGGGCTGAATAACTTGCGCCCAGGGAGTGAAACGGCATTTTTCCTGATTGATCAGATAATTACCGCCTTTGGGCTTACCCCATTTTTTACCGGCTTTGATTTTATGAATAAAGACGAAAGTGCCGCGAAGGGCACCATCTTTAACATCAATCCAAACCACTTCCCGCTCACCTTTACCGCAGACTTCGGGGTTTTTAGTGATCAGGATTTTTTCGACACCGTCAGCAGGCACGGCGCCACTGAAAGTAACTTTACCAGCGATGCTGCCGCCATTTGATACGGCACCTGCTTTATATTTGGATTTGGCCGCCAAGGCATCTGTGGCAAGAGCAGCAGTAATTAACGCGCCGGCTGCAGCTACAACTGCTATTTTCGATGAGAATTTCATGTTTTCCTACCTCTTTTAAGAACTATTCAAAATTCATAGGGCAAATTAGACGGTTTCAAATGAAACGGTCCTTGATCTAGATCAGATTTGATTTAAGAAATTGACGTTTTCACGATTATGTTACTGCGCAATATTCCCTGAATTTATGACCCCGAGAATTTCAATCGCGACCTGCCATTCACGGCGGCGGTTTTCATCTTCAATCACGGCAATAAGCGGGGGATTTGCTTTCTCAGCACCAATTTTGCGCATTAATTGAGCCGCCTCCAGCCGGTTATAACCTTCCTTGGCGAAAGCAAAGTTGAGAATTTGCTCTAACGCGGCATCACCTTTTAAAGCAACGAGCGCTTCGGCGGCGGCGAGGCGAACAGAACGTTCGTCATCGTTAATCAATTGGTCGAGCTGCTTAATTTCAACGCCCATATTGCTAAGGGCATTGATAACTTCGGTTTTGACGAAACTGTCACCGTCTTCGAGACGATGCGCCAGAAATCCGGCACCATCTGCAGCTTTGGCAGCGCCGAGAGCCCGCACGGCCAACAACCGGCAATCGCGCTCTGAATTCGCCACGACCCGCATCAGAGCAGCAACTGCGTCTTTCGGCAATGCATCTAAGCTTTCACCGATTTGCACCAGCGAATCAAGGGCTGCCAAACGAATTTGCTCACTGCCATCTTCGATATTTTGCGCCAGCGCGGAAGCGACGTCGTCGCCCGGCACTTCACCCAGCACCCGGGCAGCAAATTGCGGTACATCCTTATACGCAGGTGTTTCTTCAGCCAGCCGGACCCGGCCTTTGCGCGGTGTTTGCGCCGACAGCGCCAGCATTTCCATATCTGTATCGGTCAGATGAATGCGGTTTTTCTTTGAGTCACTTAGCTCCGCCATGCGGCCTTCTTTGGGACCATCCTCGCCCATGATGGCGCCCCAGGTCGAGGTTGGAAACTCTTCGTCTTGTTCTTCAGCCAGCTCTTCGCCTAATTCTTCGCTTGGCTCTTCTTCAGTAATTTCTTCAGAATTTTCGGCATCGTCGTCGGTTTCGATTTCCTCGTCATAAGGCGCCAAAGAGTCTTTCTGATCAACCGGTTCTTCCGGCAGCGGGGTGATTTCGGCGTTTAACGCAGCGATCAAAATATCACGGGCTTGATCCGCAGTTTCTTTAGAAACAGCGAGTTCACCCAAAGCGGCTATAGCATCGAAGCGAATTTGGCGATCTGGCGCCGTTAGAGTCTGGCCGATTGCCGCAACAGCTTCTTCGGTAGCGATCATTTTGAGCCCTCGCAAGGCACCCAGGCGCACCGCTTCAGGCTGTTCTTGATTGGCAAGAATTTCCAGCAATGTCGCACCGGCAATGGCACCACCTAAAGCAGCATAGGCTTCCAAGGTGACAGCAACCACTGCTGGCTCATTGCTACCAATTATGGTTTGGAGTTTCGCGCTTAGATCATCATCAGTTTCAACGCCCTGGATCGTCATCAAGCGCTTGAGGACAGCAATTTTGACCTCACCCGCCGGATCATCCAGCCATGATTTCAACTGATCCACATCGTTTTCATCGACCTGCGATATAGCGAGAGCGCGAAGCTCCGGTTCTTTGTCGTTGAGCAGAGTTTCGCAAATTTGATCATTGAAACTATTGCTGTTCAGCGCCTCGGCGATGGCCAGGCGAACGTCTTTTGCCGGGTCTTTGAGACCATGGAGCACGGCTTTCCGCGCCGCGTCATGATCAATACCGGCAAGCACAACAGCTGCCCGGCGGCGGCGGCGGGAATCTTTATCTCCTAAGTAATCAACCAAAGCGCCGGCACCTGCCGCACCCATGCGGGCAAAGGCAGCAAAAGCAAACTCGGTCAAATCTTGCGCATCTTCTTCATTGATAGCGGTTACAATTTCGGGCACGGCATCTTCGACACCGAATTCTGCCAGGGCCTTGATCGCCGCGACCTGCAGATCAACCCAGCTGTCCCAGCCGCCTTCATAAAATTCATCTTCGTCCCAGGCAATCTCTTCATCGTGCCATTTTAGCAGGCGCTTTAGCCAAGGGATAACTTCGGCGGATTTCATTTTGGTCAAAGCGTCGACCGCCGCCATTTTTACTTCGCTGCACGGATCGCCAATAAGATTTTCAAGCAGCTGTTGCGAAGCCCGCCTATCACCAATTACCGCAAGTGCTTCGGCAGCGTCGGTGCGTACGTCTTCATCTTCATCCAGCAGAGCTTCAATCAGCACTTTAGTGGCTTGATCAGATTTAATCTCACCCAGCGCGCGCGCTGCCCCGCAGCGATGCACATCGACACTGTCACGCAATAATGCAGATAAAGCGTCGATCACATCAGATATTTTTTCTTGTTGAATGTTACTCTCCATAATGCCGTCGCAATCAGCCGGTGAACTGTTGTTCACCGGCTGGTTTGACGAAGGTAACATTTCTTCCGCAGTAAGCGAAGACATCGTTAGATGATATCCCGCGGTGCGAAGGACATAGTCCGGAAGGTTTTCTTATATGGCGATTCGCCGATCTTCTTAACTTTTGCGGTACCCATTTTGTAATTGTAGTTACCACTAATCCAATCGACAATCCGTCCCTCCAAAGCATTCGCAGGTTGTTGCGTATGCAGGAAATCCATATAAAGCATGCCTTTTTTGATATGACGCGTGACCATGGCGACACCGGTAACGGCGGCACGGGTCAGCTCGATATTTCCGGCTTTCATCTGACCTGAGAAGGAATAGTCAGAACCTTCAACGCCAAGTATCGTCTCTTTAAGACTTGGTACCCGGTCAGAGTAGACCATCAACATATCACCGTTTTCGATGCCGCGTTTCTTGGCATCATCGGGATGGATTTCGACATAGTTGTCAGGCCAGCGTTGAACGATATAAGGCCGGCGGCGGTCATCAAAGCCGGATTGCCAACGTTCATTGGTCCGTCCTGAAGAACACCACATCTCATCACCGCGCGGTTTCATCCATTCCCAATAATCCGAGAACAGATTCCACGGCGACTTCTGAATGTTGCACTTACCGGTTTGGCTGTTGAAATGGGTCAACTTCTTGTTGAACACATTGCTGGCCTCCGGACCGGTTGCACTCAGCTTGCGAGTCGTATCATGCAGGCGCTTGGTACCGACCAGTTTTCCTTCTTCGGTTAAGAATACAGGTCCCTGGATACCGTTAGTGCCAAACTCCCGCATTTTCTGATGCAAGGTTTTGCCTTCACGTTGGGCGACCACTTTGATCTGATGGAAGTCTTTGCGGCTGCCCCGCGAGAAGCGTGACATTTCCTCAGCAACCTCATTGGAGTTTTTCCAATCAAAGCCTTCAAAGCCCATCCGTTTGGACAATTGGGCAATGATCCACCAATCCGGTCTCGCTTCGCCCGGTGCATCATAAAATTTCTGATACAGGCGCAAACGGCGTTCGCCATTAGCCCGCATGAAATCTTCTTCGCCCCAGGTTGCTGCCGGGAAGATGATATCGGCATACCGGTTACCAATCGGATCGACCAGATAAATTTCCTGGTTGATTACGACCATACCACCGGAATCAGCGCGTTTTTTCAAGGTATCAATGATATCCTGCTTATCGTAGGACCGAACCTGATTTGGATTGGCGACGGTTAGTTCATGGAACCGCTTGGCCAATTGCTGCGAGCCGCACATGGATTGGATCCACGTCGTACCGATGACATGAGCCAAACGGGTGTGACCCGACATGGTGTAGGTATCAGTATCCAAGGCGCGACGACGGCGACCTGGCAACTTCATTGGCGATTTGTTACGCGGATATTTACCGCCACGTTGACCACCACGCTGGTGTCCACCGGCCCGGCCAATAACCTGACCCGGACGGCCACCGGCACCAACGATGATACCAAGAGCGGAAATCGCCTGGGTGTTACCGGTATTGTTCGACCAGTAGAAACCTTTCTCGATCATGATCGAGGTTTTCGGGCGCTTATTGCCTTTAGGTTTCGCCATCCATTCAGCGGCTTTTTGGATTTTCTTGGCATCAACACCGGAAACTTTAGCTGCATTGGCAAGTTTGAACTCGTCCTGCTTGAGCAGCCATTTTTTCCAATCTTCATAGCCATTGGTCTGGAACTTGCCCCAGGTCGTCCGCCATTGCCACGGTGTATTACGCGTGCCTTGGCCGAAGCCCGAAGATGAGCCCCACTTGTTGTTGACCCAGTTTTTGATCCACTCTTTATCCTGCCAATTATTTTCAGCAATGATCCGAGCAATCGCATTAACCACCAAGAGGTCGGTGCCTGGATTTACGTCGAGCCAGAGACCGCCATTCTTTTCAGCATAAGCGACACCGGCAGTTCGGCGCGGCACCATAAAGATGGCTTTCTGGCCGTTTTGGATACCTTGCATGATCCATTGAGTGAACAAGATGGTCTTGGTCTCATAGGGATCAGTACCGCAAATCAGCAATGTTTCGGCGTTCATCCAATCTTCGTAGGCCGGACCGAAGTTATCAAAGCCCGCATCCCGGAAACCAGGTGTAGAGCTCACATCTGATGGCGTATCATGGAAGGTAAAGTTCGCGGTGTTGACGTGACGCAGCGCGTATTTGGTAATCGCGTAGGTGTTTTCCAGATACTGATAGGAATAGGTTTTAACACCATAAGCATTAGCGCCGTGATTATCGATGACATGCTTGCCAACCTCGGCAGCGATATCGAGAGCGAAATCCCACGGTACCGGTTGCAAGATACCGAAAATCCGCACCATCGGTGATTTCAAACGATCACGTGTCGGTGTCTGCGGATTGTAGACCTTCTGCGCAATACAGCCGCCACGAAGACTTGAATCACCGCCTTTATTAACGAACTTTGCGTCTTTATCCGGGATCACTACGACGTGGTGCGGCTTATCATTATGCAGCACGATATTGTGCTGGTTCGGTGCCACCCAAGGACCCAGCGGATTGACCGGGAAGTCTTCACCAAAAGCGTTTTCGCTCGCCTTGGCGCCGCCTTTGCCATTGCCGGCTACCGGCCAGCGGTAAACTTTAAGACCGCAAGCGACAATACAATAGTCGCAAGCCGTGGTAATGACCTCAGCTCCCTTAGGAGGAAGAGGGACATTGGTTTCTGGAATGTAATATGGAGTAGCCATTAGTCGTCTCTCCTAACCTTGTAGATTATCTAAACGGCCATAAATCAGGCCGAATATGGCGACAGCGTAGATATTGTCGCCTTGAATTTCGAGCAGCACCTGTGGCAGGCTTTGATAGGCCTGACCGGAAATCAGAATACCGTGTCGCGTCAGATCATAGGTCGACAGGTGCAAGTTGCAGGCACCAAGCGATTTGGTATCCCCCTTATAGGAGCCCGTCATGTCACCGCCCTGATGGGTACAGGTATAATTGAAGGCAACAATGTCCTTATTCGGTCCAATACCGCCACCGGCTTCAACACCAAGCTTGACGATCATCGATTCTGAATAGGCACCGCTATCGGGATAGCTGAAATCAATCGGCTTATCCGTTTTCAACTGGCTCAGTTTAGCCACCAGCTTGCGGGGATAAGTTGCGACCATCGCCGGTACCTTGGCCATGCCGGGACCGGCACTGACCATGGCGACTGTCGTAACACCCGAGGCAAACAGGAAGTCACGGCGGGACATCAGGCATTTGCCATGACCCTTTTCTTTTTTCACCACACTGCCTTTACTCTCAGGAGCCTCAGCGATCTCTGGGGTGATTAGTTCGGTTTTAGTTTCTTTATTCATGATTTTATCCTCACTCCTAGCCCATTAATCGAGGGGCGCATAAGGTGGAATTTTAGGCGTCGCCATTTTGATCTCATCACCGCTCAGAGATTCGAGAAAAGCCACGAGGTCTTCCTTTTCTTCATCCGAGAGATTCAGAGGTTTCAAAAGCTTGGTCTTGGTTGCGAACTCGTTCTTGCCGCCACCATCGTTGTAGAAATCAACCAGCTCTTCCAAATCAAAAAACGATCCGTTGTGCATATAAGGCGCTGTGTAAGCGATATAGCGCAGCGGCGGTGTCCGGAATTTACCCTTATCGGCTTTTTCTTTAGTCCGATAATAGAGGCCAGCATCATCCTTGATCGAACGATACATTTTTTCCGTCGTGCCTTTGCCATATTGCTGATAGCGGAAGGTAATTTGCGCCAAGCCGCGCGTCAGCCATTCTTCAGCCCGCGGCACACCGAGATTGTAATATTTCTGGTCGGTGAGTTGCGGTCCGTTATGACATTCAATGCAATTGGCTTTGCCTTTGAACAATTTTAGGCCGCGTACCTGTTGTTCGGAGAGCGCTTTTTTGTCGCCACGCATATATTTGTCAAACGGCGTATTGTTATGGATCAAAGTCCGTTCAAACGCCGCCATGGCACGCCAGACATTGTTTACCCGCGGCCAGCGGTCGCCGAAGATTTCACGGAAGGCTTTGACATATTCCGGCACGAAAGCTAAGCGAGCTTCGATGACGTCGCGTTCACCGTTACCGGAAAGCGCGCCCAAGGCCGCAGATGGCGCTTGGTTTTCAAGCGATTTCGCCGAGCCCGTCCAGAACAACTTGCCGAGATAGGCGGAATTGACCACGGTTTGGCTGTTGCGCCAGTGGATGGCGCCGGGATAGCCGCGTGAAATCGGATCATTAAAGCCCCAGCCTTGGGTCGGAGAATGACAATCGGCACAGGATACCGACGCATCGCCACCAATCCGGGGATCGAAGAACAGTAGTTTACCGAGAGCAGCTTTGGCGGCGGTCTGCGGGTTGTCCGCCGGGATCGGCGGTTTGCCTAAGGCAGCCAAAGGTGCGTTTTTATCAGCCATGGCGCTACCGGCGAAGCCGATCAATGCCAAACCTACAATGAGTGCAAAAGTAATTTTTTTCATGGTTTTCATCTCACGGCTCCTAATTGCGCTGCTTGAGCCAATTTTTGATGGGTTTATAATTGACGTCGATTTTATCTTTCCAGACATGCTGGGCGCCGGTTAACGGCTTACCAGACAGCGATTCGAGGAAAGCAACCAAATTGGAGCGCTCTTCTTTACTGAGGCCCAAAGGCTTGATCCGGGGATCTTTATTGACGTCGTTGCCACCGCCATTGTTGTAGAACTCAACAACACCTTTCAGAGTTTTGATCATGCCGTTATGCATGTAAGGTGCAGTTTGCTTAAGTTCCCTCAAGGTCGGGGTCATGAACTTGCCGATATCTGAGCCATCGGCTTTGTGCGTGCGCACATGAGCGCCAACGTCACGGCGGATATTCATGATATTTTCTATGCCCATAAAGAGGCCAAAAGCCACATAGGTCATATGACGCAAAGGTTTCCGCCAAATATCAGGATTGTTCGGCACGCCGGTGTTGTACGGCTGATCATCGGTAAAGCGATTACCGGAATGACAAGAGACACAGCCGGCTTTGCCTTTAAACAATTCAAAGCCACGCTTAGCGGCATCGGTCATTTTACCTGCATCGAAAGCTGAACCACGGGAGGTTAAGGTTTTCAGATATTCCGGAATGGCTTTACGAATTGAACCGTTTGAGGGTTCGCCATAGCCGGCATCTTTAAACATCTTCACATAGATCGGATCTTGTTTGACGCGTTCCTGCATCAACCGCATATCCATGTTCATGTTATAAGTCTCGGTAATAGATTCACGCGTCACATCGTTCAGGTTGGTACCTAAACGGCCATCGTGAAACCATGCTGCCCGCTGCGCCGTATTGATAAGTGTCGGCGTATTACGAAAGCCGGCACTGCCGGGATAGGCTTTTGATAACTCAAGCCCGTCAGCAAAACCTTTTGAGGGAATATGGCAGGTGGAACAGCTGATAGCAGCATCTCCAGAAAGGCGCGGATCAAAAAACAGCCGCTTACCCAAAGCTGCTTTTTTAGCGTCGACTTTCGGCGCCTTAACGGGGCCAAACCCGTTAGCCGAAGCAGATGATGCATTAACAATAAGACCGAGCGTAAAAACGCTGGCCGCGAAAACACTTAGTAGTTTTCCAATTGAATGGATACGTCGATAGATCATAGACGGTTTCCTCCGTCGTGCGAAACACACTGAAGTTTTGTGGGAAATTTAAAAGTTTGAGAAATAGGGTTGGCAAACACAAAAAAACCGCCGGTTAATTTTCTTTTTTCACCAGCGATTGGAAAGAAATAGGAATCGGATATGGATATAGACTTATCCGTATAGCAGCCGCGATTATGGCAACTCTCTTCCACTTATTTATCCCTCCCCATAAATCAACTACCGGCCCGCAGAAATTTTCTACTAACGGTCCGGTATTCTTTGAATAGGTATAATTAAATTGTGGGAAATGGGCATTGATCCAAATCAAATTAGAAAAATATGGTATGTGTTTTGTGATAACAAAAGCGTGAGGTCAGAAATATTTGCAATATTTATCACTTGGCTTCATGGGTGGGCTCAAACCCAGCTAGCTGATAAGCGCCTTCCGGATGAGACGACTCACCACCGGCGCCGCGCCGAACCATTTCGGTAATCCAAATTTCGTCCCATTCGACATTGGCTAAATTTACGTTGGTGCCCAACTCGGCGACCATCCAGCCGGTGACTTTGTGTTTAAATTCACGGTTAATGCCCGGCAGGATAACGACTGGCAGTTCAAAAATAACGTCTTCCATCGGAAATCGGTCAACAATTGCTGCAATGAGTTCTCCCCTGATTTTATCGCCTGAGAAAAGCTCATAAGCTTCGAGAAAAACTTTAGAAGAACCCGCCTCAAAACAGGCTTCAAGGTCGGCTAGAAATTCATCATCATCCAAAACCCCTTCTTTTTTGCCCACTTCTCCCAATACCCGGAGACCAAACTCGTCAACCGCGCGTCTAATGGTCTTTTTCTTTTCGGTGAGGCTCCAGTTCAACAAATTGTCTGAAATCTCTACCGCCGAAAACCCAAGCGCCACCATCTCTTCAAAGAAGGGGTCAATGTTGCCCTGCATAAAGGCAAGCTCGGTAAAGAGCCCCCCTTGTGAGGTGCTGATATCGCGATCGCGATAAATTGCCAGTTTTTTCTCAATGGTTGTTTTGGGCATTAGACCAACAATCGAACCGGCAATCTTGGCCATATCGATATAGTGCCCTGCCGTTTCAACCACATCCGCCTGCAGACCAACCGGCAACCCCCAATCGATCATCATGGTAATTCCCTTGCTGCGCGGTTTGGCTTCACGGTCCGGCAGTGGAATGGCTGAAAACGCTGTCTCGATACCCATAACAATCTCCTTTAAAAAATAGGTTGTCAGAACAAGCATTTTTTGTCAAGCTCCACCATGGCAAAAAAATTCGACATCAGGGACCGGCTGGGTTACCGCGTTCAAATCCTCGCCAACAAAATGATTTTGTGGTCAGCCCGGACTTATGCCCGCAAATTTAATGTCGGCGTCCAGGAATGGCGGGTGCTATCTATTCTAACTCGGGAAGGTAAAGGAACCGCCAAACTAATCTGCAATTTAAGTTTGATGGATAAAGGCAATGTAAGCCGCGCGGTGAAAAAACTCGTTAAGGATAACTGTCTTGAAGAACGGCCAGATGCCAATGACAAGCGCAGCACCCTGTTGTTTCTGACACCTAAGGGAGTTGAACTCTATAAACGCATAAAACAAGTGTCGGATGCACGTGAAAAGAAATTTATGGCCGCACTTTCGGCTTCAGAACGAGTAGCGCTGCCCTCAATAATGACCAAGCTGGAAGGTGTGATCGAAGAACTTTTACAGGATTCGGAAAAGGTATAATCGGAGATGTCAGGCGAAAATACAAATATCGTAGATTCGAAGCTTGTCGGTGAAGTTTGGCCGGCTGCCGCTCCGGCCGAAGACCCGGTGTTGTACGGCCAGGCCGAGTTATCGCCGGAAGGTGCCTTTGAGGTGCGCTCGTATCAGACCTTTACACTTAAATATACCGTTGGGCGTTTCGGGCTTGATGACAATGGCAGCATTCGGGTGGTGTTCCGATTTTTCGGTGATTGGGGCGGCTTGCAAATGGATGACCCGGCTGCCCCCAACTATGTCACCGCTATCACCAGTCTCGGCACCAAGCCGTCTTTGAACTTTCAACGAGTTGGCCATTCCCGGCCCTGGATGAAGGCTCTAACGGCCGGAATATCAGGCGGCTATTTATCCGAAGGTGATACCATCACTATTACTTTTGGCGATACCAGCAGCGGCTCGCCGGGCTTTAAGATGCAAACTTTTGTTGAGAGCGGATTTGAATTTAAAGTATTGGTCGATGCCTGTGCGGTTGGTCATTACGTGCCGATCCTGGATAAGCCGGCAATTTCGATTGTGCCGGGACCACCTGCCGAATGGCGGGCGGCAGTTTCGACCTTACGCCGCCCAGGTGAAACGTTTCAGCTTGGCATCAAGGCCGAAGACGAATGGGGCAATCCCTCAGATCAGGTTGAAGCCAAGCTGCGAATTGAGCCCAGCCTGCCGGTCAAGAATTTACCTGAAACAGCCACCTTCAACAAAGGCCAGAAATCACTGGTGTTTGAAGACCTGTCCGCCACCGAAGAAAGTGAGCTGCGCATCAAAATCTTTGACGGCGACGAGCTGCTCTGTGAAGCGGGTCCGTTAATCATCGAAGACGGGCCATATGGCGGCTATTGGGGTGATCTCCATGGTCAAAGCGGTGAAACTATCGGAATCACCAATTCCCGGGAGTATTTTGATTTCGCCCGTGATCTGGCTTTTCTGGATGTCATCAGCCACCAAGCCAACGACTTCCAAGTCAATAATGCCTTTTGGGAATTTCTCAACGAATTGACGGCCGCTTATAATAATGAGGGCCGGTTTGTCACTTTTCCGGGCTTTGAATGGTCGGGCAATACGTCGGTTGGTGGTGACCGCAATATCTATTTTCGCGAAGAAGGCCGCCAGATCAGACGCTCCTCCCACGCGCTCTTGCCGGATCAATCTGACATTCATACTGATGCCAATGATGCACGTATTTTATTTGATGCCCTCAAGGATGAAGATTGTCTGGCCTATGCTCATGTCGGCGGACGCTATGCGGATATCGAATTTGCTCATGATGCCAAGATCGAAACCGCGATGGAAATCCACTCGGCCTGGGGCACCTTCGAGTGGCTGCTGACAGATGGTTTCCCGCTCGGCCACCGCTCGGGCGTCGTCTGCAACAGTGATGGCCACAAGGGCCGGCCGGGCGCCAGCTATCCCGGAGCTTCGATGTTTGGGGCTTATGGCGGACTGACCTGTTTCTATACCGAAGAACTCACCCGCGACGGCATATTTGATTGCCTGAGAAAGCGCCACCATTATGGCACCACCGGCAACCGGCTGCATTTGACCGTAGACACTGAATTTAAGGGCAGCGGCAAGCTGTTTAATCTTGATCCGAACGTCTATGACGACGCCAAATCGAGCGAAGTGAACTCAGCGATGATGGGCGATATTGTGCAGACCAGCGACACCAGCGTCACCCTTAAAGTCGTGGCGAATTCACCAACCCCGATTGAACGCATCGAAATACGCAATGGCATGGATGTCGTTGAAACTTTGCGCGGCTATAGCGAAGCCGATCTCGGAGATCGCTACAGGGTGATCTGGAGCGGCGCCGAGTATCGTGGCCGGGGCCGCAATACCAGCTGGATTGGCGAAGCAGTCTTTAAAAACGCCAAAATCACGCGGATGGAAAAAATCAATGCTTGGAACCATGAGAGATTGCTCGAAGTTGACGGTGACAACAAAGTCAAATGGGATGCCATCACCACCGGTAATTATGGCGGCTTTGATGTCTGGCTCGATAATAGTGAAAATGCCGAAATTGATATCGAGACCAATCATGGCTCACTCATATGCGCGCTATCCGAAATGGGGATCGAAGATACGGTTCTTGATTGCGGTGGCTTGGAAAGAAGGCTTAGAATACTGCACTTGCCGGAAGTAAACCCACACCGGGAACTTAGCGGTGAAATTGAGATTAAATTATCAGGATCGGGCGATAACCCATTGTGGGTCTGTGTCACCACTGAAGATGGTTTCCAGGCCTGGAGCAGTCCGATTTTTGTCTTTAACTAACTAACAAATTAATGATAAAGTTGTACCAACAACTAAATGAAATTAGCAAACGTCTAACAAGGGAGACTTATAATGAATGCACTAACTAAAACAACAACACGTCTGGCAGTGGCCGGTCTGGCTGCTGCGGCTTTTATGACCACAACCACGGCCCAGGCCGAATGGAAACCTAAGGGCCCAATCAGTGTCATGATCGGCTTTGCTGCCGGTGGCGGCACCGATACCCAGGCGCGGTTGATTGCCGCTGAGCTGGAAAAACGCAAAGGCTGGAAAATGATCCCTTCCAATGTTTCCGGTCGTGGCGGCTCGGTAATGGCCCGCAAACTCAAAAACCTGCCTGCCGATGGTTTGAGCATTGGCATGGCGGTAACCGAACCTTTTGGCTATGGCATGATCGCCACCAAAAAACCCGGTTACAGTCTGAAAGATTTCACCTTTATTGCCACCACCACCAGCTCACAAATGGGCATCGTTGCCAAAACCGGCAAAGGCTGGAAATCTTTTAAAGATGTTATCGCTGCAGCCAAAAAAGGTAAGGTATTTAAATTTGCCGGTATGAGCCCCAAACATGCCGACATCAACTTTCTGATCGAACAGAAATACGGCGTTAAATTTAATACCGTCATTTTACGCGGCGGCCGCAAAGTCATGAACGCGATTACCGCTGGTGATGTCGATATGGGCTACGGCGCCGGTATCCAAACCAAAGCTGTAAAGGCCGGGAAAATGGTCAATCTGGCCTCCGGTCTCGGCGTCCGGCTCAAAGTATCACCAAGCGCTCCGACCTTGATGGAACTCGGTATCCCGCATGATATCGGTGCTAAGTTTTTGTTTATTGCGCCGGCCGGTATTCCGGCGGATGCCCGCAAAGCCCTGGCTGATGCAATTGGCGGCGTTATCAACGACCCCAGCACCAAAGCGTCACAATTCGTCAGCAAGAACTATGGCGGCCCGGATGTCATTACCGGCGCCAAGCTGGATGCTTTGATGCAGGCTAATGTGGACGATTCCAAAGTCCTGATGAAAGTCATGAACTAAATCGACAAAAGGGCTGGGTTAAACTCAGCCCTTTTTTCTATTTCACTGGCCTATGCAAAAAGCACCATGGACCGTCGGCCTCGCGATCTTTTTTATCGTGGCGTCGTCTCTTACCTTATTTATCTGGATACCTCTCGATATTGAAACCGGTGTGATCGAAACCTTTCGCCGCCGGGTGAATATTGGCGATGCGATGGCGCCGACAGTAATGGCAGTCGCGATATTGGTTGTTTCCGTCTTTATGGGTGTGATGGCGATTGTCCGTCCCGGCGAAAAGGCCGGTGAGGATGCAGAAGGTCTCGACAAGCAAAGTTTTTTATTTTTGTTGCGTCTGATGGCTGTTCTGGTTGTCGGCCTCATCTTAATGGTCAACCTCGGTCCCCTGGTTGTTGATATGGTTAATACCTTGGGAGGGGAAATCGGCACTTATCGCAATTTGCGCGCGACTTATCCTTATAAAATAATTGGCTATGTCGTTGGTGGTTTTGTACTTATTTTCGGCATCATCAGCGCTGTCGAGAACCGCTTTACCTTGAACGCTGCTTTAATTTCCGTCGCCGCTGTTATCGTAATCACATTCCTCTATGACGTGCCCTTTGACAATCTGCTCTTGCCGCCCAATGGAGACAAATAATGGGGCTGCTTGATCACGTTTGGTTGGGGATCGTCACGGTATTTACCGTTGATCCGATGTTTTCAATTGCCGGCCTGCCGATTTCGACAACCATCGTTATGGTTTTTTTAGGCCTCATTTTTGGAATTTTCGTTGGCGCAGCTCCCGGCATCGGCGGCCCGGTAGCCATGGCAATTTCGCTGCCGATATTAATCTCTATTTTTGGCTTTACGCCGGATGCACTTCTTCCGGTCCTGGGTTTCTTAGTCGGCATTATGAAAGGCTCCACGGTTGGCGGGGCGGTGCCGGCAATATTATTCAATACACCCGGCACGCCGGATTCTCTGATGACCACTTTGGATGGTTATCCGCTGACCAAACGGGGCCAGCCCGGTAAAGCGCTTCGCGTCGCACATTTCTCCTCCGTTTCGGGCGATACTATTTCAGATATCGTGCTGATTACCGGGGCACCGTTTCTGGCCATAATAGTAGAGAGATTTCTCGATTTTCCTGAGAAGGCTGCCCTGATTATATTGTCGTTGGCATTTATTTCGGCTGTCGTTGGCTCGAACGTTTGGAAGGGCTTGCTGGCGGCATTGCTCGGTCTGTTTATGGCCTATATCGGCACCGGCGAAGACGGTTATCCGCGCCTCTCCCTGGGGAGTGACTTACTGGCAAACGGTTTTCCGCTTATCAGTGCTGTGCTTGGTGTCCTTATTCTTGGCGAAGTCTTTAGATCGCTCGAAGAGATGTGGCGCGAGATGCGGGAAACTTCGAAGATCGCCAGTGTTGAGGTGACGGGGGACAACAAGCTTCATTTCAGCGACATCAAACGCATTCTGCCTTTTATCGGCATTTCCGCTTCAATCGGCACCATGGTCGGCGCGTTGCCCGGTATTGGCAACACCTTGGCGGCAACACTCGGCTACGCCACGGGACGTAAAGTTCACAAAGGAGATCCGGCCTTTGGCGAGGGCGCAATTGAAGGCATTGCCGCAACTGAAGCCGCAAACAGTGCGGTGGCCGGCGCCAATTTGATACCAGTTCTTTCTTTGGGTATTCCTGGAAATATATCCGCAGTCTTCATCCTTCTTGCCACAGAATCGATTGGCGGGTTCGTACCCGGCCCTCAGGTCTTTAGACTGGTGCCGGATCAGATTAATCAGGAAATGGTCTATGCCTTTGGCTTATTTACGGCAATGATCTTCGCCAATGGTCTCAATTGGACAATAGGCGGCATTTTTATGCGCTGGATGGGCATCATGATCCGCATCCCAAAACAGCGCCTTTTACCCGTCGTTTTGCTGCTCACGCTAACCGCGATTTATGTGCAGCAGACCAATATGTTTGCCGTCTATGTTGCTCTTGGCTTTGGGGTGCTTGGTTATTTGATGCGAAAGCTAAATCTCTCCGTCTTGGCCTTCGTCATTGCCTTTATTCTGGCTAATAATCTGGAAGAATCGATGCGCGAAGCCTTTGCCGTCACCGGCGCAGATCCCTGGTTTTTGTTTGCCAGTCCTGTTTCAATTTCGTTCATTGTGCTGGCCATCGCAGTTGTCGTATTCTTTGCCCGCAATCAGAAAGATTTGAGTTAACTTATGAAAGCGCAAAACCTCCTCTACATCATGTCGGATGAGCACAATCCCAAGATGCTCGGCTGTTATGGCCATGATCAGGTCAAAACACCCAATCTTGACAAGCTGGCCGCCCGCGGCACCCGCTTTACCGCCCACTACACCAATTCGCCGATATGCATTCCGGCACGCGCCGCCTTTGCCACCGGACGCTATACCCATGAAACCGGGTACTGGGATAATGCCCTGCCTTATGACGGCGAGATCAAGGGCTGGGGCCATCGCTTGCAGGACGAAGGCTACCGGGTCGAATCTATCGGCAAGCTGCACTACCGCCATGAAGACTTAAATACTGGCTTTTCAAAACAGCACCACCCCATGCATGTCATGGATGGCATTGGCCAGGTCTGGGGCTCGATCAGGGATCCACTGCCGGGTGAACGGCCGGCCAAAATGCTCAATGAGATCGGTCCGGGTGAATCCAATTACAATCGCTATGACACATTAATAGCCGATGAGGCCTGCGATTGGTTACAGGATGCTGCAAATGAGGGTGGCGACAAACCCTGGGTACTATATCTCGGCTTTGTCGCGCCGCATTTCCCTCTGGTCGTGCCGGAGGAATTTTATGATCTCTATCCCCTGGATCAATTGCCGCCACGCAAACTTGATCCGGCGGAAGGATTTGAGCGCCATCCCTGGGTTCAACGCATGGATGATTTTCAACAGGTCGACCGTAATTTAACACCTGAAAAAAAACTGCAAGCAGTGGCAGCTTATTTCGGCCTTTGTACTTTTGTCGATCACCAGATAGGGCGCGTACTGGAGGCACTGGCGGAATGCGGTTTAGAGGATAGTACGCGCGTCATTTATACCAGTGATCACGGTGACAATGTCGGTACGCGCGGGATGTGGGGAAAGTCTAACTTTTATGAAGAAAGTGGCGGTATACCTTTAATCATTGCCGGTGACGGCATTCCCGAGAGCAAAGTTTGCGCCACGCCAACATCCTTGCTCGATAGTTATCAAACCATCATGGATGGGGTTGGACTTGAATTAACAGCAGAAGAGCAGGAACTCGACGGCGCCTCCTGGTTTGAGATGGCCAAGGCAGAAGATGATCCGGAACGCATTGTCTTTAGCGAGTACCACGCCGCCTCTTCACCAACTGGAGCGTTCATGCTGCGCAAAGGTAAATACAAATTTATTTATTACGTTGAATATGAGCCGGAGCTGTTCGATCTTGAGACCGATCCGGAAGAAACCACTAATTTGGCTGGTGATCCAGCTTTTGCCGATGTGGTCACAGAATATGAAGGTTATTTGCGCGAAATTTGCGATCCGGAGAAAACCGACCGCCAGGCCAAGGACGACCAAAATGCCTTGATCGAAGAATTTGGTGGCCGCGACAAAGCGCTTCACACCGGCACGCCAGGGGCAACGCCTGTCCCCGGCCAGGGTCACGAATAGTTGTCGCTTTCGGTGTTTTTTTTCCGCTTCAAATGAGACACAAAAGGCCACACCAAAAACAAGATCGAGACGATCAGAAAAGTTAAGGAGACCGGCCGGGTAATTAGCGGCATCAGTGAGCCGCCGGTTATTTGCAATCCAGTTCTGAGGTTCTGTTCGGCAATAGGAGCCAACACCAAACCGATGATAAATGGTGCCTGCGGTATAGCAGCCCGTCTCATCGCATAACCAATTACTCCGAAAATCAAGAGCACCCAGACATCGAACATGCGGTTGGCTTGGGCAAATGCGCCAATAACACAAAACATCATGATACCGGGTAAAATATAGGTCTTCGGCAAGCGGCTGATTTTGGCGATATATTTTACGGCACTGGTCATAAACAACAGCATGAATACATTGGCGACGATCATGGCGGCCATAATCGCAAAAACAATGTCGGCATTGTTGACGAATAAAAGCGGTCCCGGCTGAATACCATGGACCAGCAGAGCCGCCAGTAGAAACACGTCGACAACACTTCCGGGGATACCCATCGAAATCAAAGGAATTAAGGCACCGCCAATGGTAGCGTTATTGGCGGCCTCAGAGGCAATAATACCTTCTTCAGATCCCTTGCCGAACTTTTCCGGAGATTTCGAGAGGTTCTTGGCCGTAGTGTAGGCGAGTACAGAACCAATATTGCCTCCTATCGCCGGGAGAATACCAACCCATGTGCCGATAAGTGATGATCGTACCAAGTTAACGAAATGGTTTTTCCAGTCCCGCAATGACATCAATATGCCACTCAACGAGGATTCAACCTGCACGGCCTTTCGTTCAATATCGACAAGTTCGCTGATAATTTGCCCGACGACAAACACGCCCATCAGAACCGGTAAAAGTTTGAACCCGTCATCCAATTCGTGGAAGCCGAGGGTTAGCCGGATACCACCGGCTGAAGGATCGACCCCCGGCATTGCCACCAGCATGCCCAGAAAGCCAGCAAGAATTCCTTTGGCCAACGAACCTTGACTGACTGAGGCGATCAAAACCAACGCCATCAAAACAAGCGTAAAATATTCAAAAGGACCAAACTTCACAGCAATCTCCGATAACGGTTCGGTCAGCAGCACTAGAAATATCCAGGAGACTAATCCGCCGAAAAAAGAAGCCCCAATACCGAGGGCCAAAGCCCGTCCCGGTTTTCCATCCCTGGCCATCGGGTAGCCATCAAATGTGGTCATAACCGCCGATGGCGCGCCTGGCATCCGCAGCAGGATCGAAGCAACTTGACCGCCGCTGATCGAGCCGACATACATTGAAACCAGTAAAATCAACGCCGTCACCGGCTCCATGAAAAAGGTGAGCGGCAACGTCAAGGCGATCAGCATAGCACCCGTCAATCCAGGTATCGCTCCGACCAGAATACCTAGGATGGTCCCCAGCAAAGTGAAAAATAGGGGCACGGGCGTAAATATATTGGCAATTTCTGGAAGGAGTTCGGCCATGAAGGTTATTCGCTCCGATCAGCCGCTATGGTAAATCAACTGCGAAAACCTGGGTAAACAGGAGCTCACTCCCGAATCCGAGGAATACAGCGACGAGAACATTCGTGGCTAATGATTTTCGGGCAAATCCCGTAAGAACGCTCAGCGCTATAAAAAGAAACAACGATGTAGAAATGCCGAAACTGACAAGTTCCAGGGCGAGCGCCGCGACATAAAGCACTGTGAGAATCACAAAATTTACGGCGATATCATTTCTGGCTCGATAGGCCGGCTGGACCATTTCAGCTTGATCTATCAGATCCAATCCATCCTGGTTCGGAGCCTCGCGTCCACTTCTAGCTTGTAAAAGTACAACAAACGACAGAATTCCCGTTACACCCGCGATCACAAGCGGAAATCCGGCCGAGCCCTGGTCCTCCCCCAAAAAGTGGGTCCACTGTTATAGTTAGAAAACGGAGGATCA
>CAZMHI010000012.1:0-7100 GCA_964566055.1 uncultured Rhodospirillaceae bacterium
TGCAAAAATCTGTTTTTGAAAGATAAAAAGGGGGTGTTCTGGCTATTCGTTACCTTGGAAGAAAAGCGCGTCAATATGAACCTGCTGCAAAAAGCCTTGGGCGCTGCGCGGTTGTCCTTCGGCAAAGCCGACTTAATGGTTGAGTATCTGGGTATCGAGCCCGGCTCAGTGACACCCTTTGCCGCCATCAATGAGACCTCGCGGGTGGTTCAATTTGTCTTGGATGAAGAAATGCTGGCCCACGAGACGCTCAATTATCACCCCCTGCATAACGCCGCGACAACAACGATAAAATCGGCTGATTTATTGCTATTTTTAAAAGATTGCGGGCACGAGGCGCGGATTGTCGCGATTTAACGCGTTCCACGCTTGCATATGAGCAATCTTGTGCCAATTATGCAGTTAAATAGAGCAACTTTAGAGTTTTAGACGAAAGCAGAAATATGACAGCGATACTTGATGGTGATGGCACTGAAGCAGAAATAACTCCACCCGCCGACAGTGGCGGCGGCGGCCTGATCACCGAATCTGATACCGAGCGTTTTGCCGAAGATGTTATCAATGCCTCGGCCCAAGTGCCGGTGATTGTTGATTTTTGGGCGCCCTGGTGCGAACCCTGCAAACAATTGACGCCAGTGCTCGAAAAACTTGTTAACGAATATGGCGGTCAGGTGAGGCTGGTTAAAATCAATATTGACGATAACCAGGCTCTGGCGCAGCAATTACGCGTGCAGTCGATCCCGATGGTCTATGCTTTTAAAGATGGCCGCCCGGCGGATGCCTTTAATGGCGTGATACCGGAAGGTCAGCTGCGTCAGTTTATCGAAAAGCTGACCGGTGGCGCCGGCTCGCCTATTGATCAGGCGATGGAGCAAGCAAATGGCCTCTTGGCAGCTGGTGATCCGACCACCGCCAGTGCTATTTTCAATCAAATATTGGCGCAAGACAGCTTAAATGCAGATGCCCATGCCGGCATCCTGAAATGCCTGATGGCGTCGGGGGAAATGGATCAGGCGCGGAATTATCTCGCCGGCCTGACGGAAGAATTACTAACCACAGCACCGATTTCCGCTGTGCAGACTGCTCTCGAACTAGATGAACAAACAGCAGATAGCGGCGAAGCAGATGAACTTAAAGCCGCCGTTGAGGCCAATCCGGATGATCATCAGGCGCGCTATGATTATGCCTTGGCGCTTTATGGCGGCGGGCAAACCGAGGCAGCGATTGAAGAGCTGGTTGAAATTCTTAAACGCAACCGGAGCTGGAACGATGAGGCGGCGAAGGCTCAGCTGCTGAAGATATTTGAAGCTTTAGGTCATGCTGATCCAATGACGGTTGAAGGCCGCCGCAAAATGTCGGCGGTATTGTTCTCGTAATGCCGCAAGTTTTGGCTGACCCCTTCGGCTTACCTCTCGAAGACCTGCCGCACGTACTGCCGATCTTTCCCCTGCCCGGCGCCATGCTGCTGCCCCATGGCCGTATGCCGCTCAATATATTCGAGCCCCGCTACCTCAACATGGTGCTGGATAGTCTCAAAGAAAGTCGTTTGATTGGTATGGTGCAGCCGCTGGAAATGCTGCCCGATCCGGTGCCGGCGGCAACGGAGCTGTTTCACATCGGCTGTGCCGGTCGCATTGTCGCTTTTGCCGAAAGTGAGGATGGCCGTATCTTGATGACCTTGCAGGGTGTCTGCCGCTTTAAAATTATTAAAGAGCTCGATAGTCCCCATGATTACCGGAGCGTTGAACCTGATTTTGCCAGTTTCAAGGACGATCTTGATTTTGATGATCCGGGTATTAATCGGGATGGCTTATTGGCGATACTAAAAGATTATCTCGAACTCAAAGGCATCAAAATCGATTGGGACGGCTTGGCCAAGGCCGATGATCGATTTTTGGTCGCGACCCTTGGCATGATGAACCCATTTGATTACCGGGAAAAACAGGCTATTCTGGAGGCGCGAGACATTGCCGACATGGTCGACGTGATGACGTCCTTAATGGAAATGGAACTGGCCAGCGGCGGCGATGCCGCGACAAAACATTAACACCAAATGTAAAAGAATGAGAGTGCTATGAATACGCAACCCGTTGATCCCAAGCTGCTTGAAATTCTGGTCTGTCCAGTGACCAAAGGGCCGCTGCGCTACGATACCGAAAAGCAGGAGCTGATCAGCGACCAGGCCAAACTCGCCTACCCCATCCGCGACGGCATTCCGATTATGCTGGCCGATGAAGCCCGGGAAATAGACTAGAGAGCCTCACCTTTAAGCAGGCGCGGCAGGTTGCCGGTCGAGCCCATCGCATGGCGCATGAAAACTTTTTTGAGGGGGCCAGCCTTATCGACGGCGGCGAGGCCGATATCCCGGGCCAGTTTGAGCGGTGCAATATCGTTCGAGAACAAACGGTTTAGCCCGTCTGTCATCGCCAGCATTAAAGTATTATCAAAGCGCCGCCACTGTTCATACTGATCGAGTACACTGGAGGTTCCAATGTCGAGACCGAGCCGCCTGGCATCGGTCAGCACTTCCGCCAAAGCCGCAACGTCCCGCAATCCCATATTAAGCCCCTGCCCGGCAATCGGATGCATACCGTGGGAGGCGTCACCGACCAGCACCAAACGCTCGGCTATGCTGGTTTCGGCATACTGCAACGTTAGCGGATAAGTCCAGCGCGGCCCGATAAACTCTACTTTGCCCAAAAAATCACCGAAGCGCTGGTTAAACTCCCGGGCAAAATCCTTTTCCGGCAGCGCCATGATGCTTTCAACCAGCTCATCTTTTTCCGTCCAGACAATCGAAGAGCGATTGTTTCTGCCGTTTTCACCAGGGAGCGGAAGTATGGCGAACGGGCCGGCGGGTAAAAAATGCTCATGGGCGACATTGTGATGGGGAATTTCGTGCTCAACTGTGAGTACGATCCCGGTCTGATGATAGGACCAGCTGGTGAGTTTGATACCGGCGTCTGTTCTAATTTGCGATTGCCGGCCATCGGCGCCAACCAGCAAGCTGGCTTTAATGCAGCGGCCATCTGACAACTCAGCCTGCACCTCTGCCGGATTATAGGTGATATCTTTCAGCTTGGCTGGCGCAAGATAGGTCAGGGTATCCAGTTCTTTCAGCCGGGCAAAGACTGCTTGGCGGAAATGCCGGTTCTCAACCATATAACCGAAGGCATCCTCGCCGATATCTTCATGGTCGTAATGGAGAAACAAACGAGACTCACCATCGGCAACGCGAATATCCAGTATCGGGGCAAAATTTTGATCAAGATTTCGCCACATGCCAATCTGGTCGAGCATTTTCTTCGGCGCTTCGGCGATGGCTGAGGCGCGGCCGTCAAACTCATCGGTGGTTTGGTGAGATTGATCAAGGCGATCCAGAACAATCACAACAAATCCAGCTCCGGCGAGTGCGCAGGCCAGACTGCATCCAGCCATGCCACCGCCGACGATTAAAACGTCCGCAGACAGGCTATTTTCTGCTGTTTTTACCATCCTCAACAACTGCGCTCCCAAACAGCCTTTGTCCAGTCTCTATTTTTGCCTAAATAATGATCAATTAATAATATCAAGCCAATAATGGCTAATAAATAGGCAATAATTTATACTAGCGACCCTCTGAAATTGATCTAACTCCTTATATCTAAACGTTTTTACGAGTCTGGCACGGTTCTTGGAATGTAACTGCCATCGAGCCAAAGACAGGCTTAGTCCGCAATTGATTTTTTGAGGGCAAGTGTCGTGGCAATTGAGTAAACGCTTTTTAGAAAGGAGTCGCGAGATGAAACTCATCACAGCGATTGTAAAACCAGCCAAGCTGGAAGATGTCAGAACCGCTTTGGTGGATGTTGGCATTCAAGGTTTGACGTCAAGCGAAGTATCAGGCTTTGGCCGTCAAAAAGGACATACTGAAATTTATCGCGGCGCGGAATATGCCATCAGTTTTGTACCGAAAACAAAAATCGAAATTGCCGTATCTGACGATCAAGTCGATGCGGTCATTGAAGCCATCTCGGGTGCGGCCGGTTCCGGCAATATCGGTGATGGCAAAATCTTCGTTTTAGATCTGGGTCAGGCCGTCCGCATTCGCACCGGCGAAACCGGCGACGAAGCCCTTTAATCGATACCAGGAGTAATACAATGACTAAGATATTTAAGATGACATCTCTGCTGGCGATTATTGCGGCAGGTATTGTCTTTATGATTGATCCTGCTCTGGCAGCAGATGAAAAACCCAAACTTGATACCGGCGATACGGCCTGGTTGCTGACCTCGACGGCAATCGTTCTGATGATGACGATCCCAGGCCTGGCACTATTTTACGGCGGTATGACCCGGAAGAAAAACGTGCTGGCAACGTTGATGCAAAGCTTTGCCATTACCTGTCTGATCTCGGTGATTTGGATGGTGATCGGCTACAGCCTCGCTTTTTCCAAGGGCGGTAATGCCTATGTTGGTAATTTTGACCTCGCCTTTTTGGAACATCTGACTGTTGGCGCCATTAACGGCACCATTCCGGATTCATTATTTGTCGTTTTCCAAATGACCTTTGCCATCATTACCGCGGCTTTGATCACCGGCGCGGTGGCCGAACGGATGAAATTCTCGGCTCTTCTCTGGTTTGTCGGACTTTGGTCGATCGTGGTTTACTCGCCTGTAACCTTCTGGGTGTGGGGCGGCGGCTTCTTAGGCGATGCCGGTGTGCTTGATTTTGCCGGTGGTACGGTTGTTCATATTAACTCAGGTATCGCGGCACTGGTTGCTTGTATCATGCTCGGTAAACGCAAAGGCTACGGCGTTGAAAACCTGGCGCCTCATAACCTCGTTCTTACCGTTATCGGTGGCGCGATGTTGTGGGTCGGCTGGTTCGGCTTCAACGGCGGCTCAGCCTTAGGCGCTAATGGTGGTGCAGCTATGGCCATGACCGTGACGCAAATTGCCGCAGCAGCAGCTGGTCTTGCCTGGATGATTGCTGAATGGGTCAGCCAAAAGAAACCAACCGTACTTGGTATTGTTTCTGGTGCTGTCGCCGGTTTGGTGGCGATCACCCCCGCTTCCGGCTTTGTCGGTCCGAAAGGCGCCTTGGCAATCGGTATCCTCGCTGGTCTGGTTTGTTTCTGGGGCGCGACCTCGCTCAAGCACAAACTCGGCTATGACGATTCACTTGATGTCTTTGCCGTGCATGGTCTTGGTGGCATCACCGGTGCAATCCTGACAGGTGTCTTTGCTGTCGAAGCAATTGGCGGCACGGCCGGCGCCCTTGAAGGTAACGTTGCTCAGATCGGCACACAGCTTTACGGCATCGTTGCAACCATTGTCTGGAGTGCGGTCGCCTCGGCGGTCATCCTCTTCGTGGTTGATAAAACAATCGGTCTTCGTGTCGACAGTGATGCCGAAGCCGAAGGCCTGGATCTCAGCCAGCATGGCGAGATGATCCACTAGCAGGACACTCTCCAAACTCAAGAACCCACCCCCTATTGCTTATTCGGGGGTGGGTTCTTGAGGTTTAAAAAGTTGCGATGGAACGGGGTTGTCCTCCTTTGTTTTATCGCTCATCCGGACCGTCTTACGCCTGCCACGCCGTGAGACGGTCCAACCTTTTCTGACTAAAAAATAGTCAAAGCAGGGTTATTGCTGAAAAAATAATCAAAAATTATCTGTATATATAGCTATTTTAACCAGTAAAACTTCACCTATCTCATTGAAAATAAGAGATTAAATAGAATATCTGCTAAACCGGCACGGTTCTTGAAATCTATATCTGGCGTGGCGCACATAAGTTTGGGGGAATTCAGCTGCTTTGAATTCGAACGCTGCGGGAATGATGTGCAATAGGAGGACAATGTGATGCGCAGATATGCGATCAGTTCAGTGACGATTTTTCTAATCAGTTTAATTTCTTTAGTGCCAAGCGAGGCCTTGGCTGCTGATAAACTCAGCGGCGGTGATACGGCTTGGATTATTACGGCAACGGCCTTGGTGCTGTTCATGACCATGCCGGGCCTGGCTTTATTTTATGGCGGTTTGGTGCGCTCGAAGAACGTGCTTTCCGTGCTAATGCAATGTTTTACCATCTGCTGCATGGCCTCCATCGTCTGGCTGGTCGCAGGCTATAGTATCGCCTTTGGCGGTGGTAATGCCTGGTGGGGTGGCCTGTCAAAGGCTTTCCTGGCAGGGGTTTCGACCGACACACTCTCCGGCAGTATTCCGGAAGACGTCTTTTTCATGTTCCAGATGACCTTTGCCATTATCACGCCGGCTCTGGTCGTCGGCGCTTATGTCGAGCGCATTAAATTCGGCGCTGTCGTTTTGTTCAGTGCGTTGTGGCTGATCTTTGTTTATGCCCCTTCAACCCATTGGATTTGGGGCGGTGGTCTGCTGGCTGATCTAGGCTGGGCCAGCGACGCCCTTAAAGGCTATGCGACGATGGATTTCGCCGGCGGCCTGGTGGTTCACGCCAATGCTGCGGTAGCTGCTATAATCATCGCCAAAGTCCTCGGTGCCCGCCGCGGCTTCCCCAATGAATTACGTCCGCCGCATAATCCTGGTATGGTGATGATCGGTGCAGCCATGCTGTGGGTTGGCTGGTATGGCTTTAATGCAGGCTCTGCCCTGGCTGCCGACGGCAGCGCCGGCATGGCCATGACGGTGACGCATATTTCAGCCTCGACGGCCTGCCTCACCTGGATTTTAATCGAATATATCAAATTCGGTAAACCAAGCTTGGTTGGTATTGCCACCGGTGCGATTGCCGGACTGGCTACCATTACGCCTGGTTCCGGCTTTGTCGGCCCGGTTGGAGCTTTGGTTTATGGTGTCGCTTCCGGTGCCATTTGTTTCTACATGATCAATGTCGTGAAATCGAAATGGAACATTGATGATTCCCTCGATGTTTTCGCAGTTCACGGTGTCGGCGGCATTTTGGGTATCTTGCTGACCGCGTTCTTCGCTGATGCCAGCCTCGGCGGCAATGGCCTGCCGGAAGGCGTCACCATGGGAACAGCTTTCCTCGGTCAATTGATAGCCACTATCGTCACGGTAGTTTGGGCTGGCGTTGTCGGTTTCATTCTACTTAAAATAACCCAGGCTGTTATGGGCTT
>CAZMHI010000012.1:7110-14068 GCA_964566055.1 uncultured Rhodospirillaceae bacterium
GTCGCATGGCGAACGTAGTTATGACCTTTAAGATCGATAAAAAGGAGCGACGCTCATGAAGTATATTGTAGCAATCATCAAACCGTCTAAGTTGGATACGGTACGGGAAGCGCTTATGGAAGTCGGTGTCCAAGGTCTGACCACCAGTGAAGTTTCGGGCTTTGGCCGTCAAAAAGGTCATACCGAGATTTATCGCGGCGCCGAATATGCCATCAGCTTTGTACCAAAAACCAAAATCGAGATCGCCGTCTCTGATGATATGGCCGACCGGGTTGTTGAAACCATTCGCAACGAAGCCGGCTCGGAAAATATTGGTGATGGCAAAATCTTTGTCTACGAGTTGGCCGATGCGGTGCGTATCCGGACCGGTGAACGCGGCAACGAGGCACTTTAAAATTTAATTATCTCTCCGTCAGCTGCTTGTGAGAGCGGTTGAGGCGAGTTAAAACTATCTGAACTTTAAAGCCCCGCTTTAGGCGGGGCTTATTTTTTAAGGCGATGGCTCTAAAGATGCACAATACCAATCTCGACAAGCTAACGGATTATCCCTTTGATCGTTTGCGCGCACTTCTAAAAGGTGTCGAGGCGCGGGCCGATAAGGAGCCGATGATTATGTCATTGGGTGAGCCGCAACATCCCTCGCCTGAATTGCTCGCCGAGACGGTCAACCGTCATGCCGATCAATGGGCAAAATATCCACCGGTCGCCGGCACATCTGATCTGTTGGATGCCATTCGGGATTGGCTCAGCACGCGTTACAATTTGTCTGCTGGAATGGTCCAGCCTAGTGAAAACATCTGCGCAGTTTCCGGCACCCGGGAAGCGCTCTATATGGCTGGCGATATTGCTATCCCACCACAAAAAAACGGTGACGTGCCGGTGGTACTGATCCCGAACCCCTTTTACCAGGTCTATATCGGCGCGGCGCTGATGAGCCGGGCTGAGCCGGTTTACATGTCGGCAACGCCGGAAAACGGTTTCCTGCCCGATTTTGATGAGCTGGACGAAGCAACCTTACAGCGCACGGCTTTGGCCTTTCTTTGCACGCCGTCCAATCCGCAAGGGGCCGTGGCCGATCTCGATTATCTAAAAAAAGCAATTAGCCTCGCCCGCAAGTTTGACTTCGTGCTGGCCGTCGATGAATGCTACGCCGAGATTTATGATCAAACGCCGCCGCCGGGCGGGCTCGAGGCTTGCCGGGAACTCGGCGGCACCTTGGACAACGTTCTGGTCTTTCATTCCCTGTCCAAACGCTCCAATGCACCGGGTCTGCGCTCGGGTTTTGTTGCTGGTGATGCGGCGCTGATTAAGAGGTTTAAAACTTTGCGCAATTATGGCGGTGCGACTTTACCGCTCCCTATCCTAGCGGCCTCAGCAGCCCTTTGGCGGGACGATAACCACGTCCAGGAAAACCGCAAACTTTACCGCCAGAAGTTTGACCGGGCCGATCAGATTCTCGGCGATCAGTTCGGCCACTACCGCCCTGAAGGCGGATTTTATCTTTGGCTGGATGTTGGTGACGGTGAAGCTGCCGCCCGCAAACTTTGGCAAGAAGCCGGCGTTAAAGTCATACCCGGCGGGTATCTCGCCCGGCCAGACGCCTCAGGACGAAATCCTGGTGCGCCATACATTCGCCTGGCCTTGGTGCAAGAGCCTGAATTTATTTCGGAAGCTCTAGGCCGGGTGGTTGAAACGCTTAAATAAAGACTGCGGGAGACCTTTGGGTTTCCCCTAGGGCGCCGGCTAATATAGTGAGGCCGGTTTCAACTTTTTCCCGCGAATTGGGTGAACCGAGACAGACCCGGACGGCTTCGTCTGTCCCGGCGTTGCCAATCGCAAAGGAAGATGACGGTAAAACTGTAACTCCCTCCTCGGCAACGCGATCAACGAAATTTTCCGCCCGCCAGTGCTCCGGCATTTTCAGCCACAAATGATAACTTGAAGGGTGAGTTTTAAAGTCTGCTCCCGCCAAGGCTTTTTGAGCAATTTTTTGGCGCGCTATCGCCTCCTCGCGATGCCACACAATAAACCGGTCGGCCGTACCATCTTCCAGCCAGCGGCGCTCAACCTCGCACATCAAGGGTGGGGCCATCCAGGAGGTCAGCTGCAGGGTCGTTCTGATCTGATCAGTATATTGGAGCGGGCTATGAATGAAACCAACGCGTAAGCCCGGAGCAAGAAATTTTGAAGCGCTGGAAATAAAAAATGAGTTTTTGGGTGCGTAAACAGAGATTGGCGGCGGCGCATCGGGCACGAGATAACCATACACATCGTCATCCATGATCAGCACATTGTAATGCTGGGCGATAGCGGCAATCTCCTGGCGGCGCTCATCCGGCATAATTGCCGTTGTTGGATTTTGCAGGGTTGGCAGAACATAGAGAATTTTGGGCGGGCGGCTATGACACAGTTGCTCAAAGGCCGCTGGTACAATACCGAACTCATCCATTTCCAAACCGGTGATTTTCAGACCCAATTGTTGAGTAAGACCGTGAATGGCGGGATAGGTATAAGATTCTGTCGCCACTAAATCACCCGGATTGGTCATCGCCATCAGTACAATCGTCAGCGCATGTTGCGCGCCATTGCTGATGACAATCTGATCCGGGTTATCAGTGAGGCCGTATTGCGCCAGCCAATTTGCGATAGCCGCCCGGTGCGGTTCCATTCCACCTTCGGTCTGATAGGCGAGAAAGTCATCCAGGTAAGGCGAGCGCGCCAGATCGGTCAGCGTCTCCGATAACACGGCGGCCCGCTCACCGGCTGCCGGCATATTCAAGCCGAAATCAACCGTGTTGCTTTCGCCCGGCTCTTTCTTAAAAAAAGCTGTGTCACTGGAGGCATATATACTGCGCCATCCCGCGTCACCCCCAGATCGGCCTGAGGCGAAGGTGCCCCGGCCCACTTCACCATAGGTGAGACCACGCCGTTCCGCTTCGGCATACGCCCGGCTGACCGTACCGACGGTGACGCCTAAATGATAGGCAAGATCGCGATGCGTTGGCAGGCGGTCACCCGCTTGAATAGTGCCGTCACGAATATCATCCGCCAGCGCATCAGAAATGGCTAAGTATCTCGGACCACGGCGTTCTGTTATATCTGGGAGCCACATTGTCATGGTGACAATATAACTATTGACGGTGACAATGCAAGCATAATATATACATTGTCATCATATTAAGGAGACAAAATCATGTTAATGTCACGAAAATCATCATATTGTACCGATACAATATCACTTCAAGACTATTCCGGTCAGCATGTTTTGTCGCTATGGCAGCAGACGTTCAAAGCGACAACCACTTGGCTGGCAGTCACTCTGATTGTGATGGGCCGCAATGCCATTCTCTATAGGGAAAGATCCAAGCAGCGCAAGGCGTTAACAGAGCTGGATGACCGCTTACTCGAAGATATCGGCGTCACCAGAGCCGCGGCGAAGTATGAAGCCAGTAAGCCCTTTTGGCGGCGCTAAATCGACGTTATTGCGCAACCTTAAAGTAAGCTCTTAAGAACCGGAGAAAAAACGGCAAAAAGAGCTTATTTTCAAGGGTTTGGCCGACGTATTTCATCTTTTGTTAACGAAGTGTAAAGGAACTCGACCTAGAGTTGGCCGATGGCCCGCTCAGCTCTTAATACACCTCGCGCACCGGCAATTCCGGCCTGGCTTACCGCGCTTTTCCAGCAAAGCTTTATTGAGATTGCCCGGCGGCGTCTTGTCGAGTTCTTAGGCGCCGGACTTATTGTCCTGGCATTGGCGCTGATTGTCGCCCTCTTGACCTATCATCACGCCGATCCATCCTTTAACAGCGCCGCCGATGGCCCGGCTAAAAATGTCATGGGTCTGCTGGGCGCTTATACTTCAGATATCCTATTGCAAATATTCGGCGCCGCTGCCTACTTGCCGAGCCTGGTATTCACCGCCTGGGGCTGGCGGCTCTGCAGTAAAAAAGGGGTCAGGTTTGTCTGGCTGCGCCTGCTTGCCATGATCGCCGGTGTGGTTCTGACGACACTGGCCTTGTCGTTGATATCAGCCCCTGAGACCTGGCCCTTCCGGACCGGTATTGGCGGTGTCGCCGGCTATGCGCTGCTCAGCCAGGCCGTTGTTCTGCTGGCTCCGCTTAAAATTGCCTATAGCAATATTGGCATTGCGCTCTTAAGCGGGTTGACCGGATTTATGATCTTAATTTATGCCGGTGGCCTGGATCGCTCCGAGTGGATTGCCATGGGCCGGGGTGCAGTGCAATCCGTTGTTTCGGTTTGGCATGGCGCCGGCTACCTTGGCCGTCAGGCCCAGGCGCTTAAAGAACGAATTGAGCCGACTTTTGGCGCGGAGCCGGAAGGCGAAGAAGCGCCAATCGACGATATCAGTGAGGCTGTTGAGGAAGAGGCCGAAGCGCCCCTGGGGCGCTCCAGCGGTTTGATTGCCAAGGCGAGAAAAAAATCCACCGCGGTGGTCACCGAAAAAACCAAGAAAGCACCGGCTGGTAAACGGGCCAAAGATGCCGGCCAGGGCAATCTGCGGCTCTCGGTTTCCAATACCTATCAATTGCCGCCGCTTGATATCCTGGAAGCCCCGCCGGCCGCCACTAAAATCGAAAAAGCCGATAAAGATGCGCTGGCGCAAAATGCTGAAGTGCTGGAATCAGTGCTGCAGGATTTCGGTGTCAAAGGTGAGATCGTTAAAGTCCGCCCGGGTCCCGTCGTTACGCTCTATGAGCTGGAGCCCGCACCTGGCACTAAAACGTCCCGGGTGGTCGGTCTCTCCGATGATATCGCCCGCTCAATGAGCGCGTTGTCGGTTCGTATTGCCGTGGTGCCTGGCCGCAGCGTTATTGGCATTGAGCTGCCAAACGCCAAGCGGGATATGGTTTTCTTCCGTGAACTCCTGGCCTCAGCGGCTTATGAAAAGAACACCGGCAGTCTGCCTTTGGTGTTGGGGAAAGACATTGGTGGCACGCCCAACGTTGTTGATCTCGCCCGCATGCCGCATTTGCTGATCGCCGGCACCACCGGCTCCGGTAAGTCTGTCGCCATCAACACCATGATTTGCTCTCTGCTCTACCGGCTCAATCCGGATGAATGCAAATTTATTATGGTCGATCCGAAAATGCTCGAACTCTCCGTCTATGACGGTATCCCCAATCTGTTAGCGCCGGTTGTCACTGATCCGTCAAAAGCCATCGTCGCCTTAAAATGGGCGGTGCGCGAAATGGAAGACCGCTACCGCCTGATGTCGCAAATGGGGGTTCGCAACATCACCGGCTATAACTCCAGGCTCGCCGAGGCACGTAAAAAGGGCGAGGAGATAACCCGGCGGGTGCAGACCGGTTTTGATGAAGAGGGTAAGCCGGTTTACGAAGATCAGCCCTTGAGCACGGATCCATTGCCGCTGATTGTGGTGGTGGTCGATGAGATGGCTGATCTAATGATGGTTGCCGGCAAGGACATTGAAGCCGCCATCCAGCGCTTGGCCCAAATGGCGCGCGCCGCCGGCATTCATTTGATCATGGCGACCCAGCGGCCTTCGGTCGATGTTATCACCGGTACCATTAAAGCCAACTTCCCGACCCGGATCAGTTTCCAGGTGACCTCCAAAATCGACAGCCGCACGATCCTGGGTGAGCAGGGCGCTGAGCAACTTCTGGGGCAGGGCGATATGCTTTATATGGCGGGCGGGGGTCAGATCAGCCGTATACACGGTCCCTTTGTCAGCGATGGCGAAGTTGAGCAGATCGTTAATTTCCTTAAAGCGCAGGGCGAGCCTGCCTATGTCGATGCGGTCACCGAAGAGGTTGAGGGCGGCTTTGATATTCCAGGTGCCGGCGGTAACAAAGATAGCGGTGATGAGCTCTATGATGAGGCGGTGGCGATCATTGCCCGTGAAGGCAGAGCCTCGACCAGTTTTATTCAACGCCATTTACAGATCGGCTATAACCGGGCAGCCCGCATTATTGAGCGCATGGAAGCGGAAGGCGTCGTCAGCAAGGCCGACCGGGTGGGCCGCCGCGAAGTGCTCGTCGGCGCACACTAATCAAATAAATTTTACCTTTTCTCCCAAAACTCTCCTCTGGTCCTGCCATAGATTACTTGTTACATCACTTGTGTGATGCGGCTCTCAAAATGGACTTATGGTTAGAATCACAATGATCTTTACGAGAAAACTCCTGTTGGCCGGAATTTTTGCGCTTTTTTCCTTAGCGGCAACGATGCCTGCCACCCTGGCCAGCGAGGCCATCGCCGCCAAACTCAGCGCTGAAAACCAGCAGGAATTGAAGCGTATAGAGGCTTTTCTCAATGGTATGAAGACCTTACGGGCGGGCTTTCTTCAGGTATCCTCAAATGGCGCCGTGGCGACCGGCAAACTATTGTTGTCTAGACCTGGGAAAATGAGATTTGAATACGATCCACCGGCGCCAATTATGATGATCGCGGACGGCATTTTTCTCATTTATATTGATAAAGAGCTCGAACAAGTTACCCATTTATGGCTCAGCAATACGCCAATTGGCTTTCTGGTCGAAGAGGACATCAAATTAAAAGGTGACGTAACCGTAACGAAGTTTGAAAAAGGCTCTAATATCCTGCGGGCGACGCTGGCGCGGACCAAAGAGCCCGAGCAGGGGTCTATTACCATGATCTTCTCAGATCAGCCCCTGGCTTTAAGAAAATGGATCATTACAGATCCGCAAGGAATAAGAACCACCGTTACCCTCAGTAATTTGGAAAGCGGCATTAAAATCGACCCAAAACTTTTCGTTTTTAACGGTCTACCGGCTGAACAATAACGATACTAATCCTCCTTTGGCATCGAGCTATGCAAAAAACGCGCATCACCTATGCGTGATATGCATTGAATATGATGTCATTTGTGACTAGGTATTAAATATGGATGGATCGATTCTGCAACAGGATCGATAGGCGGGATGGACTCCCCCGGTTGTCCCGCTCTCCAAATAGT